>CBDCNF010000001.1:0-88207 GCA_965219285.1 Sphingomonas sp.
GCCGCTAGCGGCGCGCTGGAGACCGTACCCTGGGTCCGCGTCGTCAACCTCGCGCGCGCGCTGGAAGAAATCGCCGAGGCTGGTTTCTGGCGGATCGGGCTGACCGGCAACGCGCCGCAGACGCTGGCGCAGGTCATGGGCGAACAGCGGATCGCGATCGTCCTCGGCGCCGAGGGCGAAGGGATGCGCCAGAATACCGAGGCGCATTGCGACGAACTGGCGAAGCTGCCGATCGGCCCGAAGGTCGAAAGCCTCAACGTCTCGAACGCCGCCGCGATCGCGCTCTACGCGGTGACGGCGCGGTAATGCGGCGGTCTCGAAACCTCAGTCTTCCTCGGCGACCTTCACCTTCAGCCCGTCGAGCGCATCGGTGATCTGGAGCTGGCACGACAGCCGCGAGGTTTCGTTGCGGTCGCTCGACGAATCGAGCAGATCGTTCTCGTCCTCGCTCATCGGCGGCAGTTTGGCCGCAAATTCCGGGTCGACATGGACGTGGCAGGTGGCGCAACTGCAGCAACCGCCGCATAGCGCCAGGATCTCGTCGATCCCGGCGTCGCGGATCGCCTCCATCACCGACAGGCCCGTCTCGCCCATGATCTCGCGTTCTTCCCCATCGCGCGTCACGACGATAAGCCTTGGCATCATGCACTCCTCGATATTTCTCCCTGCCCCATGCCGTCATCCGTCGGAGGCCGCAATGGGGCTAAGTGAGAGCCGGCTCCGCGAGAGCCTCGACGCCCTTTCGTCACAAGAGCCGCTGTTCGCCGCCGCGATCACGCGCGTCGGCTATCCCCCGCCCCGCATTCGCGAGCGTGGTTATGCGACGTTGCTGCGCACGATCGTCGGCCAGCAAGTCAGCGTGAAGGCCGCCGATTCGGTCTGGCGCAAGCTGGAAGCCGCAATCGGCGATCCGACCGATCCCGTCGCGGTGGCGGCGGCGAGCGACGAGACGCTGCGCGCCTGCGGCTTCTCGCGCCAAAAGGCGTCGTATGCGCGCAGCCTCGCCGACGAGGTGACGAGTGGACGGCTCGATCTCGCGAACCTGCCCGAAGACGACGAGGAAGCGATCGCCGCGCTCGTCCGGGTGAAGGGGATCGGCCGCTGGTCGGCGGAAATCTATCTGTTGTTCGCGGAAGGACGCGGCGACATCTGGCCCGCAGGCGATCTTGCGGTGCAGATCGAACTGGGCCGGATCCTGGGTCACGAGGCGCGGCCGAGCGAGAAACTGACGCGCGAACTGGCGGAGGCGTGGCGGCCGCACCGCGGTGCGCTGGCGATCCTGACATGGCACCATTACGGCGCGGGAATGGACGCGGCGCCGGTTTAGGGTCTGTGGGTATTCATCGTGAATGAAGGCGGCTGCGGTGCAAGTCCGCTGCCGGACACATGACGCGACATGGCGGCGGATCGGGTCTTTGCTCGACGCCTTCACCGCCGCCGAATTGAAACCGGGGCCGTTCGCCGCCCTTCATCCTCCGAACCGCACGCCGACCCACAACGTGCGCGGCGTGCCGAGATCGATCGAGCCCGCCTGGTTGCGGGTCAACACGGTCTCGTCGAGCAGGTTTTCCGCGCGCGCGATCACCGCAAAACCCCGCGCGACCGGCAGGCGTGCAACCGCATCGACGGTGGTCGCGGCGGGGAGGACGTCGGTCTGGAGATCGTCCTCAAATTGCCTGCCGACGTGGCGGACGGTGGCGGACAGTAGCGGCGCATTCTTGTACCAATAAGAGAGCGTCGCGGTGGCGGTGTTGCGCGGGCTCTGTGCCGGGGTCAGTCCGTCGAACGCCGCGCCCGGCGCATCGACCTTGCTGTCGCTGAACGCATAGGAGGCGTCGAGCGAGACTGCGCCATAGTGCAAATTGGCGGTCGCCTCGAGACCATTGGCGACGATCGCGTCGACGTTCCGGCGCTGGCGCACATTGGGGCCGATCGTGACATTGGCGATGGCGTCGTTCAGCCGATTGTAGAAGGCGGTGACCCCGAGCGAGGCCCAGTTCGCAGGCCTGAAATCGACGCCCACTTCGGCGCCGCGCAATTTCTCCAGCCCCAGATTCTCGTTGGCCTGGGTGGTGACCGGGAAGACGACAAACGGACGATAGAGTTCGTTAAGCGTCGGCAGGCGGAACCCGGTATAGGCCGCCGCGCGCAAATCCACCACCGATCCGGCGTGAAACAAGGCGCCGGCGCGTCCGGTCGCTTCGGTGCCGCGACGATCAGCAAAATGGCTGTCGGCATCGACGATGTTGCCGGCGGCCAGTTCGCGAAAGAACCCGTCGGTGATCGTCCAGCGATCGACCCGCGCGCCGCCGGTCAGCACCAGATCGCCCAGCGTCCAATCGTCCTCGACGAACAGGCCGGCGGTACTTTGGCGCCCGCCGGCGTTTCGGCGCGCGGTAATCAGGCCGGTGACGGTGCTGTACGCGTCCTCGAACAATTCGCCGTCCGCGACGCGCACGTCGCCGCCGATCCTGAGAACGTGGTCGGGGCCGACCGGCGGGCGGAGTTCGATCTTGCCGCCGAACCCGGTCGATGGCGTATCGCGCTGATCGAGCGTCAGCTTGAACGACGTGCTGCTGATCACCTTGTTGGTGAAATTGCGCGCCTGGATATAGGCGAGCGCGTCGATCTGCCAGGCGCCGCGATGGATCACGCGGATGCTGGCGTCCTCCCCGTCCGAACGCGAATCGGCGCCGTCGAAACGCAGCGTCCGGTCGTCGCGGAACACGACGGCGCGCGCCTGAAGTTCGGTCTCGGCATCGATCGGCGCGACGGTGCGCAAGCCGATCGACCAGTCGCGGAACCGTGCGCGGGCGGACGCCGGGACACGCTGAGAATCCGGGGTCGTGTAGAAGCCATCGCTGCGTTCGAACCGCCCCGACAGCGTCGCGAAACCGGTGCCGAGATCGGGCGTCACGCTGGCCGAGACCTGCTGCGAATCGAAGCTGCCGTAGGACGCCTCGCCCGCGACCGTCGGCAGGTCCGCCCGCCCCGCGCTGACGAGTTCGACCGTCCCCGCGACCGCGCCCGCCCCGAACGCGCCCGCGCCGCCGCCGCGGGTGATCCGCACCGCCGCCAGCCGGTCGGGCGACAGCGCGGTGAAGGGGATATAGCCGAAGAACGGGTCCGCGATCGGCACGCCGTCGAGCAGCACGAGCGCGCGGCTCGACGCGTTGCCGCCGAGCGCGCGCAACGTGACGCCCTGCGCCGAAGGGTTGGAGGAACGACTGTCCGAACGCCGGAATTGCTGGAACCCCGCGACATCGGCGAGCACATCCTCGACGCGGCCCGACGCATCGTTGGTCAGCCGGTCGCGATCGATCGTCACCGATCCGTACGCCGGGGTCCCCGGCGGCAATTCGAGTCCGCTGCCCAGCACGATGATATCGGTGCTTGTGTTCGATACCGGAACATCCTGCGCCCGGGCGGCGAGCGGGAGCGCCACCAGCAGCAACGGCAGTGCGCGGATCGGCCGCATCGTCATCTCCAACCCGAAGCACTCGGCAGACGCCCTGCCACAGCGCAGCCCACGCACGGCGTCATTACGAAAAGGCTGGATGCCCCGTGAGGATTCGAACCTCAATTGACGGAGTCAGAGAACGTCGATCGCCGTTGATTTCACGGGATTTTCAGGCCGCGTGTTGCATCCATGCTGCTTCAAAATATTGCGTCAGGTCGTGCTCCACCGCAGACGCGACCGCCGCGTCTTGGTCAGCTTGTTCGAACAAATGGCCGTAGGTGTCAAACGTCACCTGGATCGACGAATGACCCATCCAATATTGAACGCGCTTTGGCGATACGCGCTGCTCGATCCAGAGCGAGGCCGCGGCGTGGCGAAAGTCGTGAAGAGTGTAGCGATGAACCCGTTCGACCGAGCCATCCGCTTGAACGACCTCCTCGAAAACGCCCGCCGCGACCAAGATCGGCTTAAAGACGTTATGGCTCAGATAGCGATGGGTCATGATCCGACCTCCCAGTGATGGGAAGACCAGATTGAGCGCGGATCTGGGACAGTGCGCTCGCCAATGTCTAAGTGCCGCAACAGCCGCAGGCGGCAGCGGGATGGTCCTAACTGCGGCGCTCGACTTGGGCGGCCCGAGCACATTTTTGTAATCGGCGCGTTGGTCGATCGATACGGTGCCGCGCCGTAAATCCACGTGTCGCCAGCATAGGCCTCGCAGTTCGGATGCGCGCAATGCGGCAAACAGCAGTAGCATCATCAGCGGCATAGCCGCTCGGTCGCTGGTCATCGAGGCTAACCGCAAGGTCATCCGGATTTCACCCTTGAGAGGGACGACGACCTTGGGCCTTCGGCTCGCGCGCTTTACGCTGACGTCGGCACAGACGTTCTGCGCGACATAACCCTTTCGCTTAGCTTCGGTCACAATTGAGGTAAGAGAACGAAGGACACGAATCGCCATCGAGCGACTTAGAAGTTCAAGAAACTGGTCGCGAAACCCCTCCACCATCGGGGTAGTTCGACCGCCGTGGTACCAACCCGACCGACGACAATGAAATGATCACCCGCCCAATGAACCGCCTCGGCGTGCAGTCGATCCAGGCAATCACATGGTCGAGGACGGGCGATCCATTTTCTGACAAACGGTGGGAGACGCCATCGAATTTGTCGCCGTTCTTGGCGGAGAACCGTTGACACAAGGCGAGTTGATCACCCGCCAGGACGTTGACGCAGAATCTCCCCGCGCTTTCGATCCGCGGCCAGCTGGTTGATGACTTGGCTGGGAGAAACGCAACAAGTGGCGGGGATAACGAGACCGACGTGAAGGACCCGACCACCATGCCGGCCAATCCGCCGTCCTGATCGACCGCGCTGACGACGCATACGCCCGTTGGATAATGGCCGAGAACATCGCGAAAGCTTTTATCGTCGATCGCCGTCATGTTCGGGCCGCGCACCATCGCAGCGAACAGTTATTCTCGGCCGCGATCATCCGTCGCTCTCTGTCAGGCTCAGGACGCCGACGCCGAATTCCAGAAGATCACCCTGCACCGCGTGGACCGCCGAAACGCGCCCCGCGACTGGCGCGAGAAGCGTCTCTTCGCGACCCAGCACCTGAATGCGCGCCACCGGCTCGCCGGCAACGACCGCGACGCCCGGCGCGAGCATATCGACCAGCGTTGCGACATGCGGCGCCGTGACTGTGGTCGCTGCGATCGGCGAGGCTGAAACAGCTGGAATATCCGACGCCGACCGCATCGGGTTGGGGCACCCGTCGGCCAGCGCGATAAAAATCTCCAGCTCGCCGCAGCATACATGGAGTTCCTGCCAGCCGCTCGACACCATCGTATCGAGCAAGGCTCGGGCGTCGGCGAACGCACCCTCCAAGCCAGCCCCGGCCGTAACGCTCACATTGCCTCCCGGGCGAGTTCAGGGAGCAGGACCTGCTCAAGCCAGCGGGTGTGGATACGATTTTCGGCGAAGTCCGGATGCGCGACGATCGCGCGGTGCAACTCTACAGTGGTCGGCACGCCCTCGATCGTGAAATCCTCGAGCGCTGAAGCGAGTTTCGCAATGGCATCGGCGCGGTTGCTGCCGTGCACGATCAGCTTGCCAATCATGCTGTCATAAAAGGGCGGGATCATCGCCCCCTCGGACATATGACTATCGAGCCGGACGTGATCGCCCTCGGGCGGCTCCCACCGTGTGACTCGGCCCGGCGACGGCAGGAAATCGCGCGTCACGTCTTCGGCATTGATGCGACACTCGATCGCGTGGCCTGAAATTCGTATCTCGTCTTGCGAGCGCGAGAGGCCGGCGCCGCCCGCAATTCGAATCTGCTCCTGAACGAGATCGAATCCCGAGATCATTTCGCTGACGGGGTGCTCGACCTGGATGCGGGCATTCACTTCGATGAAGTAGAACTCCTGACGGCGCACGTCGTAAAGGAATTCAGCAGTGCCGGCGTTGCGATAGTTGACGCTTGCGGCCAACGCGACGGCGGATGCGTGGAGTTGCTTGCGCAAGACGTCGGGCATGGCGGCGCACGGCGCTTCCTCGACCAGTTTCTGATAGCGGCGTTGGACCGAGCAGTCGCGTTCGCCGAAATGCAGGACCTGGCCGTTGCCGTCGCCCATTAGCTGGACCTCGACGTGCCGTGCCTCCGGCACGAAGCGTTCCATGAAAAGCGTGCCGTCGCCGAAAGCCGCGACCGCTTCGGCCGACGCGCGCTGTAAGCCGGCCTCCGCCTCGTCGCCATTGTTGGCGATCACCATGCCGCGTCCGCCGCCGCCTGCCGAAGCCTTGAGGAGGACCGGATAGCCGATCCGGTCGCCTTCCCGGCGCGCGTCCGCTGCGCTGGCGATGGATTCGCTGCCGGGGACAAGCGGAACACCCGCCGCCGCCGCCATCGCGCGGGCACGCAGCTTGTCACCGAGCGCGTCGATCACATCGGCTTCCGGCCCGACGAAAACGATACCATGCTCCGTGCAGAGCCGCGGCAGGATCGCACGTTCGGACAGGAAACCGTAGCCGGGATGGAGACCGTCGCAGCCGCTCTCCTTGGCGGCATGCACGACAAGACGCGGATCGAGATAGCTTTTGGTCGCGGCGGCGGGGCCGAGCACGATGCTGCGATCGGCGAGACGGGCGGCAGCGCCATCGCGGTCGGCGTCGGAGACGGCGACGACCGTCTCGATGTTCAGAGCCTGCGCCGCGCGCACGATCCGGAGGGCGATCTCGCCACGGTTGGCGATGAACAGTCGCTTGAGCGTCATCACTCGGGCTCGATCGCGAACAAGGGCGCGCCCGCCTCGACCATCGCCCCGTCCGAGGCGATGATCGCCAGCACCCGACCGGAAATTTCGGCATGGACGACGGTGAACAGCTTCATGACCTCTATCAGACAGAGGTCGCTACCGACCGCGACGGCATCGCCGCGGCGCCGCCGTGGTCGTCAACGACGTCGGCGTCGAACCCGACGGAGCGGGCGGATCGCAAACGGTTGCGCAAGGCGTGGTCGACGAAATCGTCGCGTCCGGCGGCCGCGCCGTCGCCGACAGCCATTCGGTCAGCGACGCGGCTGGCGCGCAGGCGATCGTGCAGGCTGCGATCGCGGAGTTCGGCAAGATCACCGTATTGGTCAACAACGCCGGCATCATCAGCTTCGCGAAACTCGAACAGATAGACGATGAAAGCTGTCGAAGGATGATCGCAGTGACGCTCGACGGGGCGTTCCAGATGTCGAAGGCGGTGTGGCCGCATTTCGTGGGCCAGAAATACGGTCGGATCGTCAACACTACGTCGAATGCGGGGTTCGCGGGCAACGAGCAACTCGTCCACTACGGCGCGGCGAAACTGGGGATCGCTGGCTTCACGAAATCGCTCGCACAGGAGACGCCAGGCACCGGGATTACCGTCAACGCGATTGCGCCAATGGCGATCACGCGCATGAACCGCGACGCCTTCTTTGGTGGCGCCGAGCAAGGCGACGACTGGCAAGCGGACATCCGCAACGGCGTCGCGCCGATGGGTCCGGCATCAGCCGTGTCGCCCACCGTGCTGTGGCTCGCCCACCGCTCGACGAACGTCAACGGCGAAATTTATAGCACGTCGTCGGGCAAGGTTGCCCGAGTCGGCTTCGTCATCGGCGAAGGCTATTTCAACCCAGGCCACGGGCCTGAAGAGCTGCGTGACAATGTGGCAACCGTGCGGTCGCTCGATAACTATCTCGATCCGCGAAGCACTCTGGATGAACTCGCGGTTATACCGGAGCTATTCGGCGCTCGTAACCAGCAATAAACAAGGTATGGATATATTGCCTCAATGGACAGATCGCGCATCGCCAGCAACCTGCGGGGTGTTCTTGCAAAACCGCGCTATCGGTGGAACTACAGGCCGACGGAGAACGCTTTGATTCGAGGCTGGGCCACAACGCCAGCACCGCGCCCGACCGCTACGCACGGTGCCGTGATTACCTCAGTTGGCTGTCCTTGCTCCCGCGGCGGTTGATCCCACCAACGCGAAGCGCGGAGTCGCGCGCCGCCTGACAGCCGACACACGTTCGCGTGCCCGGTAGCGCCTGGCGGCGGCGTTGAAGAATATGCTCCCCACAATCTTCGCAATATTCGGCGCTTTCGCCTACGGGCATCATCGTCCGCGCACGCAAAACCGCATCTTTCACGGTGTCGTCAATCTGATCCTGAACCGCGCCGTCCGGCGCCCATCCGTTGGCCATCTTATTGTCCTTTCACGAATCATTTGGTGACGGCCGAAGCGAAATCCAGCCCGGATGAACCGACACGGTGGCTCAGCGTTTATAGCCCGACGAAGCGGGGACCAGGATCGATGAGGGGCGCGCCGTCTCTTCTGCCGTCCGGCCAAAAGACATGAAGATCGCCACCTACAACGAAAATGGCGTCAATGGGCGACTTCCCGGTCTGCCACGTTGGCTGGGAGAAGGCGCGCCCTGAAAGCGGAGACCGGCGCTGCGCGCGACGCCACCAATCTCGCGCAGCAGAAAGCCGCGCACGGCGGTGCACTCGCGGTTCAGCAGGCCTATGCGATGGGCGGCACCGCGCCTGCTCTGAAATGGCGGCAGGAGCGATGGTCCTGGCCGTAAAATCGCACATCGCAATCCTGATGAAAATGTAAGGCGGTAGGTCTGTTGCGTGAACTTACGCTGAGTCTGCGACTGACAAACGCTTAACCTGCGGCGCCCGCTCAATCTTTACCGGTACCCCCTTTGACGCCGGCGTTTTCGACGCCTCGTCGTGATACCATAAGGGCACCAGCGAATTCATTTCCGGATAGTAACCGCCGACGCATCCGTCGGGCAGATCGAACGGGGTCACGGTAAGTCCTGTCACGACCCGCCGCGTGTCATCGCCGGCGTCGCCGACAAGACTCACCACGTCTCCCTGCGCCAGACCATGCCGCGCCATATCACCGGGATTGATGAGCAAGATGGTGCGAGAGCCCTTGAGCCCGCGCAGCCGGTCGTCGAACCCATAGATCGTGGTGTTGAACTGGTCGTTCGAACGCATCGTGATCAGATGGAAGCGGCCATCGCCATCGCCGACCCCCAACGCGGACAGCACGGTCGGATCGGTGAATTCGGCCTTGCCGCTGTCGGTCTGCCAGATCCGTTCGCGCGCTTTGTTGCCGCGGTAGAACCCCCCGTCATCCCACATCCGCGCGTTGAAGTCGTGGAACTGCTCGACATATGTCTCGGCGATCGCGTCACGAACGAGCGAATAATCCCCTGTCCACGCGTCCCACGGCATCTTTGGATTTACCGGCAGCAACGCCTTTGCAATGCCTGCGACGATCGCCAGCTCGGACAGCAATTTCTCGCTCGCCGGGGCACATTTGCCGATCGAGCCGTGGATGTGGCTGAAGCTGTCCTCGATCAAGCAGCTTTGCGGGCCGGTCGCCTGAACGTCTCGTTCGGGCCTGGCGAGACAGGGCAGCAGATACGACGCCTTGCCGTGGATCAGATGGCTGCGATTCAGTTTGGTCGCGATATAGACGGTCAACGCCTGCTTACGCCAAGCCGGCTCCATGACATCGCGATCGGGCACTGCGCGGACCAGATTGCCCCCGAGGCTGACGAAGCCCTGGATCGATCCGTCCTTGATCCCTTCGCAGGCCTCGACAGTGGTTCGGCCCTTGTCGCGCGGCGGATCGAAGCCGAACTGCTCGGCGATCTTGTCGAGCGGCACCAGTTCGGGTTTTTCGGAAATGCCAACGGTGCGCTGTCCCTGCACGTTCGAATGACCGCGCACCGGGCTCATGCCCGCGCCCTGCTTGCCGACGTTGCCGCGCATCAGCATCAGGTTGACGACCATCTGGATGCTCTGCGATCCGTGAACGTGCTGGGTCAGCCCCATGCCATAGACCGCGATCACTTTTTCCGCCTTCGCATAGACGTCCGCGGCGGCTCCCAGATCGGCGCGGTTCAGCCCGCTGTTCCGCTCGATGTCGTCCCAGCTCGTCTCGCGCGCCTTGTCGCGAAACGCTTCCCAGCCCTTGGTATGCTGATCGATGAACCAATAGTCGATCACCTTGGGTTCGCCCCGGGCGATTGCAGCGTCGTCCAGCGCGAGGACATGTTTGACCAGCCCCATAACCGCCGCGATGTCGCCGCCGGGCCGGACCTGCAGGTACATGTGCGCCAGCTCGGTCGGAGTGTTGGTCAGCATCTGAAGCGGGTTCTGCGGGTCGATGAAGCGCAGCAGGCCGGTCTCGCGCACCGGGTTGAAAACGATGATCTTGCATCCGCGTTTGACCGCCTCCTGCAACGGATGAAGGAATCGGGGCGAGTTCGAGCCCGGGTTCTGGCCGAAATAGAGGATCGCATCGCAATGCTCGAAATCCTCGAGCACGCAGGTGCCGACCGGCGAGCCGATGACTTTCTTCAGCGCGACCGAGGTCGTCTCGTGGCACATGTTCGAGCTGTCGGGCAGGTTGTTGTTGCCATAGGCGCGGGCGAGCAGCCCATAGAGGTAGCTCGTCTCGAGCGACGCCTTTCCGCTCGCGTAGAAGATCACCGATTTGGGATCGAGCGCGCGTAGTCCGGCGGCGACGCCGGTGAACGCTTCGTCCCACGAACATTCGAGATAGCGGTCGCTCGCCGCGTCATAGCGCAAGGGGGCAGTGAGGCGGCCCTTCATCTCGAGATCGAAATCCGCCCATTCGCGTAACTCGGTCACCGTATGATCGGCGAAGAATTGGGGCGTGCAGCGGTCGCGCGTCAGATCCCAGATTGTCGCCTTCGCGCCATTCTCGCAGAATTCGAAGGTGTGCGGCTTCGCGGGTTTTCCCCACGCGCAGGACGCGCACATATATCCCTTCGTTTTGTTCTGCCGCCGCAGCGTCTGCAGTGTCGCAGGGCTGGAACGTTCGCGTGCAAAAACTTTGGCCATGCCCCCCACCGAGCCCCAGCCGCCCGAGGAGCCTTTGTAGTGGACCGCGCCTTCGTCCTGCTCGTCGCTCTTCATTTCGGGCCTTTGGGTTTTACAGCGCTGTCGCCGAACGGGTTACGCCGAGATGTCTTCCAGAGCGCGCGTATCCGCAGCATCGGTGCCGTTCTCGCGGTGGCGGAAGTCGCTCAGCGCCTTGTAGACCCGCAACCGCGCTCGCATGACGCCGCCGAGCGGCCGGTGGACGGCGAGGCTGTGCGCCGGACGGAAAGTCATCCGGCCGGGACGAAGGAGAAGAGTTCGGTCCTGATCGACGGCGGCGCGCCGGGCTTGAACCACTGGGTGTCCTGGATGTGGCTGGCGGTGACGTAGAGCGTTCCGTCGGGCCCTTCCGAGAACGTATCCGGCCAGCGCAGCCTTTTGTCGGTCAGCACCGTCTCAGTGCCGGCGCCGCTCAATCGCTTGATCGAATAATCGGTCGGCGACGTGAGGTAGAGCACTCCCGCTTTGCTCATCCACAGCCCATCGGCGACGTGGGTCTTGGCCACTGTCTTTACCCCGGCGGCGCGGGTCTTCTCATCGATGTCGGAACGCAGCTTCTCGGTGGCGATCGAATAGAGCGTCTTGCCGGTCAGCGCCTGGTAATAGAGCGTCTCGCCGTCGTTCGAGATCGCGATTCCATCCGCCGCGAACGCGGGCTGGCGGCCATCGGGGCGCACCAGCGGCTTGCCCTCGATCTCGACCTCGACCGTCTTGTCGATCTGTGTCGACGAATGCCCGTCGAGCGCGCGGAACCCCTCGCCGGTCGCCAGATCGATCACGATGATCGCGCCGCGCGTCCCGCTGTCGGTGATATACCCGGTCTTGCCATCGGGCGAGAAGCGGATGTCGTTGAGGTAGGTGCCCTGCAACGCCATGGCCGGGCCGACGGGAATGACCTTCGTCACCTTGTTCGTCTTGAGATCGATGCGAACGAGTTTTGGCGCGCCTTCGAGAATCTTCTCGTTGCCCGGCGCGCCGGGATCGAGCACCCAAAGGTTGCCGTGGCCATCGGGCACGATCGACTGGACGCAGACGAAATAATCGCCGACCGGCATGTCGTTGGCCCTGGCGTTGCGCCAGCTGTTCCATTTCTCGTCCGGATAGGCGCGCAAGCTCCCATCCGGTAGCACCTCCGCGACCGAGATCGGCGCGTCGTCGGTCCAGCGCGGGAAATTGACGAAGTGCCGCCCATCCTCGACCACCGCGACGCCGGTCGCCTGATGATCGAATTGAGCCACTTGCGTCAGCGCGCCGCTCCGGCCCTGCGCGTGGGCGACGCCGACCGCGGCGACGATGGCAAGGCCCACGGCGGCGACCGCGACGATGATCGGCTTGGCTTTGGTCATGAAAAGGCTCCGGTCAATAGTATCGGCGAGGTCGGCGGGATCGCCGTTGAAGAGCGCGATAAGGTGCCGCGCGACCGCATCGGGGTTTTCGCGCTGCGGGAAATGACCGACGCCGGCGAGTGTGACGAACCCGAACGGGCCGGTGAATTTGCTCGGCACGTCCTTTGCGACGGACGGGGGGTTGACGCCATCCTGAGCGCCTTGGACGTAGATCGTCCGCAGCGAGAGCGTTGGGGTCGCCTTGACCTTGTCCTCGAGCCATTGGCTGGCCAGATCGGGTTCGGCCTCGTCCCAGCGTGCGCGGTAGCTGTGCAGCGTCACGTCGGCCCAGTCGGGATTGTCGAACGACCGCGCCACGCGCTCGAACGTCGCTTCGTCGAACCAACCCGGCGGCGCCCAATTGACCCAATGGAGATGTGTGAAAGCCTTTCGGTCCTCGTGCACTTTCTTCGCGCCGCGCGTGGTGGCCATAAACCAATGATACCATTCAAGTTGCGCGTGCTCGAACGGCGGCGTCGGCATGCCGCCAAGGCGCGGCGGGGTGCTGAGCATCGCCATCCGCCCGACGCGATCGGGCCAGCCGACCGCGATCGCCTCCGCGGTGTTTGAGCCCCAATCATGACCGGCGACCATGAACCGGTCGATGCCGAGCCCGTCCATCAGCGCGATCATGTCCATGGCGATAATCGCGCTGTTGCCGGTGCGCGCCGCGTCCTCGTGCAGCCGCGTCCCGGTGAACCCGCGCAGCGTCGGCACGATCGTGCGGAGCCCGGCGTCGTTGAGGTGCGCCGCGACCTCGTCCCAGGTCGACGCGTCGTCGGGCCAGCCGTGGATCAGCAGAACCGGCTTGCCGTCGCGCGGACCAGCGTCGCGGTACGCAATGTCGAGAACGTCTGTCGAGAATTCAGCCATGATGATCTCGCGTGCCTGAGCGGGATAGGCGATCGGCCGACGACGACGAATTCGGCCGTCTCGCGATCAGGGAAGTCAGTCGGCGGCGATGTCTTCGAGCGTCCGCGGATCGTGGATCGGGCAGCCGTTGACCCGCTCGCGGAACGCCGTCGAGCGTCGATAGGTGTCGTTGCGCGCGCGATTGATGTTGCCCAGCGGCTGGTGCGCCGTGAGACCGCGCCAGATGTTGAAACTGAGACGATCGTCCTCGCGGTCGGTCACGCCGGTCTGCCAGCTGACTTGTGGCTCCACTTCAAGGGTCGCGACCGTCACGAACGGGCTGTCGTCTTCGCTCCACACCACGGTCGGATCCTCTACCGGCATCTTCTCGAGACCGGTATTGAGTTGCACCTGAAATTCCCAGGTCCCGCCCTGCTCGATCAGGTCGCGACTGACATCCTCGCGAAGCGCATCGGGACGACCCGAAGCGTCGACCTTCACGCCGGTAAGCGACTGTAGCGCGGACGACGCCGGCTCAAGGCTGAACTTCGCGATGTAATCGCCGAAACGAAACGGCGTCTGGGTGTAATAGGTTTCACCCAGCGGATGGACCTGCGGGGCGCCGCCCATCTGCTGGATCATCGGCGATTCGTAGCCGACCGCCGAGAGCGCGGTGTTGACGCCTTGCAGGATCGACGAAAACACTTTCTTGCCGCCCTCGGCGACATCGGTCGTCTTGGCTAGCATCTTGAGGTTCTTGAGAAACGCTGCGGCGTCCACGGCGGCAAAAGCCGGGCCGTTCACCATGATGAAGTCTTGCGAGGTTTCACCGTCCGAGCCCGGCAGGCGTTCGCCTTCGACGTCGAGCACTTTCAACGCCAACCCGCGCGGCAACGCGATGGAATCGTCAAGGATGTCGCCGGCGTTCGTCGAAATGCGCAGGATTGCGTCATACTTGGCCGGGGTGGCAAACAGGCCTTGCGCCAGTTCCGCGGGCAGACCGTCATGGACGGTGAACTTGCCCGTCGCCAGGCCGTGACCCTTGGCGTGAACCGCCCGCACACCGCGCTTGTAATCCTCCGCCGTCGTATTCTGAACGATATCGAATTGCTCTTCCAGGTCACGGACAGTGGTCGCCTCATCCGACTTAACTTGTTCGACGGATGGATCGAAACGGACGGGTTGCGCCATGATTAATTTCCCTCAAATTGTCTTTCGGCCAACCCGCGCCCGCGTACCTCGTTCCAAACAATAACCATTTCCTTCAATATCTTGATCTTGATGAACACAGGGAGATCATTGCGGGTGTTCGAATGTTCGGTCACATCGCGGGCAGTCCATCCAGCAGTTTGTCGAGGGTGATCGGGAAATCGCGCACGCGGATGCCGGTCGCCTTGAAGACCGCGTTCGCGATCGCCGCGCCCGCACCGCAAATGCCGAGTTCGCCGATGCCCTTGGCATGGATCGGATTGGCGTGAATATCGCGTTCCTGCAGGAATACGACCTCGAGCTGAGGCACATCGGCGTTCACCGGCACGTGGTATTCGGCAAGGTCGTGATTGACGATCCGGCCGGTGCGCGGGTCGTGGATCAGATCCTCGGTCAACGCGCTGCCGATACCGAACGTCATGCCACCCAGGCACTGCGACCGCGCGGTTTTCTCGTTGAGGATGCGACCTGCGGCGAAAACCCCAAGCATTCGGCGGACGCGCGTCTCGCCGGTAACGGCATTGACTGCAACCTCGGCGAAATGCGCGCCGTAGGATGCCTGGGCGAACTGCTTTTCCTGCTTGCCGGGCTTGATCGTACCGGTCGCTTCTATCCCGTCACCGACAAGCTCGCCGATCGGCTTGCTGCGATTATCGCCGATCGCCATCCCGTCCTTCAGTGTCAGCGCGTCCTCGGCCACTTCCATGGCCTTGGCCAGCTTTCCGCGCAGTTGCTCGCAGGCGAGATAGATCGCCGAACCCGACGAACACGCGCCCCACGATCCGCCAGAACCGGCAGCGGGCACGTCGTTGGTGTCGCCGAGTTCCATCGTGATCCGGTCCATCGGCAGACCCAGGATTTCCGCCGCGATCTGCGTCAGGATCGTATAACTACCCGTCCCGATGTCGGTCATCGCAGAGGAGACCGTCGCTGTGCCGTCGGGATGGATCGCGACCTTGGCCGACGTTTCCATCAGCATATTGGACCGTGCCGCCGCCGCCACGCCCATCCCGACCAGCCACTCGCCCTCGCGGCGCGTGCCGGGCTTGGCGTTGCGGCGTGCCCATCCGAAGCGCTTGGCGCCTTCATCGAGTGCGGGGATAAGCGAGCGCGACGAAAACGCGATGTCTTTTTCCGGTTCCTTGGGCGGTTCGTTGATCCGGCGCAGTTCGATCGGGTCCATGCCCAACTCTTCGGCGAGCTCGTCCATCGCGCCCTCCAGCCCGAGCAGCCCGACGGCCTCACCGGGCGCGCGCATCGATCCCGACAACAACCAGTTCATCCTGACGAGATCGTGCGTGATGAGGCGATTTTCGCCCGCATAGAGGAAATGCGTCGAGATACCGGCGGGTTCGAAGAAATCCTCGGTGTCGAGGTTGGACGCTGTCGTCTCGTGGCCGATACCGGTGATCTTCCCCTCCGCGGTCGCGGCAAGACGCATCCGCTGCGATGTGTTCGACCGCCGCACGGTTGCGTCGAACACCTGCCGACGCGCCATCACCGCCTTGACCGGTCGGCCCAACTTCTTTGCGGCGACTGCGGCCGCGACGCTTTCCGGCGCGATCCCAAGCTTCGAGCCGAAACCGCCGCCAATATAGCGCGAGATGATCCGCACCTTCTTGGCCGACACGCCGAGCGCTTTCGCCAGCTGCTGTGCATCGGACGTCGGCATCTGGTACGCGCCATAAAGGGTCAGCGCGCCGTCCTGCCATACCGCGGTCGAGGCATGCGGCTCCATCGCCGCGGAGTTCTGGCTGGGGGTCGTGTAGGTCGCGTCGACGGTAACCGCCGCTTCGCGCATCGCCTTGTCGAGGTCTCCCTGTGCAGCATGCGCCGGAATATTGTTGGGCGGCAACTTGCCATCGCGCTCTCGCGCCATCGAAAATTCAAATGCGCCGGCGTCCTGTTCGTAGGTCACCGGCAGCCGGTGTGCGGCGTCGCGGGCGGCTTCGAAAGTCTCGGCGATGACGATCGCGATGATCTGCCCGAAATATTCTACTTGCTTGACGCCCTGCGTCGGCGCGCCAGTCTCGCCGCCCTGCTGGGCCACGCGGATGAACGTATCGAAATCGGTAATAACGTCGATAACGCCGGGAATGGCCTCGAACGCCTGCGCGTCGATCGACATCACCTTACCCTTACCGATCGTCGCGCCGACGAGGACACCATAAGCGATATTGTCGATCGGATATTCCGCCGCATAAGTGGCCGCGCCCGTCACCTTCTTCGGACCGTCGACCCGGTCGAGCGGCTTGCCGATTACGTCCTGCACACCGGTGTCGAGCAGGCTCGACGGGTGCGGCTTGTCCATCGTCAGGGTTATGTCATCGTTGCCAAGACCGAACATGATTATCCTCTGTTGAATCGACGCTGCCGCAGCCCCGACCGCTACCCGACACGCTAGGCTACCAAATCAATCGTCCGCGGAACCCGGCTCGGCCATCTTGCGATGCTGTTCGGCAAGCACTGATCCCGGCGTGACATTGGCGAGCACGCCCTGGATTTTGGTCTTCCAGCCCGCGAACACCGATGCCTTGCCACCCATTACCGCATCCCAGCCGACCTTCGCGACATCGGCGGGGTCGCTCTTTTTCGGGTCGGCGCCGACCGAGGTGTCGAGCATCTCGCCACGTGCGAAGAATTCGGTATCGACCGGCCCGGGCATCAGCGTGGTGAGCGTGACACCGTCGGCGTCCTTGATCTCGTTGCGCAGTGCTTCGGTGAAGCTATCGACGAACGCCTTCGTGCCATTATAGACCGCCTGGAATGACCCCGGGATGTAGCCGGCAACCGATCCGGTCACGAGCAGCTTTCCGTCGTTTCGCGCGACCATCTCAAGCAACACCTTTTGCACCAGATAGATCGTGCCGGTGATGTTGGTATCGATGACGTGACGCCACGCATCGACCTGCTGGTCCAAGAAGGCGTGGCCCAGGCCGTGACCGGCATTCGCGCATAGCAGATCGACACGGCGTCCGGCAGCCGTTGCGAGCAATTGATCGACGCCATCGACAGTCGAGAGATCAACGTCGAGCGTTTCCGCGCCCGCCGGAACCTCGCCGAACGGGGTATCGGCCGCGAGCAGCAGGTCGTAACCATCCGCTGCCGCCAGCTTGGCGAGTTCGAGGCCGATGCCTGTCGATGCGCCGGTAATGATGGCAAATTTGTTTGTCATGATCTGTCTCCTCAAGCGGTTGCCAGGCCAGGCTTCAGCACGACCTTGGTCACTTCGTTCTGGTTGTCGTGGAACATCTTGTAGCCCTTGGGGGCATCTTCGAGGGCCATGCGGTGCGAGATCAGGAAGGTCGTGTCGATTTTTCCCTCGAGGATCGCGTGCAGCAGCGCGGGCATGTAATGTTGGACATGGGTCTGGCCGGTCTTGAGCGTCAGGCCTTTTTCCATGAACGCGCCAAGCGGCCATTTGTCGACGAACCCGCCATAGACCGCCGGCATCGAGACGCGACCGCCTTTGCGGCACGCGATGATCGCCTGGCGGTTGGCGTGAATCCGGTCGGTCCCGAGGAAGGTCGATGCCTTGATCTGATCGATCACGTTATCGACGAACAACCCGTGCGATTCTAGGCCTACACAGTCGATCACCGCGTCGGGACCGATCCCGCCGGTCATCTCCATCAGCGCGTCGTAGACCGCGCTTTCCTCGAAATTGATCGTCTCGGCACCGAATTTCGCCGCGAGTTCCAACCGGTGCGGGAAATGATCGATCGCGATCACCCGGTCGGCGCCCATCAGGAAGGCGGATTGTACCGCGAACAACCCGACCGGGCCGCAACCCCACACCGCGACGATGTCGCCGGGTTCGATATCGGCATTCGCCGCGCCCATCCAGCCGGTCGGCAGAATGTCGGAAAGAAACAACACCTTCTCATCCTCGACGCCATCGGGAATGACGATCGGCCCGACGTCACTAAACGGCACGCGGACATATTCCGCCTGGCCACCGGCATAGCCGCCGGTCATGTGGCTATATCCGAACAGACCCGACATCGGCTGGCCGTAGAGCGTTTGCGCGATGTCCTGATTGTCGGCGGGCAGGCCGTTGTCGCAGGCCGAATATTGATGCTTGCCGCAGTGGTAGCATTGGCCGCACGCAATGGTGAACGGGACGACGACCCTCTGTCCCTTCTTCAAAGTCGATTTCGGACCGGTTTCGACCACCTCGCCCATGAATTCGTGGCCGAGGATATCGCCCGATTTCATCGTCGGGATGAAGCCGTCATAGAGGTGGAGGTCCGACCCGCAGATCGCGGTCGCCGTCACCTTGATGATCGCGTCGCGGGGATTGACGATCTCGGGATCGTCGACGGTGTCGACACGAACGTCGTGCTTTCCGTGCCAGGCGAGCGCGCGCATCAGGAATTCTCCTCTTCATGCTGTTTCCTGGTTCTCGCCGCGGTGGCGACCTCGCCGGTTTCCATCAATTGCTTGAAGCGCCTGAGGTCGCGCCGCGCCTGGATCGCGGGCTCGCGTTGGAACAGCTTGGCGACGAGCTTGCCGACCAGGCCCGCGGGCGGATCGTAAAGGATCGTCGCCGTGACGACGGTGCCGCGATCGCCGGCGTCGCGGAAATCGATACGGCCGCTGTTCGGCACGTCCGCTCCATCGTCCGAGGCCCAGACGAAATAATCGCCATCGGCGTCTTCGGTTATCGTCGAATCCCATTCGACCGTTTTGCCGCCGGGCGCCTTGATCACCCAATGCGACCTCTTGTCGTCCGCCACATCGACGCGAACGATGTTTTCCATAAAGCTGGGCAGGTTCGAGAAATCCCGGAAATAAGCGTAGAGTTCGTCGCGCGACCGGTTGATCGTCACCGCCCGTCCGACCAGCGTATCGCCGCGATCCTCGACTAGTGAATCGGTCGCTTCATCGACGGCGGCGCTCCCTCGCTTGGAAGCACCGAGCGGTGCGTCGTCGGTTTGCATTTCGGGTTCATCAGCCATGCTAGTATCTCCGGCATATGGCGGCTCAATCGCACTCGTCGCTGGATTGTTCCCCCGGCCGCGACCTTAAAGCGCAACGATCATAACGGCTTAATCTGGATTAGTGCGATGCTCGCTGCGTGGCCGCGAGTTTCAATTTGTCGCGACCGCAGATACACAGCTGTTTGCGGCACTTACCAATATCGGCTCGACGATTTTGTCACGCCAGCATTCTGATTTTCGTCTCGCGATCGAAAAAGCGTCGTTTCGCGGCATCGATAAAGCCCATCGTCCGGCTCAATTCCCGCTTTGTGAAGCAGAGCCTTCGCGGCAGCGGTCGTGCCGATCGCCTTCAAATGGCCGAACGCGTCCACGACGAACTGGATAGCGGCGCCTTTGTTGGTCAGCGCTTGGGTGCCCTCGTCAGACGGGACGAGCGCGACCGCATCGAACAATCGCAGTGGCGTGCGGAGCAGTTGGCCCTGCGCCTTACGCCTCGAACTGTAAGCCAGTGCGGCGCCCCGACCTTGGGAGCGATCAGGACGCCCTTTCCCTTGGCGCCTTGGGTCGCTTCGGTCAGCTTGTCGATGTTGCCGCCATTGGAGCCATCGGCGAACGACCCGCGACGGAAGCTTATATCGAGCGCCTCACCATCCGCCCCGCTTTCCTCAAGGCCTTTCCGAGCAGATTGCGGGTTCGAACTCGCGAACGGAAAACATTGATTTGCTCAGTCATCGCTTCCACCATACCGAAGGCGACGGCCCTGAGACGACCGCCGGAACCTGAACGCGCCCACCGTTGCCGCTTCACGGACCGCGATCGCCGCTATCCTGCGCGCTTGAGCATGTACCTGCCGCTCGACGCAAAGCGCCTGCTCGTTGACTGGAGGGGCTGCTCGAATACACCAACGCCCAGACGATCGTCCGGTGGGGCCCGGCGAATAGGGAGGGTAAATTGCTGCGCTGCAGCAACGATTTGACGATAGCGACGTTCTAGCCCGGCCAGCCCATCGTGATAGGGGCGGATTAAGGGAATGCCCGATGCGATTACTGTCCAATACGCTTGCCCGGTTCGCGGCGCAGCAAACGAGTAAAAGCATTCGTGGCGCTGTCACGACGCCGTCCGTACTTACCGAACTCGTCGATTTCGAGGCAAACCCCAGTCGGCTCAAGGCCTGGATTTATCTGCCGCAGAATATGGCTCGCGGCGCGCCATTGGTAGTGGTGCTCCATGGTTGTACCCAAGACGCGGCGGGATTTGATAGGGGCACTGGTTGGTCACAACTAGCCGAAGAATACGGGTTTGCGGTGCTGTTGCCCGAACAGACGCGCGCAAATAATTTCAATCTGTGCTTCAATTGGTACGACCCCAGTCACAGTCGACGTGATGCAGGCGAGCCGCTTTCGATCCGGCAAATGATCGATACGATGGTAAAACGGTACGGAATTAACAAGAGTCGGGTGTTCGTCACCGGCCTTTCCGCTGGTGGGGCAATGACCTCGGTCATGCTGGCGACCTATCCCGATGCCTTTGCCGGAGGGGCGATCATCGCTGGACTGCCCTATGGCTCAGCCAGCACCATCCCCGAAGCTTTCGACCGAATGCGCGGCCACGGCGGTCCGACCGCCGCCGCGTTGGCGTCATCGATCCGCGCTGCATCTCCTGCAGGTACCACAGCATGGCCCAGCATTTCCGTGTGGCACGGAACCCAAGATCATGTCGTCGATGTGTCGAACAGTGACGCGATCGTCGAGCAATGGCGCCTTGTGTATGGCGCACCCGTTTGTCCCAGCGACCACGATATGGTCGATGGCTATCCTCACAGGGCATGGCGCGATCGGAACGGCCGTATCGTGGTGGAGGAATATCGGATCACCGGGATGGGCCATGGCATACCGCTCGCCACGTCCGGCGAAGACGCCTGCGGTTCGAGCGGACCGTATATGCTCGACGTCGCGATATCGTCGTCGCGTCACATCGCCGCGTCCTGGGGCCTACCGACAAGCCGCGAACAGCGCCGGCAGCACCGATCGGCGAGTTCCGAACAGAAGGCGAGCGGCAGGGTTCGTCGTCTGCCGGCGGCGTTGGACAAGTGATCGAAGATGCTTTGCGGGTCGCCGGTCTGATGCGCTGATCCAGAATGCAGCGCTTTTCCGTCGGCTTGATCCCGCCGCATCGAGATTCGATCATGCGAGTATAGATATAGGTCAAAGCCCGATCGGTTTGCTCGCCCTACCGAACTCCTGAAGGGGTTCTAGCCTGAAACCGACAGCAATCTGCGTACCCGTGCGGGACGAAGCGGCGGAGCTGCCGAAACTGTTTGAGGCGCTCGAGCGTCTCGAACAGGATCGCTGCGACATGGTTCACATATGTTTGTTGCTCGACGGTTGCGTCGATGAGAGCGCGGCTCTCGCCGCATCGTATCGCGATCGGTCGTCCCGTCAGGTATGGATCAAATCGGTTGCGAGGTGCGCGCCAAGTGCAGGACGCGCACGTCACGAGGCGATGATGTTGGGGATAGGGGCGTTGGACGGTGGCGACGGACTGCTCCTGACCACCGACGCCGACAGCGCGCCGACGCCAAACTGGTTGCGCGCTATGTCGGCCAGTCTGGACGCGGCAGAGCTTGTCGCGGGAAAAGTCGCACGCGCAGGCCAACGGCCCAACCCTCTTCAAAGTCGCATCGAGGCCTATTACGATGCGCTATTTGCTCTGCGACGCCGACTCGATCCTGTTGCCTGGGAAGCAAAAAGCACGCACCACCATACGAGCGGTGCCAATATTGGCGTCCGGTTCAGCGCTTACACGGCGATCGGCGGGTTCGCACCGGTCGCCAGCGGTGAGGATGCGCAATTGATCGACGATGCCGCGCGCGCGGGCATAAAGGTGAGGCGAGATGCCGATAGCGTGGTCTACACCTCCGATCGCCGGGAGGGGCGTGCGTCGAACGGTATGGCCGGGACTTTGCGACATCTCGATGGCGGAGACCCGAGCGTGATCAGCGTCGCCCGTCCGATCGACGCCGCCTGGCAGTATCGCATGCAGGCGATTGCGCGCGGCGCATATTCTACCGATCAGCTCGCCATGGTCACCGCTGCAATCGGACTGAGCTACGATCACGTCTGCGGCGTTGCGCGGGACTGCCCCAACGAAGAAGCGTTCGCGATGCGGATCGTCCCGGTGCCGCCGGGAGGGATGCGCAGCGTCGCTTTGCCCGACGCCGAAGCAGAACTCGCGGCGATCGTTGACGCGCGCGAAGCCGCATGAAGCTCCGGCGCGAAGACATCGCAAACAAGACCAGTGAGTTGGCATCGCTGGGCGACCCAGGCGAGCCCGACACTCTGCTGCATCTGTTACGCTTGCTCTACGAGATCGGTCGCGAAGACCTGCCGCTTGGGCGATTGTTCGAGGGGCATATCGACGCGCTCCAGATTGTCTCGCGCTACGGCAGCGACGCCCAACGCGCTTCACTCGCCCGTGCGGTGGCGACCGGTGCGGCACTTGGTGTGTGGAACGCCGAACTCACCGGTGAGCCGCTCGAACTCGACGACCTGAGGGTTACCGGTGGCAAGAGCTTCGCCTCGGGCGCCGGCATCCTGTCGCACGCGTTGGTGACGGTTGAACATGACGGGGGCCGCCAGCTGATATTGCTCGATCTCGTGCGGACACCGCCTGCGATCGATCGGGAATTTTGGCACGTCGTTGGCATGCAGAGGTCCGAGACGCATATCGTCCGCTGGATCGACGCTGCGATTGATAAGGGCGACTTGGTCGGCGTGCCCGGTGATTACCTTATGGAGCCTTGGTTCAGTGGCGGCGCGTTACGTTTCGCAGCGGTTCAAGCTGGTGGTATCGCCGCGCTGGTTGACCAGACTCGCGATCACTTGGTCGCCGCGCGACGCGCGGACGATCCGCATCAGGCGAGCCGGCTCGCGGCCCTGTACGGGTTGGCTGCAGCGGCTTCCGGCGCCATCCGCACTGCGGCTGTCGGCTGGTTCAAGGATGCGGACGCCCGGCAAGCGCTCGTTTCCGCAGCGCGCGCGGCGGTATACGAAGCCGGCGGCCAGGCATTGGGTCTCGCTCAGGAAGCTGTCGGCGTGCAGGCATTATTCGTCAGCCATCCGCTTGCCGCGACGATCACGGACTTATCAATGTATCTGCGCCAGCCCGGTCCCGACGCGCAGCGGATGCGCGTCGGCGCGGCCGTTGCGGCGGGGACGCTGCGGCCGGCTTTGTGAGGATACACATCGGCGATCCGCGGTGCCTGCTGGTCATTGCGCCGCACCCAGACGATGAGACGATCGGAGCCTTTGGCCTGATGGCGAGGCTGAGGCGGCGGGGCGTCACCGTGCGCGTCCTTGTCGTGACCGACGGCCGCGCGTCGCACCCCGGCAGCCAACAATGGCCGCGCGCGCGATTGGTGCGAGAGCGGCAGCGGGAAACGCGGCGGGCCGTACGGCGGATCGGGGTGCTGGCGAGCGATATCACGTTCCTCGGATTGCCCGATGGAGCGCTCGAGAAGGTACCGGCCGCCGCTGAGCGCTATATCGCTAAAGCGCTACGCTGCGCACCCAAACCCGCGTTAGTCGTCGCGCCGAGCAAGACCGATCACCATCCCGATCATCGCGTCGTTGCGAATAGTGTCGCAGTCGCGCCGGTCGCGGGAGCGCGTCGCTTGTCGTATCCGGTCTGGCCCGCCGGAATGAGGCTTCGCAGTGCACGCGCGCTGTATTTATCTTCACAGGAACGTCTGGCGAAGCGGCAGGTGATACGCAGCTATCGGACGCAGACCGGACGGATTATCGATGACCCGAACGGTTTTGCGATGACGCGAGCGCAGATCGCGGCCTTCAGTCGGCCTGTCGAAATGTTTGTGGAAATCCGGCGGTGAAGCCGATCACCCTGGCCGGCTTCGATGCGAAGTTTGCCGGCGACGATGATCCATGGCGCACATTCGAGAACCGCGACGAGGCGTTGAAGCGTAACGCCATCCTTCACGCGATGGGCGCAGGGCCGTGGGGGCGGGTCATCGAACTGGCCGCCGGCAATGGGTCCAACAGCGCCGCAATCGCGCCGCGGGCGCTGCGGCTCGACGCGACCGAAGCGACCGCCAGCGGCACTGCGCTGGTAGCCAAAGCGATCAGGCGGCGCGGCGCTCGCGCTCGTGCGATCCGTCTCACGGTTCCAGCGCGACTGCCGCAAACGCAATACGATATCGCGCTGGTTGCCGAACTTCTATATTATCTGTCCGCGCGCGACATGGCGCACACCGCCCGTGATTTGATGCGAGCGCTGCGGCCGGGTGGCACTTTGGTCATGGCGCATCATCGCATCGACTTTCCCGATTTCGCTCAGCACGCGGTGCACATCCAGCGCCGCTTTCTGGCGGCGACCGGCCATCGGTGGCGTGTCAGGGTCGTGCGGCGGACCGCGCACTGGGTCGTGGTGGCGGCCCGCCGTGCGACGTGCTGACATCCTCCTTTTCACAGAGCATCAGGTTCGATAGCGCGTCGTACGTGGAAAACGATCGACGAGAGGTGCCGTGGTGGAAGCGCAGCGTGATCTATCAGATCTACCCCCGTTCGTTTCAGGACAGCGACGGCGATGGCATCGGCGACCTCGCCGGCATCGAACGTCGGCTGGACTATGTCGCGGCGCTCGGCGTCGATGCGATATGGCTTTCGCCGATCTTCCCGTCGCCGATGGCGGATTTCGGCTACGACGTCGCGGACTATTGCGACGTCGATCCGATGTTCGGCGATCTCGCGACGTTCGACCGGTTGCTGGCGGCGGCGCATGCGCGAGGCCTCAAGCTGATCCTCGACTTCGTTCCGAACCATTCGTCCGACCAGCATCCGTGGTTCGTCGAAAGTCGCGCCTCCCGCGACAATCCGAAGCGTGACTGGTACATCTGGCGCGATCCGGCGCCGGGCGGCGGACCGCCCAACAACTGGATCAGCGATTTCGGCGGCTCGTCCTGGCAATGGGACGAGGCGACCGGGCAATATTATCTCCACGCCTTTTTGAAGGAACAGCCCGACCTCAACTGGCGCAATGCCGATCTACGCGCGGCCATGACCGCCGTCTTGCGGTTCTGGCTGGATCGCGGCGTCGATGGATTTCGGATCGACGTATTATGGCACATCGTGAAGGCGGAGCAGTTTCCCGACAATCCGCCCAACCCCGCCTGGAAGCCTGCGCAAACCGAGCGCGACCGGGTGATCCAGCTTCATTCGACCGACCAGCCGGAAGCGCATGCCATCTCCGCCGATTTTCGCATGCTGGCGGAAAGCTATGGCGAGCGGGTTCTGATCGGCGAAATCTTTTTGCCCAATGCCCGACACGCGCGATGGTATGGCACGATCGAACGACCGCAGGTGCATCTGCCGTTCAATTTTCAGCTCATCGAAAATCCCTGGGATGCCGCGGTGCTGCGGCGCGTGATCGCCAAATACGAGGCATCGCTGCCGGAGCATGGCTGGCCGAATTGGGTGATGGGCGGCCACGACTCCCCGCGCATCGCCGCCAGGATCGGCGAAGCGCAGGCGCGCGTCGCGGCGATGCTTCTCCTGACCTTGCGCGGCACGCCGACGCTCTATCAGGGCGACGAGATCGGCATCGGCAAGATCAAGATACCCCCCGACCGCGTCCGCGATCCGCAGGACCTGCGCCAGCCTAACCTGAGTATCGGCCGCGATCGCTCGCGAACACCTATACCATGGGAATCGTCTGCTTACGCCGGGTTCAGCACGGTGGAACCCTGGCTGCCGCTCAACGACGATTGGCGGGAGCGCAATGTCGCTGCCCAGGAAGGCGACCCGAATTCGCTGCTCGCTCTGTACCGCGCACTTCTTGCGTTGCGGCGATCGAACGACGCACTGGCGATCGGCAGCTTTATACTCGTCGATGCCGGCGATGACGTTCTGGCTTACGAACGCCGGCACGGGAACGAACGGCTGCTGATCGCGCTGAACCTGGGCGCAACCGGACGGGAACTCCCGTTCATGGGCGCGCCGATCACCGCCATCCTCATGTCGACGTTGCTGCCACGAGCGATCGACGGAACTCTCGCACCGAACGAGGGCCTTGTCCTTCGGCTGGAGCCGCTGCGCTGATGCGCGTCGCGATGCTCGCGCCCATCGCCTGGCGCACGCCGCCGCTCCGATATGGGCCGTGGGAATTCGTCACGAGCATGCTCACCGAAGCGCTGATCGCGCGCGATGTCGATGTCACGCTGTTCGCCACGCTCGACAGCATAACCGCCGGCACGCTCGACGGCGTCGTACCAGCGCCCTATTCCGAGGATCACGCGATCGACGCAAAGGTGTGGGAATATCGCCATCTCGCGCATCTGTTCGAGCAAGCGGATCGGTTCGTACCACGGTGTGGCAGGGGGCAGTGCGCGGCTTGAGGCGCTCGGCGGCGCCCGAGCGCTTCTTCACCTTATCAACTTCGACGAGCCCTTCGGCCTTTCGGTAATCGAGGCGATGACTTGTGGCACGCCGGTGATCGCGACCAATCGCGGATCGATGGCGGAGTTGATCGACGATGGCGTAACTGGATTTCTGATCGATAGCGTCGATGACGCGGTCTCCGCGATCGACCGCATCGACGAAATCGATCGCGCCACAGTACGCCGATCGGTCGCCGACCGGTTCACCGTGGATCGCATGGCCGATGATTATCTCGCCCTTTACCGGCGCATTCTCGGCTCGCGCGCCTGAAGAGGTGATTCGTTTGGCGCCGATATTCACGGTCTTCATCGTCCGCAATGCAGCGACGAAGCGCGACTTGAAATTCTCCGGCCTAATCGGGAGCAAAATCGCTTCTCGAGCACTTAGCCAAAGGCGCGATGAGACACAGCGCGCGAAATTCAGGAGATTGCAATGAGCGTGAAGGGCAAGGTCGAAGAAGCCGCCGGCTTCGTCAAGGAAGAGGCGTTCGAGCACGGCGAGTCCGCCGAGAGCAAGAAGAAGGCGCAGGAAGGTCGCAACCTGCGCAACGAGGGTCGGGTCGAGGACGGAAAAGCGCCGAAGACGACCGAGCCTGGTACGGGGCACCCCGAGGACTGATCGAAAACGTGCCGCCAGCGGAAACGGGGCGGCACCTTAATACTGGTCCGGTCACTTCTTGCGACGACGTGGGTTGTCGGCAAGCTCGACCCAAACCGGCGCGTGATCACGAGTTTTTTTCCCAACCGCGCACTTCGTGATCCACCTTGGCATCTACGAGGCGATCAGCGAGTAGTTCGCTCAAGAGGAAATTGTCGATCCGAAGTCCGGCGTTGCGAGCGTAAGCGTTTCGAAAATAATCCCAGAAGGTGTAGATTGCTTCACCGGGATGAAGTGAACGAAACGCATCAACCCAGCCTTGGTCGAGAAGGCGAAAATACGCCGCTCTCACTTCGGGCGCGAGCAGGGCATCGTCGGCCTATAGCGGAATGGACTGTCGGCATGGCTTCGCGCCAGCCCAAGCCAGCGGCTATCGCGCGGCCCACCTCACTCGGGCCAAACCGTCGCGTCCGGCGAGCGGGACGGCAAGAGAGCTAGCGGTATCCGGTGGACGACCCGTCGTTCCGATCTACGCGGAGCCGAGGTGGCGCTGGCCATACTGTCACCGGAAATATCGAGAGCGTTAACAGCTTCAATCCCGTGCCCGAGCTTCTGGACTACGCGACCACCAAAAGCGCGATCGAGATTTTCACCAAGGGCCTTGCCAAGCAGCTCGCCGAAAAGAGCATCCGGGTGAACGCGGTCGCCTCAGGTCCGGTGTGGACGCCCCTCCAAGTATCGGGCGGCCAGTTCCAGGAGAAACTGCCGAAGTTCGGCCAGGATACAGCGCTCGGCCGCGCAGGCCAGCCGGCCGAATTGGGTGGCCTATACGTGACTCTCGCCGAGCAAGGAAACAGTTTCACCACCGGTAGCGTATTCGGTGCGAATGGTGGCGCCGGGGTGGTTTGAGACCGATTATTCAACAGCGGCTTCTGCAAGTCGCAACCGCCGTAACGCGGCCTTCTTTTCGTGCCGCGTAGTCACCGTTGAATCAGGAGCCATCGACCCCGTGAGGCCTCAGAAGATATCTATCGATCACCGGGATACGGAAAAGGGAGGCTGCTCGGTTCAAGGTCTAGAAGCGATTCAGAGGTCCGCAACAACCGCGCGAGCTTGGCCCTCCCATTCGGGTCGTGGGTTTCGCTGAGCGCCTTGCGAAGGCGATAGATGTCGGCCTCAATGATCCAGTCGTACATGGCACCCCAGACTAATCGGCGGCCGCAACACGTGGGGACGACCGGTCGGCCTTGCCCGCAAGCTCGGCATATTTGTCCGCCATGTCGTTGTGGATCTGCCTCACGGCCTTGTCCCCGGACTTCGCCGCGAGACCACGAGCACATTCCTCGCGTCGCCGATAATACCCTGCGTCATAGTCATCGGCCATAGCGTACCCCATTTGAGCCAAAAGGATAAGAAACGCTCAGGCGAGTCGCATTAAACTGTGTTAGCTCATCGAGATTTCTCAGACGCATGTCCTTCGATTTCTAAACTAATGCAGCCATGGTTCCGGAGGACTTTTTCGGCGACATCGCCGGTTGTGATAGCGGAGGCGCTAGCGGCGGCGGCGACGTTGTTCAGCCGCAGTACGATCCTTTGGACGCCAGGGTCGGGCAGGAATAATCACCCCGTCTCCTTCACCGATATCGATTATAACCGAAGCAGCTGTACTTTGCTTTGAACAGCGGCAGCAACGGCTGCCCGTTCGGTCCCTCGGACGAGGTCCCGCTCCCCTGGCCCGGCGCCGCCCCGCCCCGCCCCGCCGCTTGGGGAGGTTGGTGGGGCCAGCCCAGTCGCCAAGTGCACAATCTGAGTTAACGACAAATCAGTGTGATGCTGGCATCGGGAGGACGAAGGATGACCGATCTCCCTCGTCTCTATGCGGCGTTGGCGGCGTCCGCGACCGCGATGTCGATTACGCGGATATGATGGAAAACGCCGCCGCGGCAATGACATGCAAATAATATTCGTCCTGCTCACGCTTTGTGCGGGCATCGCGAGCGCTTCTCAGTCTGGTACCAATCAGACGTTGCAAAAATCGCTGATGGCCCCGCTCTGGACCGTGGCCGTCGTTGCGACCCTGACGATGGGATCGTCGATTGCCGTTGCGGCCCTCTCGGGCGAGAAACTTCCATCCGGCGATCAGATTGCGAGTGCACCGTGGTGGGCATGGTTGGGCGGCCTGCTTGGTCTGGGTTTCGTGCTGGGCACCGTCTACTCCTCCCCAAGGCTTGGAGCGGGACTGTTCATGGCCTTGGTCGTGACGGCCGAAGTGCTTACGGGTTTGATCCTGGATCATTTCGGGCTCCTCGGGTTTGAAATGCATCAAGCTGGCTGGGGCCGAATTTTCGGCGCGACTTTCATGGTAATCGGGCTGTCGCTTATAGCGACAAACTAAAGTTGCTAGTCTTGCGGAATAATATTGATCGCGTGCTGAAATTGAAGGGTAAATACCACGGCACCATGGTCGTCCTCAGCGTCGATGCGGTAACGAAAATCCAGGATTCCATTTCGCAGGTCTCCAACCATGACATCCCTCGCAGCCGCGATAACCGCTTTTTTCAGTCCCTCAAGATTTGGCAACTCGACACCTTCGGAATCGAAAACTTCGTCCACATGATTGCGAAGATGAAGATAAAATTGGGGCATTTCTCGGCTCCTCGCTAAACAGGCGGGAGCACCATGACTCTCAGTCGCCACGGCTTGCGAAGCGGGCGATAAGAGGCATTAACACAAAATCGCTTTATAACAAATGTTAGTCGTGAGTCGGCGACATTTGTGTGGGATAATATCTAATCTTGTGTTAGGGCGGTTTCATCGCCGCACGGCTAACCGGGTTTTGGCGACTGAGAGATGCGTGTGCTCCCGCCCCAGGAGAAACGTATGTCGGATATCGACTCCCCCCTTGTCGACCTCGCTCGCAAGCTCAACTCGCGACATGCGCTCGGTGATGCCGATCAGGCCGCGGTACTGGCGCTTCCCTTTTTCCGTCGGTCGTTCGAGGCGAGCGCCTATATCGTAAGGGAAGGCGAACCGCCCCGTAAAACGTGTAGCTTCGTTATTTCCGGATATGCGTTCAGGCAAAAATTGACCGTTCAGGGCGGACGGCAGATCGTATCACTCGAGCTTCCGGGTGATCTGCTCGACCTTCAACACCTCTTTCTCAAAACGGCCGATCACAACGTTCAGGCGCTCACGCGCCTCGAGACCGCCGAGGTGGATCGAGACGCTCTGCGGGCGCTGGCATTTGAGCGCCCGGCAGTCGGGCAAGCGATGTGGACACAGGCGCTGGTCGATGCATCTATTTTTCGCGAATGGGTCATGAATGTGGGCCGCAGAGATGCGAGAGCCCGTATCGCGCATCTGCTTTGTGAATTCGCGATACGGATGGACGCGGCCGGACTCTCAGATGGCGGTCGCTTCGAGCTTCCGATGACGCAGGAGCAAATAGGTGACGCGACCGGACTGACCAGCGTCCATGTCAACCGTATGCTAAGGGCCATGGAAGCCGATGGTTTGGTCTATCGAGACAAGCGCTATCTCAGTTTTCTGGATTGGGAACGCATTCGGGCTGCGGCCGACTTTAGTGCGCTTTACCTGCATCTCGACGAAGCCGAGCCCGCACTTTAATCGTTAGTTGCGACCGCAATGCTGTCTGCCAACGCCAGATAGCGTCGCTCTCGCGCCCAAAAAAGAACTCCTGGTCTGAAAAAGCGCGCCTTAGATTGCCGATTCGACCGCCGGCGCATCGACCGCGAGCGTGATGATCGTAAATAGCAGCGCACCATCCTCGCCGGTCACTTCAACGCGGAAATCGCGTCCGTCCAAAAGCCGGTCCGGTTCGTCGCTGATCACATGACCGGCATATCGAATTGCCTCGACACGCGCTGCCGCCGCGCTGGCCAGCTCGGTTCCGTCGAGATCCCGATCGCGCGACCCGTCCGCGGTGTGAAAGAAATAACGCGGCATCAACGTCCTCCAACTCAGCTTGGAAGCGTTTACTGAATCTTCGATCCGGCAGCTTTGATCAGGATTAGGTCTGTCCTATACGTCGCGCGCGTATCGCGACTGATCGTGCAAATTGGTCGCTTGCCTTAGAATGCCGGGCTGACCGCCGCTCAACTGGCAGTGAGGCGCCAGACCACATTTCCCACATCGTCGGCGATCAGCAGCGCTCCAGTTCGGTCTACCGCAACGCCGACCGGGCGGCCCAGCGCTTTGCCATCGGGAGCCACAAACCCAGTGACCACATCCCTCGCCTTGCCGCTCGGCTGCGCGCCAGCAAACGGTACCCAGATCACCTTGTATCCGTTGAGGTGACCACGGTTCCAACTCCCGTGTTCGCCCACGAAAGCGCCGTTACGATAATTGGAAAGCGGACCATTCGGCGGGTAGAAGACCATCCCGAGCGGCGCGACGTGCGAACTGAGGCCGTAATCAGGGCGGATCGCTTTGGCGACCTTGTCGGGGCGTTCAGGCATGACGCGTGGATCGACATTCTGCCCCCAGTAACTCCACGGCCAACCATAGAAGGCACCCGGCTTTACCGAAGTCATGTAATCCGGGACAAGATCGGGCCCGAGTTCGTCGCGTTCGTTGACCACGGCCCACAATTCACCGCTCGCCGGGTTGAACGTGAGGCCGTTGGGATTGCGCAGGCCGGTGGCATAGTCGCGATGTGCTCCGGAGGTGCGGTCGACTTCCCAGATGCGCGCGCGATCCTTCTCCGCCTCCATGCCGGCTTCGGTGATGTTGCTGTTCGATCCGATGCCGACGTACAATTTGCTGCCGTCCGGGCTGGCCGTCAGGCTCTTCGTCCAATGATGATTGATCGGCCCGCCCGGCAGTTCGGTCAAAATCGTGCCCGGCGCCGTAATTTTGGTCTGGCCCGTGGTATATGGGTAGCGCACGATCGCATCGGTATTGGCGACGTAGAGATCGCCGCCGACCAGGACCACGCCGAACGGCGCGACGAGATGGTCGAGAAACACGCTACGCAGGTCCGCTTTGCCGTCGCCGTTCGTGTCGCGCAACAGCGTGATCCGGTTTGTGCCCGACACATTGCTATGACCCAGACTCTGGACCAAGCCGACGACGATGTCCTTCGGCCGCGCCACTGGCTCGCTCCCCGGCTTCGGCTCGACCGCCAGTACGTCGCCGTTTGGTAATGCGTAGACGTTGCGCACGTTTCTCATGTCCGTAGCGAACGCGGTAATCTTTAGACCCGGTGCGACGGAGGGGACCCTGTCGCCCCATGCTTCCGTGCTGGCGACGTGCATCGGAGGGACGAGGTACTGGTTCTGCGCGGGCAGCTTCGGATCGGGGCCGATCTGCGCGCTGGTGTCGCCGCCACCGCTATTGCAACCGCTTATTGTCAGGGTCGCGGCAAGCAGAAGGGTCGGACGCATCATTTGGCCTCCTGCCAGGTTTCGAGAGAATAACTCATCCAGCTTGTCGCCAGCGCCAGGGCTGCGACGATCGCCGACAGGACAAGTCCTGTCGGCACCACTGACGTCCACGCATCGCGGCTGTGAACGAAAGCGTTTACGATAGCGAGACCGAGCATCAGCGCGACGCTGACACTGTGCGGCCAGTGCCGCTTGCGCGGCGCACTCCGGCCGGCCACGGCATCGAAGATGCCGGCGATTCCGGCCAGCACGCCCATGATTACTCCGCCCGTGATTAGCCAGACCGAAAAATTCGCCCACTGCATCTGCGCCGTGCTGGCGTAAGCAGTGTCGCTAACCAGCGCCGCGGAGAAGCACGCGAGCGGATAGGCGGCAAGCATACCATGGATAGGATGCGCACGGACGCGTCGGTGATCGGGGGAGACTGTAGCCATGACTATATTCGCTCTTGAGAGGGTCTCATACGCCTATAGATGCGATGCGTTCCCGGAGCCTGGGCATCGCTCCTGCCACTGTTAGGCCCAATCGGGTTCAGAACCCGCTTACTGAAAATTTGACCGCGGCAATAGCACCCTTATCGCCCAGATTTGAGCGCGCCTGAACCAGCAAGCGATTGCGGAAAACCGCAAGGTAGCCGACGGTGCTAGCAATCAAATCGGGGACGGCGCCGGCGACAAGCCGACGCCGTGAGAGCGTTACTCAGCCTCGATGTTGACTGCCGTCTCGGCCAACTTGGTCATATATTCGTCGCCGCCGTAGATTTCCTTCGTCGCATCACGCAGTTTTTTGGTGGCGTCCTTCAGTCCAAGCGCCTTGGCATAAGCTGCCGTCGTGCCAAATCCGGCGATGCCGTAATGTGTCATTCGCTGATACTGAGCGATGATAAGTGCGTCCATGACCGGACCCTTTTTCGGCGCTTCTTCCGTGGTGTGCTTGCTAGCCTCGGCGACAAGGCCCTCCATTCCCTTGCAATGCTCCTTCGAAACCTTTTCGCCGCTTTCCGCGAGCAGGTCCTTCAGAACGTCGGTATGCTTAGCAATTCCTTCGAGCGACTTTGTCATCATCTCTTTCAGGTCGGCATCAGACACCTTCTTCGCAATCTTTTTTAGACAGCGTTGCATCTGGTCGTTGGCCGACCAAAGATCCTTAAGCTCGTCAATATAGAGGTCCTTCAGATCCTCGGGTGCAGGCATTGCTCGTTCCTTCCTTGATCAGGGGCTGCAATAATCGGACGCGATCGGCGTTCGAACGATCCGACCGACGACTAGTGCATGATGGCTCGCTTGGTATTGCTGTGGATCAGTCTTCCAGTCTCCGCGAGGAGGACGCCGGCGTCAGGTCGCCTTACAACAAATTAAGAGGTCGAAGACCGGCTTCGCCACCAAGACGCGATCGAGCGCGGGATTTGATCTCGTTCCAACTGCAGGCCGGAAATTCCTTGGGTAAGACAAGTGCGAGCCTCAGCCAAAGCGCGGACTTTTTGAGGATTTGGCATGTCACTGAAGAAGGCCAAACCCCCAGACGCATTGGCGATGTCTGAGATTGAGATATATCCGCGAATAACGTGTTTCAATGTAGCGTTTAGCCTTGAACCTCGCTCGCTGATCAAAAATATTTCTGCCAACGGGATTACATCTATATTTAATCGATCAAGTCTTCAATTTCCGCGATTTTTGATCCTCATGCAAATGGCTATCATCGCTTTCGTTCTCGGTACTGCTTTCGTCTTCGCCGACAGATGAAGTTCCCGTCTTTTTCTGATCGCTCTGATCCGAATTCTCGCCATCGACCTTGTCGCTCGCGTTTTTCTTGTTGTCCGGCATTGTTGTTCTCCTTTCGGCAGGTGGAGCGACTCAAAAACTGCGACGCGATCATTACTTTCCGGTCGGGCTGTCAGAAATGAAGTCGGGATCAGCGGGTGCGCCGGGATCCGGATCGACTGGCGACGGTACGGGATCATCGACGGGGGTTGGGATCGGATCGCCGGGTAGCGGTGGTTGGCTGGCCATGTGCAATCTCCTTTCCACATCAACGCCGAACGGTCGATTGGGTTCATCTCGAGCGGTTCGGCTAGCGCCTCGCTGGCGACGGCAATGGTCGCTAGGCGCCGTAAATCGCCTTGCTTTCGATCAATCAACGCATCCGAGTCTTGGCCGCGCGCGTTGTCGGTTCGCCGAAATCAGGAGAGCTACAATGAAAACCACAATAGTGATTGCCGCTGCAATGCTGACAGCGACCGCAACGCCGGTCTGGAGCCAAAGCACTACTGGCCGTCAGTATGTCGAGATGGCGGGCGCCGGCGACCTTTACGAAAAATCGTCCAGCCAGCTTGTTCTCACATCGACGAAAAATCCCAAGATTCGCTCGTTTGCGCAGATGATGATTGCGGATCATTCCAAAAGTACCGCCGAGGTCAAGGCTGCGGCAACGCGGGCAAAGATAATCGTTGCGCCGCCGAAGCTCACTGCAGAGCAGACAAGGATGATTGCCGATCTGCGGGCAGCAAAGGGGCGCGCGCGGGATGAGACGTATTTAACGCAGCAAAAGGCGGCGCATGATAAGGCCCTCGAACTGCACACCACCTATTCGTCGGACGGGACAGTCGCGCCGCTGAAGCAGGCCGCCGCGAAGATTGCCCCGGTTGTTCAACACCACATCGACATGCTGCAATCGATGTGACCACTCGCGGGGTCGGCACGGACCGGCCCCGCTGAGCTGATTAGGCGCAACGGTGTCATTCCGTAATCGGGTTCGTGTGCTGCCGTTTCAGCGCCGTCCGGGAGTGGCTAATCCAACGTAATAGCGAAGTACGCATGGGCAGACCAGAATCCGCGAAAAATTCCGGCCCCTCCTTGCGGCGTCACATGCAAAAGCATCACCCTCGCACGAGTTGTTCACGCTTAACGGAAACTCTCCAATGATTTGAGTGCCCGTTTTTGTCGTCCACGGGCACCTCTCCCCGCAAAAGAGGGGCACCGCGCTTGGCGTAGTGTCGTCATCTTATAAGGCAACTTCAAAGCCCGGCGCATCCCGCAGATGCAGACGCGTTTTTGGGCGGTTCGAACATATACGCAGGACAATCACTTACAGGCCGTTCGGCCGATGTTATCGAGCGGTCCATCCGGGCGCGCTGCGCGAAGCTGCCGGCGATTTCATCAGACGGCCGCTCGCAAGCCACGATCCTCCACCCGGCCGATACGTACCACGGGCGAACACGGCGTTGGTCGTGGCTTTTAGCATCGCGCAGCAACGACAAACCTCGCCGGCTGACTACCCGTGGCAGAGCAACATTGTGCGGGCAACCAACGGACCGTCCCAACTCCCGTATGTTGCATCCGTGTCGCACGGAGCGATTCGTATTCAACGGCGCTCAGTCGTAACTCATTGAATACGGTAAGAACTTATCGCGCCGACAATAAAAGACGGCATTACCGCTAAACCATTAGATTCAATAGAAAAATCTGGATGCCCCGTGAGGATTCGAACCTCAATTGACGGAGTCAGAGTCCGTAGTCTTACCTTTAGACGACGGGGCAATCGCGACGGGCGTCTAGGTTGGGGTCCGGAGCCTGTCAATCGCGCGGCTTGCCGTCCGCCCCGACCCTCGCTAGCCTCCACCCCAGACACCGAACGCGTCGGCAATGGCGCGCGACGGCAGAACAGAACAAGAGAGACGGCATGGGGACGTTACCCGATATGCCGTACCGACCGGGGATGCCCGGCCGGCCGGCGTCACCCGGCCCGCACCACCACCGCGGGCATGCGCGGCATTATGCCGCGCTCGATCTTGGCACCAACAATTGCCGCCTGCTGATTGCGCGGCCGCAGGGCGACGGCTTTGCGGTGGTCGATGCGTTTTCACGGATCGTCCGGCTCGGCGACGGGCTGGCGACCAGCGGCAGGCTGAGCGACGAAGCGATCGAGCGAACCATCGCCGCGCTCCGCGTCTGCGCCGACAAACTGCGCCGCCGCCCGGTGACGCTGGCGCGGTCGGTCGCGACCGAGGCGTGTCGGCGCGCCTCGAACGGTGGCGAATTCATTGCGCGCGTACGCGAGGAGACCGGCATCCGGCTCGACATCATCTCCGCCGAGGAGGAGGCACGGCTCGCGGTGCTCGGCTGTCATGTCCTGATCGAACCCGGCGACGGCCCTGCACTCATCTTCGACATTGGTGGCGGATCGACCGAACTCGTGCTGGTCGATACCGCACCGACGATCCCGACGGTGCTCGACTGGCATTCGGCGCCGTGGGGTGTCGTCTCGCTGACCGAGAGCACGGGCGGTACGACCGAGGGCCTGGCGCCTTATGCCGAGATGCGGCGGCTGGTCGCGGCGAGCTTCGCGCCGTTCGCGGCGCGGCTGCCGAAGGCGGTGGTCGAGCCGCGGCTGCTCGGGACGAGCGGCACCGTCACGACCTTGGCGAGCGTCCACCTCGGCCTGCACCATTACGATCGCTCGGCGGTCGACGGCCTGATCGCGCCCGCCGCGGCGATGCGCGCGATCAGCGCCGATCTCGCGGGCAAGACGCTCGCCGAGCGGGCCAAGCTGCCGTGCATCGGCCGCGAGCGCGCCGATCTTGTGGTGGCGGGCTGCGCGATTCTCGAATCGATCCTCGATATCTGGCCGGCGGAACGCCTGGGTGTGGCAGATCGCGGCATTCGCGAGGGCATCCTCCGGCGCCTGATGGCGGCATCGTGATAGGGTTGAACCTCCCTTCCCGAGAAAACTGCTACCCCGGCGAAGGCCGGGGCCCAGCATGGGGCCGCTCGCAACTGGGCCCCGGCCTTCGCCGGGGTAGCTGGGAGAGACAAGGGTGAAACCCCCCGGTCACCAGCGCGTCAAGACCGCGCGCAAACGCACCGCGCAATCGACGCGGTGGCTCGAACGGCAGTTGAACGACCCCTATGTCCGCCGCGCCAAGGCGGAAGGCTATCGCAGCCGCGCCGCGTACAAGATCATCGAACTCGACGAGCGCTTCGCGTTCCTGAAGAAGGCAAAGCGCGTCATCGACCTCGGCATCGCGCCGGGCGGGTGGAGCCAGGTCGTCCGCAAGGTTGCGCCAAAGGCCACGATCGTCGGGATCGATCTGCTGCCGGTCGATCCGATCGACGGGGTCGAGATTTTGTTGATGGATTTCATGGCCGATGGGGCGCCGGACGCGCTGATGGCAGCGCTGGGCGGCGCGCCCGATCTCGTCCTGTCGGACATGGCCGCCAATACCGTAGGGCATGCGCAGACCGATGCGCTGCGGACGATGGCGCTGGTCGAAGCGGCGCTCGCCTTCGCGATCGAGGTATTGCAGCCGGGGGGTGCGTTCGTCGCGAAGGTGTTCGCAGGCGGCGCGGATTCGGCGCTGGTCGCGGAAATAAAGCGGAATTTTACGAGCGTGAAGCATGCCAAGCCGCCGGCGAGCCGGAAGGGGTCGAGCGAGTGGTATGTGGTGGCGCAAGGCAGGAAATTAGCCGACGGCTAATTTCCGTCGCGGCCGCGCGCCCGGCCGGCGTCGCATCGGCGATATCCGACGGCGCGACTTTGCCGCGACGGATTCGGATAGCGGAGGTTGGTGGTTTTTTTGCACGACTTACAACTTGACACTCTCTGCTCCATCCAAACCGGCTGCCATTGGTTGCGCTTACCGCTCGATTTGATAGCTTTGGGCAACTGGGGGAAGCGACATGAGCGTAGTGATCTGGATTATCGTAATCGGCGTTGTCGCTTGGTTAGTTACTAACGGTATCAAACTGAAGAAGCAGCACGATGCGGAGGACCAAACGTTCGCGGGCGAACACCGCGGTTGGGACGTCTATAAATCTGCCCATGACCGCGGCGTGTTAGCGTTGGACCACGAGGGTAAGCGGATCGCAGTTGGAACGGTCGCTAGGCATGTCGAGCGCCCTTGGGGCGACATCTCGGCCGTCGAGATCGAGCGTAATGGCCAATCTCTCAGCCAGACTAATCGGGGATCGCAGGTAATGGGTGCTGCCGTCGGCGCGGTGCTTCTAGGTCCGGTCGGTTTGCTCATGGGCGGCTTAACCGGCTCTCGTCGGCAGAAGGAGCGGGTCAACGAACTTAGCTTGAAGGTGCTGGTAGATGATCGAACGGCTCCGGTTCACCGGATCGTGTTCTTTCGTATGAAGGGCAATGGCATCGACGCTCAGGCCCGGTTGCTCAAAGAACCCGCCGCCAAACTGGATCACTTTCACGCGCTTCTCGCCAACGCTATTCGACATGACAATCGCAGCTTTGCATCTCAGACGGCTAATCCGTCTCTTGAGAGCGACACCACCGACCGGATTGGGAAGCTCTGGGAGTTGCGTCAGGCTGGCGCACTCACCGAGGATGAGTTCGCCGCCGAGAAGAACGCCGTCCTAGCCTCTCGCCAGCTTCCCGCTTCGAAAGCGGCTCGCTTAGCTGACAAACCGTAACGCCTGACTCGCCGTGGCCAAACGATAAACTCGGCGGCCGATCGCCTACCACAAACACAAGTGAGCCGCAGCGTCGCCGCCACGGCCCTTCTGTCTACATCTCGCCGCGGCAAAGCCGCGTCGTCGGTCGGGCTTGCAGCCCGCCCGCCGGGGTTTCGGCCTAGACGCGGATTAGCTTCCGCTAATCCGCTGCCTCAACCCTCGTAGTCCGCCCCCAGATTCTGGTTCCGCGGCGGCGCCGCGGCGGTCAGCCGCAAAGCCTCCGCCGACGCCGCCAGCGAGCCGACCTCATCGGCCTCGTCCTCGTCGTCGATCTGGACGCGCTGGAGCATCTGGACCGCGGCTTCAAGCAACTCCTTGGGCTTGACCGTTTCCTCGGCGATCTCGCGGAGCGCGACAACGGGGTTCTTGTCGCGATCGCGATCGATCGTCAGCTCCGCGCCGCCCGACACCTGCCGCGCGCGTTGCGCGGCGAGCAGGACCAGATCGAACCGGTTGGGAATCTTGTCGACGCAATCCTCGACCGTGACGCGCGCCATGGACGCTTTCCTTCGTGAAATTTATCGATGAATGAAGGCGTGTTACTTAGGTGTGGCGCGCACCTGAGTCAAGGAAACCGCGCTTGCCGCGGCGCAAGCGGCGGGCCATCACGCGCCGCAATGGACCAGCCCCCGCCCCAACCCGTCTTCCCCCAGCCCGTCTTCACCGTCGCGGGCAATGCCCTGACGCTGCTCGATACCGGCCCGCGCCGCATCGACGCGCTGATCGCGCTGATCGACGGCGCGAAACAGTCGCTGCGCGCACTCTATTACATCTACGCCGACGACGCGTCGGGGCGGAAGGTGAATGCCGCGCTGATCGCGGCGGCGGAGCGCGGCGTCGCGGTATCTTTGATCGTCGATGGCTTCGGCAGCGACGACGCGTCCGACGACAAGTTCTTCGATCCGCTCAAGGCGGCGGGCGTCGCGGTCTGCCGCTTCTCGGCGAGTCCGGGGCGGCGGTATCTGCTGCGCAATCATCAGAAACTGGCGCTGGCCGATGGCGAAACCGACGACAGCCGGATCATCATCGGTGGCTTCAACATCGAGGACGATTATTTCGGCACCCCCGCCAAACAGGCGTGGCGCGACCTCGGGCTGCTGGTCGAGGGCGAGGCGGCGGCGCGGATGATGGGGTATTTCGACGCACTCCACGATTGGATACGTGATCCGAAGAGCAAGGTGCGGCACCTCAACAAGGGCCTTACGCGGTGGAGCGAAACCGAAGGGCCGATGCGCTGGCTGATCGGTGGACCGACGCGGCGCCTGTCGCCGTGGGCGCGTACGGTGCGTGCCGACATGCGCGTGGCGAAAACGATCGATATCATCGCGGGCTATTTCACGCCGAGCCCCACGATGCTGCGGCGGCTCGACAAGGCGGCGCAGCGCGAGGGCGAGGTGCGTGTCGTCACCGCCGCGAAATCGGACAACAATGCGACGATCGCGGCGGCGCGGTTCACCTATGCCGGGCTGTTGAAGAAGGGGGTTCGCGTCTTCGAATATCAGCCGACCAAGCTCCACACCAAGCTCTATGCGATCGACGATTCTGTGCACGTCGGCAGCGCCAATTTCGATATGCGCAGCCTGTTCATCAATCTGGAACTGATGTTGCGCGTCGAGGATGCCGCGTTCGCCGACCATGTGCGGGGTTATATCGAGGGCGAGATCGCGAAGTCCGAAGAGGTCACCGCGGAGACGTACCGCGCGGAAACCGGCGCGTGGCAGCGACTGAAACAACTCGGCGCATATCTGCTGGTGGGGGTGGCCGATCCGGCGATCTCACGCGGGCTGAATTTCGGGATCGACGAATAGGTCATTCGTTGCGCCGCCGGCAAAGCCGTCGACCGGACCCGGCTTTGCCGATCCGCCGTCCGTGCCGGGTCGTGCTTTGCAGCGCCGCCGTGCGGCTTCGCCGCCACGCGGCTCGACCCGTCAGTCCTTGTGCGCCCAGTAAAGCTGTGCCGGCGGCACGTTCCACCATTCCACATCGTGATCGATCCGGTCGAAATGCGGCGTCATGAAATCGCGGCATTTGGGGCTGAACTGATAGACCAGAAACGCGCCGCCCGTCCGCAGCACCGCATGCGTGCCCGCCGCGATCTTCGCGCCGACGCCGGGGGGCAGCGTCGAGAACGGCAGCCCCGACAGCACGTAATCCGCCGCCGCATGCCCGTGATCCGCGACGATTGCCTCCACGTCCGCCGCCGAGCCGTGCACCGCCGCGAACCGCGGATCGACGATCGTGTGACGCAGGTAACGGATGAAATCGGGGTTGGTGTCGATCGCCAGAAGCGTCGCGTCGGGCGACATCCGTTCGAGGATCGGGCGGCAGAAGGTGCCGACGCCGGGACCGTATTCGACGAACAATTTGCAATTCGGCCAGTCGACGGGTGCGAGCATCTTGTCGATCAGCCGGTCCGACGAGGGGATGATCGATCCGACCATCACCGGATGCTTTAGGAACCCGCGAAAGAACATGCCCCATGGGGTCGGCACGCCGGGAACTCGGGTGCGCGCCCGACGGAGCGCACTGGTCGAACTGGGCATCGAGATCCTGTCTGTTCCTGTTGACGACGCGAGGGGCCGATGACGGCGGCAAACCCGTCGCACGTTTCCCAAACGCTGTTCAAGCGCGAACGGTTGCGTGGGCTTGTCCCAGGGTGGGTTGCGCGGGCCGATCCAGCGCCTAAGCGGGGTCGATGAACGCTTATCGGACGTCATGACCCGCGGCGGCTTCGACCGTCGTTTCGCGTTGATGTTCGTCGTGATGCTGACGATCGCGGCGGGGAACACCGCGCTGCAATCGGTGCTGCCCGCGCTCGGGCGGTCGCTCGGCGTGGCCGACAATGCGGTGGCGGCGGCGTTTTCGGTGTCGGCGCTGCTGTGGGTGATCGCCGCGCCGTATTGGGCGAACCGGTCGGACCGGCACGGGCGGCGCCGGATGATCCTGCTCGGGATCGGCGGGTTTTCGGTGTCGCTCACCTTGTGCGGCGTCTTCCTCGCCGCCGGGATCAACGGCTGGATCGGTGGGACGACTGCGTTCGTGCTCTTCATCCTCGGACGGCTGATCTACGGCACGTTCGGCGCCGCCGCCCCGCCCGCGGTGCAGGCGCTGGTGGCGGGCGAGACGACGCGCGACGAGCGGACCAAGGCGCTGACGCTGCTTGCTTCCGCGTTCGGGCTGGGCACGATTCTCGGCCCTGCGATCGCGCCGTATCTGATCCTGGGGCATGCCGGCCCGGTCGAGATCGGGCTGGCCGGGCCCGCGTTCGTGTTCGCAGTGTTCGGCGTCGGCGTCTTCGTCACGATCCGACGGATGCTGCCTGACGATCGCGGCATCGCGTCCGATCCCGAAGCACATGGCGCCGCCTCCGCTTATCCTTCGATCGGCGGACAATCGACCGGCGCCAACGTCCGCGCCGCGACGGGCAGCCACGTCGAACACGTTGCGTGGCGTGACCCGCGCATCCGCGCGTGGCTGATCGCGGGACTGGTTATGGGACACGCCCAAGCGATGACGGGACAGGCGATCGGTTTCCTCGTCATCGATCGGCTTCATCTCGCGCCAACCGCCGCGCTCGAATCGACCGGGATCGTGTTGATGATGGGCGCGGGGGCGGCGCTTCTCGCGCAATGGGGGATCATCCCGACGCTCAATCTCGCGCCACGCGCGCTGGTGCTGGTCGGGCTGGTCCTCGCGGCGGCGGGCACCGCGCTGACGGGGCTGGCGACATCGCTCTACGGCATCGCCACCGCCTACGCGCTGGCGAGCTTGGGCTTCGGGTTCACGCGTCCGGGGTTCACCGCCGGGTCTTCGCTGGCGGTCGGAGCGGAGGCGCAAGGCAATGTCGCGGGCAAGGTGACGAGCATCAACGGCGCGAGTTTCGTGCTCGGCCCCTCGATCGGGGTCGGGCTGTACGAACTCCAGCATTCGTTGCCGTATCTCGCGGCGGGCGCGGGGTGTGTGGTGCTGTTCGCTTATGCCTGGTTCGCGCTCACCAATCAGGAGATCGCGGCGTCCTAATCCGTCCCTTTCGATCCGCGCGGCGTCAGTTGCCCGGGCGAAATGAAGCCGATCGGCTGGATCGCCGCCGCATTCTGCTTGAGGCGCGCCGCCATCTGTTCGTATTCGCGTTCCATCTCGGGGGTCACGCTGGCGCGCGATTCCTTCAGGGCTTCGCGGAAATGCGACATCGTCACTTCGCTCGTCTGTAGCGATTGGCGCAGCGCGACCAGACCGGCGCGGCGAACCACGTCTTCGAGATCGGCGCCGGTGAACCGATCGGTTTCCGCAGCGACCTCGTCGAGATCGACGTCGTCCGCCAGCGGCATCTTCTGCGTCTGGATCGCGAGGATACGGCGACGGCCCGGTGCGTCGGGAACGCCGACATAGATCAGTTCATCGAACCGGCCCGGCCGGAGCAACGCGGGATCGACGAGGTTGGGCCGGTTGGTCGCGCCGATGACGACGACCGATTGAAGTTCCTCCAGCCCGTCCATCTCGGCGAGGATCGTGTTGACGACGCGTTCGGTCACCTGCGGCTCGCCGAGCCCGCCGCCGCGTGTGGGAACCAGCGAATCGAGTTCGTCGATGAAGATCACGCACGGCGCGACCTGGCGAGCGCGCGCGAACAGCTTGGCGATCTGCTGCTCGCTCTCGCCATACCATTTGCTCAGCAGGTCGGAGGATTTGGTGGCGATGAAATTCGCCTGCGCCTCGCGCGCGACCGCCTTCGCCAGCAAGGTCTTGCCGGTGCCGGGCGGGCCGTAGAGCAGGAAACCCTTGGCCGGGCGGATACCGAGACGGCGGAACGCGTCGGGATCCTTGAGCGGCAGTTCGACGCCTTCCTTCAGCCGCATCTGCGCGTCGTCGAGACCGCCGACGTCGGACCATTTGGTCGTCGGCGCCTGCACCATAACCTCGCGCATCGCCGAGGGCTGGACGCGTTTCAACGCATCGAGGAAATCCTCGCGCGTCACCGCCAGCATGTCGAGCACCTCGGGGGGGATCGTGCGTTCTTCGAGGTTGAGCCTCGGCATGATCCGACGGACTGCCTCGATCGCCGCCTCACGCGCGAGTGCAGCGATGTCGGCACCGACGAAGCCGAACGTAGTGCGCGCCAATTCGTCGAGATCGACCTTCTCGCCGAGCGGCATGCCGCGGGTGTGGATGCCGAGGATTTCGCGCCGGCCGCGCTCGTCGGGGACGCCGACGACGATCTCGCGATCGAATCGGCCGGGCCGGCGCAAGGCTTCATCGATTGCCTCTGGGCGGTTGGTCGCGGCGATCACCACGAGGTTCGCGCGCGCCTCGAGTCCATCCATCAAGGTCAGCAGTTGCGCGACGAGGCGCTTTTCCGCCTCGCCCGAGACCTGCCCGCGCTTGGGCGCGATCGAATCGATCTCGTCGATGAAGACGATCGACGGTGCGTTCTTCGCCGCCTCCTCGAACACTTGCCGCAACCGGCCTTCGGACTCGCCATAGGCAGAGCCCATGATCTCCGGCCCGTTGACCAGAAAGAATTGCGCGTCCGATTCGTTCGCCACCGCGCGCGCGAGCCGCGTCTTGCCGGTTCCAGGTGGCCCATGGAGCAAAACCCCCTTGGGCGGATCGACGCCGAGGCGCTGGAACAACTCGGGGTATCGCAACGGCAATTCGACCATCTCGCGCAACTGGTCGATCGTCGCCGCCATCCCGCCGATATCGTCGTAGGTGACGTCGGCGCGTCGCGCGTCGCTGGGTTCTTCATATTCGGCGCGCAGTTCGATCTCGGTATTTTCGTCGATATGGACGACGCCCTTGGGGTTGGCCGAGACGACGACAAGGCGGATTTCCTGAAGCGCATAAGCGGGCGCGTTGACGAACTGCTGCATGCCCGGCGGCATGTTCTGGACGCGTTGGTGCCCCGCAGTCGCGACGGTATCGCCCGCGCAGAGCGGCCGGCCGAAGAAGGTGCGCTTCAACGCGTTGGTCGATCCCTGCAGGCGCAGATTGTGCTGGGCAGGCGCGAAGACCACGCGCGTCGCGGGCTTCGACTCGACGCGGCGCACCTCGACGAAATCGCCCGAGCCGACCCCGGCATTGGCGCGTTGGAGGCCGTCGATCCGAACGATTTCCAGGCCTTCGTCTTCGGCATACGGGCCCACCGCGCGGGCGGGAGTCGATTTCTTGCCGACGATCTCGATCACGTCGCCATCGGTCAGCCCGAGCGACGCCATGTAAGCGCGCGGCAGGTGCGCGACGCCGCGTCCGCTATCCTCGGGCCGCGCATTGGCGACCTGCAACTTCCGGACTTCGACCTCGCTGTCCGCCATTATCGTGATCCTCGCCTGCTTGCCCGGTGAAGCGTGCAAGATAGGGACGCGGTTCCGGGTTGCGAGCGTGGTGCGGCCAACGGGCAAGAAAAAGGGCTGGCGGGCAAGAAAAAAGGGCCGGTCCCGAAGGACCGACCCATGAAAGTTTTTAGGAGAGGATGCCTGAAAGGCAGGGTGAAAGTGCACTGCATCATAAAATTGTGCAAGTGCGAAAAGAACGACGTGAAGTGCAGAAAATGCAATCGACGCGATCGAAAGCGATTGCGATGTCGCAGTGCACCATTACCTTGGCGCCATGCGCCGACTTCCCCCCCTCACCGCGATCGAAGCGTTCGTCGCGGTTGCGCGATCGGGGTCGGTCAAGGCGGCGGCGCAGGAACTCGCATTGTCGCCGCCCGCGCTGAGCCGCCGAATCCAGACGCTCGAGCGGTTTCTCGGCAAGCCGCTGTTCGATCGTCGGCGGCAGGCGACGATTCCTAACGCCGATGGCGACCGCCTGCTCGCGCAGATCGCGCCGGTGCTCGATCAGCTTTCCGACGCGATCGAGGGAATGACGAGCGGTAGCGAGGTCGTGCGTCTGCGACTCGGCGTCCTGCCGCTGTTCGCGTCGCAGCGTCTGTTTCCGCGGCTCGGTGAGTTGCGCGCCGCGCACCCCGAACTGCATCTCGATATCGATACTGCCGGACATGGCCTGGCGCGACTCGGCGAGGGAATCGACGCGGCGATCGTACTGACCCGCGAGATCGATCCGGCGCTGTACGCGACGCGGCTCGATCGCAATTCGGTCTTCGTCATCGGCGCGCGGACCTTGCTTGATCGCGCCGATCCGCTCGTCCGGCCAGACCAGATCGCGGACCAGACGGTGTTGCTGCATCGCGACATGCCCGACACTTTCGCGGCGTGGCGCCAAGCCGCGGATCTCGACGAGGATATCGAGCCGATCGCGACCGATCAGTTCGATTCGGGGGCGCTGATGCTCGAAGCCGCGGCGCAGGGGCTGGGCATCGCCTTCATGCACGAAAGCCATTTCGTCGATGCGAACGATCCGCGGCTGATACGGTTGTTCGATATCGAGGTGACGAGCCCGTACAGTTACTGGTTCGTCTGCCGTCCGCGCGCCTTGCAGCAGCGGCCGGTGCGGATTTTCCACGATTGGTTGATCGAAACGCTTGGTAGCGAAGGCGCGTAGCGCCTTCGGAGCGGCACCAGCCCACTCCCCCACCCCACCTCCCATTCAGTATAATGTCTTGGGAGGAGGGGTGGGGGAGCGGGCTGGTGCCGCTCATCGCCGTGAGGCGATCAAACAAACAATCCCTACTCCGCCCGCATCTTGACTATCTTGCCCGGCTCGCGCGGCGGTTCGCCCTTGGGGAGCGCGTCGATCAATTCCATGCCGTCGGTCACTTCGCCCCAGACGGTATATTGTCCGTCGAGGAAGCCCGCGTCCTCGAAACAGACGAAGAATTGCGAGTTCGCCGAATCGGGATCGTTGGTCCGCGCCATCGAGCAGGTGCCGCGACCGTGCGGTTCTTTCGAGAATTCCTGCTTCAGGTTCGGCAGGTCGGAGCCGTGCATGCCCGTGCCGGTCGGATCGCCGCCCTGCGCCATGAAGCCCGGGATCACGCGGTGAAACACGACGCCGTCGTAGAACCCGTCGTTCGACAGCGCGGCGATCCGCGCGACATGCTCAGGCGCGAGATCTGACCGTAGCCGTATCGTCACGTCGCCGCCTTCAAGCGTCATCGTCAGCGTGGAAAAGGTATCGGCCATATTCGTGGTTCCTGGAAATCTACGGGGAAGCCGCGGCCCCTAACGATGCGTCGCGGCAAGCGCAATTGCGTCAGGCTAGCGGAAGATTGGCATCGGCGCATCGGACCGCTAGGGGTCGGCCCGCACCAACCCGAGGGGAAGCGCGATGAGCGATACCGAACTTCCCGAATCCGAAATCGCTGTGGTCGACAGCCAACTCGACGAAGACGACCGGCTGAAGCCCGCGTTCGTCGAAGCGGTGCTCGAAGCGGTCGAGGCGGGCGATGCCGAAGGCGCGCGTGCGCTCGTCGAGCCGCTCCACCCCGCCGACGTCGCCGATCTGTTCGAACTGACGCCCGAGGATCGTCGCGGCAGTCTCGCCAAGGCGATCGCCGATCTGCTCGACGGCGACGTCTTCGCCGAGATGAACGATTACGTCCGCGAGGATCTGATCGACGCGCTCGACGCGCGGCAAGTCGCCGATCTCGCGTCCGAGCTCGACACCGACGACGCGGTCGCGATCATCGAGGACCTCGACGCCGACGAGCAGCGCGAAGTGCTTCGCCAGATGGAGCCCGACGATCGCGCCGCGATCGAGGAGGCGCTGAGCTACCCCGAGGAATCCGCCGGACGCCTGATGCAGCGCGAGCTGATCGCGGTGCCCGAACATTGGCATGTCGGCGACGCGATCGATTACCTGCGCGGCCATGAGGAATTGACCACCGATTTCTGGGAGATCTTCGTCGTCGACCCGTCGCACAAGCCGATCGGGACGTGCCAGCTTTCGTGGATTCTCCGCACGCCGCGATCGGTATCGATGAGCGATGTGATGCAGCGCGAGCAGACGCTGATCCCGGTCGATATGGATCAGGAGGAGGTCGCGCTGCGCTTCCAGAAATATGCGCTGATCTCGGCGGCGGTGGTCGATGGCGGCGGGCGGCTCGTCGGCATGATCACCGTCGATGACGTCGTCCACATCATTCAGGAAGAGGCGGGCGAGGACGCGCTGCTGCTGTCGGGCGCGGGCGAAGGCGACATCAACGAGCCCGTCGTCGAAAGCTACAAGGCGCGCGTCCGCTGGCTGGTCGCGAACCTGTTCACCGCGCTCGTCGCGTCGTCGATCATCGCACTGTTCGAAGGGACGATAGCGCGGATGGTGGCGCTCGCCACGCTGATGCCGATCGTCGCCGGGGTCGGCGGCAACGCGGGGACGCAGACGATGGCGGTGACGGTGCGCGCGCTCGCGACCAACCAACTGACGCAGTCGAACACGATGCGGTCGATCGTCCGCGAGATGCAGGTCGCGTTGCTCAACGGCGGGACGATCGCGGTGATCATCGGCATCGGCGTCGCTTTGGTGTTCGGCAATCCGCAATTGGGCGCGGTGATCGCGGCGGCGATGCTGACCAACATCTTCATCGCCGGGCTGGCGGGGGTGTTCGTGCCGCTGACGCTCGAGCGGTTCGGCGCCGATCCCGCGGTCGCATCGTCGGTGTTCGTGACGATGACGACCGATTCGATGGGGTTCCTCGCGTTTCTCGGGCTGGCGACGCTCACCGGGTTGACCGGTTGATCGGCGCGGTGCCGACCCCAAATTGATCGCGTGCCGCTTCATCTCACCAAGGTCGCATTCGGGGCGGCGAGCCTCGACATCCTGACCGAGCGGCTGCGCGTTCGTGCCGAGACGGGGCCGGTATTCCTGACGACGCGCTATATGCCCAAGCGGCACGCCGAGATCGCGGGCCAGGGTTCGTTGTTCTGGATCGTGAAACATCAGCTCGTCGCACGGTCGCCGATCCTGTCGTTCGGCGAAGCCGAGGGCGGGCGTGTCGCGATCAACCTCGATTCGGCCTTGCGGCTGGTGCAGGCGCGTCCGAAGCGCGCGCATCAAGGCTGGCGCTATCTGGAGGGGGCGGACGCGCCGACCGATCTCGGCGACGGTGCCGACGGCGTGGGCGAGATGCCTTCTGTGTTGATCGGCAAGCTGGCCGAACTCGCGCTGCTTTAACGCTTTACCCCACAGACGACCGGACCGCCCGCGTTCGCCCGAACGGTGCATTTGGCCTGGCCGAGCACGGTCACCTTGCCGAGACCGGTCGACGTGACCTGCGCGGTGTAGCGCGCGGTCGTGCGGAGTTCGCCATTGCCTTCGACGCGCACGATCAGGTCGTTGGTGGTGAGGCCCGGCGCATCGATCGACCCGGCGCCGGTGAGCAGGAGCCGCGATCGCTGCGCGCGCCCGCCGATCGTCAGCGCCCCCGCCCCGATCATGGTAGCGTTCAACTGATCGGTCTCGACCGCCGCCACATCGAGCGAGCCCGCGCCGGCGAGCGACACCTCGACGCGCTGCCCAATCATGCGTCCGATCGAGACCCGCGCCCCGGCAACGACGATCGCATTGGTCAGGCGCGGGGTGGTGAGCGTGACGACCGGAACACGCGTCGGAGCGTTGAACGGCCGCTCGCCCCAGCCGTTCGCCCCGGCGCGTACGATCAAGGTGTCGCCGCTGACCGCGATATCGAGTTGATCGACCAGCGCCTGATCGCCCTCGACGCGCGCACCGGGCGATCCTCCCGTCACGATATGGACTTCGAACGGCCCGTCGATCCGCACGCGTTCGAAGCTGCCGACCGCGAAGCTGCGCTGCGCCGCGGGTGTTGCCGCGGGAAGCAGTAACAGGAGGAGGACGAGCCACCGCATAGCGTATGTCGTCGCACCGAAACGGTGCGACTGGCAAGCATCCTGAGCGTCGTCGGCAATCAACCGCCGCAACGAACCGAACCCGACCCCATCTTCGTCGTCCGGCACTGCGCGTTCGGGCCAAGATCGACATCACCCGATCCCATGAGCGAGACCTTGGCCGGGCCGTTCACGACAGCATTCACATTGCCCGATCCGGCGATCGATACGTCCGCGCGCATCGCGGTCAGGCCCGCGGCATCGACGTCGCCCGATCCGGCGATATCGACCTTCAGCGCGTCGGCGGTGCCGCCGGCGTGAATTCCGCCCGATCCCCCCAGCGACAAATCCGCCGATTTCGCCATGATCGTCGACACGGTGAGATCGCCCGACCCCGCCAGATCGGCGCTGAAGCTCGCGATTTCGGCGCGGTCGATCGTCAGATTTCCCGAGCCGGCAAGCTTGGCGACCATGATCCGCGGCATCGTGACGTAGATTTTCGCGCCCTTGCTCGAGCCCCAGGTGAAGCCGTTGACGCGTCCGACGCGCAAGGTTTCGCCGACCTTCTCGATCTTGAGCTTCTCGAGGATCTTCGGGTCGCCTTCGGCGCGGACCGAGAACCCCGATCCGACCCGGACATCGACGTCGTCGGGTCCGCGCAGCGCCACCTCGGTGAAATCGGCGACCGCAAAGCTGCGCGCGCCGCCAGAGCCGGTGCCGGCGACGCCGGGCGTCTTGTCGTCATCGCCACCGAAATTGCCGCACGCCGCGAGCGGCAGCAGAAGCGCCAGAGTCATTGCACGCATGGGAACCTCCTGTGTATTGTTTGCATAATACACTTGGCGCGTGGTTGCAATCCCGATTTTCTAGCCGCCGCAGCGGACCCGGCCACCGCCGATCCGGCTGGTGGTGCACCGCGCGGCGGGGCCGAGATCGACATCGCCACCGCCTGCCATCGAGACCTGCGCCGGGCCTTCGACCGAGGCCCGTACCGAACCCGATCCGCCGATCGAGATCGTCGCGCGCGCGGCGTGGAGCGCGGGCGCGTTGAACCGTCCCGATCCGCCGATGCTGACGGTCAATGCGGCAACCCGACCGCGCGCGGTGACGCCACCCGAGCCGCCGATCGACACCCGCGCCTGTCGCGTGTCGAGTGCGCCGATCGCAAGGTTGCCTGAGCCGCCGACAGCGGCCTCGAACTTGTCGCCGGTGACGCGATCGACCGCCATCGTCCCTTCGCCACCGACCGCGGCGTCGGTGATGCGCGGCATCGTCACGTAAACGCGGATCTGTCGTTCGAGCGCGATATTCGGTCGGCGATGGCGATAACGCCGGCCGATCTCGATCGAATCGCGATCGCGCTCGATCCGGAAGTCGGCAAAGGCGGTCGCCGGCCCGGTGGCGCGGACCGACCAGGTCGGCCCGATCCTGACCGCAACATTCGCCGCGCTGCCGAGGCCAACCGAATCGAAGCGCGAGACCGGATAGACAATATTATTGCCTTGCCGCTGTCCGACGATCCCGGGACCGCGATCGTCGTCGTAAGCGGCTGACGAAACCGCGGCGATTGGGATGAGCAGCAAGGCAAAACAGCGCATGGCGGATATCTCCTACGGTGTGTTCATTCGCCAATACACCTACCAATTACGTTCGTAAACGAAAAAGGGCGGCCCGCCGGGGCCGCCCTCTCCTTTTCGGCTATCTGCCTAATCTTACGCCGTCAGTTTGTCCTTGTTGTAGATCGCCGCCGCGGCACGCAGGATATCGAGGATCTTGCCCTGCGCGGTCGGCTCGTCGATCTGCTCCATCGCGGCGAGTTCGCGCGCGAGGCGGCTCGTCGCGCCTTCGAAGATCTGGCGTTCGGAATAGCTCTGCTCGGGCTGGTCCTCGGCGCGGAACAGGTCGCGGACCACTTCCGCAATCGAGACGAGATCGCCCGAATTGATCTTCGCTTCATATTCCTGCGCACGGCGCGACCACATCGTGCGCTTGACGCGGGGCTTGCCCTTCAGCGTGTCGAGCGCCTCGCGCAGCGTCTTGTCCGAAGACAGCTTGCGCATGCCCACACTCTCGGCCTTGTTGGTCGGCACGCGCAGCGTCATCTTTTCCTTCTCGAAGCGCAGCACATACAGTTCGAGCTGCATCCCGGCGATTTCCTGTTTCTGCAACTCGACGACGCGGCCGACCCCGTGCTTGGGGTAAACGACATAGTCTCCGACATCGAAGTGCAGCGCCTTGGCAGCCATGAAAGGGCCTTTCTGAAAGGGCCGGAACGAGACGATACGACCGCGAGGGATCGCACATCAGGACCGGCAGGAATATTGGTTGCGAGAATCTCCGGATCGGGCGCGCATCATCGTGCCCGTCGCGGACCTATGTAGCATCTCCGCAACATTATTACCAGCGCGTTGAGTCAGTGTTGCTGACGCTATGCGTGATCCGCTCACACGGATAGGCGGCACCAGCGAGTCATTTGTTTGGCGCCCTCACGGGCGCGTCGCGGCACCAGCCCACTCCCCCACCCCACCTCCCATTCAGTATAATTACTTGGGAGGTGGGGTGGGGGAGTGGGCTGGTGCCGCTCTATCGCCGGGAGGCGATCAAACTAAAGACTCAACGGTCCCGAAACGAGACGGCCGCTCAATCCCCCTCGCCGGGTTCCGGCGAGAAATACTTGTCGTATTTGCCCTCTTCGCCCTTGTGTTCTTCGGCGTCGGTCGGCGTCTGGCCGTTGTTGCGCGTCACATTGGGCCAGGTTGCACTGAACCTCGTATTGACCTCCAGCCACTTTTCGAGACCGTTCTCGGTGTCGGGCAGGATCGCCTCGGCGGGGCATTCGGGCTCGCACACGCCGCAATCGATGCACTCGCTGGGGTTGATGACGAGCATGTTCTCGCCTTCGTAGAAACAGTCGACCGGACACACCTCGACGCAATCCATGAATTTGCATTTTATGCAGGCGTCGGTGACGACGTAGGTCATTGCCGGATCACTCCCAAGGCGGCGATACGCCTCGCTGCTATGCGCGACGCCCGGCCTCGTCAATCGCTGCGGGCGTCTTGCGAGACGTTTGCATTGACGGAATCGGGGCCGAGTTCAGTGTAGCAACCCTGCGCCTCGGTCGGCGGGCCGCGGCGTGTCGGCAGCGCCTCGATACGGATCGTGCGGATGTCGCCGCGGTGCGTCGCGAAGGTCAGGACGTTGCCGAGGCGCACCGGCGCGGCGGCGCGATCGACCGCGCGACCGTCGATCCGCAAATGACCGTCGATCGCGAGATCGTGCGCGAGCCCTCGGGTTTTAACGATCCGCGCGAACCACAGGAAAAGGTCGAGCCGCATGCCCGGTGATGCGATAACGGCTTCAGCCAAGCCCCAACTCCGCCAGAGCGGCGAAGGCATTGTCGCGCGGGGGCGTAGTACGGCGCACCGGGGGACGCCCGCGCCAGACCCAGCGCTCTGCGCCATCGACGGCGGGGGCGGGACGGAAGCCGAGTTCCGCCATCAGCCGCGCGATCGACCCCGGCTGCAGGCCCATCGACACAGCGAGCGCGGGATCGGGGGCGAAGGGCTTTCGCACGCCTCCGGTCTTTGAGCGCGCGTCGTGCGCGGCGCGCGCGATCCGTTCGACGAGATCGATCCGAACCGCCTGCGTGCCGAGCGCGCGGAAGCCCGTCGCCGGGGTCGCTCCGGGGGCACCGCGCGGCAACGTCGTGGCGCCCGCGAGCGGTGCGACGGGTATCGTGCCGCTTCGTGCGGCGAACAGCGCCTGCCGCCACGCCAGCGCACGCGGCTTGAGCAAGCACGCATCGAACACGTCTAGCGCGCCAATCGTGATGCCGGCGTTGCGAAGCTGCTTGCGATCGTCGGGAGAAAGTGCATCGACCGCCTGGCGAATATCGGCGCGCACCGCGAATCCTGCCCCGGCCTCCAGCGCACCCGCGACGCTGCGCAATGGCGATGTCGCGGCGGGGTCGCGCGCCGTCGCCGCCATCGCCGCGACCGACGGCAGCGCCCTGGCGATCGCGGCGTCGGTCCACCGGCGCAGACGTGCCGCCACCGCGTCGCGAACCGGCGGATCGAGGCAATCGAGCGCGGCGTCGGGCATCACTTTCGGACGCGCGAGCGACCGCCCGGCCGCCAGGCGCGCGACGGGATGGCCGTCCCAGACGATCGCGCCATCCTGCAACGAGAAAGCGCCGTCCTCCGCAACCGCAATCCGGCCCGCGAGCTTCGCGCGTACCGTCGCCAGCCGCTTCTCCGCGGTCGCCAGCAACAGGCGCTTGTCCGATGCACGCGCATCGGGCGAGACGGTGAAGCGGAAGCCTTCCAGACGGCCGATGATGTGGGTGTCGATCGTCACTTCGCCCGCGGCGTCGATCTCGACCGGGAGCGCGCCCGCCCCGGCTCCGATCTGCTTCATCAGCAAGGTCGTTCTTTTGTCGACGAACCTCTGCGTGAGCGCGGTGTGGAGCGCGTCGGACAGCCGTTCCTCGACCGCCATCGTCCGCGCCGCCCAATGCGCCGGATCGGCGAGCCAGTCGGCACGCTGCGCGAGATAGGCCCAGGTCCGGATCGCGGCGACGCGGACCGCAATCGTTTCGACATCGCCATCGACGCGGTCGAGCCGCGCCACCTCGTCGGCGAACCATTGATGCGGGATATAGCCTTCGCTGAGATAGCCGAAGACGCGCGCGACGAAACGCGCATGCGGATCGAGGCCGTGCTTGCCGAAATCGGGGATGCCGCACGCCGCCCATAGCAGCGCGACATTGCCTTTCGCGCGATCGCGGATCGCGGGGTCCTCGGCGAGGCGGCGGAACACGCCGAGATCGATCGCCTCGGGCGCGGCGCGGAGCATCGGATCGTTAGGCGGCGCCGACAGCGACGCGATCAGCGCATCGACGCTCGACAGGTCGGGCTCGCCATCGCGCCAGTAGAGCCAGTCGAGCCGCGGGAAACGGTGCCCTTCGATCGCCAGCACTTCTTCGGGCAGAAACGCGTCGGGGCCTTCCTCGGACAGCCCGCCAAACGTGCCGTCGCGCTGATGCCGCCCGGCACGGCCCGCAATCTGCGCCATCTCCGCGACGGTCAGGCGGCGACGACGGCGTCCGTCGAACTTATGCAAACCGGCGAACGCGACATGCGCCACGTCCATGTTGAGCCCCATGCCGATCGCGTCGGTCGCGACGAGATAATCGACCTCGCCCGCCTGAAACATCGCGACCTGGGCGTTGCGCGTGCGTGGGGACAGCGCGCCCATCACCACCGCTGCGCCGCCGCGCAGTCTTCGCAGCATCTCGGCGACGGCATAGACTTCCTCGGCGCTGAACGCGACGATCGCGGAGCGGCGCGGCAGGCGGCTGATCTTCTTCGCGCCGGCATAGGTGAGCGTCGAAAAGCGCGGGCGTTCGACGATCTCGGCGTCGCGCACCAAAACGCGGATCACCGGGCGCAGCGCGTCCGAACCTAGGATCATCGTTTCCTCGCGACCGCGCGCGCGCAACAGCCGGTCGGTGAAGACGTGGCCGCGTTCGGCATCCGCCCCCAATTGCGCCTCGTCGAGCGCGACGAAGGCGAAGTCGCGGTCGGTCACCATGCTCTCGGCTGTGCACAGGAACCAGCGGGCGTCTTTGGGAACGATCCGCTCCTCGCCGGTGACGAGCGCGACGCGGTCGCGGCCCTTCAGCGCCACGACGCGATCGTAAATTTCGCGCGCGAGCAGCCGCAGCGGAAAGCCGATCATCCCGCTCGAATGCGCGCACATCCGTTCGACCGCGAGGTGGGTCTTGCCGGTGTTGGTCGGGCCCAGCACCGCGGTGATCCGGGCCGCATCGATCGCACGCATGACCGATAACATCGGGCGCATCGGCGGGCGATGCAACCGCCTGAAATCGCCCGCTGCCATTCGCCGCAACCGTGCCACGCCTCGGCGCAGGACGAGTCCGGTATGCGACGGGTTAATTTGACTTTAGAATTTGCCAGCCACAACGCTTCGACGTGCGCCGGGGGTGGTCGGCGACGCTTATTTGGGGCCTCGTTCGCCATGTTCTTGCGCGAACCTCAGGGATTGGAACTGGCCGGCACCGCCGGCGGACGCTCGTTCGGTCGCGCGCTCGTTCCCATCAAGGATCTCGGACCGGTCGATCGCCTGCGCATCGGGGCGCAGCGAATCGATTGGGTGCCCGATCTCGGGGCGCAGATCGGGTCGCGGACGTGGTGGCGCGGCCTTGCCACCTGCACCGCGCTGATCGGCGCGACTTATGCGCTTTCGCCAAGCCTCAACCGCCAGATCATCGGCAACGTCCCCGCCCCTCTAACCGATAGCGAGTGGGACGAAGCGCGGACGCAATCGATCGCGCCGCTTGCGCTCGGCGCGTCGACCGGGCGGCGGATGGCGGCGAACGATCTTGTCCGGCCGCTCGCCGAAACGCCCGAACGCCCGATCGTCGAACTCACCGCGACGCTGGGCGACGGCGACCGTTTCCAGAATGCGCTGCAACGTGCCGGTGTCGGTCGCGGTGATGCCGCGCGCGCCGCCGATCTCGTCGCACAGGCGATGTCGCTCGACGATCTGAAGCCCGGTACGCAGATCGCCCTGACGCTCGGGCGGCGTGCCGATCGCAGGGTCGCGCGCCCCCTCGAAAAGCTGGCGTTTCGTGCGCGGTTCGACCTCAATCTCAGCGTCGATGGTTCAGCGAGCGGGCTGACGCTCGACAAGCAGCCGATCGCGATCGACCGGACGCCGCTGCGCCTGCAAGGGCTGGTCGGCTCCTCGCTCTACAAATCGTTGCGCGCCGCGGGCGCCACCTCGAAGATCGCCGCCGACTTCATCAAGGCTATGGCGACCAAGCTGTCGGTCGGGCGCGACATCGCCGCCGCCGACAGCTTCGACTTCGTCGCCAAGCAGGAACGCGCCGCGACCGGCGAAGTCCGCATCGGCGCGCTGGAATATGCCGGGCTCGATCAGGGTCGCAAGAAAGTGCAACTCGTCCGCTGGGACGGGGACGGGCAGGACAATGGCGTAAACGGCTGGTTCGACGCCAACGGCAGGTTCGAGCGCAAGGGCTTCTTCGGCATGCCCGTCGCGGGGCACATCACCTCGTCGTTCGGGCTGAGGATGCATCCGCTGCTCGGCTATATGCGGATGCACAAGGGTTTGGATATCGGCGCGCGTTACGGATCGCCGATCTATGCCGCGATCGACGGCGTCGTCGCCTTCGCCGGGCGCAGCGGCGGTTACGGCAATTTCGTGAAGCTGAACCACGCCGGCGGCATCGCCAGCGGGTACGGCCACATGAGCCGGATCGCGGTGCGCGCGGGCATGCATGTCGCGCGCGGCCAGGTGATCGGCTATGTCGGCTCGACCGGCATGTCGACCGGGCCGCATCTGCACTGGGAGGTGTGGAAGAACGGTCGTGCGGTCAATCCGCGATCGATCTCGATGTCGAGCGTGGCGACGCTGTCGGGCACGGCGCTGCGCACGTTCAAGGCGAAGGTCGCGAATATGTTGAGCGTGAAGGTGGGGCGTTAGGGTTTGATCGGCTCAAGCCGATAAGACGGCGCCAGCCCGCTCCCCCTCCCCACCTCCCAAGACATTATAATTGCCTGGGAGGTGGGGAGGGGGAGCGGGCTGGGACCGTCTTACGCCTGGGAGGGCGTCAAAAAGGTACTCACCTACCCTGCAACCGCCACTTCTGGATCGTCCGCTGGATGATCGCTTCTTCGTCGCCGACATCGGTCCACAGACGCGAGAACAGCGGGTCGGCCGACGCCGGTCGCTTCGATTCTTCCAGCCCGTCGAACGACACGCGGATCGGGATTGCGACGCCTTCGCCGCAGATGATGCATTCGCGGTTGCGCAGCGCCGGGATCGAATCGAGGAAACCGCGCGCGCCTTCGGGCATCGCGGCGCGGACGAAAGCCTGATCGCGATCGTTGTTGAGCCGCATCGCGATGATCGTGCCGCATTGCGACAGCACGCCCTCTGCGAGATCGGACGGGCGCTGGGTGATGAGGCCCAGGCTGACGCCGTATTTGCGGCCTTCCTTGGCGATCCGCCCGAGGATACGCCCGACCGACGACGCTTCCGCGCGGTCCGACGGGATGTAGCGGTGTGCCTCCTCGCAGACGAGCAGGATTGGGCGTTGCGGTTCGTTGCGCGACCAGATCGCGAAATCGAACACCATCCGGCTGAGCATTGCCACCACGACCGACGTGATCTCGCTCGGCACACCCGAGACGTCGATGATCGAGATCGGTCGCCCGTCGCCCGGCAGGCGAAAGATGCGCGCGATGAACGCCGCCATCGTGTCCGCGACGAGCATGCCCGAGAACATGAAGCCGTAACGGGGATCGGCCTTCACTTCCTCGATCTTCGATTTGAGCCGCAGATAGGGCGCGGTGTTCGACGCCTTGTCCATCTTGCCCATTTCGAGCGTGATCAGGTTGGTCAGATCGCTCAGCAGATACGGCACCGGCGCATCGACGGTGAGCTTGGGGATTTCCGACCCAGCCCGGCTCTTGCCGCGCGCGGCGAGCAGGCATTTCGACAGGATGTCGGCATCGACCTGACGCTCGGACCCGGTCGTCGTCAGGAACACCTCGCAATGTTCCTCGAAGTTCATCAGCCAATACGGCATCGCGAGGTTCGAGACGTCGAACAGCGCGCCGTTGCCCTTGAACGCGGCGGAATATTCGCCGTGCGGATCGATCATCACGATATGGCCCTGCGGCGCGAGCTCGCAGATGCGGTGGAGGATCAGCGCCGCCGATGTCGATTTGCCGGTGCCGGTCGAGCCGAGCAGCGCGAAATGCTTGCCGAGCATCGCATCGACGTACAGCGTCGCGCGGATATCGCGCGTCGGGATAGACCGTGCCGATCGAGACGCTGGCGCGATCGTCGGCGGCGTAGATCTGCTTCAGGTCCGCGTCCGACACCGGATAGACCGCGGCGCCGGGCGGCGGGTAGCGCGTGACGCCGCGACGGAAGCTGTAGAGCTTGCCGGTCAATTTCTCCTCGTCGCCTTCGCCGAGAAAATCGATCTGCGCGGCGATGCGATCGCCGTGGCCATCGGCGAGCTTCAGCGAACGGACGTTGGCGATCAGCCAGGACTGGCCGACCCGCACCTTGATCTGGCTGCCGACCTGACCGGCATAGGCCAGTGTCGGATCAGCGTGCGACGCGAGCGCGTCGAGCGCGGCCATGTCGAGCACGATCCGGCTCGACGACCCCGAGACTTCGAGGACGATGCCGATCGGCGCCTCCGACGCGGACGCAGGCGTAACGGCAGAAACCGCCGCTGCAAACGCGTCCATCCCCGGCATTTCGGTCATTGTGGGTGGTCCCCCGGCAACTCACGGACCGTCTAGGCGAACTTTGGTAAAGATTGCGTGAGAAGGTTTTTAGGGGTGGCACGCGGGAGTTGATTGGCTCTTATCGTTTGACGCGCTCTCGCGCGTGATGGGCACCAGCGAGTCTTTGTTTGATCGCGTCTCGGCGATGGGCGCGCGAGCGCGTCATAAACGCCGCGCGATCCACCCGGCGGCCCAGCCGAGGAACACCGACAGCGCGACCGTCACCAGACCGTACAGCACCGCCGACCGCTGCGCCGCGATCGCGACGAAGCGTTCGAAGCCCGATTTGCGGATGTCGATGTCGCGCGTCGCCGCCGCGATCACGCGGCCGTCCTGGATCAGGAAGGTCTCGGCGGTGAAGCGACCGACCGGCACGCGCGCGGGAATCGCGACGTGCGCGCGGTACAGCACGCCATCGGTTATCTCGACCGCGCCGGGCGCCTCGTAATACAGCCCCGCCTTGCGTTTCAGCTCGACCAACCCTTGCGCGAAACGATCCTGCACCGCGGGCGGTGCCGACGACGAGGGCGAAAGCTGGAGACTGCCGAGCCCGAGTTCATAGATCGCGCGCGTCCGATCGTCGACCAAAGCGTCGATCGGCCGCGACGAGGCGATCGCGTAGAACGACGGCGCCGAACGATACGGCAGGCGATCGGCATTGACCCAGATGCCCGCGACCTTCGCCTTCTCGCGGACCAGGATCGATTCGACCGGGCCCTTCACGACGACGACGACATCGGTCGCCTTGGTCTCGCTCGGCAAGCGCCCACCGGGGTAGAGGATCGCGCCGAACAGCAAGAGTTCGGCGCCGGTGAAGCTGTAGATGATCTCGATATTGCGTTGCGACACGTCGGGGACGAGCACGGGCTTGGCTTGCGCCAGCAGCAGCGGCGCGGCCAGCATCAGCAGCACCTTTTTCACGAAAGCTCGACCGAGTAGATTTCGCCCGGCCGCCATGCGAGGCCCAGCGCGATGCGCGTGCAGATGAGCAGCACCATCACCGCGAGCGCGAGCCGGAGATATTCGGGCTTCGCGCGATTGGCGAACCGTGCGCCGATCTGCGCCCCCGCGACCGACCCGAGGAGCAGGAGCGCCGCGAGCACGATATCGACCGCCTTGGTCGTGGTCGCATGGACCATCGTCGCCGCGGCGGTGACGAACAGGATCTGGAACAGCGACGTCCCGACGACCACAGCGGTCGCCATGCCGAGCAGATAGATCATCGCGGGCACCAGCACGAAGCCACCACCAACGCCGAGCAGGATCGTCAGGATGCCGGTGAAGAAACCGAGAATCATCGGCGCCAGCGGCGAGATATAGAGCCCCGATTTGTAGAACCGCATCCTGAACGGCAGTGCGGCGACGAGCGGATGGTGGCGGCGCTTGCGCGGTTTGGCGACGCGCCGGCCCTTGGCGACCGCGATCGCCTGCACCGATTCGCGCAGCATCAGCCCGCCGATCGAGCCGAGCATGACGACATAGGTGACCCCGATGACGGTATCGATCTGCCCGGTCGCTTGGAGCAATTTGAACAGCCACGCCCCGAACAGCGAGCCTAGGACGCCGCCGACGACCAGCACGATCCCCATCTTGATATCGACCGCGTCGCGGCGGAGATAAGCGAACACGCCCGAAACGCTCGCCCCGGTCACCTGGCTCGACGCCGATGCCGCCGCGACGGTCGGCGGAATGCCATAGACGATCAGCAGCGGCGTCGTCAGGAACCCGCCGCCGACCCCGAACATCCCCGAAAGCAGCCCCACCCCGCCGCCGAGCAGGATGATGACGAGCGCGTTGACCGACAGGTTCGCGATCGGGAGGTAGAGATGCATGGGCGTGCGATATGCGGTTATGGGCGCGGGCGGAAGCGGTAGCGCGACCTCGGATGAGGCGATTGTGTCGTTGCGCGCCCCGACACGAACGTCTGGAAGCAGTGGCCAGTGATCGATTCCTTTTGGTGGAAATTGGGACTTGTCGGGTAGCAGCGGTGGCGGGATCCCCGCGTTCGCCTTACTGGCTTCGAGAGGCGAAATTCACCTGGGAATGAGCATGGTAAGCAATCCCGTCACGACAACATCGCGAGCGTGGGACGGAGCGGGAGATTTTGATGTGACGGCGATCGAGTCCGCCGACCCCGTATGTATTGGGCTTTTTGCGGTCGGACGCGGCGGAAATCCATCGCGTCATCTTCCGCTTCTGCAAGCCGTCTCTCAGCGGGGATGCACGATCGTTGCCCCCCATTTCGATATGCTTGCCTCGCCCGTTCCGACCGAGGCGGAACTGAACCTGCGTATTCAGCGACTGGCGGCCTCGATCGTATCCTATGCTCTGGATGGCCTGCCGATCGTGGGGATCGGCCATTCGATTGGAGCGGTGACATTGCTCGCGCTTGCCGGGGGCGAGGGTGAAACGCGAGACGGGCAGCGGCTAATCTGCGGCTCTACACTGATGTTCAGCCGCCTTGCGCTGTTCGCGCCCCCGACCGACTTCTTCCGCCGCCCCGGGGCGCTCCGCACCATTAGCGTGCCCATTCGGGTCTGGGCGGGCGGCAGGGATACGATCACGCCCCCCGATCAGGCCTTCTTTCTGAGGGAGGCGATCGGACCGCAGAACCGCGTCGACGTCAGCGTCGATGAAGACGCCGGGCACTTCACGTACATGGACCAGCTTCCGCCACAGGTTCGCGAAACACACCCCGATCGACGCGCCTTCCTCGCCGGCTTGGTTGAAGAGGTTGCGCGGTTTGTCATTCCCCAGACACGGCAGTGACCGAAGGCGCTGGACCCGGATGCTCTATATTTCACAACCGGTCGGCTGGGGCACAGGTATCGGCGTTCCTCTATTACAATATAAACTAACGGAATTTCCCCGAAAACCTTTGCTTTAAAAATCTGTCCCGATCGAGAGCGCCGGACCAGGTCCAGGTCGTGAACCCCCAGCGATCCGCTGGCGCCAGTCGAGCGACACCCGCAAGGCGGTACGCGCGACCGGAATGCGCACGCCGATCGATGGACCCACATCCAGCCGCGACGCCCCGCGTTGCGCCGCGCCCCAGACGCCCGCGCCGACATCAATCGATACGCCGCCCGTCTCCGCGACCGGTCGCGTCACGCGCACCGCGCCGTCGGCGAAGCCTTCGGCGCCGTCGCGCGCGATCACGCCGGCCTGGCCGTAGGCTTCGAGGCGGAAGTTGGCGGCGACGGGGGTCGGGCCGATGCCGCCGATCACGCCGATCGCGGGGCCGCCGCGCGCGTTCTCGACGCCGATCCGCTGTTCGGCGACGAGGTGGATCGGCAGCGATGTCGGGCGCCAGTCGAGGCCGATCGCCGCCTCCTTCTGGCGCGACGACAGCGCGGTCGACACGCGCGCGACGATCGCGAGGCGCCTTGCGCCGTCCACCGCATAGGCGATCCGTGCGCCTGCCTGGCTACCGCCGAGCTGGCTCGCGAACGGCGTCGCGCGGCCACCGGGGCGCAGGATCGCCCAGGCGCTGCCCGACCAGCGCGAAGCGCGGAACGCGATCGGTGGGTCGCTCCCCGCGGTCGCCAGCGGGATTGCGGGGCCGAAGCGGATCAGGCCCGCCAGCGCGAGCGCGACGAGGGCCGGGTCCGCGGCTTTCCGCTTGAGCGGCGTGACGGCGGGTTCGATCCCGGTACGGACAAGCGGAATCGCTCCGGGTCGTGGCATGATCCACGTCGATGCCAGCTCTTGGCTCGCGGAAATCATGGGGCCCGTGATCGGCGGCGCGGTTGCCGCTTCGGCGACCGCGGCGGGAGCCAACGAGCGGACCACCTCGGGCACGATCGCGGCGACCGGCCACAGCATCACCGTCCGCGCGCCGACCCAGCCGCCGAGCACCAGCGTGAGGAAGCGGATCGGGCGGCTGCTTGCGATCATCGCGACGCCGCCTCTTCGACGATATCGGTCGGAAAGACGTGATCGGTTTTGCCCCAGTCGATCGGTCGGCCGTCGCGCGTCGCGAAATAGCGCGCGAAGGCGCGGCGTACCGCCAGCAAGGCGATGTAATTGGCAACGACCATCCGCGGGATCGCGCGCAATCCCTCGCGCCAACCGTATAGGCCGGCGGTGATCGCTATACGCATCGCCATCCGCCACGCGAGCAGCGCCGCGTTGATCCGGAGCATTGTCCAGACGGGTTTGGAAAGTGGCGGAAAATTGGTTCCGGCGAAGAGGTGGAGCGCGATCGACGCACTCAGGAATAGCAGCCCGAGATAGGCGGCGGCGAGGATCAGCACCGCGAGCGGCGCGCGGCGATCGCGCATCCGCATCCAGTGATCGCCGAGGTCGTACCACCTTCCCCAGCCGATCCGGTCCCACCCGGCAAGCGCGATCCCGACCATCCAGCGCGATTTCTGCGCGACTGCGGCGGGGATGGTGGAAGGGAAATAGGCACGTACCGCGACCAGCGCTCCGTCGTCGTCGCGGACTCGGGCGAAGCACGCCAAGAGGCCGAGCGCCGACACGCGTAAGCCGAGTTCATAGTCTTCGGTAACGCTGGCCGCGTCGAAGGGCGTACCATTTTCTGCGGCGATGGCGTTCAACGCCTCCACCGAAATCGCGCAACCGACACCGGCCAGCGGCAGCCCCGCCCCGAGCGCCGCGCGGACGACCATTTGCTTGCTATGCGCCTCGGCAAATTCGTCCGCATAGTGCCCCGACACGAATCTTTTGCCGTGATCGATCAGCGGCAGCACCGGGATCTGAACGACGGCGTATCGATCAAGCTTCGTATCGTAGACGCGCAGTTCGAGCGGGTGAACGACGTCCTCCGCGTCGTGGAGTACCACCGCACGGCTACGGACCCCCGCCCGTGCATCGTCGCGGGCGAGCGCGCGCCACAGGACGTTGAGATTATCGGCCTTGGTGGTCGGCCCGTCCCGGTCACCGACGACGAGACGAATACGCTCGTCCTCCGTAGCGACCCTCGCGACTTCGTCGATCGTCGTCCGGTCGTTGGGATAGGTGCCGACGTAGATACGATAGTTGGGGTGGTCGAAGCGTGCGAGCGCGGTGCGGAGCATCGCGCCGATGACGTTGGCTTCGTCCCACGCCGCGACGAAGACCGCTAGCCGCCCGGGCGGGGTCACGGGAAGATCGGCGAGCGTCGGGATACCGCGGTCGCGGCGTCTTGCGCGGCGCGACAGCCAGATCAGGTCGATCGCGAGATCGTCGATTCCGCCGACCAGAAAGCCGACGGCGGCGAACAGCATCGTCTCGCGCGCGATCGCATCGATCATCCAGACTATCGTGTCCAAGCCGGCAGCCCCCTGATTCGGCTAGGCAAGTGTTCCGCGTCGCGCGATGAAACGCAATCCCGCTGGACAGGCGCGGACTCGGCGTTAGCTTGATATCGATCAGGGGGAATCGTCTGCATGAAGCTCGCCGTCCGGATAGCGCTGCTGGCGCTCGCCATCGCGCCCGTTGCCGCGCTCGGCGATTCGAGTCCGCAGGTCGTGCTCGCGACGCCGGGGATCGGCGACGGATCGATCGAGCGATTCACGATCCGGTTCAGCCAGGCGATGGTGCCCCTGGGCGATCCGCGCGCCACCGCACCGGCGACGGTCGAATGCGCGGTCGGCGGAGAGGGGCGCTGGGTCGATCAGCAGACTTGGGTTTGGGAATTCGCCAACGGCCTGCCCGGTGGCACGACCTGCAAGATCGTCACCCGCGACGGCCTGCGCAGCGTCGCCGGATATGCGCTGGCGAACCAGCAGACCTTCAAGGTCGATGCCGGCGGGCCGGTGGCGCGCGCGGTAATGCCGTCGGGCGGGGGCGACGAGATCGAGGAGGACCAGGCGTTCCTGATCGCGGCGAATCTGGCGCCGACTCCTGCTTCGGTCGCGGCGGGGGCGTATTGCGCGGTCGACGGGATCGGCGAGAAGATTCCGGTCAGGGTGCTTGCCGCCGACGTGCCCGCGAAATTGCTGGGCGCGCTGGGGACTGACAATTGGTCGGTGCGCAGCTTCCTCGATTCCGGAGGCTTGCCGACGACGATCCCCGCCGACCCCGCCGCGCGGCAGAAAGCGTTCGCGAGTGTCGTCGCGGTGCAATGTGGTCGGCCGCTGCCGCCGGGGCGCGACGTTTCGCTCGTCTGGGGCGCGTCGATTGCGGGCGCGAGCGGCAAAACCGCGGGCGCCGACCAGCGCTTCGATTACACCGTCCGCAAGCCCTTCGCGGCGCGCTTCGAATGCAGCCGGGTGAACGCACAAGCGGGGTGCAGCCCGGTCGAGAAGGCCTATGTCCGCTTCTCCGCGCCAATCCCGATGTCGACCGCGCAGGCGATCCGCATCGCGACCGCCGACGGCAAGGAAATCGCGCCGACCTTCAGCGACGACGAGAAGAAGAACGCGACGATCAGCGACGTCGGCTTCGCCGCGCCGTTCCAGCCCGCGACCGCCGCCAAGCTGACGATGCCTGCCGGCGTCAAGGACGAAAGCGGCCGCATTCTGTCGAATGCAGAGCGCTTCCCGCTTGACGTCCGCTTCGACGAGGCGCAGCCGCTGGTGAAATTCGCCGCGCCCTTCGGCATCCTCGAGGCGAAGGAAGGCGGCGTCCTCCCCGTCACCGTCCGCAACGTCGAACCTGCGCTTCAGGGCCGCAACCTCGCGGTATCGGGGAAGACGCAGCGCGTTGCCGGAAACGACGGTGCGATCGCGCAATGGCTCCGCACCGTCGACAAGGCGGACGACAATAATATCGAGACGATCACCGACAAACAGGGCGAGGTCGTCCGCCGGATCAACCACACCGGCGAGGCCGCGATCCTGAGCGAAGGCACGCCGATCAAAGTCGGCCTGCCCGGCAAGGGCCGCGATTTCGAGGTCGTCGGTATCCCGCTCGCCAAACCCGGTTTCTACGTCGTCGAACTGGCCAGCCCCGTGCTCGGTCGCGCATTGCTCGGGCGCGATGCGCCGCGCTACGTCGCCGCCGCCGCGCTGGTGACCAATCTGTCGGTGCATTTCAAATGGGGCCGCGAGCGCAGCCTCGCCTGGGTGACGACGCTCGACGGCGGCAAACCCGCCGCAAATGCCACGGTCCGCATCACCGACAGCTGCACGGGCAAGTTGCTCGCGCGCGGCATCACCGATCGATCGGGCGGCGTGATGGTCCCTGCGGGCTTACCCGAACCCGAAACCTATGGCGGCTGCGAATACGACTCCAGCCCGCATCCGCTGATGGTCTCGGCGACGCTCGGCGACGATTACAGCTTCACGCTGACCGAATGGGGCGAGGGCATCCGGCCGTACGATTTCGACCTGCCCTACGGCTATTCCGCGCGCGGCGAGATCGTCCACACCGTGTTCGATCGCGCACTCGTCCGCCAGGGCGAGACGATCCACATGAAGCATATCGCGCGCCAGCCCGACGGCAGCGGCTTCAGCATCCCGCCAGGCTTTTCAGGTACGTTGCGGCTCCAGCATCGCGGTTCGGACACGCAGTTCGACATGCCGTTGACGCTCGACGCCAATGGTATCGGCGAAACGACTTGGGCGGCCCCCGCCGCGGCGCCGATGGGCGATTACGACGTCCAGATCCTGAAAAGCGACGGCAGCGTCGTCTACGCCGGGCAGTCGTTCAAGGTCGACGAATACAAATTGCCGACGATGCGCGCGACGGTGACGGGTCCTAAGGCAGCGGCGGTGCGGCCGAAATCGATGCCGCTCGACCTGTTCGTCGGGTTCCTGTCGGGCGGCGGTGCCTCCAACCTGCCGGTCGATGTCCGCGTCGGCTGGTTCGCGCATTCGGGCACGCCAACGGATTACGAAGCCTATAGCTTCGGCGGCAAGGCGATCGTCGAGGGCGTGAAGCCACTCAACAGCGATGGCGAGGAGGACGACGCCGCGCTGCCGCCGACGCAGTTGCTCCCCGCGACGCTGGGCGGCGACGGCACCACCAAGACGACGATCGAGGTGCCGGCGCTCGACGCGCTGACCGACATGAACGTGGAGATGGATTATCAGGACGCCAACGGCCAAACACTGACCGCGACGCGGACGATCCCGATCTATCCGTCGGCGGTGCAATTGGGCGTCAAGACCGACGGCTGGCTGATGAAGCAGGACGATCTCAGGCTACGCTTCGTCGCGCTCGACACGCAGGGCAAGCCTATCAAGGGCCAGAGCATCCAGGTCGCGCTCTACAGCCGCAAGATCCTGACCGCGCGGCGGCGGCTGATCGGCGGCTTCTACGCCTATGACAATCAGGTCCGCACCGAGAAGATCGACGCCACCTGTTCGGCGACGACCGATGCGCAAGGCATGGCGAATTGCGCGATCGATCCCGGCATCTCGGGTGAGGTCTACGCGGTCGCGACGACGACCGACAGCGACGGCAATGTCGCGCGCGCGGTGCAATCGGTGTGGCTGGCGGGCGACGACGACTGGTGGTTCGGCGGCGACAATGGCGACCGGATGGACGTCGTTCCCGAACAGGTCAGCTACGAGGCGGGCGACGTCGCCAAATTCCAGGTGCGGATGCCGTTCCGTTCGGCGACCGCGCTGGTGACGGTGGAGCGCGAGGGGGTGCTGTCGAGCTTCGTCACCGAACTCAGCGGCACCGATCCCGTCGTGTCGGTGCCGATGCCGGGGACTTATGCCCCCGACGTGTTCGTTTCGGTGATGGCGGTGCGCGGGCGCGTCGAGAAGGGCTGGCTCGACTGGTTCAAGGGCCTGTTCGGATCGCGCGATCCCGCGCCCGAACCGACCGCGCTCGTCGATCTCGCCAAGCCGTCGTACCGATTGGGCATCGCCAAGGTGAAGGTCGGTTGGGAATCCCACACGCTGGCGGTGAAGGTCGCCGCGAACAAGGAACGCTATGCCGCGCGTGAAACCGCGCAGGTGATGGTCGAGGTTCGTGATCCCAACGGCAAACCCGCGCGCACCGCAGACGTCGCCTTCGCCGCGGTCGATCAGGCTTTGCTCCAGCTTGCGCCCAACGAATCATGGGACGTGCTGACCGCGATGATGGGCGAGCGGTCGCTCTCGGTCCTTACTTCGACCGCGCAGACGCAGGTCGTCGGCAAGCGGCATTACGGCAAGAAGGCGGTCGAGGCGGGGGGCGGTGGCGGCGGTGACCTGTCCGCGCTCAACCGCGAGAACTTCCAGCCGGTCCTGTTGTGGAAAGGCCGCGTCTCGCTCGACGCCAATGGTCGGGCGCGCGTCCCCGTCCCGCTCAACGACGCGCTGACCTCGTTCAAGCTCGTCGCGATCGCCACCGACGGCGCGCAGGCGTTCGGCACCGGCACCGCCGACATCCGCACCGCGCAGGATCTGTCGATCTTCGCGGGGCTGCCGCCGCTGGTGCGCAGCGGCGATCGTTACGCGGCGGGTTTCACGCTGAGAAACGGCTCCGACAAGCCGATGACGGTCACCGCCCAAGTCGCGCTGACCCCGCGGATCGCGAACGGCAAGCCGCTGACGGTGACGATCCCCGCGGGCGGCGCCGCGCCGGTCGCATGGAACCTGGTCGCGCCGCCGGGATCGGGCGTGTTGCGATGGCAGGTCTCTGCCAAGTCGAGCGACGGCCGTGCGGTGGACAGACTGACGACGACGCAGGATGTCGTGCCGTTGATTCCGGTCGAGACCTGGGCCTCGACGCTGGCGCGGGTCGGGCCGAACACGACGATCCCGATCGCGCCACCGATGGGGGCGATCGCGGGGTTCGGTTCGGTCGATGTCAAACTCGACGACACGCTCGCGCCGCCGCTCGCCGGGGTGCGCAGTTTCATGGCGGCCTATCCCTACACCTGCTTCGAACAGCGGCTGAGCCGCGTCGTCGCGCTGGGCGACGCGGCGGGCTGGACGCGGCTGGCGGGGGATATCCCGACGTATCAGGCGCCCGACGGGTTGCTGCGTTACTGGCCGAGCGATTCGCTCCCCGGATCGGAAGCGCTGACCGCCTATGTCCTGTCGCTGACCGGAGAGGCGGGTCTCGCGATTCCCGACACCGCCAAGACCAAGATGATCGAGGGGATGCGCGCGGTGCTCGACGGGCGCCTGCGCCACGAGGAATATGGCGACGTTCGTCTGCAAAGGCTCGCCGCCTTCACCGCACTGGCGCGGGCTGGCGCAGCGACTCCGGCAATGCTTGGCCAGATCGGGTTGACCAATGCGGAGATGCCGACATCGGGCCTCAGCGATTATCTCGTCGCGCTCGGGCAGGTGCCGGGCCTCGCCAACGCGCAGGCGTTGCGCGCGGCGGGCGAGGCGGTGCTGCGCTCGCGGCTCGTCTATGAGGGCACGCGGCTCGATCTGACCGATCAGTCGAAGGCGCCGTGGTGGCTGATGCAATCCGCAGACGAAAGCGCGATCAAGGCGGTGATCGCCACGCTCGGCCGACCCGGCTGGCAGGACGATGCGCCCAAGATGATGGTCGGCGTGTCGCTGCGCCAGCTGCGCGGGCATTGGGACACCACCACCGCCAACGCCTGGGGCACGCTCGCCGCGCGCAAGTTCGCGACGCTCTATCCGGCGAGCGCGATCACCGGCGCGACCAATCTGTCGTTCGGCGGGCGGAGCATCTCGAAGGCTTGGCCGCTTGCGGTGAAGCTCAGGCAGGCGAGCTTCGCGCTGCCCGCGACGCAGACCCCGCTGATGCTGAGCCAGCCATCGGGCGCGGGGCCGTGGGCGACCGTTTCGGTCAAGGCGGCGGTCCCACTGATCCGGCCGCTTGCCGCGGGCTACCGCATGTCGCGCAAGATCGAGATCGTCCAGCGCCGCGTTGCCGGGCAACTGACCCGCGGCGACGTGATGCGCGTGACGATCACCGTCGATGCGACGGCCGAGCGAAATTGGGTGGTGATCGACGATCCGATCCCGGCGGGCGCGACGATCGTCGGCGATCTCGGCGGGCAATCGAAGATCCTCGCGTCGCAGGCGGAAGCCGGGCCGGGCGTGAAATTCGGCGCGGTCGATACCGACGGCAAATTGTGGGAGGTGCAGGTCGGCGTCGTCCCCGCGTATGTCGAGCGCGGCAATGATTCGTGGCGCGGGTATTATGCTTGGGTGCCGCGCGGTCGGTTCCAGGCGTCGTATATGCTCCGCCTCAACGGCGCGGGACATTTCCGGATGCCGCCGAGCCGGGTCGAGGCGATGTACTCCCCCGCGATCCGCGCGGCGCTGCCGATCGCGGATGTGGTGGTGGCGCAGCGGTGACTACCCGCAACCACCGTCATTCCCGCGAAGGCGGGAATCCATCGATCGGCAAGCGCCGTGGCGCGTGAGGCACGATGGATCCCCGCTTTCGCGGAGATGACGACGATAGCGAGGCCGACGAAGGGCCGCTTGGCGGTCGCGGGCCTGATCATCGCGATCGCGCTCTTTGCCACATTCGACTGGCTCACCCGCCCGCCCCCACTCCCGACTTATGCGCAGGTGCGCGCGGCTTGGCACCCCTCCGAATCCTGGCTCTACGACCGGAACGGCGCGCTCCTCGATTCCTCGCGCGTCGATTTCGCGACGCGCCGCCTTGCCTGGACCCCGCTCGACCGCATCGCGCCCGTCGCGCGCGACACGATCATCGCCGCTGAGGACCACCGTTTCGCCACGCACGGCGGGGTCGACTGGCTCGCGATCGGTGGGGCATTACGCGACCGCATCGAAGGCAACCGCCCGCGCGGCGCGAGTACGCTGGCGATGCAGGTCGCAGGGTTCCTGTCGCCCGATCTCGCCCGCCCGGGTGCGCGCGGCTGGCTTGACAAGCTCCGCCAGATCCGCGCTGCGCGAACGCTCGCGAGTGGTTGGTCTAAGGATCAGGTGCTCGAGGCGTATCTCAACCTCGCTGGCTTCCGCGGCGAGGCGCAGGGCATAGGCGCCGCCGCGCTCGGATTATTTGGCAAAACCCCGGAGGCATTGTCACGCGACGATGCGCTGATGCTCGCAGCGCTTCTTCCGCAACCGCAAGCAACGGCAGAGCAAGTGGCGAAAAGAGCATGCGCCCTCTCCCGTTCGTTTCGAGCGCAGTCGAGAAACGCGCACGAGGCGCAACGCTTCTCGACTTTGGCGCAAACCGCCGAAGTTTATCCTGAGCGCCTGCCTTGGCAGGCAGACGAAGGGCTCGAAGCGAACGGGTGTTTGGGGTTCAGGGCACAAGCCGCGTCGATGCTCGGCCCGGCGCGCAGCCTCGCGCTCGATCCCGGCCTCGCGCCGCATCTCGCCGATCGCTTGCTCAAGAAACCGGGAAGGCGCATCACCACGACGCTCGATTCGCGCATCCAGCGGATCGCGATCGCGTCGCTGCGTCGCCAGCTTCAGGGCCTCGGCGGCACCCGCGCGCGAGATGGCGCGGTCGTCGTCGTCGACAACGCCAGCGGCGATGTCCTCGCTTATGTCGGCGGGATCGGTGGCGCATCGACCGCCCCCGCGGTCGATGCCGCGAACGCCTATCGTCAGGCGGGATCGACGCTCAAACCCTTCCTCTATGCCGACGCGATCGAGAAGGGGTATCTGACCGCTGCCTCGATCCTCGATGATTCGCCGGTGCAACTCGACACCGCTTCGGGCCTCTATGTGCCGCAGAATTACGACAAGGGTTTCAAGGGCCTCGTCTCGGCGCGGTCGGCGCTGGCGGGGTCGCTCAACGTCCCCGCCGTCCGCACGCTGCTGCTGGTCGGCGTCGAGCCGTTTCGCGACCGACTCTGGGACACCGGCTACAAGGGGATCGTCGAGGACGGCGATTATTACGGCTTCAGCCTCGCGCTCGGATCGGCCGAGGTGACGCTGACCGAACAGGCCGACGCCTATCGCAGCCTCGCGAACGGCGGCCGCTGGTCGCCGCTCCGCCTGACTGCCGGCGCGCCTCGCAACTCACCGCGCGCGATCACCACGCCTCAGGCCGCGTGGATCGTCGCCGACATGATCGCCGACGCGAATGCTCGCGCGGTGACCTTCGGGCTCGATTCGGCGCTGCGGCTGCCGTTCTGGGCGGCGGTGAAGACGGGCACGTCGAAGGCGATGCGCGACAATTGGTGTATCGGCTTCACGCGCCGCTACACCGTCGCGGTGTGGGTCGGCAACGCCGAGGGCGATCCGATGCGGGCGGTCTCGGGCACCAGCGGCGCGGCGCCCGTGTGGCGAGACGTGATGATCGCGCTCGGCGGCGACGAGGCCCCCGCCCCGCCCCCCGGCATCGAACAACGCACGATCCGCTTCGCCGACGCGATCGAACAGCCGCGCCGCGAATGGTTCGTCCGGGGCACCGGGTTGACGACGATTGCCTCCGCCCCCGCCACCGCCCGCCGCCCGCGCATCACCAGCCCGGTCGCGGGCAGCGTCTACGCGCTCGATCCCGACATCCCGGTCGACCGACAGCGCCTCGCGATCGCGACGAGCGGCAACATTGTCGCACACAGCCTGTGGCTCGACCGGCGCGATCTCGGCGCGGCGGATGCGGCGCCGATGATCCTGGCGGGGCCGGGGCGACATCAGTTGCGGCTCACCGACGTGGCCGGGCGGGTGATCGACCAAGTCGTCTTCACGATGCGCTAGATTTTCATCCGCTCACGCGGATGGGCGGCACCGGCCCTCCCCCACCCCGCCCCCCAAGACGTTATACTGAATGGGAGGGGTTTGGGGGGAGCCTGGGGCCGACGGCTCAAGACGCTCCGTGGCCTCACCCCGCACGAATATGTATGCAAAATCTGGGCAACGGAGCCGGAACGCTTCACGCGCCATCCGCACCAGCAAGTCCCAGGACCATACATCTGAAACACTACCAGCGCGCGGATTCCGGCGCATCGACGCCGGACGTCGCCGCAGTGCGCTCGCGCGATGCCTCGACTTGGTCGCGACTGGCCAATGCCGCGGCGTCGCAGCGCACGATGGGGGCGTTGTGCACCATTTTGCCCGCCGGGGTGTGGACCTGCTGCCGCGTGCAGACGCCGTCGCGGAAATCCTGCGCGGTCGGCTGATAATGGGTCTGGCCCGCCAGTGCCGGAGTGGCGGCCGAAAGGATGGCGGCGGCGGTCAGGGCAAGTTTGATCATCGTAATTCTCCCGTGTGGATGCCGCCCAGCTAACGCGCGCGGATTGCCCGCCACCCGCCGCCGCGTGACGAACCGTTGCTGTCGATCGCGCGCAACGTTTCGTAACCATCCGGACACCAAGCGAAGGGGCGACGACGCTAGAGAGCCCTCGTCCGAGGCCGTACGCCGCCACCGAACTCCCCTGCTTCGATCGAGAGCGGCGGCGGTCCCGGATGCAGGAGGAACCTCAACCATCCGGAGGTTTCCATGAAGATCCCCAAGAATACCATCGCCGTCGCCGCACCGTTGCTTGTGGTCCTAATCTCGCCCGCCACCGCGCAGGACACCGCGCCGCCTGCGGACGTCACCGTGACGGGCAGCGTCGCGCTCGTCTCCGATTATCGTTTCCGCGGTGTCTCGCAGACCGACGAGGAGATCGCGGTGCAAGGCGGCGCGACCGTCACCCACAAGAGCGGCGTCTACGCCGGTGCGTGGGCGTCGAACCTCGCCGGCTGGGGCACGTTCGGCGGCGCCAATCTCGAACTCGATCTGTTCGCGGGCTACAAATTCCCAGTGACGCAAGGCGGCGCGCTCGACGTCGGCTTCACCTGGTACATGTATCCGGGTGGCGCATCGGAGACCGATTTCGTCGAGCCTTATGCCAAACTATCTGGGACGATCGGCCCGCTCGCTCTGCTCGCGGGCGTCGCCTATGCGCCGCCGCAGCAGGCGCTCGGCCGCTGGTATGAGACCGGCGCCGATGCCGCCGCGGGCGTCTTCACCTACCCCGGCGACAAGGAGGACAATCTGTACTTGTGGGGCGATGCCGCCGCGGGGATTCCGGGAACCAAGTTTACCGCCAAGGCGCATCTCGGCCATTCGAACGGCAATCGCGGGCTCGGCCCGAACGGCACCAGCGTCGCCCCGACGGGCGAATATTGGGATTGGATGCTCGGCGCGGATTACGTGCTCGGACCGGTGACGCTGGGCGTCGCGTACATCGACACCGACATTTCGCGGCGCGAATCGGCGTATCTGCTGCCCAACTTCGCCTCGACCAAGGACGGGGGTTCGATCGCGGGGGCGCAGGTCGTCTTCTCGGCAACGGCGGCGTTTTGAAAACTCGCGGAAGAACGAGTTTTGGTGCGGCGGTCCGGCGTAAGCCGGACCCTGACAAACAGTCTCTGAGCCGCCGTTGACCGACCCGGGATTGCCTCTTACCTCGCGGCACATGTCCGCACCGGTTATCCTTTTGGTAGAAGACGATCCCGGTCTCCGCACGCTCACCGCGCGCGCGCTCCAGGAGAACGGTTACGCCGCGAAGACCGCCTCCGCCGCGCCCGAAATGTGGCTGGCGCTGGAGGCGGGGCCGATCGATCTCGTGCTGCTCGACATCATGTTGCCGGGCACCAGCGGGATCGACCTGTGCCGCGCGCTGCGCCAGAAAAGCGACGTCCCGATCATCTTCATCAGCGCCAAGGGCAGCGAGACCGACCGGGTCGTCGGCCTCGAACTCGGCGCCGACGATTATATCGCCAAGCCGTTCGGCACGCGCGAACTGATCGCGCGCATCCGCGCGGTGCTGCGCCGCCCCGCGCTCGACCGCCGCGACGGCAGCGAGGCGCGCGGCCTGATCACGTTCGACGGCTGGACGGTGAACCTGCCGCGCCGCGAGCTGACCTCGCCGAGCGGCGCCGCGGTCGAGCTGACTGGCGCCGAATTCGACCTGCTCGTCGTGCTGATCGACCATGCCCAGCGCGTCATCGCGCGCGACCGGTTGATCGAACTGTCGCGCACACGATTGGGCGACAGTTCGGATCGCAGCATCGACGTCCTCGTCAGCCGTCTGCGCCGCAAGCTTTCGGGCGCGGGGGCGGAGGCGCCGATCGTCACCGTCCGCGGCGTCGGCTATATGCTCAACGTCGCGGTGGAGCGTTCTTGAGGCGGCTGATCGGTCCCTCGGTCGGTCTGCTCGGGCAGATCCTCGGGATCCTGCTGCTGACGCTGATCGTCGAATTCGGCATTTCGACCCTGCTCTACGAACGCGCCAGCCAGTTCTCGGTGCGTGACGAGGAAGCGCATCGGCTGGCGGAGCATCTCGTCATAACGCGGCACCTGCTCGCCGAACGCAGTGCCGACGCGCGCGCCACCATGGCCGCCGAACTGACCACCGATCGCTATGCGATCCGCTGGGACGAAGCTCTCCCCAAGGTGCCACCGGTCGCCCCCGAACTCGATGCGATCCGCCAGCAGGTGCTCGATTGGGAGCCGTCGCTGGGAACTGCCGATCTCAGGCTGCGTCTCGCCTCGCCCGGTCGGGCTGCGGTGATCACCGGCGTACTGCAACTGCCCGACGCAAGCTGGGTGCAGTTCCGCACGCGCGAGCCCGTCACCAACCTCAACCTCGCGGTCGAGCGAATCCTGATCGCGCTCGTCCCCGCGCTGGCGCTGATGCTGCTCGGCGGCGTGCTGATCCGCCAGACATTGCTGCCACTGCGTCGCCTCGCCCGCGCCGCCGACACGATCGGCAGCGGTGACGAGGAACCCGTCGCGATCGACGGCGCGGGCGAGGTCCGCCGTGTCATCACCGCGTTCAACCGCATGCAGACGCGGATCGGGCGACTGATCGCCGACCGGACTCAGGCGCTGGCGGCAGTGGGCCACGATCTGCGTACCCCGCTCGCGCGACTGCGGCTGAGAACCGAGGACGTGCCGGGTGGCGACGTCCGTGGCGCGATCGAGCGCGACATCGACGAGATGGACGCGATGATCGCCTCGCTCCTCGCCTTCCTCGGCGGCGACAGCGATCCCGAGACGCCCGTCCGCGTGGATGTGGCGGTATTGTGCGCGACGATCGTCGACGACGCCACCGACCGGGGTCGCGAGGCGATGTATCTCGGGCCGGATCACTGCGACCGGACGCTGCGCCCGCTCGGGTTCAAGCGCGCATTGGTCAATCTCGTCGATAATGCGCTGCATTACGGCACGCGGGTGACCGTGACGCTCGCCGACACCGCCGGCGGCCTGGCAATCGCGGTCGAGGACGACGGTCCCGGCATCCCCGAGGACGCGTTGGAAAGCGTCACCCAGCCCTTCGTCCGCCTCGATACCGCGCGTCGGCGCGACACCGTCGGCTTCGGCCTCGGTCTCTCGATCGTGGTCCAGGCGGTCGAGGCGGAGGGCGGCACGTTCGTTCTCGCCAACCGCACCGAGGGCGGTTTGCGCGCGACGATCACCCTGCCGTCGCCAGACATGAAATAAAACAATCCGGCCCGGCTCGGGCAAAACAGGCTGGCTAGATAGGCTGCTCCATTCAAGGAGCATTCTCCCGTGAACGACATCCTCGGCCGCGTCTTTAATTTCGCGACGCACGTCTTCCCCAGCCAGTCGGACCTATACGGCACGCTCGCCCGCGACGGGCAGAGCCCCAAGGCGCTGATGATCAGCTGCGCCGACAGCCGCGTCGTCCCCGAACACATCATGCAGGCCGCGCCCGGCGACCTGTTCGTCTGCCGCAACGCGGGCAATATCGTTCCCCCCTTCGCGACCCAGAACGGCGGCGTCTCCTCGACCGTCGAATATGCGGTCGCGGCGCTCGGCGTGCGCGACATCATCGTCTGCGGGCATTCGGATTGCGGCGCGATGAAGGCGCTGATGAACCCCGATATGCTCGCTGACATGCCCAATGTCGCCGCGTGGCTACGTCACAGCCACGCCGCCGAAAGCGTCGTCACGCATTCCTATCCGGACATGGACAATACCGCCGCCTGTCGCGCCGCCGCGCTGGAAAATGTCGTGATCCAGCTCGCGCATCTGCGAACGCACCCGTCGGTGGCGGCGGGTATCGCCAAGGGCAATATCGCGCTCCACGGCTGGTTCGTCGATATTTCGGAAGGCTGCGTCCTAGCGCTCGACGGCGACAGCGGACGCTTCATGCCGGTCCATAAAAACCAGCCGCTGCCCGTCGCGCTTGCCGCGCGCCCGCGTATCGCCTCCGAATTGATCTACGCGGAGGCCGCCGAGTGACCTTTCGCCTTCCCACCCCGGCGGTGATCTCGCGCGACCTCGTCGCGTCGATCGTCGTCTTCCTCGTCGCGATGCCGCTCTGTATGGGCATCGCGGTCGCCTCGGGCGTGCCGCCCGAAAAGGGCCTCATCACCGGCATCATCGGCGGCATCGTCGTCGGCATGCTCGCCGGCTCGCCGTTGCAGGTCTCCGGACCGGCGGCGGGTCTGGCGGTCATCGTCTACGAACTCGTTCGCGATCAGGGCTTGTCTGCGCTCGGCCCGATTCTGCTGATCGCCGGCCTGATCCAGATCGCCGCCGGGATTTTCAAGCTCGGCGGCTGGTTCCGCGCGATTTCGCCCGCGGTGGTTCACGGCATGCTCGCCGGGATCGGCGTGCTGATCGTCATCGGTCAGTTCCACGTCCTGTTCGACGCGAAGCCGCTGGCGAGCGGCGCGGAGAATCTCGCGGCGATGCCGGGGCGCCTCTTTGGCCTGTCGATGAACAATGTCGAAGCGGCCGAACTCGCCTTCGTCATCGGCCTGATCACCATTGCCATGATGATCGGCTGGGAGAAGTTCCGTCCCGCATCGATGAAGCTCGTACCCGGCGCGTTGCTCGGCGTCGTCGCGGGTACGCTCGTCGCCTGGTTTCTCGGTCTCGAGGTCGCCAAGGTGGAAGTCCCGTCGTCGATCACTTCGGCGATCGGCCTGCCCGGCGACGGCTTCCTAGCCAGGCTGATCGATCCTTCGGTGCTGACCGCCGCGCTCGCCATCGCGTTCATCGCCAGCGCCGAAACGCTCCTTTCCGCCGCCGCGGTCGACCGGATGCACGACGGCGTCCGCACCGATTACAACAAGGAACTCCGCGCACAGGGCGTCGGCAACATGCTGTGCGGCGTTGCCGGGGCGCTGCCGATGACGGGCGTCATCGTCCGCAGTTCGGCGAACGTCCAGGCGGGCGCGACGACGCGGCTATCCGCGGTAATGCACGGCGTGTGGATTCTCGGCTTCGTCGCGCTGCTGCCGTGGCTGCTGCGTGAAATTCCGATGGCCGCGCTCGCCGCGATCCTCGTCGTCACCGGCTGGCGCCTCGTCAGTGTGGCGCATGCGCGGCATCTGTTCTCGCATTACGGCGTGCTTCCCGCGCTGATCTGGGCGGCGACTTTGACGACCGTCGTCTTCGCAGACCTGTTGACGGGTGTACTCGTCGGGATCGGGCTCTCGTTGGTCGAACTGATCCCGCATCTGCGGCGACTCGGCCTCAAGGTCGAAAGCCGCGAGGAGGCGGGCACGCACATGGTCGCGTTCGATGGCTCAGCGACCTTTTTCAGCCTGCCCCGCATGCTCGATGTGCTGGAAAGCCTGCCCGTCGGAGCGCCGGTGCGGCTCAATCTGGTCCGCCTCGCCGCGCTCGATCATACCAGCGCCGAGATGCTGAAGGACTGGCTGGCGCGCCGCCGCGCGAGTGGCACGACGGTGGATGTTCTGGAAGGACGAACGCCGCGTCTCGCGCTCTCTCCGGCGGCATAAGGCCGCCGGTAGAGCCCGCACATTCTGCAACGCCTCGTACTTTTGATGATTGCTCCGCGCGCGGTGCTGCCCGAGGTAGCCGCCACGACCGGAGCGCGATGAACGCACGCCAAGAGCGCAACTCCGGCGGGGAGGAATAGATGATCGACACGAAGCGTCTCCGCTGGATCGGTTCGGCCTCGGCCGTGTGTGTGGCCCTATCGCTGGCGGCTCCGGCCTACGCCCAGGAGACGCCGGTGGCCGATCCGCAAGCGCAAAGCCGAACCGCAGCCCGAACCCTTAGCCGAACCCCAGCCCGAACCCCAGCCCGATCAGGCGCAAGCCACCGACGATGGCGCACTCCGCGACATCATCGTCACCGCGCAGCGTCGGTCGGAGACGATCCAGTCGATCCCGGTCGCGGTCACCGCGCTCGATCAGAAGGCGCTGGAATCCGCGACGGTGCAGGATCTTCGCGATATTGCGGGCCGCGTGCCGAGCCTTGTCGTCGACAGCGTGACCGCCGGCCCGAGCGCGGCGGCGATTTCGATCCGCGGCATTAGTTTCGAGGATATCGAAAAGAGCTTCGATCCCGCGGTCGGCGTCGTCGTCGACGGCGTGTTCATCAGCACCAACACCGGGCAGTTGCTCGACAGCTTCGATCCTCGAACGGCTCGAGGTCCTGCGCGGACCGCAGGGCATCCTGTTCGGCCGCAATACGATCGGCGGCGTGATCAGCGTCACACGTACGAAGCCGACCGACGAATTCGGCGTTCGCGCCCGCGCATCCTACGCCAATTACGACACCAAGAGCGGGCGGCTCGTCGTCAACAGCGGCAAGATCGGCGATTTCATCGCGCTGAAAGGCGTTCGGCTATTACGACAAGACCGACGGCTATTACCGCAACGTCGTCCAGGACCGGCGCGATGGCGGTTACGAGACGTTGACCGGCGGCATCACCGCGCTGATCGAGCCGAGTTCGGATTTCTCCGCCGAAGTCACCTACGAACATATGCGCGAACGCGGCGAGACGATCTCGGTGCCCGAATCGGACAGCGCCGACCTGATCTGCGCATTCCCCGGCGCGCCGGGCTTTTCACCCGCGAACGAGTGCAACCGCTTCACCGCGCCCGATCGCGGCAGCCTACGTCACCTATGAGACCGCCGCGCGCGGGGTGCGCAACGACACCGACGCGATCACCGGCAACATCGTCTGGACGCTGAGCCCGACGCTATCGCTCTACTCGGTCACCGGCTATCTGCAAGAACGACGAGAACGTGCAGCAGGATTTCGAAGGCAGTTCGGCGGATTTCTTCGCGACCGACCGGCAGCAGAAATTCCACCAGTTCAGCCAGGAACTTCGGCTGGTCGCCAATATCGCGGACCGCGTGAACCTGCTTGTCGGCGGCTATTATTTCGACAGCGGCTATACGCTCAACCAATTCACCGATTTCGGCGCGGTGCTGGGCGGGGTGCGCCTGCATCAATTCGTCGATCACAAGGCGAAATCCTATGCCGGCTTCGCCGATGCGCAGGTCAAGGTGACCGACAAGTTCAAGATTTCGGTGGGCGGCCGCTACACCGAGGACAAGAAAAGCATCTTCAACAATTACGGTGTCGTCGATGCGCTCGTCCAGATCAGCCAGCCGAACTATGACGGCCAGAGTTGCGTCGCGGTGACCGGCCTGATCCCGGGCACGGCGCTGCCGGCCTATGGCCCGGCCGACAATTGCGACGGATCGGTGTCCTTCGGCAAGGCGACGTACCGCGTCAACGCCGATTACGAGATCGGCCGCGACAAGCTGGTCTACGCCTCTTTTTCGCGCGGTTTCCGCTCGGGCGGCTTCAACGGCCGCGCCGCGTCGCCGACCTCGCTCGGGCCGTATCAGCCCGAAACCGTCGACGCCTACGAAGCCGGGCTGAAGGCGGATTGGCTCAACCGCACGTTGCGAACGAACCTCGCGGTCTATTACACCAAATATAACAACAAGCAGGAGGAGGTGGTCCAGCCGGCCCCGGCCGGTTCCGCCAACCCGCAGGAAACCGTGGTCCAGAACGCCGCGTCGGCGAACATCAAGGGGTTCGAACTCGAAACGATCGCCAGCGTCACCAACAACCTGACCTTCAACGCCTCGTTCAGCTACACCGACGCGAAATACGACAGCTTCTTCAACGATATCGTCGGCCTGACGACGGGCAGCGCGCCCGACGGCATCCCCGACGATGTCTCCACGCTGACGCTCAGGCGCGCGCCGAAATACCAATGGTCGGCGGGCGCGAATTACACCCACGATCTTGGCCGCGGACGGATCGACGCCTCGACCCTGCTGCGCTTCCAGAGCAAATATGCGACGTGCATCGTCCCCGACCAGCCGGTAGTGCCGGGCGCGGTGACCAACGAACTGCGCTGCGTGACGCATGACCGCGAGAATTTGTCGGCGCAGGTCGGCTATACTTTCCTGCTCGGCGACGGACGCGAGGTGAACCTGTCGGTGTTCGGCCGCAACCTGACCGATTTCCGCGACATCGCGGCGACCTTGCCGGTGGCGGGACTGTTCACCTTTTCGTCGGGTTATCAGCCGCGCACCTACGGCGTCGAAGTCGGCTTCAAGTTCTGATGCGCGAAGCATGAGCCGCAGACTCGAGGGCAGGCGCGCGATCGTTACCGGCGCGGGATCGGGCATGGGACGCGCGACCGCGCGGCGCTTCGTCGAAGAAGGCGCGCGGGTGCTCGCGACCGACGTCAATGAAGCGGGCCTTGCCGAACTGGCCGATCCGATCATGACGATGGGGCACGATGTCGCCGACGAAGATGCGTGGGCGCGTGTCGCCGAGGCGGCGCGCGAGCGGCTCGGCGGGTGCGACATCCTGATCAATTGCGCCGCGATCTTTTCGGGGCAATCGATCGAGGATGTGCCGCTCGACGCCTGGAACCGCCTGATGGCGATCAACCTGACGGGGACGATGCTCGGCTGCAAGACAGCTATCGCATTGATGAAGGACGCTGGCCGACCGTCGGCGATCGTCAACGTCGCCTCGACGACCAGCTTCGCGGGACTGCCGGGCGACGCCGCCTACACGGCGTCGAAGGGTGCGGTCCGGATGCTCACCAAATCGGTCGCCGCGCATTGCGGCCGCGCCGGCTACGCCATCCGCTGCAACGCGCTGGCGCCGGGCGCGACCGATACCGGGATGCTCGACACCTCCGTCGAGACGCGCACCGCAATGGCGGGCATCTCGCTCGTTGGCCGCATCGCCGCGCCTGAGGAAATGGCGGCGGCGATCGTCTTCCTCGTGTCGGACGAAAGCGCCTTCATGACGGGCACCGAACTCTTGATGGACGGTGGCGCGCTCGCGGTCCATCCGGGGGTTTGAGATGAAGCTGGACGGAAAGACCGCCGGGGTCACCGGCGGCACCGCGCAATATTGAGGCTGGCGCCGTCAACCAAAGGACCTTCGATGACCGACAACCGCCGCTTTATCCTCGCCGCGCGCCCCGAGGGCGAGCCGAAGGAAAGCGATTTCTCGCTGGTGACCGAAGCGGTGCCCGACCTCGCCGACGGCCAGTTCCTGATCCGCAACCACTACGCCTCGCTCGATCCGGCGATGCGCGGCTGGATGGACGATGTGCCGTCGTACATGCCGCCGATCCCCGCTCGGCGCGCCGGTGCGCGCGAGCACATTGGGCGTGGTCGAGGCGAGCAAGGCGGAGGGTTTCGCGCCCGGCCAATGGGTGTTGGGGTTGAATGCCATAGAAGACTATTCGGTGGGCGTGTCGGGCGGGTTCACCCAGCCGATCGATCCCGATGCGGTTCCTGCGGTCACGAATTACCTGTCGATCCTCGGCGCGGTCGGGATGACCGCCTATTTCGGACTGCTCGAAGTGTGCGAGCCGAAGGCGGGCGACACCGTGCTCGTCACCGGCGCGGCGGGGGCGGTCGGCTCGCTCGTCGGGCAGATCGCCAAGATCAAGGATTGCCGCGTGATCGGCATCGCCGGCGGCGCGGAAAAATGCGCGCGGTTGACCGATCGTTACGGCTTCGACGCGGCGATCGATTATCGCGGCAAGGATCTCGACTCTCTGACCGCGGCGATCGAGGCGGCGGCCCCCGACGGCGTCGATGTGATCTTCGAAAACGTCGGCGGCGACATCCTCGATGCCGGGCTCAACAATTTGCGCCACGGCGCGCGGATCGGGCTGTGCGGGCTGATCAGCGAATATAACAGCACCGAGAGCATCGGCGCGCGCAACCTGTGGCAGTTGATCGTCCACCGCGCCTCGATCCGCGGATTGCTGGTGGCCGATTACGTCCCGCGCTTTGCCGAAGGCGGCGCACAGATGGCGGCATGGGCGGGTGAAGGCAAACTGGTCGTTGACGAGCATATCGACGAAGGGATTGACAATGCCTATTCCGCCTTCATGCGGCTGTTCGCCGGGTCGAACCAGGGCAAGATGATCCTGAAGCTGGCGTAGTTGATCGCCGGCCGATGACCGCGCTCCATCTTGTTGCGTCGAACCCCGCGAGATGGGATAGCCCGCCGATGGGAGAGGCGGCAGCGACGTCGGACATGCCGGTCGAGCGATTGTCGCTCGACGCTCTGTTGCGCCGCGTGACGATCCGCACCGTCGACGATATCCGCGGCGCCGCCGAGACGATCGAGCAATTCGCGCGCGCCAATCGCCTCCGCGCCGCTTTGTGCGACGACATTTCCTCGAACGAGCCGATGGTCGATGCCGACGGCACGATCCTGGCGGGCGATCTGTTCGGCTGGCTCGACGATGGCGAACGCTGGTGGGAGGACCACAGGCTCGCGCTCCATTCGCCGATCCCGCGCTCGTGCCGCTATGAGAGCGAGCCGTTCTGGTGCAACGCCGACGGGTTCTTCACCGAAATCCCGAACCATTATCTCGACGAAATCAGCCCGACGCGGTATTTCGACGCCAATTTCAAATATGCCGCGGCGATCGTCGTGCCGATGCACCTGCCGTTCGCGCAGATTTCGTCGAACTGTTTCGTGCCCTTCACCCGCGACGACACCGACATGTCGGCGCAATTCGCCGAACTGGGCGAGACGCTCGGGCTGATGACCCGGCGCTTCATCGCCGGCTATGTCGGGGCGATGCGGACGCGACGGCGCATCCCGTCCGACTGCGAACTGTCGAAGCGCGAAGTCGAATGCCTGCGCTGGGCCGCGATCGGCAAGACCGACCGCGAGATCGGGATGATCATCGGCCTCAGCCACGCGACGGTGCGCTATCACATCCACCGCGCCGGCGAGAAACTCCAGTCGGTCAACCGCGCGCAGACGATTTTCAAGGCCGGGCAATTGGGGTATCTCGGCGCAAGCGACTGATCCGCGCGGATATCCCGACACCCCCATCAAAAGCGTTAGCTGGGTCCGCCCGCGCGGTGGGGTAGGACGTAAGCGACGAAAAGCGCGGTCGATGGAAAGCGCGCCGCGAGCAGGAGACGGACCCTTGAACGACCTCAGCCAACCCATCACGTCCGAGCGCGAGGATCGTTGCCCCGGCGTCACCTACACCGACATGCTCGACGCCGACACGCGCCGCGCGCCCGATTACCTTCGGATGGAAACCGGCGAAGAGATGGGCGACGCGCCGCTCGATCCCGCCAAATACGTCGATCCCGCCTTCGCGAATCTCGAAGAGGAGCGGATGTGGCCTAACGTGTGGCAATTCGCCGCGCGTGAAGAGGACATGCCCGAGCCGGGCGATACCGTCGTTTACGATATCAACCAGCGGTCGTATCTGCTGGTGCGCCAGCGCGACGGATCGATCCGCGCCTTTCACAACGTCTGTCTCCATCGCGGCCGCAAGCTGCGCACCGAAAGCGGCAAGGCGATCAACCTGCGTTGCCCGTTCCACGGCTTCACCTGGAACAATGACGGCAGTCTGAAGGAAGTCCCCTGCGCCTGGGATTTCCACCACCTCGAAGGCAAGGACATGACCTTGCCCGCGATCCGCGTCGATCGCTGGCAGGGTTTCGTGCTCGTCACCGAGAACGACGACCTGCCGTCGTTCGTCGACTGGGTCGGCCCCGGTATCGAGCATTACGAAAACTGGCGGCTCGACGAATGCCATACCGTCGCGTGGATCGGTCGCGTCATTCCGGCGAACTGGAAGGCGGTCGCGGAGGCGTTCATGGAGGCGTGGCACAGCGTCGTCACGCACCCGCAGATCCTGCCCTTCACCGCCGACGCCAACACCCGTTACGACACCTACGGCGACTTCATGAACCGTGCGATCACCCCGGCGGGCGCGCTGTCGCCGCATCTGAAGGGCAAGGATCAGCAATACGTCCTGCGCAAGTTCGACGAATTCATCGGCGGCGGCGACGTGCGGGGTCGCAACAAGGATGCGGACGCGGCCGGCCCGAGCGCATTCGCCGAAGACGATCCGCTGCTCGCGCGCAAAATCCTCGCGCAGGCCAACCGCGATGCGTTCGCGGCGACCAACGGCCACGATTATTCGGACGCGACCGATAGCGAGATGCTCGACAATTTCACCTACAACATCTTTCCGAATTGGGCGCCGTGGGGCGGCTTCGTCCCAAATCTCGTCTATCGCTGGCGCCCGGCGCAGGACGTCGATCATTGCCTGATGGAAGTCCGCATCCTGATGCGTACCCCCAAGGGCGAGACCGCGCCCAAGACCGCGCCGATGTTCCTCGTCCCCGACGATCAGCCGTTCGCCACGGCCTCGCATTTGATCGGTGCCGCGTTGGCGGGGGTGTTCGATCAGGACATGGAAAACCTGCCGTATGTGCAGGAAGGCATGAAGGCATCAGCCAATCACCGTCTCGAACTCGGCCATTACCAGGAAATCCGCATCCGCCAGTTCCACCGCACGCTCGACAAGTTCATCGACGGCACGCTGCCGGGCTGATCAGAACACTGCATGGTCGCCGCGTTCCACCGTGGCTTCACCGGCGATAACGCGCGCGTAGAAATCGAAGAGTGTTTCGGCGCCGGTCGAGGGGGTCGCGTCGGCATCGTATCGCCCCGTCGCCTGATCGAGAACGAGCATCGATTCGGTGGCGTAATAACGCCCGATCCGCGCGAGTTCGGCCTTGTCGGCCAACCGAGGCGCAACGCGGCCGAGCGTCGTCAGACCCGCGATGATGGTATCGAGCAGCGCGACCGGGACGTGCCTGAACCGCGGCGTTCGCCCGAGCAGCGCGAAAATCTCCTCGCCCTGTTGCCTGGGCGTGATTGCCGGTCCCGGCCCGCCGATCGGGAGGATGCGGTTATGCCGGGTTTCGTCATCGAGACAATCGACGAGAAAGCGCGCCAGATCGTCGTCGCCGATCGGCTTGCACGCGGTGATCCGACCGTCGCCGAACAGCAGATAGGGCTTGCCGCGCCGGGCGCGGTCGATCTGCCCCGACAGCGACTTGAAGAAGGCGGTCGGCCGGACGATCGAATAGTCGACGCCCGACGCGATCAATACCTCCTCGAAAGCGCGCTTGGCGTGCTGAAAGGCGAGGCGCGGCTTCTGGACGCAGATCGCCGAGAGCAGGACCATGTGCGAAACCCCCGCGGCCTGCGCCGCGGCCAGCGCATCGACTTGCGCCTGATAATCGATCGCCCAAGCGTCACGCGGCACGCCGGTCCGCGAGGCCGTGCACGATACCAACGCATCGAAACGCTCGCCGCGGAAGCCGTCGCGGGCGAGCGATGCGGGGTCGGTTACGTCACCCAAACGCAACGTTGCGCCATCAAGCCCCGTCGCGCCCGCGCGGACCAGGCAGACCACCTCATGATCGCAATCGATCAGGGCACGAACGGTCGCGCGGCCAATGGTGCCGGTCGCGCCGAGAACGAATATGCGGCGTCGATTAGGCGCTCGGACCGTCGCGACGGATCTCATCGATGTTGCGTTCGCGTTCGCCGTCCATCGGATGCGGGTCGTGCTTGGTGCGGAAGCGGACGAGCAAGAAGATACCGAGGCCAAGCGCGACCACGAGCGTAAGGATCATCAGCGGCGAAAGACTTGTCATGGCATTTCATCCTGTTGCCCCGCATCCGGCGAACGGGCCGCAGCACCGGGGGTTCCGTCCGCCGTGTCTGTCTTGACGCAAGTCAACCCGCTAACCGCCGCTCGCCGCCGTATCGAGCGTGCATCTAAAGCGGTCTCTTCGCTCCGAACAGCCGCGTCAGCACCGCGTCGGCGGCATTGCCGATCGCATCGGCCAGCGCCTGCGGATCGCCGAGCCCCGGCTCGCCGGGACGCGACGGTGCGTCCGGCGCTTCGGGTGGGACGGGCGGGGTAGGCGCCACCCCGGCGCGCGGCGCGGCGCGATGCTTCTGCGCGGCTGCGGTCGCGGCGGCCGCTGCTCCCGTCGCCAACATTGCGAGGCCCGCGGCGAGCATCTCGCGGCCCGCGGGCGAATCGGCCTTTTCTAGCAATGCGCCCCCGGCAGCGCGCAATTCCTTGGGGATTTTCACCCCGGCAATCCGTTTCGGCAGCTTCTTCTTGGTCTTGCTCATGGCGATAGATCCTTCGTGTATCGCAGATATAATACACCATGCGCCGCTCGCAATCCCTGCGTCGCGCTTTCGCAAAACTTGCTGTAGAGCCGCGCGGATGACCGACATTCGACGCATCGACGAACATATTTCCGTTGCCCCGCAGATCGACCCCGCCGATGTGGCTTCGCTCGCCGCGTCGGGTTTCACGACGATCGTCAACAACCGCCCCGACGGCGAAGAAGCCGGACAGCCCACCGGCGACCAGGTCCGCGCCGCCGCCGAAGCCGCGGGTCTCGGCTATGTCGCGATCCCGGTCACGCATAGCGGCTTCTCGCACCCGCAGGTCACCGCGATGATCGAATTGCTGTCGCAGGCCGACGGCCCCGTCCTCGCCTATTGCCGCTCGGGCACGCGCTCGTGCCATCTCTGGGCGCTGGCGCGCGCCGGGATGGGCGACGACGCCGACGCGCTGACCGACAAGGCCGCTGCCGCCGGCTACGACATTTCCGGGGCCAGACCTTTGCTCGACGCCTTGTCGCCCAAAGGCTGAACCCGCATGAACTGGCTGGTCTTCGCCGCGAGTCTCGCGGCCATATTGCTATTGGCCGGCGTCGCCGCCTGGCTGAAGCTCGGCGGCACCGACGGATCGCTCGATGATGCCGACGCCGCCTGTCGTTCCGCCGAGGCCGCGATCGCGGGGTTCGCCGCGAAGGAGGCGCTGATCGGCGAGGATCGTCGCGCCGCATTGGTGATCGGTCGCGATGCGCGCGTCGCGGTGATCAAGGCGCATGGCGCGCGCGCCGCGCTGCGCGAGGTCCGCTGGACCGACATCCGCGCGATCGCGGGCGGATTGCGTATCGAAACGGGCGAGCGCCGCTTCGGAACGATCTTC
>CBDCNF010000002.1:0-47522 GCA_965219285.1 Sphingomonas sp.
CGTCGGGCCGGTCCGCGAAATAGGCGCGCACCTCGTCGCGGTGATCGAGGAAGCGTTTGCGATAGACCTCCTCGTTGCCGATCGCTTTCGGCTCGCCGTAGATCCAGTCGCGCAGCACCGTGGTGCTGTTGCCGAAATGCCCGACGACGCTCCTGACCCAGGAATCGGGTTCGCGATCGAGATAGATGAACTTCGATCCCGGATACCGCGCGTCGAGCTCCTTGAACAGAAGGGGATAGGGGCTGTCCTGCACCGCATCGGCGCGATCGGCGATGTCGAACGCCATCGCGCGGACCGTTTCGTCGATCTCGGCGGCGGGAAGCGCCTTGCCCTTCAGCGCGGAATTGATCGATTGCGCCGCTTGCCCGACCGAATAACCGAGCGAGCGCAGCGCCTCGGTCATCGTCGTCGTACCGGTCTTCTGGAAGCCGATGACCAGCACCTTGCGCGCGGCGACGGGTTTGTCCTGGATACCGCCACGCGGCGGTATGATGCCTGTCTGGATTCGTCTTCCGCCCTTGCCGGCCTTTCCCGCGCGCGTGTCGCCCTGCGCCGCGGCCTTCGCCTGCCGCTTTTCCCGACGCGCTTTGCGTTCCTCCGCGGTCAGCGTCTTGCCTTCAGCGATATTGGGGCCGCGCGCCATTCGTGTCGTCTCCGTGTATCGATTTTCGATCCCCGCGATCGGTGATCTGCCAGACCAGCCGGTCTTTACGGCGGCTCGCCTCTGGTGGAAAGTCTACGCCGTCGATTGAAATTTGAATATGCTTGGACTTGCGGGTGGGATCAGCGCTTCTACGGTGCGCGCCAGCCGAATCGGGGCTTCGTCGACGAGCGCTCGGCTGAACGGAGAAATGACGCGTGATCCTGTCGCATGCCCATCGGTTCGTCTTCATCAAAGGGCACAAGGTCGCCAGTACCAGCATCGAGATCGCTCTCTCGCAGGTCTGCGGTCCCGACGACATCATCACGCCGATCACCCCGATCGACGAAAAGCTTCGGCTGGCGGGTGGTGGCATCGCGCGAAATTATTCGGACGATCCCGAAGCCGAAAAGGCTTTTGCCGACGCCGTTGCGACGAAGCCCCTCGAAGAGATTTCGGAAATCCCGCGCGACGTCAAATTCCGCAACCACATGACGCTGCGCCAGGTTCGTCGCGCGGTGCCGGGAATCGAGGATTACCGCGTGCTCTTCGCCGAGCGCTCACCCTATGAGAAGGTGCTTTCGATCGCGAACTGGCGGCGTGGGCGGCGCAAATATCTCAAGGGCGAGGCGCTGTCCCAATCGACCGATGGCCTGGCCAGACAGGTCGGCGCCTTCATCGCCAACGGCGCCGCGCTGACGGTGCGCAATATCGACCTTTACAAGGATGAGGACGGGCGCGTTCCCGTCGAGGGTTGGCGTTTCGAGACCGTGGCCGATCAGCTGACGTCGTTCTTTGCCGAACTCGGGGTCGATCCGGTGACGATGCCTCATGCCAAACAGGGGCTCGGGCTGGAGGCGGCGGAGGTCAAAGATCTCCTGTCCGCGGACCAGATCGCCTATATCGACGACGCGTTCGCCGAGGAATTCGACACCTTCGGCTACGCGCGCGTCGCCTAACCTTTAATTCTTGGAGAGAGGGACCGGATGTTCGACCTGACAGGCATGACCGCGCTGGTGACCGGCGCCAGCGGCGGGATCGGGTCGGCGATCGCGCACGCACTGGCGGGGCAGGGCGCGCGGCTGGCGGTGTCGGGGTCGAACGTCGATAAGCTCGAAGCGTTTCGGGCTAGCCTTGGTGGCGATCACGTTGCGGTGCCGTGCGATCTGTCGGACTCGGCGGCGGTCGATGCGCTGGTGCCGGAGGCGGTGGAAAAGCTGGGCAAACTCGACATTCTCGTCAACAACGCCGGCGTCACGCGCGACAATCTGGCGATGCGGATGAAGGACGACGAGTGGGACATCGTCCTGCGCGTCAATCTGGAGGCCGCGTTTCGGCTGATCCGCGCCGCCGCGAGGCTGATGATGAAGGCGCGGTTCGGGCGGATCGTCTCGATCACATCGGTCGTCGGGCAGACCGGCAATCCGGGGCAGGCCAATTACGCCGCGTCGAAGGCGGGGCTGGTCGGCATGTCGAAGGCGCTGGCGCAGGAATTGGCGAGCCGGAGCATCACGGTAAATTGCGTCGCGCCTGGCTTCATCCGGTCGGCGATGACGGATGGTTTACCCGAGGCGCAGAAGACGGCGCTCACCGCGCGCATCCCGGCGGGCGATCTCGGCTCCGGAGAAGACATCGGCGCCGCAGTCGTGTATCTTGCCTCGAAAGAAGCAGGATATGTCACCGGCCAGACGCTGCACGTGAACGGCGGGATGGTGATGGTTTGAGTTTGGGTGAGGCTTGCGCCCGGGCCAACCCCGTTCTACCTGCGTTCAGGATTCCAAACCCCCAAAGAGAGGGCAGACTATGAGCGAGACCGCCGACCGCGTGAAGAAGATCGTCGTCGAGCATCTCGGTGTCGAAACCGAAAAGGTCACCGAAGATGCCAGTTTCATCGACGATCTGGGCGCCGACAGCCTCGATATCGTCGAACTGGTGATGGCGTTCGAAGAGGAATTCGGCGTCGAGATTCCCGACGATGCCGCCGAGAAGATCGGGACCGTCAAGGACGCGATCACCTATATCGACGAGCATAAGGGCTGAGGCGCACGCCGACGCCGCCCGTCGCGGGCCGGATTTGAACGGCTCCCCGTCCCCGGGCTAAGAGGGCGGGGAGCCGTTTCGTTTTGTGAGCTATGGGAGTTTGGGTATGCGGCGTGTCGTCGTAACCGGATTGGGCCTCGTCACTCCGTTGGGGGCAGACGTCGAGACCGCATGGGCGAACCTGATCGCGGCGAAATCGGGCGCCGGGCCGATCACGCGATTCGACGCGTCGGACCAGAAGTGCCGGATCGCCTGCGAGGTGAAGCCCGCGGATCACGAATATGGCTTCGACCCGAATTTGCGGGTCGATCACAAGGTTCAGCGTCAGGTCGATCCGTTCATCATCTTCGGCATCGACGCGGCGGGGCAGGCGCTGGAAGACGCCGGGCTCACCGAAATGACCGAGGCGGAACGGTTTCGCGCGGGCTGTTCGATTGGCGCGGGGATCGGCGGTTTGCCGGGAATCGCGAGCGAATCGCTCGTCTGCGAGAACAAGGGGCCGAGCCGGGTCAGCCCGCATTTCGTCCACGGCCGGCTGATCAACCTGATCTCCGGGCAGGTGAGCATCAAATACGGCCTGATGGGGCCGAATCACGCGGTCGTGACGGCGTGCTCTACGGGCGCGCATTCGATCGGCGACGCCGCGCGGATGATCGCGCTGGACGATGCCGACGTGATGCTCGCGGGCGGCGCGGAGGGCGCGATCTGCCCGCTCGGCATCGCCGGTTTCGCGCAGGCGCGCGCGCTAGCGATGGACTTCAACGACACGCCCGAAAAGGCAAGCCGCCCCTATGATCGCGACCGCGACGGTTTCGTAATGGGCGAGGGCGCGGGCGTCGTCGTCCTCGAGGAATATGAGCGGGCCAAGGCGCGCGGCGCGAAGATGTATGCCGAGGTAATCGGTTACGGCCTGTCGGGCGATGCCTATCACGTCACCGCGCCGGAGCCGGAGGGATCGGGCGCGTATCGCGCGATGGAAATGGCGATGCGCAAGTCGGGGCTGGCGCTCGAAGACATCGACTACATCAACGCGCACGGCACCTCGACGATGGCCGACATGATCGAACTCGGCGCGGTGCGGCGGTTGTTCGGTGATGCGATCGGCGGGCTGTCGATGTCGTCGACGAAGTCCGCGATCGGGCATCTGCTCGGTGGCGCGGGGGCGGTCGAATCGATCTTCTGCATCCTCGCGATGCGCGACCAGATCGTGCCGCCGACGCTGAACCTCGATAACCCGAGCGAGGGTTGCGAGGGCGTCGATCTCGTGCCGCACACGGCGAAGAAACGGAGCGTGAAGGCGGTGTTGAACAACAGTTTCGGCTTCGGCGGCACGAACGCGTCGCTGGTGATGCGGGCGATCTGACGCCATGCCCCGCAAACGGGCATCCTCCGCGCCGGGAATCGGCTGTTTCGGCCTGCTTCTCGGCTTGCTCGGCATCGCCGCTTTGTTCTTCATCGCGCAGGGCTGGTCGGGGCATGGCCCCGCCAAACACACGCTGACCGTCCAGATTCCGCAAGGCGCCAGCCTGACCTCGGCGGCGACCGATCTCGAAAAGGCGGGCGCCATCGCCTCCGCGCGCCGTTTCCGGATCTACGCGCGCGTTTTCGGGTCGGGCGATCCGATCAAGGCGGGCGAATATCGCATCCCGGCGCGGACCAGCGCGGCGGATATCCTGAATATGCTGCAGGGCGGCAAGGTGCTTCAGCGGCTCGTCGTCGTGCCCGAAGGCTATCCGTCGGTGATGGTCCACGACGCCTTGGTCGCCGCCGACGGTCTCGTCGGCACGGTGCCGGTGCCGGCGGAAGGATCGATCCTGCCCGACAGCTACGCGTTCCAGCGCGGCGACACCCGCGCCGCGGTCGTCGCGCATATGCAAAAGGCGATGCGCGACTATCTCGCCAAGGCCTGGGCGAAGCGCAAACCCGGCCTCGCGGTGACGACCCCCGAGCAGGCGATCATCCTCGCTTCGATCGTCGAGAAGGAAACGGGCAAGGCGAGCGAACGGCGCACTGTGGCGGCCGTCTATGCCAACCGCTTGAAGCGCGGCATGCCGCTCCAGGCCGATCCGACGGTGATCTACCCGATCACCAAGGGCCGCCCGCTCGGCCGGCGCATCCTGCGGTCCGAATTGCAGGCGAAGAACGGGTACAACACCTATGCTTCGCCGGGATTGCCGGTTGGCCCGATCGCCAATCCGGGCCGCGCAAGCATCGACGCGGTGCTTGATCCGGCGACGTCGAACGCGCTGTATTTCGTCGCGGACGGGACGGGCGGGCATGTGTTCGCGAACACCTTGGCGCAGCACAATGCGAATGTGCAGAAATGGTATGCGATCAGAAGGGCGCGGGGGGAGATGTGAAAATCATGGCTTGAGGGCGGTCGCCGCCCGCGCCATCGCCTCGACCTCGGCCATCGACCCGCCGGTTACCCAACTGCCGCCGACGCACAGCACCGGATCGAACGCCAGCCACTCCGGCGCGTTCGCCTCGGTGATCCCCCCGGTCGGGCAGAAGCGGCATTGGTAGAAGGGCGCGGCGAGCGCTTTCAGTGCCTTCAGCCCGCCCAACGCCTCCGCCGGGAAGAATTTGAAATGCGTCAGGCCGAGATCGAGCCCGCGCATGATGTCGCCCGCATTGGCGATGCCGGGGAGATACGGCACGCCGCTGTCGATGATCGGCGCGGCGAGCGTTTCGGTCAGGCCCGGCGAAACAATGAATTCCGCGCCCGCCGCCATGACGTCGGCGAACTGATCGGCGTTCACCACCGTCCCCGCGCCGACGATCGCGCCCGGCACGCGTTTCATTGCGCGGATCGCGTCGAGCGCAGCGGGGGTGCGCATCGTCACTTCGAGAACGCGCAGGCCACCCGCGACGAGTGCTTCGGCGAGTGGCTGCGCCGTCGCGGTGTCGTCGATCACCAGTACCGGGATGACCGTGCTGGTGCGCATGATGTCTTCGATGGTCATGACGTGTGCTGAGCCCCTGTATGCTGTTGGGCGAAAGCCGCCGCCGCACCGAAGAGGCCGGGCTGCGGGTGGGTGATGAGCTTGACCGGGATTCCCGCCATCAGCGATTGGAACCGCCCCTTGGCGACGAAGCGCTGGTCGAAGCCCGATCGCAGCAATTTGTCCTTGATGCGAAGGCCGAGTCCACCGGCGATAACCACTGCCTTCGCGCCGTGCGCCAGCGCGAGATCGCCCGCGACTGCGCCGAGCGCGAGGCAGAAGCGATCGAGCGCCGCGAGCGCGACGGGATCGCTACCGTCGAGCGCCTCCGCCCAGATCGCCTTGTCGTCGCGGCTCGGCACCGCGCGGCCTTCGAGGTCTGCGAGCGTTTCGTAGATCGCGACGATCGCGGGGCCGGCGCAGACGCGCTCGGTCGAGACTCGGGTATAGGTTTTGCGCAGGCGTTTGAGGATCGCGTCCTCGATCGCGTCGAGCGGGGCATAATCCATATGCCCGCCCTCGGTGGAGAGGACGTGATAGCGCGCTTCGGTCCGGAACACCTGCGCGACGCCGAGTCCGGTGCCGGGGCCGCACACCGTCGTCACGCCAAGTGCGGGCAGGGGGGCGTCGGGACCGCAAAGGTGATCGAAATCATCCTCGGGAAGTTGCGCGACCGCATGACCTACCGCCCCGAAGTCGTTGATCATCGTATAGGTTTCGGCACCGAGCCGTTCGCCGATCAGCGACTGGCGGATTACCCAGGGGTTGTTGGTCAGGCGGATGACGTCACCGGTGATCGGCGACGCGACCGATATCGCCGCGGCGTTGGGGATCGGGCGGTCGAGTTCGGCGGCGAACGCCTGCCACGCGGTTTGCAGGCTGGCGTATTCGGCGGTCTTGAGCGTTACCGGAACGCCGAGCGAGACGACGCGACCGTCCGCGACCTCCGCTATGGCGAAGCGGGCATGGGTTCCGCCGATGTCGACCGCTACGACGTGCACTATAACCCCGCCCCCGCCAGCACCGCGCTCGCACCCTTCTCCGCTTCGTCCGCCAAGCCACGAAACATCCCGAACAATTCGCGTCCCATCCCCTCCGCCGCATCGGGTGCGGGGGCCTGAAGCCGCACCGACCATTCCGCCGGATCGACCAGCGCGTCGAGCGTTCCCGCTATCGCATCGACCCGGATCATATCGCCGTCGCGGATCAACCCGATCGCGCCGTTGCCGAGCGCCTCGGGCGAGCAATGGATCGCGCAGGGCACCTTGCCGCTGGCCCCCGACATGCGGCCATCGGTCACGAGCGCGACCTTGAAGCCGCGGTTCTGGAGGACGCCGAGCGGCGGGGTCAGCTTGTGCAGTTCGGGCATGCCATTGGCGCGCGGGCCTTGGAACCGGACGACGACGACGATGTCGTGTTCGAGTTCGCCAAGATTGAACGCCTCGATCACGTCGAGCTGATCATGGAAGACGCGCGCGGGAGCTTCGACGATCCATTTGTCGCGGTCGACCGCGGATACCTTGATGCAGGCGCGACCGATATTGCCCGCGAGAATCCGCATGCCGCCGTCGGGCGAGAACGGGTCGGTGACGGGGCGGATGATCGTATCGTCGCCCGTTTCGGTAGCCGGTCGCCACCCCAGTTCGTCGTTCTGAATGAGTGGCTTCTCGGCGAAAGATGATAGATCGTCTTCACTCACTGTCACGATGTCGCGGTGGAGGTAACCGCCTTCCAGCAATTGCCCGATGACATACGGCATCCCGCCCGCCGCCTCGAACGCGTTCACGTCGGCGGAACCGTTGGGATAGACCCGCGCGAGCAGCGGCACCGCGCACGACAGCCGGTCGAAATCCTCCCAGTCGATCACGATTCCCGCCGCGCGCGCGATTGCAGGAATGTGGAGTAAATGGTTGGTCGATCCGCCCGTCGCCAATAACCCGACCGCGGCGTTGACGATCGCGCGTTCGTCGACGCAGTGGCCGATCGGGCGGTAATCGTCGCCGCGCCAGCCGATCGCCGCGAGCCGGTGGACCGCGGCGCGGGTCAACTCCTGGCGCAGCTTCGTGCCGGGATTGACGAAGGCGGCGCCCGGCATGTGGAGGCCCATCACCTCCATCATCATCTGGTTGGTGTTGGCGGTTCCGAAGAACGTGCACGTACCCTTTGTATGGTAAGCCGAAATCTCGCTGTCGAGCAGTTCTTCGCGCGTCGCGTCTCCGGTTGCGTAACGCTCGCGCACCGCCGCCTTGGCCTTGTTGGCGAGGCCCGAAGGCATCGGGCCGCCGGGGATGAGCACCATCGGCAAATGTCCGAAGCGGAGCGCGCCCATCAGCAATCCGGGGACGATCTTGTCGCAAATGCCGAGCAGCGCGGCACCTTCGAAAGTGCCGTGGCTGAGCGCGATCGCGGTGGCGAGCGCAATGGTGTCGCGGCTGAACAACGACAATTCCATGCCGGGATAGCCCTGGGTGACGCCGTCGCACATCGCGGGGACGCCACCCGCGACTTGTGCCGTGGCGCCGGCTTCGCGCGCCCAGACTTTCATCATCTCGGGGTAGCGGTAATAGACCGCGTGCGCCGACAGCATGTCGTTGTAGGCGGTGACGATGCCGATATTCATGCCGCCGCCCGCCTTCATGGCGTCGCGGTCTTCGTCGGTCCCGGCGTAGGCGTGCGCGAGGTTGGCGCAGCCGAGCGACGGGCGGCCGATCCAAGTGTCGCGTTCGCGTTCGATCAGCGACAGGTAGCGCGCGCGGGAGGGGCGCGAACGTTCGATGATCCGATCGGTGACGGCGGCGACGGCGGGGTTCATTGGGGCTTCTACGGCGCCCAGTGGATGTCGATCGGGAGTTCCACATCGGCCAGAACCCGGCCGATCGGGTAGGGCGATCCCGCGCTTTCGGAAATCGCATTCTCGATGACGGTCTTCTTCGCAGCCCCGGTAACCGCGATCATCAGCGCGCGGGCGGTGACGATGCCCTGCCGCGACAGCGTCACACGCGCAACCGGAGCTTCGGGTGGCAGCGGATCGGGCATCACACCCAGCGCGCGGCGCTCCTTCGGGCCGTTCAGCGCCTCGTCGTAATCGTCACCTGGGAAGATCGAGGCGGTATGTCCGTTCTCGCCGACGCCGAGCAGGCACAGGTCGAGCGGCCAGTGGAGGTCCTGCATCAGCGCGTCGGCGGAGCGCCCCGCCGCCTTGTAGTCGTCGGTCGCGTTGGGGACGATCGGCATGACGCGCGCGCCCTTGGGCAGGAACGCCTTGGCGATCATCGTCACGTTGCTGAGCGGATCGCCGAGCGGCACGACACGCTCGTCGGTGGGCACGATCGTTACGCGCTTCCAGTCGAGTTTTGCCTCTGCGAGTTTGGCGTAGATCGGCACCGGCGTCTTGCCGCCACTGAGCGCGATAACGGCGCCGCCGCGCGCGTCGATCGCGCTTTCGATGATGAACTGCACGTCGCCCGCGACCGCGTCCGCCATCTCGGTCGCGTCGTCATATTCCCACCATTCGATCTCGGTCATCCGTCATCCTCAATGTACCCCCGCGAAGGCGGGGGTCCAGACTGGGCTCCCGCCTTCGCGGGAGCACAAAAAAATCAATCGTCCTGCCACGTCACCCCGTCGCGTTCGGTCAGTGCGATCGCGGCGCTCGGTCCCCACGTTCCCGAGGGGTAATGTTTGGGCTTCATGTCGTTCGCGGCCCAGCCTTCGCGGATCGCGTCGATCCAGGTCCATTGCCCCTCGACCTCGTCGCGCCTCACGAACAACGTCTGGTCGCCCTCGATCAGGTCGAGCAGCAGGCGTTCGTAGGCGATCCGCCGCCGAGTGCCCGCGAATTCGGCGTCGAGGCTGAGCTTCAAGGGCACCTCGCGCAGACGAACGCCATCGCGGTCGAGGCCGGGTTCCTTCGCCATCACCAGCAGCTCGATATATTCTTCCGGCTGCAACCGGATGATCAGCGTATTGGGCTGGAGCAGGCCACCGCGGCCGACGAACATCGAATGCGGCACCGGCTTGAACTGGATCGCGATCTCGCTGCGGCGGACCGCCATGCGCTTGCCGGTGCGGATGTAGAAGGGCACGCCCTGCCAGCGCCAATTGTCGATATGCGCCTTGATCGCAACGAAGGTCTCGACATTCGAGCCCTTCCCCAACTCCTCGTCGTAACCCTTTACGATTTCTCCGTTTACCGCGCCACCGAGATACTGACCGATGACGGTGACCTGCGGCACGTCTTCGGGGCTCATTTCGCGAAGCGATCGGAAGACTTTGGCCTTTTCGTCGCGGATCGCGTTGACGTCGTAGCGCGCGGGCGGCTCCATCGCGATCAGCGCGAGAAGCTGGAGCATGTGGTTGGCGACCATGTCGCGCAACGCGCCCGCGCCCTCGTAATAGCCCGCGCGATCCTCGAGTCCGACGGTTTCGGCGATCGTGATCTGTATGTTGTCGATCCCTTGCGCGTTCCAGACGGGTTCGAAGAACGAATTGCCGAAGCGCAGCGCGAGGATGTTCTGGACGGTTTCCTTGCCGAGATAATGGTCGATCCGGAAGATCCGGTCCTCGGGGAAGACCGAGGCGACGGTATCATTGATCTCCTTCGACGAGGCGAGATCGTAGCCAAGCGGCTTTTCCAAACCGATCCGGACGGTGTCGCCGGCGAGGCCAACCTTTTCGAGGCCCTTGACCGCCGGCTCGAACAGCGACGGCGCGGTCGACAGGAAGATCGCCATTCCCCCCGACACGTCGCCGACTTTCCTGGCGAGCGACGGGAATGACTTGAGGTCGGAGAGGTCGGCGGCCTGATAGCTCAGGCGATCGAGGAAGCTCGCCAAATCCTTCTCGTCTTTACGGTCATCGGGAAGAAATTCGGCCAACGCCTTCTTCGCGAACACTTTATAGCTCTTGTCGTCGAGGTCCGACCGCGCCGATCCGGTGATCGTCAAATCCTCCGGCAACAGGCCGTCGGCATGCAGGCCGTAGAGCGAGGGCAACAGCATGCGCTGTGCGAGATCGCCGGTCGCGCCGAACAGGAGGAGTTTGCTCACGGGATTGCGTTTCATCATGCCGTCCTAACAGATCAGGCCGGTAAGCGGGTCCGCGCCGATCATCAGATTGAGGTTCTGGACCGCGGCACCGCCCGCGCCCTTGCCGAGATTGTCGAGCGTCGCGACGAGCCGCGCCTGCGTTTCCCGCGAGCCCGCGAAGACGTAGAGGTCTAGCCGATCGGTGGGCGCCGCATTGCGCGCCATTAGCAGTTCGTCGGGCTGATCCTTGTGAACGTGGACCGGCGGCTGTCCGGCAAAGGCTTCGCTCAATGCGGCGAGCAGCGCGGTCCGCGTCGGGGATGACGGCATGGCAACAAGTGGCAGCGGCACCTCGACGATCATCCCCCGATACGCGCGAGACACCGATGGAGCGAAGACCGGCGCGTACGTCAGTCCGGCGTGGCGCTGCATCTCGGGAACATGTTTGTGCGCCAACGAGAAACCATAATCGCGAAACGCGATATCGGCATCGTTGTCGAAACGTTCGATCAGCGCCTTGCCGCCGCCCGAATAGCCCGATACCGCGTTAACGGTCAGCGGCCAATCCGCCGGGATCAGCCCGGCGCGCACCAGCGGTGTAACGAGCGCAAGAAATCCGGTCGGGTAGCAGCCCGGATTTGACACCCTATGCGCCCCGGCCACATCGAAGCCGAGTTCAGGAAAGCCATAGGTCCAGCCATCCGCCACCCGATGCGCGCTCGACGCGTCGATCACGCGCGTGCGGGAATTGTCGATCAGCGCCACCGCCTCGCGCGCAGCGTCGTCTGGCAGGCAGAGGATTACGATATCCGCGTCGTTCAACGCCTCGCGGCGCGCGGCGGCGTCTTTGCGGCGTGCTTCCTCAAACGTCACCAGGGTCAGATCGCTGCGACCGCCCAGCCGTTCGCGGATTTCCAGTCCGGTGGTCCCGGCCGCGCCGTCGATGAAAATCTGGGTCAAGCCGCCGACCCGGCGCCGCCCAGTGATGCCGCGTCGAGATAGCCGACGAGACCATGCTCGGACGCGATGCCCCAGGCCACACCGCTCGTGACATCGAGCAACTCGAACGATTCTCCCGCCTTGAGAGTCGCGATCGCGGTGGAATCGGCGGTACGCCCCTCACGCAGCAGGACATCGCCGACCACCGTCTTCAAAATCGCCTCGGCATAATGCGGTGCGAAGACCTGCTCGGCCAGGCGAACGTCGGCGATATCGCCGCGGACCGCGTTGGTGCGCGGATCGAGCGGGCGCGACCGTCCGGTCAGCGCGAAGATCTTACGCGGAGGCGCGCTGGGGCTCGACGCGGCTGGGGGGCTGTTCGCCGTCGCCGATGAAATGCCCGAATTCTTCAAGAAAACCTGCCCCCTCGGACGTCTGCGCGACGAAGATGTTGCGCTTGTCGCTGTCGTCCTTCTGGCGGCGCAGATAGCCGAGCGTCCCCAACTTGTTCAAGGCGCGCGTGACGACGGGTTTCGATACGTTCAGCATTCGCGCCAGCCCGCGCACGGTATGCGGCCCGGGCAGGAGATAGACGACAAGCAACAGCGCCATCTGGCGATTGGTGAGATCGGGCTCGCCGGACCGGACGTAATCGACCAATGTGGTCATCCAGGAGCTGAGCTCGGCTTGGGCGATGGTGGACACAGACTTTTCCAGACACGTTCGCGTTTTTTCCGCTTCGATGCCAACAACGCCCGCCCGCGCAGGTGGTTTCAGGTCCGGTACGAAATCGCGTGCGGTTGCCGCGCGGTTGATCGGAAGCAAGCCCTCGCCTATGTGCGCCGCGACCTCCTGAAATCGGATTGTTCCGCACCGCCATGTTCACCTTTTTGTCCGTCTTCCACGCCATCGTCGCCGCAATTTTGGTGACGGTCATCCTGATGCAGCGCTCCGAAGGCGGCGGACTGACTTCGGGCGGGAGCCCGTCGGGGCTGATGTCGGCGCGTGGCGCGGCGGATTTCCTGACTCGCGCAACGGCGGTGCTGGCCGCGGTGTTCGTGGGCCTGAGCATCGTTCTCGCGGTGATGGCGGCGACGCGCCAGGTGAGCACGGTCGATGTGTCCGCGGCGCGGCCTGCGGCGGCGAATCCTCCGCTCGGGACGGCGCCGCCCCCTGCGGATGGCGCGGCGCCGTTTGCGGGGGCTGCGCGTACCGCGACTGGGGCAGCGCCGACGAATCAGGCCGCGCCCGCGAACGACAGCGTCCCGCTCGCGCAATGATCGTATTTAGCCCTCTCCCGCCTTCGCGGGAGAGGGTTGGGTGAGGGTCTTCTTCTTTACGCGAGGAAGAAGAAGACCCTCACCCTCCCACCGCTCCGCGGCGGGCCCCTCCCTCTCCCGCGAAGGCGGGAGAAGGGTAGCATCGCGCACACGCACCTCATTTCGTCGTACCCGCGCTTGCCCCGCACGGCGTTTAACGTTTAGGCACATCCTCCCATGGCGCGGTTCATTTTCATAACCGGCGGCGTGGTCTCGTCGCTTGGCAAGGGTCTCATGGCGGCGTCGCTCGCGGCGCTGTTGCAGGCGCGCGGGTATCGCGTTCGGATTCGCAAATTCGACCCGTATCTCAACGTCGATCCGGGGACGATGAGCCCGTATCAGCACGGTGAGGTCTATGTCACCGACGATGGCGCGGAGACCGATCTCGATCTTGGTCATTACGAGCGTTTCACCGGCGTCGCCGCGCGCCAGAGCGACAATGTGACCAGCGGTCGCATCTACCAGCAGATCATCACCCGCGAGCGACGCGGCGATTATCTTGGCGCGACCGTCCAGGTCATCCCGCACGTCACCGACGCGATCAAGGCGTTCGCCAAGGCCGAAACCGACGACCTGGATTTCGTGCTGTGCGAGATCGGCGGGACCGTCGGCGATATCGAATCTTTGCCCTTTATCGAGGCGATTCGTCAGCTCAAGAACGAGGTCGGCCGCGGCAACGCGATCAGCGTCCATGTGACGTTGGTGCCGTATATCGCCGCCGCGGGCGAGTTGAAGACCAAACCGACGCAGCATTCGGTGCGTGAACTCGCCGCGCTCGGGGTCCAGCCCGATGTCCTCGTCTGCCGCTGCGAACATCCGCTTCCCGCGAGCGAGCGCGCCAAGATCGCCTTGTTCTGCAACGTCGCGGAGAGCGCGGTCATCCCCGCGCTCGACGCCAAGAGCATCTACGCGGTGCCGCTGCAATATCACGGCGAGGGCCTCGATTCGGAGGTGCTGCGCGCCTTTGGAATCACGCCCTCGTCGGCGCCCGATCTGTCGCGCTGGACCGAGATCGTCGATCGCCTGACCAGCCCGGAAGGCGAGGTGACCGTCGGTGTGGTTGGCAAGTATGTCGGCCTGCAGGACGCGTACAAGTCGCTCAACGAGGCGCTGGTTCATGGCGGCATCGCCAATCGGGTGAAGGTCAACATCCGCTGGATCGACGCCGAATTGTTCGAGGGCGAGGACACCGAAATTGCCGCGCATCTCGAGCCGTGCCACGCGATCCTCGTCCCCGGTGCGTTCGGCGAGCGCGGCGCGGAGGGGAAGATCGCCAGCGTCCGCTTTGCACGCGAACGCAACGTGCCGTATTTCGGCATCTGTTTCGGCATGCAGATGGCTTGCGTCGAGGGCGCGCGCGATCTCGCCGGGATCGCCGACGCTTCATCGACCGAATTCGGCCCGACCGAGGAGCCCGTCGTCGGCCTCATCACCGAATGGATGAGCGAGAAGGGGCTGGAACAACGCGCCGCCGATGGCGATCTCGGCGGCACGATGCGGCTCGGGGCGTATCCGGCGAGGCTCGACGGCAACAGCGTCGTCTCGACGATCTACGGCGGGACCGAGATCAGCGAACGCCACCGCCATCGTTACGAGGTCAACACCGGCTACCGCGACGCGCTCGAAAAGGGCGGGCTGGTGTTTTCGGGCATGTCGCCCGATGGCACGCTCCCCGAAATCGTCGAGCGGCCCGACCATCCGTGGTTCGTCGGCGTCCAGTTCCACCCCGAATTGAAGAGCAAGCCGTTCGACCCGCATCCGTTGTTCGCCAGCTTCATCGAGGCGGCACTGCGCCAGAGCCGGTTGATGTAGTCCGGACCGCAGCGCGGTGGTCCGTTCGCTAAGGACGCTCGTCCCATGCGGTCACGACGGGCTTCTCGGTTCGCCACTCTAGGATGCCATAGGCGCCCGTCCTGAGCTTTGTCGGTGAAAGGCCCAGCGCAATAAGGGCGAAGCGGGCGGCGCCGTTGCTGGTTACCAGCAGGGTCGTTTGGGTCGCTGGCCGATCCAAGTGCCGATCGAAAAACGCGCGCCATGCCGCGGTGCGCGCGGGCGCATCGACGATCCATCCGGGGGGCGGTTCGGCGCGGTCTTCCCATTCGGCGAGCGCCTCGGCCCCGATCCGCGCGACCACATCGGCCTCGACCGCGCCCTCGTCCGGGCCGTGATCGATCTCACGCAGCCAGTCGGTCGGTTCGGCGGGAACGTCAGGAGCGATCAGCGCGGCGGTTTCGCGGGTGCGCAGCAGCGGGGAGACGAGGACGCGATCGAAAGCGATGCCGCGTTTGCGGAAATGGTCGCGCAGCGCCAGTGCCTGCACACGACCGCTTTCGACGAGCGGGATGTCGGTTCGCGCGCCGATGCGGCGGGGCGGTTCGCCGGGGGCGAAGGTATTGCCGTGACGGACAATGTAGGCGCAGTGCATCAGTCGTCCATCGGGTCGCCGTGGGTGGCGATCAGCGCTTCGGCGCGGGCGATGTCCTCGGGGGTGTCGATGCCCGAGATGTCGAAGCGCGACGGGTCGACCGCGACCGCGTCGATGCGCAGGCCGAGTGCGAGGAGGCGGAGTTGTTCGAGACCTTCGAGGCGTTCGAGTTCGGTCGGTGGCGCAGCCTCGAACGCTTCGAGTGCGGCGAGGCGATAGGCGTAGAGGCCGATGTGGCGCCAGACGGGGGAGGGGTCTCCGGCCGCGCGCAACGCCGCTTCGTCGCGGATCGCGGGGAGGATCGTTTTCGAGAACCACATCGCGCGACCATCCGGCGTGCGCGCGCAGGTGGTGCCGCTGAACGGGGCGATGAGCTTGTGCTCGCGCAGGGCATCGAGCGCGGCCCAACCAAGGCGGACGACCGGGGTTGCGACGTCCGCCTCGCCTTCGCGCAGCGCCGCGACCATCGCGCCGAGTGCGGCGGGGGGCTGGAAGGGCGAATCGCCTTGCAGGTTGACGACGATTTCCGGCGCGGTCGATTGTTGGCGCGCGGCGGCGAGGGCGCGGCCCGAGCCGGTTGAAATAGCGGGATCGGTCAGCACCGCTGCGCAGCCGACTTCACTGGCGTGGTCGGCAATTCGCGCGTCGTCGCAGGCAACGATCAAGGTTGCGTCGGATTCGCCGGCAATAGCGCGGCGGCCGAGCGCGATGGTGCGGTGGAGGAGGCTGACGCCCGCGATCGGCAGCAGCGGCTTCATCGGCAGGCGGGTCGAGCCTGCGCGTGCCGGAATGACGACGAGCAGGGTCAGGCGGTCCTCAGGCCCGGATTTGTCAGGCGACGCCGGCGCGGAGCACGTCGTGCATGTGGACCGCGCCGACCAGCCGGTCGCCGTCGCGGACGAACAGCATCAGGACGTTGCCCTCGTGCATCTGGCGAATGGCTTCGGAGGCGAGTTCGTTCATCCCGATCCACAAGGGATCGGCGGTCATGAACTCGCTGACCGGATCGGCCATGTTGCGCTCGCCCGTCACGGTGCGGCGCAGGTCGCCGTCGGTGAACGCGCCGATCAAATTGCCGTCGCCATCGACGATCGCGGTGCCGCCGAGGCGCGCGCGGGTCATCTCGATCGTCGCGTCGAGCAAGGTCGCGTCGGCGCGGACCTTGGGAACGTCGGCGCCGCGCGCCATCACGTCGCGGACCTTGAGAAGTCGCGCGCCGAGGCGACCGTTGGGATGGAATTTGTAGAAATCGTCGGCCGAGAAGCCACGGCGGTGCATCAGTGCGATGGCGAGCGCGTCGCCGAACACGAGCTGGACGGTCGTCGACGTCGTCGGGGTCAGTTCAATCGGGCACGCCTCGCGGACCGAGGGGAGCTTGACGTAGAAGTCGGCGGCGCGCGCGGCGGTGCTGTTCGCGCGTGCGGTGATCGTCACGAGCTTGATCCCGAAGCGTTTGCAGTAGCGGAAGATCGGCGCGAACTCGGCGGTTTCGCCCGAACGCGTGATGATCAGGACGATATCGTCCTCGGTCACCATGCCGAGATCGCCGTGGCCCGCCTCGGCGGGGTGAAGGTACATCGCCGGGGTGCCGGTCGAGGTGAGCGTCGCGGTGATCTTGCGCGCGATGATCCCGCTCTTGCCCATGCCGGCGACGATGACGCGCCCGTGCGCGTTGGCGATGAGTTCGACCAATTGATCGAAGGCGTCGGCGAAATCGGGTTCGGTGAACGACGCTTCGAGCGCGCGGAGGCCACCGATCGCGATCGAGATCGTTCTCGCTGCGATCGACGGGCCCGTCGCCCGTTTGCGAAACGGGATGACGCTGTCTGGCTTCGTGCTCATCGCGTACTCACCTCACTCACCGCGTATGGCGGTAACCGGGCGCGAGATCATGGCGAACTCCACGCGCGGCCGAGCCAAACTTTCGCGCCCCTTCGGGACAGGCGCGGCGGATACTCCGCTTCTTGCCGTCTCGCCAGACCGAATAGGCCATCTTCGACGCAATTGCAGCATCTAAATTTATGGCCGTTCTTGAACGGCTTCGAGGATCGCCCTGCCATAGGCCGTCTTCGCGAGCGCATGGCCGTGGATCTCCGCCTGCTCGCGCGAGATGAAGCCTTGCTGGAAGGCGATTTCCTCGAGGCAGGCGATCTGGATGCCCTGGCGCTTCTGGACGGTGCGGACGAATTCGGACGCTTCGATCAGGCTGTCGTGGGTGCCGGTGTCGAGCCAGGCGTAGCCGCGGCCCATCTGTTCGACGTGGAGATCGCCCGAGTCGAGGTACAGCCGGTTGAGATCGGTGATCTCATATTCGCCGCGCGCCGAGGGCTTAAGATCGGCGGCGAGATCGACGACGCGATTATCGTAGAAATAGAGGCCGGTGATCGCGTTGCTCGATCGCGGCGCGGTGGGCTTTTCCTCGATCGATATCGCGCGACCGGTATCGTCGAGTTCGACCACGCCGTAGCGTTCGGGGTCATCGACGCGGTAGCTGAAGACCGTCGCGCCCGAGGTGCGTGCGGTCGCGCTGGCGAGGAGGCCACCGAGTCCGGCGCCGAAAAAGATGTTGTCGCCGAGGATCAGCGCGACGCGGTCGTCGCCGATGAAGTCGCGGCCGATTGTGAAGGCCTGCGCGAGTCCATCGGGGCTCGGTTGCTCGGCGTACGACATCGCGAGGCCGAGACCGCTGCCGTCGCCGAACAGCCGCCGATAGCTCGGCAGGAATTCGGGGGAGGAGATGATCAGGATATCGCGGATGCCGGCGAGCATCAGCACCGACATCGGATAATAGATCATCGGCTTGTCGTAGACCGGCAGCAATTGCTTGTTGATCGCCAGCGTCGCGGGGTGGAGCCGGGTGCCCGAGCCGCCGGCGAGGATGATGCCCTTCATCGTCTGGGTCCGATCAATGCGTCGAGGATGTCGTCGAGCGCATTCTGCCACGGGCGCGGGTTAATCCCGAAATCGCGCGTCAGCGCGGTGGTATCGAGCACCGAATTGGCGGGGCGGCGCGCGGGGGTGGGATAGTCCGCGGTCGCGATCGGCGAGACGGTCGCTGTCGGGCCGCCACGGGCGGCGCTTCCCGCCATGATCGCTTCGGCGAAGTCGTGCCAGGTCGTCGCGCCGGAATTGGTGAAATGCCAGACGCCGTTTGCGCGTTGCGGGTCGGACGCGAGCGCGACCGCGATGGTCGCGGCGGCGGCGGCGAGATCGGCGGCGCCGGTCGGGCAGCCGTGCTGGTCAGCGACGACGTTGAGCGAGTCGCGCTCGCCGGCGAGGCGCAGCATCGTCTTCACGAAATTGCTGCCGTGCGCGCTCACCACCCACGACGAGCGCAGGATCGCATGGCGAGCGCCCGAAGTTACGACGGCGAGTTCGCCGCCCAGTTTTGAAGCGCCATAGACGCCGAGCGGATTGGGAGCATCGTTTGCGAGGCGCGCGCCGGGCTGCGCGCCGTCGAAGACGTAATCGGTCGAGATCTGGACGATCGGAATATCCGCGTCACGACAGGCCTTGGCTAGCGCGGCGGGGGCTAGGGCGTTCACCGCCCAAGCCGCCACGACATCGTCCTCCGCGCGATCGACCGCGGTATAGGCGCCCGCGTTGATGACCGCAGCCCAGTCTCCGGCCAAGACGGTCGTGGCGATCGCATCGGGATCGGAAAGGTCGCATTCGTCGATGTCGATCGCCATCGCCTGTTGGCCGTCCGGCCAGACGTGACGCGCAAGTTCGGTGCCGAGTTGCCCTTCGCCGCCGGTGACGAGGACGCGCCTCATGCGTTGCCCCGGCGGACCGTCGCGTCGCCCGCGACTCGCGCGCGCCACCAATCCTCGTTGGCGAGATACCAGGCGACGGTTCGCTCGATGCCGGTGTCGAAGGTCTCGCGCGGCGTCCAGCCGAGTTCGTCGCGGATGCGTGTCGCGTCGATCGCGTAGCGGAGATCGTGACCGGGACGGTCGGCGACGAAGGTGATCTGCTCGCGATAGGCACGTCCGTCGCGTCGCGGGCGCAGGCGATCGAGCGTCGCGCAGATCGTCTCGACCACGTCGATGTTGCGGCGTTCGGCATCCCCGCCGACATTATAGGTGCGCCCCGGAACGCCGCGTTCGAACACTGACTGAAGCGCGCGTACGTGGTCCTCGACGTGGAGCCAGTCGCGCACGTTCGCGCCGGTGCCGTAGACGGGGAGCGGTTCGCCGCCGAGCGCCTTGGCGATGGTCAGCGGGATCAGCTTTTCGGGAAAATGGAACGGCCCGTAATTGTTCGAGCAATTGGTGATGAGGACGGGGAGGCCGAAGGTATGGCCCCAGGCGCTGACGAGATGATCCGATCCGGCCTTGGACGCAGAATAAGGCGAGCGCGGATCGTAGGGCGTGTCCTCGGTGAAGCGGCCTTCTTCGCCGAGCGATCCGTAGACTTCGTCGGTCGAGATGTGGTGAAAGCGAAATCGCGCGCGCGCTTCATCCGGCTGTGGCTGCCACCACGCGCGGACCTGCGCCAGCAGGGTGTAGGTGCCGACGAGGTTGGTTCGGATGAAGGCTCCGGCGTCGTCGATCGAGCGATCGACATGGCTCTCGGCGGCCAGATGCGTCACGATCTCAGGCTGAAAGTCGGAAAGGATCGAGGCGACCAGAGCTTCGTCGCAGATATCGCCACGAACGAAGCGATAGCGGAGATCGTCCGACACCGCTTCCACCGTCGAAAGCGAACCGGCGTAGGTCAACGCGTCGAGGTTGAGGATTTCGTGATCGGTTTCGGCGATCAGGTGCCGGACGAGCGCGGAGCCGATGAAGCCGGCGCCGCCGGTGACGAGGATCCGCATCAGGCGTCCAGCGGCGTCAGCGGCCGGCCATCATAAGCGAAACCGAAGCCGCTTTCGTCCATCGCCGGTGCGACGGCGTCCTTGTCGGAGAGAGCAGGGGCCGCGCCATCGCGCAGGGGCCATGCGATCCCGATCGTCGGGTCGTCCCAGCGGATGCTGCGCTCGGCGTTTTTCACCCAGCCGCCCGAAACCTTGTACGCGACCTCGCAATCGGGCTCGAGCGTCAGGAAACCGTGCGCGAAGCCGGACGGCACGAACAGTTGCCGGCCGTTCTCAGCCGACAATTCGATCCCGGTCCAGTCTCCGAAGGTCGGCGACCCCGACCGGATATCGACCGCGACGTCGAAGATCCGTCCGCGCAGGCATCGAACGAGCTTGGCTTGCGCGTGCGGCGGCACCTGGAAATGCAGGCCGCGCAACGTATGGATCGGCCGCGATAGCGACTGATTGTCCTGCACGAAACGGCAGTCGATCCCCCGCGCTGCGAACGCGGTTTCCGCATAGATTTCGCTGAACCAGCCGCGCGCGTCCTCGAAGCGGCGTGGCTCGACAAGCTGCGGAACGGCGGTCACCGGGTTTGCGTGACGCTTCGTACCGCCAGAATCGGCGAGAACAACTGACCGAGAATCGCCGCAAGCTTGCCCGGCTGGTTCGACGCGGCGCTGGCGATATAGATCACGTCCTTGTCGCGCATGCCGATCCGCTGCGACAGGAAATAGCTCTCCGCCCGCAGCATGTTGAGCCGATAGATAATCGGCTTCCCGCCGGCGACGTCGGCGGTTCCGTCATAGCGGAACAGGTAGATCGCCGAGGCATCCGCGGCGTTTTCATTGGGTCCGGCGATCCGCGCGAGCGCCTCGGCGAGCGACACCTGGCTCGAACTGAAGGGAACCTGGCTCACGTGACTCGTCGAGCCGAAGGCAAGAAAGGTGCGCGGCCGTGTGAATAGCTGGACACGGTCGCCGGGTAACAAAGCAATGTTCTGCGGACCCGCCGAGTCGATCGCGCTGAGCCGGGTTTCCTGCGAAACGCCGTCGCGGGTGACGCGCAGCACCGCGTCGTCGGGCTGGACGGACGACCCGCCCGCCCGCGCCAGCGCGTCGAGAAGCCGCTCTTCGGGCAATGCCAGCGGAAACTTGCCGGGTGTGTGAACGTCGCCGAGGACGTAATAATTGTTGTGCGCGTTGGTCTTGACCGTGACCTGCACCTGCGGCCGCTGAGACAGGCCGCGCAGACCGCGTTCGATCATCCGGCTGATCTCGGCGGGGGTCTTTCCCGCGACGTTGAGCTTGCCGACATAGGGAAGCAGGATGATGCCGCTCGAATCGACCTGAACATCGTCGATCGGCGTCGTGCGCGCCGACGGATTGAACGCGCCGCCCTGCGCGGCGTTGCCGCTGCCGCCGGTGAACAACGTGACGCCGACTTCGTAGATGTTGATCGTCAGCACGTCGCCCGCGCCGACCGTATCGATCCGGCCGGGCCTAGCGAGTTTGCTCAGACCACCGTCCGCGGGCGGCAGGCTGGCGAGCTTCGCGGTCGCGGCGGCGTCGATATCGACGATGGTGAAGCCGATATCGTTGTGGTTCTTCAACGCCTTGTTGATCTCGCCCGCGGTCGGCCCGCTCGACGGCAGCGTCGAACATCCGGCGAGCGCGACCGCGCTTGCCAACGCCCCTGCCAACGCGCGGCGGCGAAACCCACGTCCGGAAACCCCCCGTCCGGAAACTTCCCGTCCTGAAACCCCCCGCCCTGAAACCATTGCGACACGCATACTTGAAGATCCCACCCGGCGCCGTCCGTAATCGTCGGCGGCGATGGGCGATTATCCCCTCCTCGCCGTCAAGACAACTGGGTCAGCGGCGATCCTGCGGGAAACTCTGAAGCCGGTGGTGGACCTCGGCGGCTTCCTTGATCGTGTCGTAGAGCATCACCGATCCCGCATACACAACCGCGCCGCGGTCGCAGTAACGAAACAAGGTGTTGGTGTCGTGCGAGGCCATGATCAATGTCCCCTCGGCGCGGCGTTCCTGCAGCGCGGCCGACGACCGTGCCTGGAATCGCTCGTCGCCGACGCCGGTGATCTCGTCGACGAGATAGCAGTCAAACTTGATCGCCAGCGAAACCCCGAACGCCAATCGCGCGGCCATGCCGGCCGAATAGGTGCGGATCGGCTCGTTCATATATGAGCCGAGTTGCGCGAAATCTTCGACGAAATCGAGAAGCTCCTTCTCGTCGCGATTGTAAATGCGCGCAATGAAACGGGCGTTGTCGGCGCCGGTCAATGTCGATTGGAACGCCGAACTGAAACCGATCGGCCAGGAAACCGACATCGACCGCGTAACGGTGCCCTTCGACGGCCGGTCGACGCCCGAGATCAGTTTCATCAGGGTGGATTTGCCGACGCCGTTCGCGCCGCATATGCCGATACTGTCGCCGCGCCGGATGATCATGTTGACGTCTTTCAACACGTCGTTCTGGTTGTTTTGGCCGATATAGGTCTTGGATACTCGATCGAGGACGATCACACGAAGCTCCGGGGAATAGGTACGCCGTTTCCACGGGCTGTTAGAGGAACGCGCGATCATTAGAAACCTGCGTGTTTGCGTCGATGCCCGAATGCGCGCCGCCGCGGCGGCGACGGGGGTGGCGACCTATGCGCAAACGCTGGTCGCCGCGCTCGAATCCACCGGACATCCGCCGCGGTTGCTCGACGATGCGACGCTGGGGCGGTTCGGTGCGCCGTCGGGTCAGATAGACATGATGCGGCGGTGGGTCCGATCGCAATCGCGGACACCGGTCCGATTGCGCGCAGACGGGCGTTGGTTGCGGGCGCACGATGTGTTCCGGCTGGCGCAGGCGCGGTTCGATCGTACCGGCAGGCTGCTCACGCTGCGGGCGCCAGGGCCGCGCGGGGTGATGCATTGGACCTATCCGATCCCGGCCAGGATCGAGGGATGGGTCAATCTGTATACGGTTCACGACGTCATTCCGCTGACCCATCCGGAGTTTAGCGCCATGCCCGCCGCGCCGTTGCGGGCGCGGCTGGCGGCGATCGTCGATTCCGCCGATCGGCTGGTGACCGTATCCGAGACGAGTCGGAACGCGATCGCTACGACGCTCGGGATCGCGCTCGACCGAATCACCGATTGCGGCAGCGCGGTCGCGGCGCTGGAGCGCGGTGCCGGCCCATTGCCGGAAGGTCTCGCGGCGGGGACTTACTATCTGTTCTGCGGGATGATCGAGGAGCGGAAGAACCTCGCACGGATCGTCGCAGGGTGGCGCGCGTCGGGCAGCGTGCGGCCTTTGGTGATCGCGGGCCCGGACGGCGATGCCGGAGTCGATCTCGCGGGAACGATCCGGCTCGGCTATCTGCCACGCCGCGAATTGCTCGATCTGATCGCGGGCGCGCGCGCATTGGTGTTTCCGACGCTCGAAGAGGGTTTCGGATTGCCGGTGATCGAGGCGATGGCGCTCGGGACGCCGGTCATCACGTCGGATCGCGGCGCGCTTGCCGAGACCGCGGGCGGTGCTGCGCTTGGCGTGGACCCGTACGACACTGCGGCTATTGCCGCGGCGGTCTCGCGAATCGACCGAGATGACGACCTTTGCCGCACGCTCGTCGATCGTGGGCTGGACCGGGCCGGCGCATTTTCGCGCGAGGCGTTCGGTGAGCGCTTGATGGCGCTGTATGCGGAATTCGCTGGCGATTTGGCGACGCAGCCGTAATCACCCTGTCGATGGCATTGGAACCTGCGCCGCCTGCGATCGGCATCGACGGATATAATCTCGCATTGCCCCACGGCACCGGTGTCGCGACCTATGGTTTCGGGCTGGCCGAGGCGATCCGGTCTCTCGGCATGCGCGTCGAGGGCATGTTCGGAATCCCGGTCGGCCGCGATCCGATGATTCGCGATGTTTTCTTCTACGAAGCGATCGGGCGCGGACTGCCGCCGCGGATGAGCCCGAAATGGGCGCGACCGGCGCTCGACCGGTGGGCGGTCATGAAGGGCCTGCCGATCTACGACGTCCAGGATCGTGGACTGGTCGAGCGGCGCGGCTTCGTCGATCGCCTGCCGCAGTTCGACCGGGTGCGCAGCGCCGCGCTGCTGTTCGAGCGTGCCGAGGTCTATTTCCGGCGGACCAAGCGCTTCCTGACGATCAACGTGCCCGATCCGCCCGCGATCATGCACTGGACCTATCCCGTGCCCGTGTGGATGGCGGGCTCGCGCAACGTCTACACGCTCCACGATCTCGTGCCGTTGAAGCTGCCGTTCGCGACGCTCGACAAAAAGCGATTCTATCACCGGTTGATCGAGCGATGCGTTATCGATGCGGACCATATCGTCACGGTGTCCGAATCGAGCCGCAACGACGTGCTGGCGATGTACGGGGCGCTCAGCCCCGGATGCGAGGCGCGGATCACCAACACCTATCAGCACGCGCCGCTGCCGCAATCGACGAGCCACGACGAAGCCGAGGACGTGACCGGGGTTTTCGGCCTGAGGCCGGGGGGGTATTTCCTGTATTTCGGCGCGATCGAGCCGAAGAAGAACATCGCCCGCCTGATCGAGGCCTATCTCTCGGTCGAGACCGAGACGCCGCTGGTGATCCTCGGTGCGCGATCGTGGCAGAAGGACGAGGAGATGCGGCTGATGGACGCCATCGGCAAGCGCGGCGGCGAGACCGCGCGGCGGATCGTGCAGCTAGACTACCTTCCGCGTCGACTGCTGATGAAGCTCGTAGCGAAGGCGCGCGCGGTGATGTTCCCGTCGCTCTACGAGGGCTTCGGTCTTCCGGTGCTGGAAGCGATGCAGCTCGGGACGCCCGTCGTGACGAGTACGATGGGGTCGCTTCCCGAGGTGGCGGGGGACGCCGCGCTGCTCGTCGATGCCTATGACGTCCCGGCATTGGCCGAGGCGATCCGCCGGATCGACGGCGACGCCAATCTGCGCGCGACGCTCTCGGTCGCGGGCCTGCGGCAGGCGGCGCGCTTCTCGCTCGACCGCCACCGCCGGGCGCTCCACGCGGTCTACAGCAAAGTGCTCGCCGCACAGCCGTCTCGACCTCGCTAGCATATTGGTATAGCGCGACCTTCGCCGAATAGGGCAGGAGACGTTACGATGGCCACCGCAAGCGAAGAGATCGTCGCTCCTCGCGCCCGGTTTCGAAAAGGGTTCACGATCCAGTGCCGCGTGATCGGCGCGCTGATGATGCGCGAACTCCATACGCGCTACGGTCGTCAGAATATCGGGTATCTCTGGCTGATCCTCGAGCCGATGTTGCTCGCCTCGATGGTCGGCTTGATCCATGCGCGCGGCCTGCGGTACGCTACGACCGGCATCGATCCGGTCCCGCTTTCTCTCGTCGGATACTGCAACTTCCAGACCTTTCGTACCATCTTCAACAGGGCCGAAGGGACGATCGAGCAAAACATCCATCTGATGTACCATCGCCAGATTTCGATATTGGACATCCTGACGGCCCGCGCGCTGCTGGAGGCGGCGGGGACATGGGTCGCCTTCGCGATCCTGATCGGCTTCGCGACCGCGGCCGGAATCGCCGACCCGCCCGAGAGGCCGCTGATGCTTCTGCTCGGGATGGTGATACTGCTGTGGCTGTCGTTCGCCGGTTCGCTGGTCATTTGCGGCGTGACCCACGAACGCAAGTCGATCGGACGGCTGGTTCATCCGTTAAGCTATATTCTCATGCCGCTTTCGGGGGCGTTTTTCCAGTTGAACGCGCTACCGAAAGAGGCGCGTGACATTCTCCTGTGGATCCCGCTACCGCATATATTCGAGCTTTTGCGCTACGGCTGGTTCAAGGCGGCGACGGTCAAATACGTCGACTGGTTCTATCTGTCGGAATGGCTGTTCCTACTGACGTTGTTAGGGTTGCTTTTGATTTCCGTCGTGCGCAGGCGTATCCACATGGCCTGACCTTCGCGCATCGTTACGGTCCAGCGTATTGGGGAAGTTGAGTGCACGGTTTCATGTCACCCGCCGAGATCGAGGTCGCACCCGCGATCCGGATGGAGGAACGCGTCCGCTCCGTGTGGAAGCGGTACAAATGGTTCACCATCGTCGTCCTCGCGCCGACGCTGATCGCAGCGACGTATCTTTACGGTGTCGCCGCCAATCAATATGTTTCCGAGGCGCATTTTATCGTCCGATCGCAAAGCCTTCCTTCGAGTTCGTCTGGCAGCGGCGGTAGCAGTGGGAGCCTGAGTTCCATGCTCGGCGGAGGATCCAGCAGCATAGCTGCGGTCGCCGAATCGTTGAGTATCGCCGATTATATGACCTCACACGACGCGGTCGATGCGCTGCAGAAGCGGCTGAACCTCGTCGCGCTGTTTCGGCGCCCCGAGACCGATCTGCTCAGTCGCCTGTCCAAAGCAGATCCGACCCCGGAAAATCTCCTCAAATTCTACAACCGGCAAGTCAATGTGGATTTCGATCCCGATAACGGCATCACGACGTTGCAGGCCAGGGCGTTTCGCCCGGCCGATGCCCATTCGCTGGCCGCCGAACTGCTGCAATTGGGCGAGCATCGCGTGAACGAGTTGAACGTGCGGGCGTATCGCGACGCCGTGGCGCTGTCGAAGAGGCAACTCGATGAAGCGGAAGCCGCAATGCGCGCGAACGGCTCGAAGGTCACGGCCTTCAGGCAGGCCGAGGGCGACGCGAATCCGGAGACGTCTGCGGGCGCCCAGATCGGGCTGGTATCGGGTTTGCGGATGCAATTGTCCGCGGCGCAGGCCCAACTTAACACTACCGTCTCTCTAATCGGGAGCAAAAATCCGCAAACCCAGGCTCTGCGGCAGCAGGTCAGTTCACTCGAAAAACAGATTGCGTCGCAGGAGTCGCGTCTGGCGGGCGGCGGTAATGCGATCGCGGCCGGGCTTGGCAATTACGAGGCGATGCAGCAGCAACAGGAGTTTCTCCAGCAACGCTACGCCTCGGCAAGCACAGCGTACGAAGGCGCGCGGCAGCAGGCGATTCGCCAGCAACTCTACGTCGTCAGGATCGTCGACGCGAATATGCCCGTCATGTCGACCTTTCCGAAGCGCGGGTTTAGCCTGTTGACGCTTTTTGCCGCACTGGCCGTCATCTATGCGATCGGCTGGTTGATCGCCGCCGGGGTTCGCGAACACTCGGTCTGATATCAGGGACCGATCCGTGCCGATGCCGCCGCCCGGTTCGCCGTTCCTGCGCTCGCCACCCTTTCCCTGGGTGACGCCGGAGGTTGCGGCTGTCTCCGGCCCGGGCGAGTCGCATATTGCCGACCCGACGCGGCTGATCGCGGCGATTCGCGAGGCGCGGGTCGGCGGGGCGTTCTGGTTGGCCGGGAACGACAATGGATGGCGGCGATCGGATCGTCCGGTGCTGGCCCTGCCCGGCGACGATGCGGCGATCGTTGCCGGGCTCTTGGGGAGACCGGTCGTCGATGGTGCCGGCAATCGGGTTGCAGAGTCGATTTTGGAGCAGGCCGCGCTCGATCGACTGTCCGCCGCGTCCTACCGCAATCCGTACGACGGGCGCGACATCGACGCGTTCGCCGCAGTGTCGATCCTCGCCGAGTGGCGACGGATGATCGATCGCAATCGTCCGATCACCGTAGGTACCGGCATGGCCGCGTGGAAGCGGGACGCGATTGCCCAATTTCTTTGGAACGGCGCCGATGATCTGAAGTTCGCCGCGCCGGACGCGGTGCTGGAGGCCGGAGCGACGATCGCTTATTGGCCATCGCGGGTGCCGGACGGGTTTCGCCAAGCCGCCAAGGCGCGCGGGGCCGACGCCTGGGCGGTCGAGGACGGCTTCTTGCGATCCAACGGCCTCGGTGCCGAATGCCGCCCGCCGATGTCGGTCATCGTGGATCGAACCGGCGGCGTCTATTTCAACCCCGATCGCGCAAGCGAACTCGAGACGATCCTCGCAACGCATGCGTTCGATCCGCCCTTGCTAGAGCGGGCGAAACGATTGCGACGGGCGATCGTCAAGGCGCGGCTCGGCAAATACGGCCCAGATGTCGCCGATGCGCCGTTGCGCGATTTGCCCCGGAACCGGCGGGTGATCCTGGCGGTGGGGCAGGTCGACGACGATTTGTCGGTCGTCTATGGCGGGGCGGGCCTCGCGGGGAATGCCGAGTTCCTGGCGCGGGTTCGTGCCGAAGAACCCGACGCCTATATTGTCTACCGTCCCCACCCCGATGTGGCCGCGGGGCTGCGGCGCGGACGCGTGGCGGACCCGGTGGCGAGCGGTTTGGCGGATCGCATCGCGGTCGGCGGTTCGTTGCTCGGTTTGATCGATCAGGTCGATGGCGTGCATGTCCTGTCGTCGCTCACCGGCTTCGAGGCCTTGTTGCGCGGACGGTCGGTCACGGTGCACGGCGCACCTTTCTATGCCGGGTGGGGGCTGACGCGCGATCTGATGGCGCAGCCCGAGCGGCGTGGTCGTGTGCTTTCTATCGATGCTCTTGTTGCCGGGGCGCTGATCCTGGCGCCGCGCTACCGCGATCCGGTGACGGAGCTTCCGTGCGGCCCCGAATTGCTCGTCGCGCGTTTGGCCGGAGCGCAACCGCCGCGAACGACGCTCGTGACGGGTTTCCGCAAGGCGCTTGGCGCAACGCGCAAGACGCTCGCTGCGGCAGGGGAACGCCTGTGAATGACACAACACGCACGTTCCTGTTCCTCCAGGGACCGCACGGCTCGTATTTCGCGAGGCTCGGCGGCGCGCTGTCGGCGCTCGGGCACCAGGTATATCGAATCAATCTGTGCGGCGGCGACCGGTGGGACTGGCCGGGGCCGGCATCGAGCTATCGCGGCACGCAGCGCAATTGGCCGACCTATTTCGACGATTTCATCGTCGACAATCAGGTTACCGACGTGATCCTGTTCGGCGATTGCCGGCCCGCGCACAGCAGCGCGCACGGCATGGCGAAGCTGCGCGGGCTGCGCGTCCATGTCCTTGAAGAAGGCTATATCCGACCCGATTTCGTGACGCTGGAAGAAGGCGGCGTGAACGGGCATTCGACGATGCCGCGCGATCCCGCTTGGTTTCGCGCCGAGGCGAACCGGATCGGCGGCGACGTTGAGCTCGAATCGGTGCCGTCTAGCTTCCGACGCCGCGCCAACGAAACGATCCGGCATCTTTGGGGCACCGCGGTCGAGGGCCCATTCTTTCCATTCTACCGCAACCATCGACCGCTGAATCCGGCGGTCGAGGCATTCGGCTGGATGCTGCGCGGACTCGCTGGCCGGTCGGAGCGTGCGCGTTCGGCGAAGACGATGGAGCGAGTGCGCGATCTCCCGTATTTCGTCGCGCCGCTTCAGCTCAATTCGGACTATCAACTCCGCGTGCATTCACCGTTCGGGGACATGCGCGCCGCGCTGCGTTTCATGATCAAGAGTTTCGCCAAGGCGGCGCCGGCGGACACGCATTTGCTCGTGAAGCGCCATCCGCTCGATGCGGGTTTGACGCCGTGGCGGCGGATCACGCAAGTTCTGGCATCCAGCTATGGCGTGGCGGATCGTGTCCATTACGTCAGCGACGCCGATATCGTCGATGTGCTGAACCACGCGATCGGGGCGGTGATGGTCAACAGCACCGTCGGGACGCTGGCGTTGAATTTCGGGATTCCGATCGCGGTGCTGGGCGACGCGATCTACGATCTGGAGGGGGTCGTGCACCGCGGGTCGTTGGAGGAATTTTGGGTGAATCCGGTCGCACCCGATGGGGATCTGTGGGATTCGGTCCGTCGCGTCATCATCGATCGATCGTTGATCCGCGGCAGTTTCCTCAGCGAAGCGGGGCTGGCGATGCTGGTCGCTAACGCGATTCCGCGGCTGACCGTCGATCCGCGGCCGATGCCGGCAATCGTGCGGGTCGCGCATTGGCGCTGAAGCCATTTACCGCACCTGCGCAAATGCTGTTCAGCAAGCCGCTGCTGCCGCGCCGGCGCAGAGCGGCGTGGCGGCAGCCGCGGATCGTGTTCGATCTCTCGCGCCTGTTGAGCCGCGCCTATTTCACGACGCCGAGCGGGATCGACCGGGTCGAACTGGCCTATGCGATGGAGTTGCTCCAGCGGGTGCCGGATCGTCTGCGTTTTTCGGCGGTCCACCCCGCGGGGGGCTATTACGGGCGGCTCAATCTGCCTGCGGTACGCCAGTTTCTGGCGTTCACGCAGGCGCGTTGGCAGACTCGCGATCTGACGAAGCCAGCCGACGTCCGAGCGCAAGCCATCCGGCATCTGTTCGGTCTGCGACCGCGCCCGGTTCCGGCCGCCGCGGGGCCGCGCGTGTACCTGCAGGCGTCGCCGCATCATCTTGAAGACGGCGCGCTGGTGTCACGCATCCTGCAAAGCGAGCGCGCGCATTTCGTGACTTTGGTCCACGACGTCATCCCGTTGACGCACCCCGAATTCGCGCGTCCGAACGGCGCCGCCGAGCATGCGCGCCGGATGCGGACGATCGATCTCTACACCGATGGCATCATCGGCAATTCGCAGGCGACGCTCGACGCGATCGCGCCGCACCTCTCGCCGCTGCGGCCGCGCGTCATGCGCGTCGCGCATCTCGGCAGCGAATGGGGCGACACGCCGCCGGTATCGCGGACGACGTCGCCCGACGACCGACCCTATTTCGTCTGCGTCGCGACGATCGAGCCGCGCAAGAATCACCTGCTGCTGCTCAACATCTGGCGCCGGCTGGTCGAGCGGATGGGTTCGGCGGCGCCGCGGCTGATCCTCGTCGGGCGGCGCGGCTGGGAGAACGAGAACGTCATCGACATCCTCGAACGCAGTACGATGCTGACGGGGCACGTCGAGGAAGCCGCGGACGTGTCGGATCGGCAACTCGACGAACTGCTCGCGGGGGCGCGCGCGGTGCTGATCCCGTCGTTCGTCGAAGGCTATGGCATGCCGGTCGCCGAAGCTCTGGCGGCGGGGGTGCCTGTCATTTCGAGCGACCTGGAGGCGCTGCGCGAAGTGGGTTGCGACGTTCCGGAATATCTCGATCCGATCGACGGTGTCGGCTGGCTCGACATGATCCTCGACTATGCCAAGCCCGATTCGGACCGCCGCGCGCGGCAACAGGATCGGATGCTCGGCTGGTCGCCAATGTCGTGGGCGGCGCATATCGACGTGGTGCTGGAGGTGATCGACGAGGTCAGCGATCGCCTCGGCGGACGATGATTCCGAACGACGTGGAGACGAATTCACCAAGCATGAGCTTGAGATGTCCCGAATTCGAATATGGTGGCACGTCGATATGACCGTCGATCAGCGTATTGCCGAGATCGTATTTGAACTGCGCCACGAAATGCCCGCGCGAGATCAGGTCGACCGCGACCCGTTCCATGTCCCTCTTGCGGAACAGGACCGTCCCCTCGTTGTCGATCGTATCCTCGTTCGAACTGAGGTTGAATTCGGTCGTGTGGACCGCGAGCCCGCCATAGGTCAGGCAGTTGACCGAATTGCGGATGAACGCGAGGCCCGCATCGATCGAGCCGAGATGCTCGAGCGCGCACGATGACCACGTAAAGTCGAAACCCAGCAAATCCTTGTCGATCGCGTTCATATCGACCGCGCGAAAATCGACCTGCCGATCGAAGATGTCGTTGGCGCAGATCTGCGGAGTGCGTAACGCCTCGATCGACGAAGCATGCTGGGTCGTCTCGCTCCAGCCTCTTGCCCGCGGATCGTCCATCGCGAGGTCGGTCGCGAGCACCGAGCAACCATGCGAGGCCATCACCGCGGGCAGCGGCTCGGTACCGATCCCGAAGCCGATCCCGCGCGCGCCGGGCCGTAACATGCCGTAGCGATGAAGCGACTGGAGGATGTAGATGAATTCCCATTGCTTGCGGTGCATCGTCGGTCGCTCGCGAATTTCCTTGCACCAGCGGGCGTAGGCGGGTTCGTCGAATTGCGCGGCGGTGCAGGCCTGCGAAACGGGATCGGCAAGCGTCGCCGCATCGTCGGAGATCATCCGATCGGCACGGCGAAACATCCGACGCCCGAAGATCGATTTCCGCGCGGCCGCAAGTTGCTCGTGCAGGGTACCATCGTGAGGTGTCGTCTCGAGGGTGATCGTGAGACCCTTGGCGCGCGCATCGGCCTCACCATAGATATGTCCGAGGACCGCATAGCGCGTTCCGGCACTGGCCTGGAACGACAGTTCCACCACACCCTCGCCCTCGGCGATTTCCGAAAGCGTTGCAGTCCAGGTCCGGATCGATTCGGCGCGCGCACCGGCGCCGGGCGGCAGGCCGTTGATGCGAATGGTGACCGAGCCGAGCGATGCCTGCATGCCGCTGAAACGAAGGTTGCAGCGAACCACGCCCGATCCGATGTCGACATATTTGGTGTGAAAGGCATAGGCCGGATCGGGATCGATCACGCCGCCGCCCAGTCCGATGATCCGGCTAGCCGAGGCGGGCCAGAAATCGAACGCGCCAGGCGTGTAGACCTTGGTATCGGGTGCCGTTTCGGCGGTCGTCGCGTCGTTCATCGGGGTGCGTCGTACCGCACCGCTTTCGCTGCGTCACCAGCAAACAGAACCGGTCCCGCGGGACCGCCGGAGCGGTTGCGGTCATTGCGTTCGAGTGCCATGCAGACGCGACGGAGGATTGCGCGACGATGCGGTGGACCAAGGCTGAACAACGGGTGACGCTGCCGAGCCTGCCGCCACTGGGATCGAACGACGAATTCAACCCGATCGTAGCGACCGGCGACGGTAAGCGCGACAGTGCGCGATTGGAATCCAAGCCGAATCTCGAATCCGAACCGGGTTTGGCGCACGAGGAGCGCCATCGTGTCGGCCCGCGGCAACTTCCGTCCGATGCCGATTTCAGGCCGGTCGCGGTGTGGAAGCGGGTGGCGGCGCTCGGGGAGGTCGTGGCCGATGCGATGGTTGTCGCGCGCGGGTTGGCGGGCGGCGCGGCCTATCCGCTTGCCGCCTACGATCGGTTCCGCCGCGACATTCCCGTGCGCCCGCCACCGGGCAGGCTGCCGATGGGAGACGTGGCGGTCATCGTCGATGCGTCGGTTGCCGCACCGTTTCTGATCCGCGAGACGCTGCGCAGTCTACAGGAGCAATCGGTCCACGATTGGCACGCGATCGTGCTGGCGCCCGAGCGGACGCGCAATCACCCGATCGCGAGTTTCGCCGATATCGATCCGCGGTTCGCTTTCGTCGATCCCGCGGCCTATCGCGCGCCCGACCAGCAGCGTTCCTTGCTCGTAGCAGCGGGCACCGCGCTCGATCCGGAGACCTTGTCGTGGCTGCTCTTCGCGGCGGATCGCACGAAGGCGCAAATCGTGTTCGCGGACCACGATCACGGCGTGACCGATGTCGATGCCGGCCCAAGCCGCGTCGATCCCTGGCTCTACGGTGCGCTCGATCGGGCAATGCTCGGGTCGGTTCCGGCGCCTGCGGTCGTCATGGCGGACAGCGCGTTGCTGGCGCGGGTCGATCCCGTCATCGACGGCAGCGATGTATGGCGGCGTGCCTTGCTGGCGGCAAGCGACGGACCCGCGCCGCATGTCGCGCGGTTGCTCGGGACGATCTTCGAGCTTCCGCTTCAGGCGCGGACCGGCAAACCGGCGGGTGACGACGATGTGCCGGGGCGGCTCGCTTCGGTTTCGTTCGCGCCGGTGGTGGCGCCGATCGTCGAACGCGACGATCGCATCGCGGTGGTCATCCCCACCCGAGACGGTGCCGATATGCTGGCGCGGGCGGTCGAGACCTTGCGCCGGACCGCGCGCGCCGTCGATCGGCTCGACATCGTCGTGGTCGATAACCGCAGCGAGGAACCCGCGACTGCCGAACTGCTTGCCGACCTCGAGGCGCGTGGCGCGGCGCGGCGTTACGAATTCGACAAGGCCTTCAACTGGGGTCTGGCGAGCAATGAAGGCGCGCGGTCGAGCGACGCGCCGGTTATCGTGTTCGCCAACAACGATATCGAGATGCTGGGGTCGGGGTGGGACGACAGGGTGCTCGATGCACTGGCCGATCCGACGGTCGGCGCGGTCGGGGCGCGGTTGCTGTACCCCAACCGGACGGTCCAGCACGGCGGCGTGCATTTCGGGATGGTGCGGGGACACGCCGAGCACGAGGGACGCGGTGTGCCGGCCTCGGAACCCGGCCCCAATCGGCGGCTGGTCGTGCCGCGCACCGTCGCCTGCGTCACCGGTGCGTTCCTGGCGGTGCGCCGGGATACGTTCGAAGCGGTTGGCGGTATCGATACCGTGATGGGGATTGCGCATAGCGACGTCGATTTCTGCCTTAAGATCCGCGAGATGGGTCTCACCATCCGGTACGTTCCGGCGATCGAGGCGCTTCATTACGAATCGGTCACGCGGGGCTTCAACAGCAAGAAGGCGGACGTCGCTTTCGACGAGCACGAGCGTTCCGACCTTACGACCCGTTGGGGCAGTGCGCTTGTCGAGGATCTCGGCGTGAGCCCCTATTGGGCGCGGACCGGCACTCCGTTCGAGAGTTTGCGCGAGCCGTCGCTCGTCGACGTCGTGCGGCATATCGATCGCACCGCGCGACCGTTTCCGTGGCAACCGTCGCGGCGCGAGGAGCAGGAGGAAGCCGCGTGGCGACCCGAGGCGTTGCTCTGATCGGGCATTGATGGGAATCGCGGTGCCGAGATTGCGCCTTAACAGCGTATTGGAAAGCCTTTAACCGTCGCCCCGGCAACGAGACCGGGCAAGGGAATTTACGACTTATGGCGCGGACGCTTGCGGGCAAGGTGAAGGCGGCGCTCGGCCTCAACCGCGTGGGCGGCGGGCATCACCACCGCGACCTCGGCGATCAGGCGCGCAATCGTGGCGATTGGCCCGAGGCGGTAGCGCAATACCGATCATACCTGCAAAAGCATCCCGACGTCTTCGCGATCTGGGTGCAATTGGGGCATGCGTCGAAGGAAGCGGGCGATCCCGCGGCGGCGGAGCAGGCGTATGTCCGCGGGCTCGATCTCGGGCCGAACGAGCCCGACCTGCTGCTGAATCTTGGCCATTTGATGAAGTCGCAGGGGCGGCTCGACGAAGCGATCGACTATTATTCGCGAAGCGAAATGCGCGAGTCGACCGGTTTTGCCCGGATCGAGCTCGACAATCTCGTCAAGCCGGGAGCGGCGGCGGCCCTGACCCGCGCCGCGCCGCCATCGCGGATGGCGCCGCGGCGGCTCACCGCGAGCGAAGACCCGAGTCCGTTCCTGAAAGGCGCGATCGAACTTCCCGTCGCTGCCGCCGAGGGCGATGCGACCCCGGTCCGGTTGGTCGAGGGCGGGTATGAAATCGCGCGCGGCTATGCCGAAGGGGCGGGGCGGCGGCAGTTTTTTGCGTTGCGCCTCCCCGACGCGGTCTGCGACGGCCGTCCGCACGGCTTCAGCATCATGGTCGAGGACGATGTCGTTGCGCGGATCGCGACGATCACCCCGGCGCACCTCACCCCGGCATCGATCCTCGACGATTATATCGGCAGCGCAATGCGTCGGCGAACCTCGGTCGTCGCGGGTTGGCGTTATGACGCCCTGGCCGAACAGGCCGAAGCGCTGGCAAAAGACCCGTCGCGTGCCGTAGACTGGCCGACGATCGCGGCGGCGCACAAGTTCCTGGTTTCGGGCCCGATCCGCGCCGGTCTCGACGAGCATTTCGAACCGCTGACGTTCGACGCGGTCGAAGCGCCGGAGGTGTCGGTGGTCATTCCGGTCCACAACAGCTTCGCCTACACCTATCGTTGCCTCGCTTCGCTCAGGGTCATGCCCAATGCGGCGTCGTTCGAAATCGTGTTGGTCGATGACGGATCGAGCGATCGGACGACCGAAATCGAAAGCCTGGTCACCGGCATCCGTGTCGTCCGGCACGACGCGGCCCAGGGTTTCGTCGGCGCGTGCAACGCGGGGGCAGCACAAGCGCGTGGGCATCATATCGTTCTGCTCAATAACGATACCGAGGTTTCGCCGCACTGGATCGACCGTCTGCGCGACCCTTTCGATCTCTACGACGAGGTCGGGCTGACCGGCGCGAAACTTATCTACGCCGACGGGCGATTGCAGGAAGCGGGTGGGCTGGTCTGGCGCGATGGGCGTGCGTCGAATTACGGTCGATTGGGGAGCGCCGCCGATCCGCGGTACAATTTCGTGCGCGAGACCGATTATTGTTCGGGCGCCTGCATCATGGTGCCGCGCGTCTTGTGGGAAGACCTCGGCGGGTTCGATACCGAATTCGCTCCGGCCTATTACGAGGACACCGATCTGGCGTTCAGGATTCGCGCGCGCGGCCTGAAGGTGTTGTATCAGCCACTTGCCGAAATCCTGCATTTCGAAGGCGTATCGAACGGCATCGACCTGGGCGCCGGTCTAAAACGCCATCAGGTGCTCAACCAGCCCAAGTTCCTCGAACGCTGGGGCAATTCGTTACGATCGCACGGCGAGCCTGGATCGGACGAAACCGTCGCCATCGAGCGAACCTATCCGCGGCGCGTGCTGGTGATCGACGATGAAGTGCCGCAGCCCGATCGTTCGGCGGGCGCGCATGCCGCGGTTCAAGAAATCCGGCTGCTCCAGTCGCTGGGCTATCGCCCGACCTTCCTGCCGCGCAATCTGGCTTATCTCGGCCGCTACAACGACCTGCTCGCGACGATGGGGGTCGAGGCGATCCATGCGCCTTTCTATCTGAGCATGGAGGAATTCATCGCCGCGCGCGGGCATGAGTTCGATCTGGTCTACATCACGCGCTATGCGGTCGCGGAAGCGGTGTTGCCGCTCGTCCGGCAGCATTGCCCAGATGCGCCGGTCGTCTTCAACAATGCCGACCTGCATTTCCTGCGCGCGATCCGCGATGCGATGGACGATCCGGACGAGGCCAAGCGTGCCGACGCGATGGCGGTGCGCGAGGCGGAATTGGCGGTGATGTGCGCGGTCAATCTGACCCTGTCGTACAGCCACGTCGAACATGCGGTGATCCAGTCGCACACGATGGGCGACGCCAAAGTGGCCTTGTGTCCGTGGATCGTCGAGCCGCGCCCGGCGGGCCCTTCGTACGAGGAGCGTGAGGGCATCGCGTTTCTGGGCGGGTATCGCCACACGCCGAACCGCAAGGCTGTCGAGTTCTTCGTGCGCGACGTGATGCCGGTGCTGCGCAAGCTGCGGCCGGGAATCAAATTCCACGTTTACGGCAGTTTTCCACCGCCCGAGTTCGCCGAACTCGCGGCCGAGGACGTCATCATCGAGGGCTTCGTCGAGCGAGTCGAGGATGCGCTGGACCGGTCGCGCGTGTTCGTCGCGCCGCTCCGGACCGGGGCAGGGATCAAGGGCAAAGTGCTCGAAGCGTTCGGCAGCGGGATTCCATCGGTACTGTCACCGATCGCCGCCGAGGGCCTGGGCGTGCGCGACGGCCTGGAAGTCGCGATCGCCGAGACGCCGCAGCAATGGGCGGAGGCTATCGTGAAACTGTACGACGATCCCGTCGCGTGGGTCGCGATGGCCGACGCGGCGACGAAGCTGGTGCGCGAGACTTACTCGTTCGATCGCGCGCGCGAAATCCTGAAACGCGGCTTCAACAAAAACGGGATCGCCACGCTGACGGGGATGACCTGTCGTTACCTTCCCGGATAGGACCGCGAAACGACGCCGTATCAGCGAGCCCGGTGCAGCATCGACGCAACCGAATTAATCGATCAACTCGCGACTGCGATCCACGATCGTATCGTCGAATTTCTGACGGCCTCGGCCTGTTTTTTTCGGCGCGGCTCTGGAAAGCAGCATGCCGACCACAACCAATAATACCATCAGGAAAAGAAAGAATAACGTGAAGCTCGACGTGATGTCGAACCGATGGAGCATCGCCATAAGACGGGCCTTTGCAAATTTTCTGCCGAGCCATCACCGATAATGGCGCGTATCTAGTCTCCCATAACGAGATCGGCGCCAAATTGAAACAGGGCGTCGCTATCGGCGGTCCGCGGGATAGCCCTGGCGCAGTGTCTCGACGAGGTCGAACCATTCGAACCACTCGCGCGCGCGTCGGCGGTACAGGCTGTCCCATGGCTTGGGACGATCAAGGAAGTGGACGATCACCGCGTCGGTCGCGGCAATCCCGTCCCCCGACACGCTCGGTGGATTGAAATAATTGAAGCGTGGCGGAAGCTCGCTCATCTGCATGTCGAACGCAATGTTCAGCGCGCATTGATCCTGGAAGATCAGCGTCACATCCGGATCGATCGCGGCCGCGATGGCGCGATCGAGCAGCGCCGGCAGATCGGGATGGGCGAGATCGAAATGGAGGACGCCGCTGTTGAAATAGCGGCCCTTGAGCTGGTGGACCTCGGTCGCGTGGCGCACCTCGGGCCGGTCGGTTTCGTACCGCGCCATCATCGGCGCGTCGTGATCCATCGCGAACAGTTCTTCCAGACCGGTCCGCACGATGGTGTCGGCATCGACGTAGAGCGCCTGGGCGTATTCGCCCTTTTCTACGAGATGCCGCGCGAAGAAAATCCGATAATAAGCCGCGAGCGCAAGTTGCTGGCCGCCGGTGAACAAGCCGTAGCTCGTGCGAAGCCGGTCGGCCGAAGACACGACGGTCGATGCATCGACGATCTCCAACGTCAGTCCCAGTCGCCGCGCGATCGCGCCTCCGGCTTCGGTCGCCAGCGGGACGACGTCCTTATCCACTACCAGATGAAACACCGCGCGCCGCGTGACGCTGACGTTGCTCATCGCCAGCGCGGTGAGCGAGACGAGCGCGGGGATCAGGTAATTCTCGTCCGCGCAATAATAGATGCACAGATCCTTCGCCGCCTGCTCGCGCGTGTTTGCCGCGCGCAGCTTGAGTTGAATGCGGTGCGCCCGCTCGTACGGAACCGCAATATCGCCGACGCGATCGAGAATGTCCTGGTGTCCGGATTCTGCCAGATCTTCCATCACCGCGAAGAGCGCATCCTGCTGCGCGCGCTTGAGGGGTTGAGGCAAGGCCATAAACGCGTCGAACAGTTCGATCGAACGACCCGTCTTTCGGCCCGCGCGAATCATCATCGACAGGAAATGGTCGAACGAGACATCTTCGCTCAGATGCTCCAACCCGAGCGAGAACGCCTCGTCCCAGCGCTCGATCTCGCCCAGAATTCGCAGCGTCGAGCGCAGGAAATTGGGCGGAAATACGCCATCGCGGCGCTCTTGTTCGAGCAGCGCATGCGCTGCCTCCAATTCACCCGAAAACGCGAGAATGTCGATATTCGCCAGCCGCACGTTTTGCGGCTGGGATTCGTCACCGGAGAAACTCGCGTCGAACAGGGCGCGCGCTTCCGCCCAATGTTGATCGCGCATCGCCGCGTTGACCCGAACGAGCGCAACGTCGCGGTCGCCGCCATAATGTACGGTCAGGATCCCCAGTACTTCGTTCCTGCACGCGACATCGTAGGCGTCGCCGAACAGATATACGAGACGTATGCCGGGGTATTTCGGAACTTCGCCATACAGGCGGGCGAGCGTCCGAAAATCGAGCAAGGCGGCATCGGCGTCGCCGAGTTCGAGATGGACGATCAGGCCCGCGAAGGTGCGCTGCCGGACCGGGAAAGCAAGACCTTGTTCTAGCGCCGCCATCGCGTGCTCGCGATCGCCTTTCTTAGCGTAGGAGCGCGCCAACGAGACCCAGGTCTGGAAATCCTTGGGGCTGGCGCTGCGGCGACGTTCGAGAAGCGCGATCTCGCGTCCGACATCGCCTTGTCTGGCATGATAATCGCCGACGATGCGCAGCGCCGTATCGTCCAGTCCCGGCAAGGCGTCGAGGCGTTCGATCGCCTCGGTGACCATCGCCGCGTCGCGATCCGCGTCGACGATGCGGACCAGAGTAATCATGCCGATTTCGGTGGAGGGCCACATGCGCTCGAACAGGCGGTTCGCGCTGTCGGTATAGCCGGCATCCCACAGGACATGGGCGATCGATTCGATCCGGGGAACTTGGCCGTCTTGCAGTGGTTCGGCGCCCGCCTCGACGATTTTGGCGAATGCGTACAGCCGGGCGATCAAGGCCGCATCTTCGGGGGATTGATCCCGGTTCCCGGACGCGAGCCGATCCCTGCGCGTCCGCGCATAAGTGCGGGCGATCATGGCCCAGGCCTGTATCTTCAGCGCGTCGTCGGGCGATCGCGTCTCGAGGAATTTCAATTGCCGGCCGACATCGCCCTGAATGTCGTAATGTTGGACCAAAATCCGCTGCGCCGTCTCGTCGAGTTCGGGCGCGTCTTCGAGACGTCTCACCGCTTCGGCGACCAGCGCCGGATCCAAATTGGCTTCGACGATTCTGACTAGGGTGAGTTGATCAAGGCCTTCTAAAGGCCAGAGTTTCTCGAAAAGCCGGTGTGCATCGGCGATATGCCCGTCGTCCCATTGCGCGTGCGCGATCAGTTCGACCCGGCGCAGAGTGCCACCCTGCAGAGGCTCCCAGGGAATCGCGACCAAGGCATCGACCAGTTCGGTCCTGCGTTCGCTGGGTTCGCCGAGGTCGCGCGCAACGATCAACCGCTCGCAATGCGCCCAGAACATCGTCGGATCGGCGCCGATCGCATGCGAGAAAGCCGCCATAGCCGCGATGTCATTGGCTTCGTCGCGATAGATCCGCCCGAGAAAGAATTGCGCCCATTCGACCAGCTTTCCTGCTGCGATCAGCGTCTCGCAGGCTGCTTTGGCGGCGGCGATATTTCCGGCCTGATGATCGGCTTCGACGCTGCGCAACAACGCCAATGCCGCATCGGAATCGAGTGCCGGTGCGGCCGTGTCGGCCGGCGGAAGCGCTTCGTTCTCAGGTGTTTCGGTCATCGCGCGTTCAACTGCCGGTCGCGTAGCCGAGCGTGGACCAGACGTCCGAGAGCCGTCCGTTGATCCTGGCGATCACGTCCGGCGACAGCTTGTCGAGATGATCGCCCGGGGCGACGCGGCGGACGAACGCCTTGGGATCCTCGGCGTCCGGGCGAAGGTCGGCCCAACCGAGGATGTTGGCGATCAAATCCTCGCTCACCTGCCATCCGAAATGACCGGCGATCTTGCCGATCCAGACCGCCTTGTCGAATATGACATCCTCATACTTAAGAACCAGTACGCTCGAATCTCCGAGCAGGCGGCGATACCCGGAAACCGTTCGGTTGAGATAATCGACACGCTCCAGCGCGTAATCGTCGACGCTCGCGTGGAGCGCGCGCTCGCGTTCGCGCTCGATTACCGACGTCCCGGTTTGACCGGTTGGCAGCGAATGCGAGAAGGCGTTCGAATAATATTCGCTGACAAGCGCGTCGCGCGGGTCGCGGACGAGGAAAATCTTGCGTGCCTGTTGGAAGACCGGATCATTGTAGAGAATAGTCGGCGGATCACGAAAGCCGATGTACACGTTGCCGCGCCACACCAGATCGGACAGCCGATCGTACCCGTTCCAATCGGTATAGCGAAACCCGTGTTCGAACATCTCGCCCGGGATATCGACCGTGTGCAGACCGTTGAACAACGCCAAAGCGTTGACGATACTGCTGAAGATCGAGCTGCCGGACTTGCGGACGCCGAGCGCGAACCACGCGCGATCGGCCTTTCGGACGTCGACCTGAAAGGTCATCGTCCGATCTTTGAAGCGGATCGCCAAGGGCGCCAGGTCGGTAACGGTTATACTCCCACGACGAACGTTAGCGAACCCGGTGCGCGACACGGCTGCGGCGATCCAGATGGTTCGCCTAGCATCTGCCTCTCAAATTTCTAGGCGTTCCGTCCCGTTTTGATCGACGAAGCGAGAAATTCCGCGACGGTCCGCCGCGCCGGAAAGCCATCGCTCGTGCCGCTCGCCGGTGTTCGCCGACCGGACGTCTCAATAATAGTCATAGAGGGTCAGCACCTCGGCCAGCTTGTTGTTGAGACGACGGATCGTCTCGGTCTTGAGCTTGGCATTGTGATCGCCGGGGATCGCCTTGCGGACGAAGCGCGTCTTGTCCTCGCTGTCGGGGACGATATCGATATCGGACATGAGGCGGTTGATCTGCGGCGCCTCCATGGTCCAGCCGAAATGCGCGAGGATCTTGCCGATCATCCTCCGTTTCTGGAAAACGTAATCCTCGTACCGCAAGGTCAGGCATTTGGGATCGGCGAGCGTATCGCGATAGGAAAGCAACGTCCGGCGAATCCCGCCGGCCTTTTCGAGGACCCATTCGTCGATGTCGGCGCTCTTGGCTTCCTCGCGCTTCTTCAGGAAGATTTCGTGGCCGTCGCCCGCCGCCTCCTGCTTGGGGATTTCGTGCGAATAGGCGTCGGAAAAATACTGGCTGACCAGCGCGTCGCGTGGATCGCGAAACATGAAAATCTTCAGTCCCGCACGATAGAGATCGGTCTTGGCGAGTTCGTCGGGGAAGGATCGAAAACCCGAATAGAGATTTCCCGGCGCGACCAGATCGTTCAGCTCGAGCGGCGCCCAATTCGCGACGGTGAATCCGTTGCGAAAGAACGTTCCCGGAATATCGACGATATTCGCGCTGTTGCGATGCGCGATGAAATTGATGACCTTGTGCAGCATCGTGCTGCCCGATTTGCGGACGCCGAGGCTGAAGAAGGCCGGCCCGGAACCACCCTGACGGACCGAAAAGTCGATCGTCGTGGCGTCGATCTGGACGGGGATGATTGTAGTCGGGCCGGCATCGGCATCCGCCTTGCGCGGCGATTTTACGACAGGCGCAGGCCGCTCGTCGGGTACCGCATCTTTTTGTACCTGTTCCGCAGCGGACATGGCTACCTCATTGTTCGCGGGCGCGCCTGCCCGGTGTCGGCAAACCCTAATCGATAAGCCGTGCCGTTCAAGGCCGTGGCGCGCCCGCCGATCCGTCGATCGGGCTGCGACCTACTCTTCGGTAGATGCCGTTTGCGATGCCTCGCCTTTTTTCTTGCGGCCTTTGCCGGAAGCGGGAGCCGTTGTCGGAATCGTGGCGGAAAGACCCTTCAGCGTCCGCACCGCCTGATTGATTCCGCCGCCGCGTTTATCCGCCTTTAGCGTTTCGGACATCGCATCGGTAGAAGTGGCGATATCGGCGAGCGCTGTGCGGCCCGCAGCGCTGATCATCAATCCGACCGCCTTCTTGCCTTCTTCGGGCGCCTCTTTGGCGACGAGTTCGAGCGACACCAGCTTCTTCGTCGCCTGGCGGACGAGTTGGCGCGAGAAACCGAGCTTGCGCGCGACCTGCGACGGCCGCGCTGTGCCATCGTCCTGCGACAGCATTTCGAGCATGGTCCATTGCGACAAGGACAATGCGGGAGTCTTCGTCTTGAGCGTTGCTTCGAACCCGGCGGCGACGCGCGATACGAGAACGATCAGTTCATGTACGGTCGCGTCGGGGTTGGTCTGGCCAGCCGTCCGCTTCACCCGGCCGGCAGCGCCAGTGGAGCGCTTCGCGGCGGTTTGGGCGGCGACGCCGGCCTTACGGCGGGTCTTGGCGGTTTCTTCTGGCATTTTTCGTCTCCATCAAACGTTGCAGCGGCCCTAGGCGTCGATCGAAGTAATGTAAATAAAATTTACAAAATCTCTTCTGTCTCGGCGTTTTTCCGGCGCTCGCCTCGCATCTTGCGATGGCGCCTGCGCCGGTTGCGCATCTCATTTTTCTCGCGGATGTTGCGGCGCGGCGCGAGGGCTTTACCATCGCCGCCCGAGGATTCGGCGATCTCGGTCTGCGTCATTAGCGCGGTAAGGACGGACATCGCGACGTCGAGCACCTGCTCCGGCGTAGGCTCGGGCGTCGCTTCTTCGGAATATCCCGAGAAATCCTCGGAGAAGAGCGTCTCTCGATCGGGGAACCATTCATGGCGAATGCGTTCGTTGGATTCGCGCATCTCTTCGAAGAACGCGAGAGCCTCTGCGCGCGCGGGTTTCGCGCCCCGGCCCTTGAACTCCTGACCTATCCGTTTGATCATCGCCTCGTGGCCCGCCACGTCCATGAAGACTCCGGCAAATCCCGCTTGTCGAACGCGCTCCGCCAGATCGGCAAGAAAGACCTGGGCCTCGGGCCGGATCGACGAGTTGCGACTGAGGGGTTTGTCGCCCATTCGCACCGCGGATAGCCCGAGAGCCTCGGCGAAATCTTGAACGACATCGCCGTCCGGCATGGCGTCTCGCTCAAATATGCGTGCCCGAATCGAGTCTCGGCCGAAGGTCTCCCCCCAGGGAAGGAGAATCTTTTCGTAATCAAGCGCCGACGACAGCGGTAGTGCCCGTTTGTAGCCGTGTTTCAGCGCGGTCGAATAACGCGACAGCGAAAGTTCGTCCTGACGACGCAGGTAGAGCAGGATCACATATTCATCGAAAAACTCGTCGAGCATCGATTTGAAGGCTGCGAGATCGTTAGGGCGTCTCAGATGGTGCGCCAGCATTTCGCCCGAGAAAATGACGGTGTGGACCGAGTCGGGTTGTGACGTGATCTCCTCGCGCAACGCGGCGAGGCGCTCCGAATCGCGCTTGGTGAACTTCTCCCCGGCGGCGTGGATTTGCGCCAAATAGGACAGGCGCGACATGTTGGGCGCGCCGATGGCGGCGGGCACCAGAAAACCCGCCTCCAGCAAAGGCTCCCGCGCCCGATTGAGCCAGGACTGAATCGAGCTCGATCCCGTTTTCATCGGCCCGATATGAACGATCGCTTTGCGTGACATGGGGGGAAGGATACTCCGATGAAATACGAGGAAGAGCGCCGGATTTCGTAAACCCGACCAGGCGTTTCCCCTTAGATGGTCGCACGCTCAGCGCAACTAGACGCTCGCCCGGTCCCGCGTCGCGCAGGTTCGACGAATGGTCGGGAAGAGAGGATTCGAACCTCCGGCCCCTGCCTCCCGAAGGCAGTGCTCTACCAGGCTGAGCTACTCCCCGACGGAGTCCGCACGGCAGGCTTGGCGCCGACCGGAACGCTTGGAGGCGCGCGTATAGCCAGCCGCCTTCGCATTCGCAAGCGTGCGCGAGTCGCGCCGCGCGCGTGCGTCCCGTCTCGTCGATCCGGTTGTTGCCACGCGGTCTTCGATGTCGTTGACTTGTCGGGTGCGATCCCGGACTAGCGCACCGGTTCGAACCCGCCTGGAAGGCCAGATCGTCGATGCCGCTGCTATGACCGACGTCGAAAGCGGGCGCGTTTCGCGCGATCGAGCCGGCTCGCGGCGGCATGGCAAGCAAGCCGCGGGCGGACGTCGCACCAGGATGGCCGACGCGGATCGCGTTTCCGGGCGAGCCCGGAAACGTGGCGGCGGCGGGGACGACGACTTCCGTGCGCTTCGCGAAGCGATCGAGACGGAGGTTCCGTCGTTCGGTCAGATTGCCGAGATGCTTGAACTCGCAAGGCGCCGCGATCGACTGAATTTCGCGGAGCGGATCGTCGATCGGCGGTTGCAGGAAATCGGCGACGACGCAATCCATTGGACGGTACCGGACAGGCTTAGCGGATATCGTGATCTATTGGTCGAGTCCAAGACCCTCGTCCGACTGAAATACGGCTTCGAGGAATGTCCTGCCGACATCGATATCCTGGCGGTCGCGGATCGCATGGCGCACCGTGTCGTGCCCGATCCGGTCGCGCTGGATCGCCTTTTTGCGGTGAGTCGGTCAGGCGTGGAGCGCGACGAGTGGGAATCGCAGGTGCGTCAGGCGTTCGTCATCGACCAAATCGTCAATGACAGGAACGAAATCGGCTTACCGGGCGCTGCAGTGCTGGCGCCGATCCGCCCCGGCGCATGGGACGCCATCGCGCGTGAAATACGCGACGCGGATCGGATCGTCTGCTTGGTTTTTCACAGCGGGTTTCTCTCGATCACGCGCTTTCTCTATGCGCAGATACCGAGCAGCGCGGCAATTCGTGGGCGGGCACACGCGACGCGGCGGACCGTCGCCGAACGACAAAGGTCGCAGTGCGTTGTTTGCCGCGTTCAGGGATCTGCAAGATGGCAAACCCTTGCTCGTTGCTCCGGACGGCCCGGCGGGAAAGCTGACCGAAATGCTCGAAGTTTTGGGAGCCTCGCGGTTGATCGGCGAAGGCGCTGCCTTTCTTGCATTCGAGGCTGATGCCCGAACCGTGTGGTTGAATGTCGTTCGCGAAGGAACACAACTCGTACCGGTTCTGGTCGAAGGGCCCAGACGCGCGACCGGTGAGAAATACCCGTCGTTCAAGGCACGATGGGCCGAATTTTACGGCCGCCAAATTACCGAGGTCCTTACCGGCCATCCCGCGAGCCTGGCACTTCGCGGGCGCTGGTCCAATTTGTTCTCCGCGGATGAGGCGGACGAAGACGGTGATCTCGCCGATTGAGGGTATTCGTAGCGTCTATCCGATAGGCAATCACCTGATCGGCGGCCGTGAGCTGAAGACAATATCGTTTGCGACAATGCGATCACACACCGCGCGCGGCCAGCATCGCATCGAGCGAGGTGAATTTCTCGCGCGGAGACCCGGCGCGCGCGTTGGCGATCTCCGCCCTTTCGATGTCCTGCCAGTCCTTGAAGGTGACGACATCGACGTCGCGCCCGGCGAGAAGCGCGTCGAGACCGGGGCGGCCCGCCTTGCCGCTGTCGTCCATTGTGTCGGCGGCGATATGCTCGGCGATCAGGGCGCCGTCGGGACGGTTGGTGCCGATCGTCCCGGTCGGGCCGCGCCGTGCCCAGCCGACCGCATAAAGGCCGGGCGCGATCCGGCCCTCGTCGTTGGCGAAGCGGCCGAGTGCCTCGTCATAGGGCAGGCCGGCGATCGGCGGCGTGCGATAGCCGATGCAGCTGACCACCATGCCCGCGGGGATCGCATAGGTCTCGCCGGTTCCGCAGGCGCGGCCCGCCTCGTCGATGATGGTCCTTTCGACGATGACGCGTTCGACATGGTCTGTACCCTCGATCGCTACCGGCATCGCGTAGAAGTCGAACGCGACCGTGATAGCCTTCAGGTCGCTCCGTTCGGCGAACCCGCGGAGATGCGTAACCGACTTGCGCAGGCCCGGATCGAGCGCGGCATCCGCTTCGATCGGCGGGAGATCGGCAGGATCGACGGTCGGGACGGCGCGGGAGAGATGGCCGAGTTCGCCCAACTCCTTGGGGGTCATAGCGATCGCGTGAGGGCCACGGCGGGCGAGGATCGTGATCGTCTCGATCGCGTGCTTGCCGAGCCCGTCGAGCGCATGTGCGACGATGTCCGAGCCGGTGAATTCTTCCGCCGTCTTGGCGAGAATCCGCGCCACGTCGAGCGCGACATTGCCCGCCCCGACGACGACCGCGCCGGGGCCGTCGAGCACAGGCGCAAGCTCCGCGAAATCGGGATGGCCGTTGTACCAGCCGACGAACGCGGCCGAACCGACGACACCGGGGAGATCGTCGCCGGGGATGCC
>CBDCNF010000003.1:0-120070 GCA_965219285.1 Sphingomonas sp.
TCGGGTTCCTGCCCGGTGCCCCGATCACGTCGGACCAATGGAAGATGCTCCAGCACGACGCGGTCGCCACACCCGGCAACGACGGCCTCGCCGAACTCGGCGTGACGCCGACCCCGCTGGCGTCGGTCGCGCCGTCGTGGCTGGTGCGCTATCGCCGCCACGGCCGCTTCGGCGCGCGGACCGCCAGCCAATCCTGATCCGGCCGCGTCGCCGAAGGAGTATCCGCCGTGCATGACCTGCTGATCGCCATCCTCCTCGGGATCGTCGAGGGGGTCACCGAATTCCTGCCCGTATCCTCGACCGGCCATCTGATTCTCGCGGGACGGCTGCTCGGCCTCCCCGCCGCCGACGCGACCTTCGATATCGTCATCCAATTGGGCGCGATCCTCGCGGTGATCGTGCTGTTCTGGGGCCGGTTCATGGCAGTATTACACGGATTGTTACGACGCGAAGCGGCGGCGATCGCGTTCACCCGTAACGTTCTGCTCGGCTTCCTGCCCGCCGCGATCGTTGGCGCACTGGCCTATGGCGCGATCAAGGCGGTACTCGAGGCGCCGACCGTCGGCTCGGTCGTGGTCGCGGTCGCGCTGATCGTCGGCGGCATCGCGATCCTGTTCATCGAGCGCGTCGCCCCGCCGCCCGCAACGACGAGCGTCGAGACGATCGGTTGGCGCACCGCGCTCGGCATCGGCGTGGTCCAATGCCTGGCGATGATCCCCGGGGTCAGCCGCTCGGGCGCGACGATCATGGGCGCGCGCGCGATGCGCGTCGATCGCGCGACCGCCGCCGAATACAGCTTCTTCCTCGCCATCCCGACGATGACCGGCGCGACGACGCTCGCGCTGTGGAAGGGGCGACACGAGTTGGGCAACGCGGATCTCTCGATGATCGCGGTCGGTTTCGTCGTGTCGTTCCTCGTCGCGCTCGTCGTGATCCGCTGGTTCGTTGCGGTCGTCAGCCGCCGCGGTTTCGCACCCTTCGCGTGGTATCGAATCGGTGCCGGGACGTTGGCGCTAATCTGGCTCGCGACGTTAAAGTGATGCCGTATCGGATATATAACGTTTCGATAGATACAAGTTTTCTGTAAGAGAGCCGAACAAATCGCATATTAATGGCAGTATACCTTACCTATATCTTCGAATCCGCGTGACTCAGTCTGCTTAATGATGGCATTGACCGCGTCGGAGGGCGCAATGGCCGCAACGCTGCAATTCGTGGGAACCGCGCAGGCCTATCCGGTCAAGCGCCTACCAGATGATCGCGCCGACGATTTCCGCGAGATCGCGGATCGCTATGCGGTGCCAAACGCCAAGGATCAGGCCGGGCGCTGCTCGCAATGTGGCGTGCCTTATTGTTCGGTCCATTGTCCCTTGCACAATCACATTCCCGATTGGCTCCGCCTCACCGCCGAAGGCCGGCTGCGCGAGGCGTACGAGCTGAGCAACGCGACCTCGACGATGCCCGAAATTTGCGGCCGCATCTGTCCGCAGGACCGGTTGTGCGAGGGCAATTGCGTCATCGAGTTCAGCGGCCACGGCGCGGTCACGATCGGCGCGGTCGAGAAGTTCATCACCGACACCGCGTGGGAAGAAGGCTGGGTCGAGCCGCTCGTCGAAGGACCCGCGCGCGGACAATCGGTCGGCGTGATCGGCGCAGGACCGGCGGGGCTGAGCGCGGCGGAGTATCTGCGCGGTTACGGTTATGAGGTCCATATCTACGACCGCCACGATCGCGCGGGCGGCTTGCTGACCTACGGCATCCCCGGCTTCAAGCTCGAAAAGCCGGTGGTGATGCGTCGCGTCGACCGGCTGAAGACGGGCGGTATCGTCTTCCACGAAGGCTTCGAGGTCGGCCGCGACGCGACGCTCGACGAATTGCGCCAGCGCCACGATTCGCTGCTGATCGCGACCGGCGTCTACCGCGCCCGCGCGATCGAGGTGCCGGGCGCAGACGCGACCGGCGTCGTCGCCGCGCTCGATTTCCTGATCGCCTCGAACCGCAAGGGTTTCGGCGACGCCGTCCCCGCGTTCGACGACGGTTCTCTCGATGCGAACGGCAAGAAAGTCGTCGTGATCGGCGGCGGCGACACCGCGATGGATTGCGTCCGCACCGCCGTCCGACAAGGCGCGGCTTCGGTCAAATGCCTCTACCGCCGTGACCGCGCCAACATGCCCGGATCGCAACGCGAAGTCGCGAACGCCGAGGAGGAGGGCGTCGAGTTCGTATGGCTTTCCGCCCCCGAAGCCTTCGAAGGCGACGCGGTGAGCGCGGTCCGCGCCAAGCGGATGCGGCTCGGCGCACCCGATGCGAGCGGCCGCCGCGCGCCCGAAATCGATCCCGGCGCGGCGGAGACGATGCCCGCCGATCTCGTCATCAAGGCGATCGGCTTCGATGCGGAGGATTTGCCGAACGCTGTGGGGCGCGCCCGAACTCGGCGTGACCCGCTGGGGGACAGTTGCTGGTCGATGCGAAGACGCTGATGACCAGCCTCGACGGCGTCTTCGCGGCGGGCGACATCGTCCGCGGTGCGAGTCTGGTGGTGTGGGCGATCCGCGACGGCCGCGATGTCGCGGCGTCGATGCATAAGTGGCTCAAGGCGAGGGCTGGGCAGGCGAAGGTGGCGGCATGAGGCTGATCAAACTTTTCGAGCAGGCGACAGCCATCAAGGCTCGCGCGCTTGCCACCACCCAGTTTGGCGAGGACGCAGAATCGTCCGACTATTCGGCAGCCGTGCGAACGATGAAGCGACCAGGGGGGTCGATCCCGCCCGACTTCCCGCCGCGCGTGCGCTCATCGACACGATTTTGCCTCCGGCCGAGCGCGATGTGATGTTCGCCCGGATGGTAGCGACCATGACAGCCAACATGACCAAAGGCATCATCCAGGGTCAGGGTCTGGACAAAATCTTCGCCGAGAACCCCGCGATCGGCAACGTCTTCGCGCGGTTCGTCGATCGACAGCGCAAGTTGGCGGTCGACGATCTCAAGCGCGCTACACCGGCGATGATCGCTGCCTATGCTAGCGCCTTCGCGCGCCGGTTCACAATTGAAGAGATGACGACGATCACCGCGTTCTTTTCGTCGCCCGTCGGCCACAAATATCAGAGCGAAGTGACTGCGGCTCTCAGCGATCCGGAACTCGCGGCATGGCAGGCTGCGGTCGCGGAGCGCGCCCAGAAACGCGTCGCACCCGAAGTCAAAGCTCTGATGGAAGAAATCACGCCGCTGTTGCCCAAGGTCCAGGACAAGAGCCATGCCTCCTGACCAACGCGCCCGCCTAGCCCGCGCGGGAATGTACCGCCCCGAGCTCGAATCGGACGCGTGCGGCGTCGGCCTCGTCGCCGCGACCGACGGCACCGCGTCGCGCCGCGTCGTGCAATCCGCGATCGATGCGCTGAAGGCGGTGTGGCATCGCGGCGCGGTCGATGCCGATGGCAAGACCGGCGACGGCGCGGGGCTGCACATCGATCTCCCCGCGCGGTTCTTCGACGATGCCATCGCCGCGGGCGGGCACAAGGTGCTGCCGAACCGGCTCGCGGTCGGCATGATCTTCCTGCCGCGTACCGATCTCGGCGCGCAGGAGGCGTGCCGGACGATCGTCGAGAGCGCGATCATCGATGCGGGCTATACGATCTACGGCTGGCGGCAGGTGCCGGTCGATGTCTCGGTGATCGGCCAGAAGGCGCAGGCGACGCGCCCCGAGATCGAGCAGATCATGATCGCCGGGCCGCTTCCCGACGATCAATCCACCGACGAGTTCGAGAAGACGCTCTATCTCGTCCGCCGCCGGATCGAGAAGCGGGTGATCGCGGCGCAGATCCAGGGTTTCTACATCTGTTCGCTCAGTTGCCGGTCGATCATCTACAAGGGGCTGTTCCTCGCCGAATCGCTGTCGATCTTCTACCCCGATCTGTGCGATGCGCGCTTCGAATCGCGTGTCGCGATCTTCCACCAGCGCTATTCGACCAACACCTTCCCGCAATGGTGGCTGGCGCAACCGTTCCGCTGCCTCGCGCATAACGGCGAGATCAACACGATCCGCGGCAACAAGAACTGGATGCTCAGCCACGAGATCAAGATGGCCGCCAATGCGTTCGACGAGCATTCGGAGGACATCAAACCGGTCATTCCCGCCGGGGCATCCGACACCGCCGCATTGGACGCGGTGTTCGAGGCGATCTGCCGATCGGGCCGCGACGCGCCGACCGCCAAGCTGATGCTGGTGCCCGAAGCTTACGCCGATGCGTCCGATATGCCCGTGTCGCATACCGCGATGTACCAATATCTGGCGAGCGTCATGGAGCCGTGGGACGGCCCCGCCGCATTGGCGATGACCGACGGCCGCTGGGCGGTCGCGGGGATGGATCGCAATGCGCTCCGCCCGCTGCGCTACACCCGGACGGCGGACAATCTCCTAATCGTCGGGTCCGAAAGCGGCATGGTCGTCGTCCCCGAGAGCGCAATCGTCGCCAAGGGCCGGCTCGGGCCGGGGCAGATGATCGCGGTCGATCTCAAAGAGGGCAAGCTGTTCGAGGACCGCGCGATCAAGGACCGGATCGCCGCCGAACAGGATTATGCCGCGATGATCGGCGAGTTCCTGACATTGGACGACCTGCCCGCCGCGCCGAAGGGCTCGATCGTCCGGTTCGAACGCGCCGAACTCGCGCGCCGTCAGGTCGCCGCCGGGCAGACGATAGAGGACATGGAGTTGATCCTGTCGCCGATGGTCGAGACCGCGAAGGAAGCGACCGGATCGATGGGCGACGATACCCCGCTTGCGGTCATCAGCGACAAGCCGCGGCTGATCAGCCAGTTCTTCCGCCAGAATTTCTCGCAGGTCACCAACCCGCCGATCGATTCGTTGCGCGAACGCTATGTGATGTCGCTCAAGACGCGGTTCGGCAATCTCGCCAACATCCTCGATACCGAGGACCGGCGCGACGGTGTGCTCGTGCTCGAATCCCCGGTGCTGACCGGCGAGCATTGGGCGCGGCTCAAGGCGCGGTTCGGCGCATCGGCGGCGGAGATCGATTGCACCTTCGAAGTCGGCGGCGGCCCCGACAAACTGCGCGCAGCGATCCAGCGCATCCGCAACCAGGCCGAACAGGCGGTCCGCGAGGGCAAGAGCGAAATCTTCCTGACCGACATGAGCGTAGGCCCCGAGCGGATCGGCATCGCCGGCGTCCTCGCGACCGCGGCGGTCCACACCCATCTCGTCCGCCGCGGCCTGCGGTCCTACGCCAGCATCAACGTCCGCACCGCCGAATGTCTCGACACGCATTATTACGCGGTGCTGATCGGCGTCGGCGCGACGACGGTAAACGCCTATCTCGCCGAGGCCGCGATCGCCGATCGCCATACGCGCGGCCTGTTCGGCGATTTGTCGCTTACAGAATGCCTCCGCCGCCACCGCGTTGCGATCGAGGAGGGCTTGCTCAAGATCATGGCGAAGATGGGGATCGCGGTGATCTCCAGCTATCGTGGCGGCTATAATTTCGAGGCGGTCGGGCTCTCCCGCGCGCTCGTCAACGATCTGTTCCCCGGCATGCCCGCCAAGATCAGCGGCGAGGGCTATCACTCGCTCCACGTCAACGCGGTCGAGCGGCACGAGGCGGCGTATGACGAAGCCGTGGTGACCCTGCCGATCGGCGGTTTCTACCGCCAGCGCCACACCGGCGAAACGCATGCGTATTCGGCGCAGTTGATGCATTTGCTCCAGACCGCGGTCGCGACCGACAGCTATTCGAGCTACCTGCAGTTCTCGCGCGGCGTCGCCGATCTGCCGCCGGTCTATCTGCGCGACCTGCTCCAGTTCAACTTTCCTGCCGAGGGCGTTCCGGTCGATCAGGTCGAGGCGATCACCGAAATCCGCAAGCGCTTTGTGACCCCCGGCATGTCGCTCGGCGCGCTAAGCCCCGAGGCGCACGAGACATTGGCGATCGCGATGAACCGGATCGGCGCCAAGGCCGTCTCGGGCGAGGGTGGCGAGGACAAGGCGCGCTATTCGCCGTACGACAACGGCGACAACGCCAATTCCGGCGTCAAGCAGATCGCAAGCGGACGCTTCGGCGTCACCGCCGAATATCTCAACGCCTGCGAAGAAATCGAGATCAAAGTTGCCCAAGGCGCCAAACCCGGTGAGGGCGGCCAGCTCCCCGGTTTCAAGGTCACCGAATTCATCGCGAAGTTGCGCCACGCAACTCCGGGCGTGACGCTGATCAGCCCGCCGCCGCACCACGACATCTATTCGATCGAGGATCTCGCACAGCTCATCTACGATCTCAAACAGATCAACCCCGTCGCCCGCGTCTGCGTGAAGCTCGTGTCGTCGGCGGGCATCGGCACCGTCGCGGCGGGCGTGGCCAAGGCGCACGCCGATGTCATCCTCGTCGCGGGCCATGTCGGCGGCACCGGTGCGTCGCCGCAGACGAGCATAAAATACGCCGGCACCCCGTGGGAAATGGGGCTCTCCGAGGTCAATCAGGTCCTCACCCTCAACGGCCTGCGCGGCCGCGTGAAACTGCGCACCGACGGCGGCCTGAAGACCGGGCGCGACATCGTCATCGCCGCGATCCTCGGCGCGGAAGAATTCGGCATCGGTACGCTCTCGCTCGTCGCAATGGGCTGCATCATGGTCCGGCAATGTCATTCGAACACCTGCCCGGTCGGCGTCTGCACCCAGGACGAACGGCTCCGCGCGAAATTCACCGGTAACGCGGAAAAGGTCATCAACCTGATGACCTTCATCGCCGAGGAAGTCCGCGACATCCTCGCGCGGCTCGGCGTCCGCAGCCTCGACGAGATCTTCGGCCGCACCGAACTGCTCCGCCAGGTCAGCCGCGGCGCCGAACATCTCGACGATCTCGATCTCAACCCGATCCTCGCCAAGGTCGATGCCGACGATACCGAGCGGCGCTTTTCGCTCACCACCTTCCGCAACGAAGTCCCCGACAGCCTCGATGCACAGATCATCAAGGACGCCGCCGCGGTGTTCAGCCGCGGCGAGAAGATGCAGCTCACCTATTCGGTCCGCAACACCCACCGCGCGGTCGGTACGCGGCTATCGTCGGAAATCACCCGCAAGTTCGGCATGTCGAAGCTCGCCGACGGCCATGTCGAGGTGCGGTTGCGGGGTTCCGCCGGTCAGTCGCTCGGCGCGTTCCTGTGCAAGGGTATCCGCCTCGAAGTGTTCGGCGACGCCAACGATTATGTCGGCAAAGGGCTGTCGGGGGGCGTGATCGTCGTCCGCCCCGCGGTCTCGTCACCACTCGCGAGCCAGGACAATACGATCGTCGGCAACACCGTCCTTTATGGCGCGACGAGCGGCAAATTGTTCGCGGCGGGCCAGGCGGGCGAACGCTTCGCGGTGCGCAATTCGGGCGCGACCGTCGTCGTCGAGGGCTGCGGCGCCAACGGCTGCGAATATATGACCGGCGGCACCGCGGTGATCCTCGGACCCGTCGGCGCGAATTTCGGCGCGGGCATGACCGGGGGGATGGCGTTCGTCTACGACACCGACGGCGCGTTCGAACGCCGCGCCAATCCCGAATCGATCGTCTGGCAACGCCTCGCGTCGACGCATTGGGAAACCACGTTGCGCGCGCTGATCGCCGAACATGCCGAAGCGACCGACAGCAAATGGGCGCACGGCCTGCTCGACGACTGGGATCGCGTCGCGGGTGATTTCTGGCAAATCGTACCGAAGGAAATGCTCGACCGGCTCGATCATCCGCTCGAAGACGTGGTCGCGGTCGCCGCGGAATAAGCGTCGCGACGGGCCCGAACCGGCTTTCGTACCGCCGCATCCCGTCCTAACGTCGCCGCCATGTGGCAGCTCCACCAGTTCACTTTGTGTCCCTTCTCGCGAAAGGTCCGGCTTCTTCTGAATGAGAAGGACGTCGGCTACGAACTCGTCAAGGAGTCGCCGTGGGTGCGGCGCGACGAATTCGTCGATATGAACCCCGCCGGGCAGACCCCGGTGATGGTCGAATCGGCGAAAGGCATCCTGCTCATCGATTCGTCCGCGATCTGCGAATATTTCGAGGAGACGATCGACAAGGCGGCGATGATCAACGGTCCCGCCGCCAACCGCGCCGAGATTCGCCGGCTGGTCGCCTGGTTCGATCAGCAATTCTACCGCGACGTCACTGCGCCGCTGCTGCGCGAGCGGATGGAAAAGCGCCTCGTCCACCGCACCCCGCCCGACGCCAAGGTGCTGCGCGAGGCGATGAAGGCCGCGGTCGGCCATCTCGACTATCTCGATTGGGTGCTTGATCACGGAAACTGGATGGCGGGCGCGACGATCAGCCTCGCCGATCTTGCCGCCGCCGCGCAAATCTCGATCACCGATTATTTCGGCGGGATCGACTGGAAGGGCCACGAACAGACCGCGCGCTGGTATCGCGGCTTCAAGAGCCGCCGCAGTTTCCGTCCGATCCTCGCCGAGCGAATGAGCGGGATCGAACCGCCCGCGCATTACGAGGATCCCGACTTCTGATCGATTTCGACGACTTTCTCGCGGTCGATATCCGCGTCGGCACGATCGTCGCGGCAGAGCCGTTTCCCGAGGCGCGCAAGCCGGCGATCAAGCTGACGATCGATTTCGGTGCGGAGATCGGGCGGAAGAAATCCTCGGCGCAGATCACCGAGCATTACACGCCCGACACGCTCGTCGGCCGACAGGTCGCGGCAGTGGTGAATTTCCCGCCGCGCCAGATCGGACCGATGATGTCCGAGGTGCTGACCTTGGGATTCCCTGATGGCGACGGAAAGGTCGTGCTGATCGAACCGAGCCTACCGGTGCCGAATGGTGGCCGATTGTTCTAAACTCCCGTTGGTTTCGAACGAACTCGAGAAGCGCTGCGCAGCACTGGGAACACGTTTCTCGACTTCGCTCGAAACGAGCGGCAGACTAGGTACAAGCAGGGGAGACACGCGATGCGCTGGTGGCTGACGACGATACTGGCGATCCCTACCGCGACCATCGCGCAGGACGCGCCACCCGCGCGCAGCGCCCAGGGCGATATCGCGGTCACCATCTACAACAACAATCTCGCGCTGATCCAGGACACCAGGCAATTGTCGCTGCCCGCGGGCGTCTCGCGGCAGGATTTCCCCGATGTCGTCGACGGCATCCAGCCCACCACCGTCCGCCTGTCCGCGAACGGCACGACCATCGTCGAACAGAATTACGATTACGACCTGCTCTCTCCGCAAGCGCTGATGAAGAAGGCGGTCGGCCAGACGATCACGATCGTCCGCACCAATCCCGCGACCGGCGCCGAGACCCGCGAGCGCGCGACGATCCTCGCCAACAACGACGGCGTCGTCATGCGGATCGGCGACCGCATAGAAGTGCTGCGCGACGACGGCCTTCCCGTCCGTGTCGTCTTCGATTCGCTCCCCCCGGCGCTCCGCGCGCGGCCGACGCTCTCGGTGACGCTCGACACGCAAAGCGCCGGCGCGCGGCCGGTGACGCTCAGCTACCTCGCCAACCGGTTCGGCTGGTCGGCGGATTATGTCGCGCTGTTCGACGAGGCGAAATCGGCGATCGACGTCCAGGGCTGGGTGACGCTGCGCAACGACAACGACACGCCGCTGGTCAATGCCGATACGGTCCTGGTCGCAGGGTCGCCCGGCCCGCAGGACGGGCAACAGAACGGCCCGCGCCGCACCGGCATCGCGCCGGGCACCCGCGCCGGCACCGAGACCGCGGCGCGCGCGCAACTCGGCGATTTCTACCTCTACCCGCTCGGCCACCGCACGACGATCGCCGCGAACCAGCAGAAGCAGGTCAGCTTCCTCAGCGTCGCATCGGTTCCCGCAAGCAAGGGCTATGAGTTCCGCAACGCCTGGCAAGGCTCGGCGAACGAGCCGCGGAGCGCGAACAGCGTCCTCGCTTTCTCCTCGTCGCGCGACGGCGGCCTCGGCGACGCGCTCCCCGCAGGCACCGTCCGCGTCTATATCCGCGACGCGAGCCGCCAACCGCAATTTGTCGGCGAAAACCACATCGGCCATACCCCGATGGGCTCCACCCTCGCGCTCGTCACCGGCCAAGCGTTCGACGTGAAGGTGAAGCCGGTCGTCGACAAGCGCGAACGCATCCTGTCCGACGAATGGCGTCGCACCGAGAAATTCCGGATCACCGTCGACGGCCGCCCCGGCCCGGTCGTCGAACGCGAGGACGCCGCGGTCTATTGGCGCACGTCGATGCGCTACGACCTCACCAACGCGCGCGCGCAGCCGGTGACGGTGGACGTCGTCCAGGCGGGACTCGACAATTACTGGGACGACACCCGCGTCTCGTCGGAAAGCCAGAAGGGCGAGCAACGCTCGGCCGACGAGCGCGTCTGGCACGTCACCGTCCCCGCGGGCGGCAGCACGACGCTAACCGCCACCTTCGACACACGGTACTGAGAATGGTCGCGACCTCTTCCCTCTCCCCTTCAGGGGAGAGGGTGGCCAAGCGAAGCGAGGTCGGGAGAGGGGCAGTGCGCAAGGGGCGCGACTGCGGCGCTCCCCGACCCTCTCCCGTGAAGGGGAGAGGGAGACTGGCAGTCTTCATACTCGCCGCGTTCCTCGCAACTCCGGCAACCGCGCAAACGATCGTCACCTCACCCGGCCCCACGTCGGTCTCGGTCACGATCTACCGTGCGCCACACCGCGGCGCCGACGAGGCGATCGACCGCGACGACCCCGAAGGCTTCGCACTCGTCACCGAAACACGCACGGTGTCGCTTCCCGCCGGCCCCGCGGTGATCCGCTTCGAAGGCGTCGCGGGAAACATTCTCCCCGAAAGCGCGATCGTCGCCGATCTGCCGTCGGGCGTGCGCGAGAAGAACCTCGACGCCGACCTGCTTTCGCCACGCACGCTCTACGACCGCGCACTCGGCCGCCGCGTGATCCTCCGCCGTACCGATCCCGCGACGGGCAAGGTCACCGAACAGCAAGCGACGATCCGGTCGAGCGCGGCGGGCGCCGCGGTGCTCCAGGTCGCGGGCGGCTACGAGGCGCTGCGCTGTTCGGGCCTACCCGAGACAATCGTTCAGACCTCGATCCCCGATGGCCTCTCGGCCCGACCGACGCTGTCGATCGCAACCGAATCGCCGCGCGCCACGACCGCGACGATCACCTTGTCCTACCTCGCCGGCGGGTTCGACTGGCAGGCCGATTATGTCGTGACGATGCGCCCGGACGGCCACAGCGCCGATCTGTTCGCATGGGTGACGCTGGCGTCGAGCGACATCACCAGCTTCGCCAACGCCGGCGCGCAGGTCGTCGCGGGCAAACCCAACCGCGTCGATACGCCGGAGTTCGGCGACTTTAATGCCGGGTCGCTGTCGCTGCGCTGCTGGCTGACGACACCGAACTATGGAAGCACGCCGCCACTGCCTCCTCCTCCGCCACCGCCGCCGCCCGCGCCGATGGTGATGAGGGAGGCAAAGGACATCGTCGTGACCGGTGCGCGTGCCCGCAAGGCGATCCAGGAAGACCTCGGCGACCTCAAACTCTACCGCATCCCCGATCGCACCACCGTCGCATCAAAAGCGCAGAAGCAGGTCGCCCTGCTGGAAAAGGCCGCGGTCCCGCTGCGCACCATCTATGTCAGCGAAATCTTTCGCGGCAACGTCGATGACGTTCATCCCGTACTCCGCGCGCGCAATCGCAGCATCGATGGTCTCGGCCTGCCGCTTCCCGCCGGACAGGTCGCGGTGTTTCGCGACGCGGGCGGGCGCCAGATCCTGATCGGCCAGTCGTCGACCGACGACAAGGCGATCGGCGAGGATGTCGAGTTCAAGCTCGATCCGACTCCGCAAGTCGATGCGGCGATCGACGATGCGCCGACCGACAAAGGCATCGATCGCTATGTCCTCACCATCACCAACGCCAATCCCTGGCCGATCGCCTATGAAGCGGAGATCGACGGAGGCGACCAGCGCTTTACCGCCGATCGCCGTCTGACGACGAAGGACGGCAGGCAATTGTGGGCGGTCACCGTTCCCGCCAACGGCACCGCGACGCTGGGATACACGCTCCGCGATCCCTGACTTCCCTTCCACGCCGGAACGTGAGAATCTGCGCCCGATAGGAGAGAGTCGATGACGATCGCAGCGATCTTGCAAAACAAGGGCGGCGAAGTGGTTTCGGTCACGCCACAGCACACCGTCTCGCAGGCCGTAGCGCTGCTCGCCGAAAAGCGCATCGGCGCGGTGCCGGTGATCGATGGCGACGTCGTCGCGGGAATCTTCTCGGAACGCGACGTGATTTATTGCCTGAAAGACGGCGACACCGCGACGCTGATGAAAACCGTCGGCGAGGTCATGACCGCCCCCGCGGTGACGGTGACCCCCGACGACGCGGTGATGGGCGCGCTGTCGCTGATGACCAAGCGCCGCATCCGGCATCTGCCGGTCGTGGCAGACGGCCGGGTAATCGGCCTCGTGTCGATCGGCGATCTCGTCAAATACCGCATCGACAAGATCGAGGCCGACGCCGCGGCGATGCGGGATTATATCCAGCAGGCCTAACGCCGTGACATCGAAAACGGGCGATCCTCGGGCGCGGTCGCCCACGTCTTGTTGGGTGTCGGCGCCATCGTAAAGCGCAGCTCGCCGCCCGCGACGATTTCCGAATGCCGGAGATAGCTGCGCGTGAGCGGCTTCCCGTCGAGCGTCACCGCGCCGACATAACGGTTCGCGGCACTCAGCCCGTCCGCGACCACGGCGAAGGTCTTGCGCCCCGGTAACGTCAAGGTCGCGCGCCGCACGAACGGTCGGCCGATCGCATATTCCAGGCTCCCCGGCGTCACCGGATAGAATCCCATCGCGGTGAACACGAGCCACGCCGACATCTGCCCAAGGTCGTCGTTCCCCGACAGCCCGTCGGGCGTCGGCTTGTATTGCGACCCGACGATCTGCGCCAACCGCTCCTGCGTCCGCCACGGCGCACCCGCATAATCGTAGAGATAGGCGACGTGGTGGCTCGGCTCGTTGCCGTGGATATATTGCCCGATCAGCCCGGCGATATCCTCGGCATGGCTGTAATCGACCTTCGAATTGTCGAAATCGAACATCGCGTCGAGCTTCGCGATCGTCGCCGCGTCACCCCCCATCGCGCGGACCAGCGCGGCCTGATCCTGCGGCACGAACCACGAATATTGCCAGGCATTGCCCTCGGTATAATCGGAACCGTAGTTGATCGCGGTCGGATCGAACGGCGTCCGGAACGCGCCATCGGCTTTGCGCGCGCGGACGAAGCCGGTCTTCGCATCGAACGTGTTGCGCCAGTTCGCGGCGCGTTTGGCGAACTCGGCGGCGATTTGCTTGCGGCCCATCGCCGCCGCCATCCGTGCGATCGTCCAGTCGTCATAGGCGTATTCGACCGTCTTCGACGCCGCCTCGGGTTCCCGATCGATCGGCACATAGCCGCGTTTCATATATTCGCCCAGCCCACCGTATGGCGCGTACCGGGCGCTCGCGATCATCGCATCGAGCGCGGCATCGGCGTCGAACCCGCGCACGCCTTTCAGATACGCGTCAGCGATCACCGGCACCGCGTGATAGCCGATCATCGTCCACGTCTCGCGCCCCTGGAACTGCCACACCGGCAGGATGCCGTCCGGACTCGCGTCGCGGCTTGCCAGCAGCGACCTGACGATGTCGCGGTTGACGTCCTCGGGTTGAACCAGCGTCAACAACGGTTGTTCGGCGCGAAAGGTGTCCCACAGCGAAAAGGTCGAGCGGAACGCGAATCCCTTCGCCTGATGCACCTGATTGTCGGGCCCGCGATACCGCCCGTCGGCATCGCCCGCGATCGAGGGCGCGAGCAGCGTGTGATAAAGCGCGGTCGCGACGCTGGTGCGCATCCCGGCGTCGGCATCGAGATCGACGACATCGAGCGCCTGCCGCCATGCCGCGGTCGTCTTCGCACGGATCGCGTCGAAACCGCCCGCTTCGCTGTCGAGATTGGCGATCGCCCCGGCCTCATCGACCGAGGAGATCGCGACCTTCACCTCGAGCGGCGCAGGCAGCGGCCCGAAATCGAGCCGCGCGACCAGCGCCCGCCCCTGCAATTCGGCAACATCGTCGCGCCCGCGCCCCGGCCCCTGAAAACCCTTGTAGGCGACATCCTTTTCGGTCGAGACGAAAGCATGTCCGGTGATCGGCGCCGACGCGCGCATCGCCATGTAGAGAATCCGGTCGGGTGCCCAGCCGCGCGTCCGCCGCATCGCGACGATCGTCCCGTCGGCGCGCAACTGGACCTGCGACCATTCGATCTTGCCGGGATAATTGTAGAGCGACGAGCGCAGGTCGATCACCAGATGCGCCGGCGTGCCCGCCGCAAATGTATAACGGTGGACGCCGATGCGCGTCCCCGTGGTCATTTCGGCGCGGACGCCGCTATCCTTCAGCGTAACCGCATAATAGCCGGGCCGTGCGACCTCGCTCGCATTGTCGAACCGCGAGCGATAGCCCGACCCTGGCCGCTTGGCGTTCCCCGGCTCCAGCGGCACCGCATCGCCCGCGACCGGCATCACCAGGAAATCCCCGAGATCGGAATGCCCCGCACCCGAGAAATGCGTGTGGCTGAACCCGACGATCGTCGGATCGTCGTGCCGATAGCCCGCGGCATGCGCATAGCATTCGCGGATCACGCAGCTCGTATCGGTATCGGGGCTGAGCTGGACCATCCCGAACGGCGCGACCGCACCCGGATAAGTATGCCCCTCGCCGCCGGTGCCGATGAACGGATCGACCGCGTCATAGGTATCGGCGGCAACAGGCGCGGCGATCAGCGCGATGGCGGCGAGAAGGAAACGCATCGTGCGATTACAGCACTTGTGCGTTGTCTCGCCAAGCCACCGCTTCCATATCGCATGATGTGAGCGACCTGAAATCGACGATCCGCGCCCGCGTCCGCCATCTCGTCGGCTCAGGCGACATCGATCTGACGCGCCCGTCTGGCGACGACGGCCTGTTCGGCCCCGGCTCCGCGCCGTGGCGGGTCCACGGCGATTTTACCGCGATGATGATCGGCGGCGTCTCCGCATTGCTGCTCCAGATGCTCCATCCGGGCGCACTCGCAGGGGTATGGGATCACAGCGATTTCCGCCGCGACCGTCACGGACGACTGAAACGCACCGCACAGTTCATCACGCTGACGACCTTCGGCGCGACCGCCAAGGCGGAAGCCGCGATCGCCAAGGTGCGCCGAATCCACGACCATGTCGGCGGGATGCTTCCCGACGGCACCGCTTACGAAGCCAACGACCCGCATTTGCTGACGTGGGTCCACGTCGCCGAAGTCGACAGCTTCCTGCGCGCGCATCTGCGCTACAAAGATGCCGCGCTGCCTGGCGCGGTGCAGGACGCCTATCTCGCCGCTTATGCCGAGGTCGCGCGACGCCTCGGCGCAGCGGACGTCCCGACCTCACGCCGCGAAATCGCGGATTATTACCGCCGCATCCGACCCGAACTGCGCTTCGACGAACGGACGCGGGAGGTCGCCGCCGCACTTCTCGCCCGCGGCGACGATCCGCTCGTCGCGCCCGCGATGGTGCTGATCTTCCAGGCGGGCGCCGATCTGCTGCCCGACTGGGCCGCGACGATGCACCGTCGCCGCGCATCGCGGCTGGCGACTCCCGCGATCCGAACCGCCACGCGCGGGATGGGGTCGGTCCTCCGCTGGGCGCTGTCCTCGGCCTGAACCGAGTCAGTCGGTGTTGGCTCGGTCCGCCATCCGTCGCGACTTCGGCGGCGATTTGCCCGCTGGCCAGCCCTCGCGCTGCTTGGTCCGATCGCCGTCGGTTTCCTCGCTCTGATCGTGGAACAGCATCACCGTCGTCGGATACGGCAGATCAATCGCGTGATCGCGCGCGGTCTCGTAGATTTTCTGGATCACCTTGGCCTGGATATGCGCGACGTTGGTGCGTTTCGAACCGGTCCACCACCGCGCGCGAACCGTGACATAACTGTCGTCGAGCGCCCAAGGCAGCACTTCGGTGACAGGCTCGGCCTCGACGCCTTCGACGGTCGCGATCGCTTCGGCGAAGATCGCGCAGGACTTTCCGACGTCGTCGGCATAACCGATGCCGATATCGAACTGGCTGCGACGCTGCGGGAATGCGGTGTTGACGATAACCGGTGAGGTATAGACGTCCGAATTCGGGATGATTACGCGCCTGCCGTCATAGGTCTTGAGCAGCGTCGCACGGCTCTGGATATGCTCGACCGTCCCCTCGAAATCCTTGACGACGATCTGGTCGCCGCGCCGGTACGGCCGATTGATCAGCAGCAATATGCCCGCGAGCAGATTCTGCAAAATATCCTTGAACGCGAAACCGATCGCGACAGAACCGATGCCGAGCGACGAGATGATCGTCGCGGGTTTGACGCTGGGGAAGATGATCACCGAAGCGATCATCACCGCCGCGGCGACGACCAGGCCGAAGATCAGCGAACTCAGGACGCCGCCGAGATCGACCAGCCCCTTGTGGTGAAAACCCTTGCGGATACCGCGCGCGATCATCTTGGCGGCGAACCACGCGACGAGGATAAACACGATGCCGCCGAGGATATTCGGCAGCTGTAGGAAAAAATCGTTCATCGCGACGTGGAGTTTGGCGGTGACGAGATCGATCGGATTCTTCACCGGCGGCGGCGCGACGTTTTCAACTGGCATCAATATCGAACGCCGCCGGAACCATCCCGTTCCGGCGGCGTCATGATTGGTAGGCTGGAGCTAGCGGCGAAAATGCCGATCAAAGACTCCTCAGCTCAGCACGACCGTCACCGCGCGGCGGTTCTGCGCCCAGCTGCCCTCGTCCGAACCCAGCGCGACCGGCCGTTCCTTGCCATAGCTAATCGTGGTGATCCGCGACGCCGGAATGCCGCGCGCGACGAGATAGTTCTTCGCCGAATTGGCGCGCCGGTCGCCCAGCGCCAGATTATACTCGCGCGTCCCGCGCTCGTCGCAATGCCCTTCGACCGTGATCCGGACGTTGGGGTAACGCTGCAACCACGAAGCCTGCGAATCGAGGATTCCGCGCGCGGTCGCATCAATGTCGTAGATGTCGGTGTCGAAATTCACCGTATCGCTCGTCACAGACCGCTTGAAGTCCGCAGCCGAGCCCGGAAGGATCGAATCACCGACCGGCCCCTGCGCTCCCTGATCCGACAGCGGCGGCGGCGCTTCGCCCGGGGGCGGTGGCAACACTTCGGGCCGCTTCTTCGAACAGGCGGCGGTCGCGAGCAGCGCGGCGCCGATCAGGATCGTGGTGGTCGTTCTGGCCATCGGTTGGTCTCCTTCAGATGAAATGGTTCGCCCCGTTGATTGCCTCTAGCATGTTTACGGCCGCAGCGGACCCCAGCCCGGATCGGAGCCGTCAAGCGGAGTCGGCACCTTGCGCTCGTTGACCCCGGTGAGGTCGACCGACCACAGATCGGCCTTGCCGGCATTGCCCTGTCCCTGGCGGAAGAACATCAGCACGCGTCCGTTCGGCGACCAGCTCGGCCCCTCGTCCTGCCACGAATTGGTCAGCAACTTCTCGCCCCCACCCGATGGCGACATGATGCCGATCCGGAACGCCCCCGCGATCCGCGTATAGGCGATCAGGTCGCCGCGCGGGCTCCACACCGGCGTGGCATAGCGCCCGCCGCCGAAACTGATCCGATGCTGGTTCGATCCGTCGGCCCCCATCACATAGATCTGCTGCCCACCCGAGCGATCGCTCTCGAACACGATCTGAGATCCGTCGGGCGAATAGCTGCCGCCGGTATCGATGCCGGGCGAATTGGTCAGCCGCTGGGGCGTACCGCCGCCCGACGATATGCGATAGACGTCGGTATTGCCGCCAACCGCCATCGAGAACAGGATATAGCGTCCATCGGGCGAGAACCTTGGCGCAAAGGTCAGGTTCGCGTTCGACACCACCAGCCGCTGCCGCCCCGATCCGATATCGTAGACATAGATCGACGGACGATTGTTGACGTAACTCATATAGACGATCGACTGCTGGTTCGGCGCGAAACGCGGCGTCAGCACGATCGACTGGCCGTTGGTCAGGAAACGGTGGTTGGCGCCGTCCTGATCCATGATCGCCAGCCGTTTGATGCGCCGTGCCTTGGGTCCGGTTTCGCTGACATAGACGACGCGGCTGTCGAAATACGGGCCCTCGCCGGTCAGGCGGGTATAGACCACGTCGGCGCATTTGTGCGCGCCGCGACGCCATTCGGCAGGTGTCACGATGAAGCCCTGCCGGGTCAATTCGGTCTTGGCGAAAACGTCGTAAAGATAGCACCCGACCGTCAGCGTCCCGTCACCATTGGCGCGGACGAACCCCTGAACCAACGCCTGCGCGCCCGACGATCCCCAGAAATCGAACGCGGGCTGCGTCACCTCCGGCATCGCGACCGGGCGCAATTGGCCGGGGCTGAGCGGCGTGAACAACCCCGAATTGCGCAAATCGTTGGTGATGACCTCGGCAAGCTGGCGCCCCAGCGCATCGGTCGATCCGGCCTGCGTCTGCTGAACCTGCGGCGTCGGCATGACCGGAATCGCGATCGGCGTCGGCGCGGCGATGCCGCCGGTGATATCTACACGCAGGCGCTGGTTCCCGGTATCGGCGGGCGGCGCGGTCGGGGGCGCGTCCTGCGCGGTGGCGGGACCGCCGAGCGCCAACAGCGCCGCCAGCATCGGAAGGGCGAACAGACGCATCATCTCTCCTTTACCCGAATTGTCTCGGGATGAATCCCATGTCGAAATCGGCCCAGCCACCTTCGTAGAGTTCGGCGGGCAAGCCCTTCAGCGGCGAACAGCGCAGCACCGCACGGCGGCTCAGTTCCGCCATCTGCCGGGCATAGCTGCGATTGTCCGCGCTGACACCCTCCTGATCGCTAACCGTCGCGGCGGAAATCGAACCGTCGGGCCGGAACTGCAACCGCAGCACGGTGACGATGTCCATCGCCGACGTCCCCGCCAGCGAGCCAAGCTCATAGCATGGCTGCACCTGCCGACGGATCAGCCCGGCGATGCTGGCGAGATCGCGCGCACCGACCTTCGCGGCTTGCGCGACTTGGACCTTGCTCTTGGACGGTCGGTCCGAAATGCCTTTGAGGAAATCGGGGCCGAGCCGCGATCCGCGCGCCTTGGCGGCGGTTGCGGTCGGATTCGCGCCCTTGTCCTTGGCGGGTGTCGGGTGCGGTTTCGCAGCGGTCGGCTTGGCCGCGACCTTCTTGGGTTGCGTTTTCTCGACCGGGGCGGGCGCGGGCTTGCGCGGTTGCGGCTTGGCGACCTCGACCGGCTTGGGCGCAGGCGCCGGCTCGGGTTTTGCTGGCGTCGGCGGCGCGGGTTCGGGCGCGATTTCCTGCGGTGCGGGGGGCGCACTGTCTTCGGGCTTGCCGATATCGGGCGCCAGCGACTCCGCCGGCGCCTCGGTCGCCTGCGGCGCCTCGGCCTCCATCGCGATATCGTCGGACAGCGTTATCTCGATCGGATTCGACTTCAGCTTCAACGGATTGGGCGTCGCAAGAAAACCGATCGACAGCAAGCCGAACAGGATCAGATGCCCTGCCCCGGCGACGCCCAGCCCGATCTTCTCGCCGCGTTCCATCAACGCGCCTCTTCACCCACCGTGACCAGGGCGATCTTGTTGCATCCGGCGCGGTTGAGTTCGCCCATCACCTTCATCACCCGCCCGTAATCGAGCGAACGATCGGCACGGAGGAACATCTGCGGCGGCTCATCCTTACCCCCGCATGTCGATTCGAGCCGCGCAGGCAGATCTTCGTCCGATACTTCATCCTTGTTTATAAACAACTTACCTTGCGAATCGATCGACAATTCGGTCGGCTTCTGGTCCTGATCGAGCGGCTTGGCGCGGCTGTCGGGCAGCTTCACCGGCACCCCCGCGGTGAGCAGCGGCGCGGTCACCATGAAGATGATCAGCAGCACCAGCATCACATCGACCAGCGGCGTCACATTGATATCCGCCATCGGCGCCCGCCGCCCGTGGCTCCGCTGCGACGGCAGGTTCATCGCCACGTCTTACCGCTCCCGATCGAGCTGGCGCGACAAAGTGGCATGAAACCCGTCCGCGAACCGGTTCAGCCGCGCTTCGATCCGATTGATGCCATGGCTGAAGCGATTGTACGCGATCACCGCCGGAATCGCCGCGAACAAGCCGATCGCGGTCGCGAACAACGCCTCCGCGATCCCCGGCGCCACTACGGCGAGGCTAGTGCTCTGCTGGCTGGCGATATTGGTGAAACTGCGCATGATGCCCCAGACGGTGCCGAACAGCCCGACGAACGGCGCGACCGAACCGACCGTCGCCAGAATATTCAGCCGGTCGGACAATTTGTCGATCTCGTTCGCCACCGCCGCGCCCATGCTCGTCGCCAGCCGCTCGCGGGTGCCGCCGCGATCGATCGACGAGCCTTGCGTCGATCGCCGCCATTCGCCGACACCCGCGGTGAATACCTTGGCCGAAGGAAGCTCGGAATCGCCGTGCAGCTTGTAGAAAGCGTCGATATCGTCCGCTTTCCAGAAATCGCGCTCGAAAGCCTCGGTTTTCTTGCGGGTGCTGCCGATCCGCCGCCAGAACATGACGATGATCGCCCACGTCCAGATGCTGGCGAACAGCAACCCCAGCATCACGAACTTCACGACCCAGTCGGCCTGGATGAAGAGCGCGATTGGGGACAAGGTCGCCGCGTCGGTATTGAAGAAGAGATTCAAATTCTGTCCCCTAAAAGACTTTCCGTAGGCCGAACAAAGGACTGAAACCGGTCGATCCACGCCGCCGGCTGGCGTCGCGGGCGACCGTTCGGTGCGACCAGCGCCGCGACGACATCCGCCTCGGCCAGAATGAGCGTGTCGCGCCTGACTGTCTGATGAATGGCGACCGATGCCGCGCGCACCGCGTCGATACGCGTCGTCACCACCAAAGCATCGTCGAGCCGCGCCGGCGCGCGATAACGGATCGCGAGCGTCGCGACCGCGTACGTGCCGCCCCCCGCTTCATGGACGCCGCGCTGATCGATCCCGGCGAGCCGCAGCATGTCGCTCCGCGCCCGCTCCATGAAGCGCAGATAATTGGCGTGATAGACGACGCCCGACAGATCGGTATCCTCGAAATAGACCCGAACCGGGAACCGATGCTCGGTCCCGTCGAAACGCCCTTTGATCGGGACATCGCTGCCGGGGTCAGTCATGCGCGCGCTGTTAACCGAACCGGTCGACTCGCGATACCCCGTAGGCATGTTCAGGCGCTAGATCGGCTCGCCGCTCAACCGCTGGCAGACCATGTCGAGCTGGTCGAGCGTCGAATAATTTAGCGTCAGCGTGCCGCCGCCATCGCCGTGCGTGATCCGCACCTTGAGCCCGAGAAGATCGGCAAGTTGGCGTTCGAGCGCGGCGATATCGGTATCGGGCGCGGACTGGGCGGCAGGAGCACGCGTGCGCTTGCCGGTCTTGCTCGCGCTCGCCAACCGCTCGGTCTCGCGCACCGACAGACCGCGCGTGACGACTTGATCGGCCAAAGCCTCGGGGTCGGGCGCGCCCAGCAGCGCGCGCGCATGGCCCATAGTCAATAGGCCATCGACCAGCCGCGCTTGTATCGGCGCAGGTAAATCCAGTAATCTCAATAAGTTGGTGACATGACTGCGCGATTTATGGACGATCTTCGCAAGCACTTCCTGGGTATGGCCAAATTCACCGATCAGCCGGTGATACGCTTCGGCCTCTTCGATCGCGTTGAGGTCCTCGCGCTGGATATTCTCGACAAGCGCGATCTGAAGCGTTTCCGCGTCGTCGAAGTCGCGGACCACAACGGGTACTTCGTGGAGCCGCGCCCGCTGCGCCGCCCGCCAGCGCCGCTCGCCCGCGACGATTTGATAGGCGTGCCCGTGCGGACGGACGACGATCGGCTGGAGAATCCCCTTCTCCGCGATCGACGCGGCAAGCTCGTCGAGCGCCGCATCGTCGAACCGGCGGCGCGGCTGCTGCGGATGCGGCGCCAACGCGCCAACGGGCATCGTCCGTACACCCGAGACCGCAGTCACGCCCGTCGCATCGGTCTCGACCGGTGCGGCATCGCCAAGCAACGCATTGAGTCCACGGCCCAATCCCGACCGGCTGCGGCGGGACTCATCGCTCATGCCGCAACCCTTTCAGCAGGCAACCGCATCATCAACTCGCGTGCAAGCGCGATATACGCCTCCGATCCGACGCAGCGATGATCGTAGATCAGCGCCGGTAGCCCATGGCTCGGCGCCTCCGACAACCGCACGTTGCGCGGGATCACGGTATCGAACACCACGCCCCCGAGGACCGCACGGACGTCGGTCGCGACCTGCTCGGTCAGGCGATTGCGCCGGTCGTACATGGTCAGCGCCACCCCTATGATCGACAAAGACGGATTGAACCGCGTCCGGATTCGCTCGACGGTACTGAGCAACTGACTCAATCCTTCGAGCGCGAAGAATTCGCATTGCAATGGCACGAGCAGCGAATCCGCCGCGATCATCGCGTTCATCGTCAGTAGCCCGAGCGACGGCGGGCAATCGATGAAGACCAGGTCCCATCGCGCATCGACCGCCTCAAGCGCCTGATGCAACCGGTGCGTCCGTGCATCGAGCTCGACGAGTTCGATCTCCGCTCCCGACAGATCGACCGTCGCGGGGACGATATCGAGCCGCGGGATTCCGGTCGGAACATGGCAATCCGCGATCGGTGCGCCATTGATGAGCACATCGTAGCTCGACCGCGCGCGTTGCGCCTTGGATACACCGAACCCGGTCGATGCATTCCCTTGCGGGTCAAGGTCGACCAAAAGAACCCGCAAACCTGTGGCTGCGAGTGCGGTCGTCAGATTGATCGCCGTCGTCGTCTTGCCGACGCCACCCTTTTGATTGGCGACGGCGACGCGGATCATTTCGCGCGAACCTGATCGATCACTACGATTCCGGATGTGGGGCTGGTACGGCTGTGTTCCACGTGAAACATACCATGCCAGTCCCGCTGTGCGGTTTCAACATCTGTGGCCGCGTGTGCCCCCTTGGGGAAGATGAAACGTGTGGATGGTTTGGCGAAATGCGCGCTCATCGCCAGCAAGTCGGCGGTCGATGCCACCGCCCGCGCTGACACGATATCGAACGCTGCGCCCTCCACCGACTTCGCGTCTTGCGCGGCTACCGACGCGTTAGATATAGTAAGGCGTTCGATGCAATTACTCAGGAACTCCGCGCGGCGTCTGCGAGGTTCGACGAGCAAGACCTCAAACCGATCGAGCATCGCGATGACCAAGCCAGGAAAGCCGGCACCCGTGCCGATATCGAGCCAACGCTTGTCCTCAGCTCTCGAAAACGAGACGAGTTGCACCGAGTCGAGAACATGCCGTGTCCAAACGTGTAGCAAGGAGGATTTCGACACGAGATTCTGCGCCTCGTTTTCTGCCGCCAACATCGTAACAAAGCGCTCGATCCGCTTGACTGCCGACCCCGCGATCCGCACCGTTTCGTCGCGGGCCTCGTCCTCAGTCAAGCCGCGCGCGATCGCAAATGCAACCACAATGCCGAGACCGCTGCCGGCGTAACGCCACGAACCCGCGACGCCTGATCGATCGTCTCGGGGCAACTTTGCGCCAAACGCTCAATCATCTCCGTCGAGAGACCGGGGACGCTGGAAAACGAAAATGCCTCCGGCAGGCGAACGTCGGCAGCGCGGCGCATCGCCGCGATCTCGCCCGCCTGCCGTTCGACGTACGGCGCATAGCGGATATCCTCGACGCACGAGTCGAAGAGATCGGACGCCCACTCCGGTTCCGGTTCAGGGATTGTCCCCGAGCGGATGGGTAGCGCGTCCCGCTCAAGACTCTCCGCGATCTTCCCACGCTCCCGTTCGCGGCGAGCGATCACCACACGACGCTCCTCACCGATGCACCCGAGCCGCAACCCGTCATCCGACAGGCGAACATCGGCGTTGTCCGATCGCAACGCGAGGCGATATTCCGCGCGCGCGGTCAACATTCGATAAGGTTCGGTGATTCCCTGAAGCACCAGATCGTCGATCATCACGCCAATATAGCTTGTCGCGCGGTCCGGCACGTAAGGTTCCAGATCGAGCGCGAGCGCCGCCGCGTTGCACCCAGCGACCAGGCCCTGCGCGGCCGCCTCTTCATACCCCGTCGTGCCGTTGATCTGACCGGCGAGGAACAGGCCCGGCAACGCGATGACTTCCAGCGTCGACCGCAACGCGCGTGGATCGACGTGGTCATATTCCACCGCATACCCTGGTGTAACGATCGTTGTTCGCTCCAGCCCCGGAATCGATCGGACTAGCGCCTCCTGCGTTTCAACCGGCAACGAGGTCGAGATGCCGTTCGGATAGATCGTCGAATCATCCAGACCCTCGGGCTCGAGGAATATCTGATGCCCATCACGATCGCCGAAGCGGCTAACCTTATCTTCAATCGAAGGGCAATAGCGCGGACCGTCCGCAACGATCGCACCGCTGTGAAGCGGCGAACGGTGTAAATCCGCGCGGATGATGTCGTGCGTCCGCGCGTTAGTTCGTGTGATCGCGCAGGCAAGTTGGGGCAGGACGCGTGCACGCGACATCGGAGACATCGTCCATTGTTCCTCGTCGGACGGCTGGCGCTGCAATCGACTCCAGTCGATCGACCGTCCGTCGAGGCGCGGCGGAGTTCCGGTCTTCAGCCTTGCCATCGGCAACGAAAGCTCACGGAATTGCTTGGCCAAGTGGCTTGCCGCCGCTTCGCCAACCCGCCCGCCCGCATCGCGGTCCGCTCCACAAAACATCACCGCGCCGAGAAACGTGCCCGTGCAGATCACCACGGCCGGAGCATCCATCTCGGTGCCATCACCAAGCATGACCCCGGAAACTGATTCACCTCGCATTCGCAAGGCGGTCACCTCTCCACCGATCACGGTCAGCGCCGCATACCTACGCAAGGCCGACTGCACCGCTGACACATAGATTTTGCGATCCGCCTGAACACGTGGCCCACGAACCGCCGCTCCTTTTGCGCGATTGAGCATGCGATAATGGATTGCCGCCGCATCCGCCGCGCGAGCCATCACACCGTCGAGCGCATCGACCTCACGAACCAAATGGCCCTTGCCGACACCGCCAATCGACGGGTTGCACGACATCGCCCCGATCCACCTTTTATCGAACGTGACGAGCGCAACGCGCGTGCCGCGTCGCGCCGCCGCGGCGGCGGCTTCGACGCCCGCATGGCCGCCGCCCAGAACGATGACATCGAAGTGCATATTGGTCCGTTTACGTCGTCCGCCCTGTCGGGTCAAAACACTGTTCCACGTGGAACATCACTTGCCGACGCAGAATCGGCTGAACAAGGCGTCGAGCATCGCCTCGGTTTCATCGATCCCCAATAAGCGTCCGAGATCGCGTGATGCGTGCCGCAAATACTCGGCCGCTATGATCAGATCTGCCTGAGGTTCTGTGGCAGACAGAATCGCGACCACATCTTTCATCGTCGCCAACTGCGATTCGTTCAGCAGGTAGGTTTCGGTCGAGCCCCAGCTTTGCGCCGCGCGATCGGAAAGAAGTCCCCACAACGTCACGATCGTTTCTGGCGCTTTGTCGGACACGGCAAGAGCTTGTCCCCCCAAAGGCGTGGATCGCCCCGGCTCGTCGCAGCGCGAGCGCAACCATAAAGACCGCTTCGAATCCTCCGGCGGGTGGTCACCAAGCCAGAGAATCAGGTCCGCACCCGCCATCGCCGCATGCGACCGGACGATCCCCTCCGCCTCGATCGGATCGTCGGTCCGCTCCGCCAAGCCCGCGGTATCGGTTATACTGAAAACCTGCCCCGATCGAATAGCGCTAGCCTCGATCCGGTCGCGCGTCGTCCCGGCGATCGGCGCGACGATTGCCGCGTCGCGCTCCAGTAACTTATTCAATAGTGTAGATTTTCCGGAATTCGGAGGCCCGGCGATGACGACTCGCAGCCCTTGCCTAAGTCTTTCGACCGTCGGGCGCGCCAACAACCCCGAGATATCCGCAACCAGTGCCGCCAGCACCGGTCGAAAGTCCGCCCGAGTCTGCGAGACGTCCCCTTCCTCGTCGTAATCGATCATCGCCTCGATCATCGCGCGCACTTGCGACACCCGATCGAGCCACGAATGCAAATCGCGGCTCAACGCCCCTTCGGCCGACGCGATCGCCGCCCGACGCTGCGTTTCGGTCTCGGCTTCGAGCAGATCGGCCAGCCCCGCCGCCTGCGCCAGATCGATCCGCCCGCCGATCAGCGCGCGCCGTGTGAACTCCCCAGCATCGGCGCGCCGCAGCCCAGGCAATGCAGAGATCGCCGCCTCGACTGCGGCAATCACCGCACGACCGCCATGGATGTGAAGTTCAAGCAAATCCTCACCGGTCGCGCTGTCGGGCCCCGGAAACCACAGCACCAGTACCCGATCGAGCAGCGCGCCATTCGCATCGCGCAACGCCCGCAACGACGCGTGGCGCGGCACCGGCAGTCCGCCAGCCAGTCGGTCGGCCACCGTCGCCGCATCGGGTCCGCTAATCCGCAGCACCGCGATCGCCGCGGGAGGACGCCCGCTCGACACCGCGAAGATCGTATCCATTAGTCCGATTTCGTGCCGGTCTCGATCATCCGCCGCCAGAAATTCATTCCTGCCTCGCCCATCGGCGCCCAGTTCTTCATCATCGTCTCGATCATCTCGGGTTGAACGCGGCCCTCCATCGTTTCGGAAACGAGCGCGATATATTTATCGTGGAGCGGCGTCAGATCGGGCAACCCCATCAGGCGCCGCATCTCCTCCGGCGTGCAATCGACCTCGACATTGACCTTCATCGGCGCTTCTCCGCTTGAGCGCGTGCGGCGCGCTGCCTAATCTGGTACCATGTATGGTCACGACACCGCGCTGATCGCAACGCCTATCGGTATGGTCCGCATCTCGGGAACGTCCGACAGCCTGACCGCGATCTCGATCGAACCCGGCATGGGAACCGAACGCGACGGACAAAGCGCACCCGTCCGCGCCGCGGTGACGCAGCTTCGCGAATATTTCGCAGGCACCCGCACCGCGTTCGATCTCCCGCTCGAACCCTTGACCACGCCGCGCGGCCCGGGACTGCGCGATGCAATGTCCGCGATTCCCTATGGCGATACCGCAAGTTATGGCCACGTTGCGCGAACGATCGGCACCTCGCCGCGCGCGATGGGCCGGGCCTGCGCGACGAACCCCTTCCCGATCGTCGTCCCGTGCCACCGCGTCACCAGCGGCAGCGGACCCGAAAAATATTCCGGTGGCAACGGTCCCGAGACCAAACGCTGGCTGATCGACCACGAACACCGCAACAGGAGCGACACATGACCAAGACGATCGACATCCCGACCCTCGACCACGACGGCAAGTTCACCGCCTATCGCGCCGATCCGGAGAGCGAGCCAAAGGCCGCGATCGTCGTGATCCAAGAGATTTTCGGCGTAAACGCGGGGATCCGCCGCAAATGCGATCGGCTCGCCGAAGACGGCTATCTCGCGATCGCCCCCGACCTGTTCTGGCGGATGGAACCCGGGATCGAGCTCGATCCCGATATCGAGCCCGAGATGCAGCGCGCGTTCGGACTGATGAACCGGTTCGACCAGGCCGCCGGCATCCGCGACATCGAAGCGACGATCCGCGCCACCCGCGCCTTGCTTCCCGCGGACGGCAAAGTCGGCTGCGTCGGTTATTGCCTCGGCGGCCGGCTCGCCTTCATGACCGCGACGCGCACCGACGTGGACGCCAGCGTCGGCTATTACGGCGTCGGCATCGACGGCCTGCTGAACGAAAAACACGCGATCTCGCGCCCGGTGATGCTCCATATCCCGCAAGAAGATCATTTCGTCGACAAGGCCGCGCAACGGGCGATGCACGAGGGACTCGACGATCATCCGAAGGTGACTCTCCACGATTATCCGGGCGAAGACCACGGCTTCGCCACCGAATTCGGCAAGCGGCGATCCGCTAAATCGGCCGATCTGGCAGACGAACGCACCGCCACATTCTTCCGGGAGAACCTCGGCTAGCGGCCTAGAACCAACGCGAGACGATGCTGCCGACCCCGATCTCGGGGTCGGTATAGCCGTGATAGATCATCGATCCGGCGACGTAGAGGATCACCACCAGCCCGAGATACGCGATCCAGTGGTATCGCTCGATGATCCGCGCGATGTAATTCGCCGCGACCGCCATTAGCGTCACTGACAGAGCCAGCCCGAACAGCAGCACCGCAGGGTGATCCCGCGCCGCGCCCGCGACCGCCAGGACATTGTCGAGGCTCATCGACAGATTGGTGATCGCGACCTGTACCGCCGCCTGCGCAAAGGTCTTGGGCTTGCGGCGATCGGTCGCCACGTCGTCTGCGTTGTCTTGGCCCGCACCGATTTCGCGGTAGAGCTTCCACGCCACCCACAGCAGCAACAGTCCGCCCGCGAACAGCAGTCCGACGACGTGGAGCAATTGCGTCGCGACCAGCGCGAAGCCGATCAGGCAAACCATCGCCATGACGACGCCGAGCCCAAGCACCTTCTTGCGCTGATCCGGCGGCAGTCCCGCCGCCAGCGTGCCGAGCACCATCGCATTGTCGCCGGAGAAAATCAGGTCGATCAGGATCACCTGCCCGAGCGTCGCCAACCCAGCGGCGGTGAAGACATCGGCGATGCTGAAATCGGTCATCGGAGGGCATTTCCTTGGCGCGCCGCGGCAAAGCCGCGTCGTCGGTCGAGGCTATGCCTCGCCGGCCGAACTTGTGCGAGTCCTGCGGCGGCGCGCCGCAAGCCGCCCTGCGTTATTGATTCATCGACGAGAAGAAATCATCGTTGGTCTTCGAATCCTTCATCTTGCCGAGCAGGAACTCCATCGCATCGACGGTTCCCATCTGCATCAGGATCCGCCGCAGCACCCACATTTTGGAGAGCTTGTCCTTCTCGACCAGCAATTCCTCCTTGCGCGTGCCCGATTTGCCGACGTCGATCGCGGGGAAGATACGCTTGTCCGCGACCTTGCGATCGAGCACGATCTCGGCGTTGCCGGTGCCTTTGAATTCCTCGAAGATCACTTCGTCCATCCGGCTGCCGGTATCGATCAGCGACGTCGAGATGATGGTGAGCGAGCCGCCCTCTTCGATATTACGCGCCGCGCCGAAGAAACGCTTCGGCCGCTGCAACGCATTGGCATCGACACCACCGGTCAGCACCTTGCCCGACGACGGCACCACGGTGTTGTAGGCGCGGCCCAACCGGGTGATGTTGTCGAGCAGGATCACCACATCCTTCTTGTGCTCGACCAAACGCTTGGCTTTTTCTATAACCATTTCAGCAACTTGAACGTGCCGCGTCGCCGGTTCGTCGAAAGTCGATGAGACCACCTCGCCGATCACCGTGCGCTGCATGTCGGTCACTTCTTCGGGCCGCTCGTCGATCAGCAGCACGATCAGGAACACCTCGGGGTGATTGACGCTGATCGCCTTGGCGATGTTCTGCATCATGATCGTCTTGCCGACACGCGGCGGCGCGACGATCAGGCAGCGTTGGCCCTTGCCGAGCGGCGTCACGACGTCGAGTACGCGGCCGGTCTTGTCCTTGATCGTCGGGTCTTCGATCTCGAGCTTCAGCCGTTCCTCGGGATAGAGCGGGGTGAGGTTGTCGAAATTGACGCGGTGACGGACCGCATCGGGATCCTCGAAATTGACGCTGACGAGTTTGGTCAACGCGAAATAGCGCTCGCCATCTTTCGGCCCGCGGATTTCGCCTTCGACGGTGTCGCCGGTTCGCAGGCCGAACTTTCGCACCTGATTGGGGCTGATATAAATATCGTCCGGACCGGCGAGATAATTGGCCTGCGCGCTGCGCAGGAAGCCGAAACCGTCGGGCAGCACTTCGATCGTGCCCTCGCCCATGATCTGGTCGCCGTTCTCGGCCTGGACCTTCAGGATCGCGAACAGCAGATCCTGCTTGCGAAGCGTCGATGCGCCCTCGACCCCGAGCTCCTCGGCCATGCTGACCAGCTCGGCGGGGGTATTCTTTTTCAAATCTTTAAGATGCATTGATATTTCCGATTGCGCGTGACGACGCGCCCGTGGGGGAGAAAGCTCGGTCGGCGGATAACGCTCGGACGAAAAGCTGGAAGGAGGCGGCGGGTCAGGACGACCGCACCGTGTTTGCGAGGTAAGTTCAGCCCGCGATCAAGTCAAGCGGATCGGAGTTCGTCCGAAAGCCCGCGACAAAACACCTGTTCAAACACACTATCAAAACGGCTTCACGATCACCAGGATCACGATCAGCGCCGTCGCGAGCGCGGGCACCTCGTTCATCATCCTGAGGCTCTTGTTGGCAAGCGTCGGTCGTCCCGCCGCCAGTTTCCTGGCATAACCGACCATCCAGCCGTGATAGCCGGTCAGCAGGATTACGATCAGCAGCTTGGCGTGGAGCCAGCCAAGCCCAGGCGTCCCGTCGACCAGCCCGAGGTTGATCGCCAGCGCGATCCCCAACACCCACACCGCAATCATCGCCGGCGTCAGGATGATGCTCCTGAGTTTGCCTTCGCGCTCGATCCAGCGCGCCGCGTCGGCGGGGTCCGCCAATCCCTCTTGATGATAGACCAGGTAGCGCGGCAGCATGAACAGCCCCGCCATCCAGAAGATCACGAAGATCACATGCGCCGCCTTCACCCATTCATAAGCGGCGCCCAGAAAACCGGCGTCCATCACTTCCTCCGTACCCGCGCCAGCAGGCGCTCGACATGCGCGATCGGCGTATCCTGAAGGATGCCATGGCCGAGGTTGAACACGTGCGGCCGCGCTGCGAACGCCGAGATAATCCGATCGATCGCCAAATCCAGCGCTTCCGCGCCCGCGACCAGCGCCAGCGGATCGAGATTGCCCTGCACCGGCATCCCCTCGGGCAGCATCGCGTGCGCCCATTCGGGATCGACCGTCTCGTCGAGCCCGATCGCATCGACCCCGGTTTCGCGCGCATAAGCAGGCAGCTTGCCGCCCGCGCCTTTCGGAAATCCGATGATCACCGCGTCCGGGCACCGCGCCTTTAGCCCCGCGACGATCGCGGCATTGGGGGCGATGACCCAGCGTTCGAACTGCGCCGGGCTGAGGCTTCCTGCCCAACTGTCGAACAACTGCACCGCCTCGACCCCGGCCTCGATCTGTCGCGCCAGATAGTCGATCGTCGCGTCGGTGATCGCATCGATGATCTCGCCGAACGCGCCGGGATCGGCATAAGCGAAGCGCCGCGTCTCGCCCTGATCCTTGCTCCCTTGGCCCGCGACCATGTACGTCGCCACCGTCCACGGCGATCCCGCGAACCCTAGGAACGTCGTTTCCGCGGGCAATGCCGCTGCGACCCGCCGGACGGTCTCATAGACCGCATCGAGCCGCTCGGGCGCACGTTCGAGCGATGCCAGCGTCGCATCGACCAGCGGCGGCGTCAGCCGAGGCCCTTCGCCGACCCCGAACGACAGATTTTGCCCCAAGGCCCAAGGCACCATCAGGATATCGGAAAACAGGATCGCGCCATCGAACCCGAACCGGCGGATCGGTTGCAACGTCACTTCCGCTGCGGTGTCCGGATCGGTCGCAAGCGCGAGGAACCCGCCCTTCTCCGCTCTCAGCGCACGATATTCGGGAAGGTAGCGCCCGGCCTGACGCATCAACCATACCGGCGGCCGTTCGTGCTGCTGTCCACCAAGCGTCGCGAGGAGCGGTTTTCCGGTCAGATCGCCCGTCCTTCTAATCATATAATAGAATCTAAGAGAGGTTGTTGTTGTGATTGGCGCGTTGGTGATGGGGCTTATGCGCGCCTGCCTGAAATGCCAACAGGTTGACGCATGAGCGCTGACGTGAATCCTCCGATTCCCGCATGCGATACCCACAACTCACACGCTGTGGAGAAATCCGTTCCATGTTCGCCGATCTGTGGATGGAATCGGGCTTTTCCACCGTCCGCGTCTCGCTTGGCGGTCGTTGTGAGTTGCGCTAGCGGCTATGCCCATGTTGTCCACAGATTGGTCCTGACGGGTGGCCTCGCGGCTCCATCTCCATCTCCTGTCGGATTCGACCGGCGAGACGCTGGAGAATATCGCCAAGGCCGCACTCGCCCAATATGACGATGTCGAGACGGTTCGCCATTTCTGGCCGATGGTCCGCACCGAGGCGCATCTCGATCGTATCCTCCAGGAGATTGCGCAAAATCCGGGCTTGGTGATGTTCACTTTGGTCAATCCCGCGACACGCCGCGCTCTCGAGACGCGATGCCGCGCGCTCGGTCTACCTGCGGTCGCGCCGCTCGATCCGGTCAATGACGCGCTCTCGGAATTGCTCGGTCAGCAGGCAAAGGCCCGCCCCGGTCGCCAGCACGCGCTCGACGCTGCGTATTTCGCGCGCGTCGACGCGATTCAGTTCACCATCGCGCACGACGACGGTATCGGCTCGGAGGAATGGGAGGAGGCGGACATCGTCCTCGCCGGCGTTTCGCGCTCGTCGAAGACACCGACGTCGATCTACCTCGCCAATCGCGGCTTCAAGACCGCGAACATCCCGGTCGTCGTCGAAAGCCCCCCGCCCGCGATCCTCTACTCGTTGGTCAACCCGCTCGTCGTCGGGCTGACGACCAGCGCCGACCGCCTGATCCAGGTCCGTCGCAATCGCCTGCTGTCGCTCAACCAGGCACCGGCCACCGCTTATGTCGATGAAGATGCGGTCGGCCAGGAACTCGCCTTCGCGCGCCGCATGTTCGCCGACAACGGCTGGCCGGTGATCGACGTAACGCGCCGCTCGATCGAGGAAACCGCCGCGGCGATCATCGCGCTTTGCAACGAGCGCCGCGAGGCGCGCGCGTGACGCTGATCCTCGCCTCGCAGAGCGCGTCGCGCCGCGCGATGCTCGAAGCGGCCGGCGTATCGTTCGAGGCGGTCGCGGCCAATGTGGATGAGGATGCCGCCAAGGCGTCGCTGCGCGATCTCAAACCGCGCAATCTCGCCGACGCGCTTGCCGAGTTGAAGGCGCTGAAGGTCTCCGCAAGCCGCTCTGCCGATCTGGTGCTGGGATCGGATTCGCTCGTCGTGCTCGACGACGGCACGGTCCTCGACAAACCGCGCGACCGCGCCGAGGCGGCCGATCACCTCACCCGCATGTCCGGCAAACGCCACGATCTCGTCAGCGCGGCGGTAATCGCCGAGGGCGGCCGCGCGGTCTGGCGCCATGTCGACGTGGCGAAAATGTTCGTTCGGCCGCTGTCCTACACATTCGTCGACTGGTATCTCGATCTCGAATGGCCGGCGATCGCGGGATGTGTCGGCTGCTACCGGATCGAAGGGCCGGGCGCGCAATTGTTCGAACGGATAGAAGGAAGCCAGTTCACGGTGTTAGGGATGCCGTTAATACAGGTATTGGAATACCTGCGTGTTCGCGGCTTGGTATTGCGATGACCACCGTGCGTTGGCTTCACTTTAGCGTCACTTTTGGAACGGGTGCTGCGTGACGCGGTCCTATGCCGAAGTGATCGGCGATCCGATCGCGCATTCCAAATCGCCGCTCATCCACGGCTTTTGGTTGGACTCACTCGGCATCGACGCGCAGTATCGCGCGACTCACGTCACCGCCGACGGCCTAGCCGATTATTTCGCCGCGCGCCGCCGCGATCCGGAATGGCGCGGCTGCAACATCACCATCCCGCACAAGCTCGCCGCGCTCGACCATGTCGAGGATCGTGGCGGCGTCCGCGACACGATCGGCGCGATAAACCTCGCCTTCCGCGATGGCGCTGCGCTGGTCGGCACCAACACCGACGCCGCCGGCTTCTATGCGCCGATCTCCGAGGTGGACCTGAACGATCAACCAATAGTCGTCATCGGCGCGGGCGGCGCCGCCCGCGCGGTGCTGTTCGCGCTATCGCGGGTCGGCGTAGGCCCCGTCACGATCCTCAACCGTACCCCGCTCAAGGCCGCCGCGCTGCTTGCGAAATTCGCTCTGAAGGGAGACGCGCTTCCGCTCGGCGCACCGCTCCCGCCCGCGGCGCTCGTCGTCAACACCAGCGCGCTCGGCATGACGAACCAGCCCCCGCTCGACCTCGATCTGTCGCCGCTGCCCGAAGACGCGATCGTCTACGACATCGTCTACGCCCCGCTGGAAACCCCGCTCCTGAAGGCTGCGCGCAACCGCGATCTGGCGACCGTGGATGGTTTGGAAATGCTGATCGGCCAGGCCGCGCTCGCGTTCGAGCTCCTCTTCGACGCCGAGCCGCCGCGCGACCGCGACGAAGAGTTGCGCGGATTGCTGACCAGATGATTTCGCCAACCTCCGCTCGAAACGAACGGTGCGCGGGATGATAAAACTCGGTCTCACCGGATCGATCGGCATGGGCAAATCGACCGTCGCCGCGATGTTCGCCGACGAAAGCGTACCCGTGTTCGACGCAGACGCCACCGTCCACCGCCTGCAAGGCCCCGCCGGGCGCATTGTTGCAGCCATCGAAGCACGCTTCCCCGGCACCACCGGCGCTACCGGCGTCAACCGTAGCGCGCTCGCCGAAGCGGTGCTCGGCAACGACGCCGCGATGAAGGCGCTCGAAGCGATCGTCCACCCTGCGGTCGGTGAGGCACGTGCGGCATTCCTCCGCGAACACACCGCCGCCCCGCTCGTCGTCTTCGACATCCCGTTGCTCTACGAAACCGGCGGCGACCGCGTGGTCGACAAGGTCGCGGTCGTGTCCGCCGCCGCCGCCGTCCAGCGCGTCCGTACGCTCGCCCGCCCCGGCATGACCGCGGCGAAGTTCGACGCGATCCTCGCGCGGCAGACTCCCGATGCCGAAAAGCGCGCCCGCGCCGATTTCGTGATCGCGACCGATAGTCCGCTCGACGAGACCCGCGCCACCGTCCGCCGCGTCATCGCTTGCCTCACGGCTTCCGAACACCGATAACGTCGGTCATGCGCGAAATCGTCTTTGATACCGAGACGACCGGCTTCAGCTTCGGCGAGGACCGGATCGTCGAGATCGGCTGCGTCGAACTGATCAACCGCGTCGAGACCGGGCGCACTTTCCACGCCTATTTCCATCCCGAACGGACGATGCCACCCGGCGCCTTCGCGGTCCACGGCCTCTCGGACGTCTTCCTGTCGGACAAGCCGCTGTTCTCGGCCACCGCCGCCGCGCTCCTCGAATTTCTCGAAGATGCGCCGCTCATCGCGCACAACGCGTCGTTCGACTTCGGCTTCTTGAACGGTGAGCTTGGCCGTTGCGGGCAGGTGGCGGTCTGCACCACGCGCATGGTCGATACGCTGGCGATTGCGAAGACGCGGCATCCCGGCGCCAAATTGTCGCTCGACGCCTTGTGCTCACGCTACGGCGTCGATCGCAGCCACCGCGTGCTCCACGGCGCCCTGCTCGACGCGCAATTGCTCGCGCAGGTCTATGTCGAGCTGATCGGCGGCCGTCAGATCGGCCTCACCCTCGTCAGCGAGGTGGAGGAAGAGACCGAGGCCCGGCCGCTCCAGCCCTCGCAGGTGCGGCCGGCGAGACGATTTGCTCCGAGCGAAGAAGAATTGGCGGCGCATGCCGCGTTCATGGCGGTGATCGCCGATCCGGTCTGGGGCGCCACGGCGTCCGGTTGACGCGAAAGGTGGGCACGGCATACGTCGCCGCCCCCAATAAGGAGAAGACTGCATGGATATCCGGATTTCTGGTCATCAGGTGGAAACCGGCGACGCGTTGAAGCGCCACGTCGACGACCGGCTCCAGGGTATCGTCGAAAAGTATTTTGCGCGTGCGCTCTCTGCGCAGGTCACCTTCGGCAAGGGGCCGCACGACGCCGGCTTCAAATGCGATATCGTCGCGCACGTCATGCAAGGGTTGGTGATCAAGGGTCACCACAATGCGCAGGACGCGCACCGCGCGTTCGACGGCGCGTCCGACAAGATCGAAAAGCAGCTTCGCCGTTACATGCGTCGGCTGAAGGATCGCCATGCCGGTCAGTCCGAAGAGGCGGCGCTCGAAGAAGCGAACGGCTATGACAATGCCGGCTATACATTATTCGTCGAATCGCCTGAGGAGGACGATGCCGCCGACGCGCCGCTGATCGTCGCCGAAACGCGTGTCGATGTGCCCGATGCCAGCGTCTCGGATGCGGTGATGATGCTCGATCTGCGCAACACCGCCGCCTTGCTGTTCAAGAACTCGGGCACCGGCGCCTACAACATGGTCTATCGCCGCGGCGACGGAACGATCGGCTGGGTCGAGCCGCAGCGCGCGGGCTGACGCAATTGCCATGTCGATAGATATCAGCGACCTGCTGTCGCCCGACCTCGTCGTCGCCGGATTGGCGGTCGCCAACAAGAAAGCGCTGTTCCAGCAGATCGCCAATCTCGCCGCGCCGATCGTCGCGGTTGAATCGAAGCAACTCGCCAGCGGCCTGGCGGCGCGCGAGCGGCTCGGATCGACGGGCTTTGGTGGTGGCGTCGCGATCCCGCATGCACGGATCGACGGCCTGTCGCGCATCACCGCCGTCGTGGCGCGGTTGGCGCGCGCCATCGATTTCCAGGCCGTCGACGATGCCCCGGTCGATATCGCGGTCGCGCTCTTTTCGCCGCCCGATGCCGGCGGCGCGCATCTGAAGGCGCTCGCCCGTGTCTCGCGACGGCTGCGCGATCGCGGTTTCGTCGCCAAACTTCGCGGCGCCGGCTCGCGCGATGCGCTCTTCGCGTTGCTCGACGCGGACGAGGCGCGTGATGCCTGCTGAAAAGGGGCTGGCTGATACCGGAGCGGCGGCGCATTTTCGCGCGCTCGAATCGCTTTACGCCGCCGCCCCGATCAACCGCTTGTTCGATTCGACGCTCGAAATCACCGAACCCGGCCATTCGCGAATCCGTTTCAGCCTAGACCGCCGCTATTTTCACGCCGGTGGTGCGGTCCACGGGACGAGCTATTTCAAGATGCTCGACGATGCGGCTTTCTACGCGGCGAACAGCCTGGTCACCGATCGCTTCCTGCTGACGACGCAGTTCAGCCTCAATTTCACCCGCCCGCTCGGCGAAGGCCCGGTGGTAGCGGAAGGCCGGTGGATCAGCGGCCAACGGCGCGTTTATGTCGCCGACGCCCGCCTGGTCGCGGCGGATGGCGAGGAAGTCGCGCGCGGGACGGGCACCTTCATGCGCTCGCACATCCCGCTCGCCGGTCTCCCCGGTTATGGCCCGAGCGCATGAGCGGCAGGCTGCCGAGCGAGATTCTCGTCGCCGCGATGCTGCGCGGCGCCAACGACAAGGGCGGCTTCGGTGTCGTCAGGGCGCGGGGCGATGCGCAAGGCGGGATGATTCTGGTCGTCGCGACCGAGGGCGGCGAGACGCGATTGCTCGAGCGCGGACTCGGACCGACGGGCGCTCCGGCGCTGATCGAATCGCGTCCGTCGAGCGCCGACGAAAGCCTCGACGATTATTGGCAAAGGCGTCGTGCGCGCGACCCCGATCTCTGGGTGATCGAACTGGATGTCGCAAACGCCGAACGACTAGTCGCCGAAACGATCCTCGACGGTTGACTTTATTGCACTGCACAATGATGGGAATTCGCATCGTTGTTGCGTTGTGTCGGCAAGCGGGTGCGATCCGTGTCGGTTACGCAGTCGGGTGGTAGTCCGACCGGTCGTCCATCGGGACGAGTCAGGATCGCACACCAACCGCACTTGAATTTGGTTGATGTCGTTTTTTCAGCGTGTCGCCGCGATCGCGGCGATCTCCTTGTCGTTCGCCGGTATGGCGAATCCGGGTTCCACGGCTCAAGCCGCCGAATTGGCCCATGTCGCGCTTTCCGCTTCGTCTTATGTGTCGCTCAAACCCGTGATCGCCGGTTCGGTTCCGATCCGCGGCCTATCCGCCGACGCGATTCCCGATTTCCCGAGCGCGCCCGATAGTGATGAGAGGGACGGCGATACCGTTGCTTATCCGACGCTCGCCGCGGCGGTCGCCGCACAGGATGTCCCCGCGACGAGCGATGAACAGCTGCGCTGTCTTGCCGGCGCGATCTATTTCGAATCGAAGGGCGAGCCGCTCGCCGGACAATTGGCGGTGGCGCAGGTCATCCTCAACCGCGCCGACGCCGGCCGGTTCGGCGATAGCATCTGCGCGGTTGTCAAGCAGCCGGGGCAATTCTCGTTCGTCCGCCACGGCAGCATTCCCGCGATCGACCATAGCCGCGCCACGTATCGCACCGCCGTCGCGATCGCCAAGGTCGCGATGAGCGACGCCTGGGACAGCACGTGCGGCCGGGCGCTGTATTTCCACGCGCGCCGCGTTTCGCCGCGCTGGAATCGCACCCGCGTCGCCTCGATCGGCAACCACATCTTCTATCGCTGACACGCAGGGTTTCTCGCGTTCGCTTAATGTTCTATCGGGAGTGACGATGCTCGCCCCCGAATCCTGTATCGACGATCCCGGCTCGCCCGCCTGCGCGGCGGATGTTGCGCGTGGGGTGACCCGGCTGCTGATCCGCCACGATCTCGTCGCGATCGGTGAGGTTCCGCTAGCCGGCGGTCGCCGCGCCGACCTGATGGCGATCGACGCCAGGGGTTGCATCGTCATCGTCGAGATCAAGGTGTCGCGCGCCGATCTGCTCGGCGACGCGAAATGGCGCGATTATCTCGCGTGCTGCGACCGATTCTACTGGGCGCTCCCGGCCGGATTCGATCTGACCCCGCTCGACGGCGAAGCCTTTCTGCCAGCCCGCACAGGCGTGATCGTTGCCGATCGCTATGACGCCGCCATAATGCGCGAGGCGGTGACCCAACCGCTGCCCGCGCACGTCCGCAAGCGCTGCACCTTGGGTTTCGCCCGTCGCGCCGCGCGGCGTCTTACCGCCCTGATGGACCCCGAGACTGCTGCTTTTTAACTACAGCTTCGGACCGGCGACGCCCCGCGTCTTCGTCTTCGGCGTATCGTCGATCAGCTTGGCGATGGCGGGACTGCGGTCGTCGATATGCGCATAATCGCGCGCTGATCGGCCCGCGATATTGTCGGTCTGATCGGGATCGGCCTTGGCGGTCAGCAGCGCGCGGACGAGCGCAAGATCGCGCTTTTGCACCGCGCGGATCAAGGGCGTCTCGCCGCTGGCGTTGGCGAGGTTCACATTGGCCCCCGCCCCGGTCAGGACATCGACCGCGTCGTTCTGGCCATATTGCACCGCCAGCAGCAATGGCGTGTTGCCGTCGCCATCGCGCAGATTGGGGTCGGCGCCCTTCGACAGCAGATATCGAAGGTACAGCAGATCGCCGCGCTTGACGACGATGTGGAGCGCGCCGTCGCCGCTCGTCACGTCGCGGGTGTTGACGATCGTCTGACCGGGTTCGTCGAGCATGTTGACGACGACGTCGTTCTTCGCGTCCTTCACCGCCTGAAGGAATTTGTAGCTATCCGATTGGCTGAATTGCGCCGCCGCCGGAGCGGTCAGGACCAGCGCGGCGAGGGGGAAGAAGCGAAGGAACATTGCGGCCGATCCGATGGGTTGCAGGCTATGCCGTATCAGACCAAGGCTGGCGTTGCCATGAACATGCGTCTTATCCCTGCTGCGTTTCTTCTCGTGATCGCGGCTTGCTCGCTTTCGCCCGACAAGACCGCCCCGCCGCCGCTTGCCGGCGCGAGCATCGGCGGCCCCTTCGCGCTGATCGATCAGGACGGCCACGCGCGCAGCGACCGCGATTTCGCGGGAAAGTGGCGGATCATGTATTTCGGCTACACCTTCTGCCCCGACGTCTGCCCGCTCGACATGCAGAATGTCGGGGCGGGCCTGGAACGGCTCGCCTCGAGAGACCCTTCAAAGGCCGACAAGGTGGTGCCGATCTTCGTCACGGTCGATCCCGAACGCGATACCCCCGCGGTGCTGAAACAGTTCGTCTCCGCCTTCCATCCGCGCATGGTCGGCCTGACTGGCACTCCAAAGGCGATCGACGCGGTCGCGAAGGAATATGCGATCTATCATGCCAAGGGCGAGGCGACGACGGGCGGCTATCTCGTCAATCACAGCCGCCAGGCCTATCTGATGGACCCGGCGGGCAAGCCGGTGATGCTGGTGCCGGCGGATCAATCGCCCGAGGCGGTCGCCGCCGCGCTGGAGCAATGGGTGTCGTGAAATTCTGGGAGGATCTGCCGCTCGCGAAGCTCGATCGCGCGCAATGGGAGGCGCTGTGCGACGGCTGCGGCAAATGCTGTATCCACAAGCTGGAGGATGAGGAGACCGGCGCGTTGACCGCAACCAACGTCGCGTGCCGCCTGCTCGATCGCAATACCGCGCAATGTTCGGATTATCGCCACCGCCGGGCTTATGTCACCGATTGCGTCCGGCTGACCGCGGGCACTGTCGCGTCTACCAATTGGCTCCCCACGACTTGCGCCTACCGGCTGCGCGCGGCAGGCAAGTCTCTGCCGGCCTGGCATTATCTCGTTTGCGGCGACCGCGACGCGGTGCACCGCGCGGGTCAATCGGCGCGGGGCTGGACGATCAGCGAGGACGACGCGGGTGATCTCGAACACCATCTCGTCGATCGCGTGCTGTGATCGAGGAGATCGAGGTCGTCCGCCACGCGCAGGCGCGTCGTGCGAAGTTGTCGATCGATCCCGCAAGTGGCCGAACGCGCCTGACGATTCCCAAGCGCGCTTCCGAGAAAGCGGCGCGGGCCTGGGCGGCGGGGCAGGCGGCGTGGCTCGATACGCAGCGCGCGCGCCTTCCGGAGCCACGTCCTTTCGTCGATGGCGCCACAGTCCCATTTGGTGATGAAACGCTGTCGATAACCTGGGCAACCGGTGGATCACGGCTCGTCCGGCGCGAGGGTGATCGACTCAACGTGTCTGGCCCGATCGAGACGATCGGTCGCCGCGTGGAGGCTTGGTTCAGGCGCGAAGCCTTGTGGTTGTTGAGCGAGGACACCGCGCATTACGCCGCGCTGGCCGGGGTCGCGGTCGCCAAGGTCGCGGTCGGCGATGCCCGCGGCCGTTGGGGAAGCTGTGCGTCGTCGGGGGCGATCCGGTACAATTGGCGGCTCGTGTTCGCGCCGGTCGCGGTCCGCCGCGCGACCGCCGCGCATGAAGTCGCGCACCGCGTCCACATGAACCACGGGCCCGCGTTTCACGCTCTGGTCGCCGACCTTTTTGGCTCCGACCCGACGCCGCACCGCCGCTGGCTCAAGGCCAACGGCGCCGCGCTTCATTGGTTCGGTCGGTCGTCCTGAGGCGGTTCGCGCGGCGGGGCGTCGCGCAATTGGGGGTCGCGGAATTGCGAGTCACGCGCTTGCGGATCGCGGGGCACGCGCATCGGGACGTCGCGCTGGCGGGGCGGCGCATCACGTCCGGTCACGCGATCGATCCAGTCCTGGTCGAGTTGCTGGCCCCGGTCGTCGGGTATCGGCTGGGGTACCGGCCTTTCCGCGGAGTCTGAGGGGCGCTCGATCCCGGCCCCCTGGTCGTAAGGGAGCGCCTGCCCACCGAAATCCGCCCCCGCGCCGATCGGGTTGCCATCCTCATCGACGAACACGCCGGTGTCAGGTTCGCCGAAATAGCTCTCCTCGTCTGGTTCGAACTGCGATTCGGGAAGCGTGACCTGCGTGTCGAACTGCTCGATCGGGCGCTTGGCGACCGCGACCTTCATGAATTGCGCGAAGGCGCGCGCGGGGGCGGACCCGCCGTGGAGCCCGGCGATCGGCTTGGCGTCGTCGCGGCCCATCCATACGCCGGTGGTGAGTCCGCTGGAGAAGCCGAGGAACCAGCCGTCCTTCGACGCCGACGTCGTCCCGGTCTTGCCCGCGACCGGGCGGCCGATCTGCGCGGCGCGGCCGGTGCCGGTGTTGACCGTCGTTTGCAACAGATCGGTCATCTCGGCGGCGACATAGGGCGCGACGAGGACGTGGTTGCGGTCTACTTCGTGCTGATAGATCACTTCGCCTTCGGTCGTGACGCGGGTGATCGCGAACGGCGTCACCGCGACGCCCTTGTTGGCGACGCTGGCGAAGGCGCGGGTCATGTCGATGACATGGACTTCGGAGGAGCCGAGCACCATCGACGGGTGCGTGTTGACTTTGGTGGTGATGCCGAACCGGCGCGCCATGTCCGCGACGGTCGAAAAGCCGACTTCCTGGCCGAGCTTCGCCGCGACGGTGTTGACCGAATAGGCAAACGCGGTGCGCAGCGTCATCTGCCCCGAATTGTGCCGCGAATCGTTACGCGGGCTCCAGCCCTGGATCGTCACCGGCTCGTCGATCTCGGTATCCTCGGGCCGTTTGCCCGCCTCCAGCGCCGCCAGATAGACGAACAGCTTGAACGACGAACCAGGCTGACGTTCGGCGGTGACCGCGCGATTGTAGTTGGTCGTCACATAATCCTTCCCGCCGACCATCGCGCGCACCGCGCCGTCGCGGTCGAGCGCGACGAGCGCGCCCTGCGCACCCTTGGGCGCATTGTCGCGCACCGCGGTGTCGGCGGCCTTTTGCATGCCGAGATCGAGCGTCGTCCACACTTCGAGCGGCTTTTCGGTCTCATCGATCAGCAGTTCGAGCTGCGGCAGCGCCCAATCGGTGAAATAGCGCACGCTATTCTGTTTCGGTTCGGCCGCGAGTTTCACCGAATGCGGATCGGCCGCCATCGCCTCGCCATGCGTGATCGCGCCGGTTTCCTCCATCACCTGGATGACGACCCCGGCGCGACCGACCGCGGCATCGGCGTCGGCGGTCGGCGAGTAATTCGACGGCGCCTTGACGAGGCCCGCGATGATCGCCGCCTCAGGCAGGCTCAGGGTATCCGCGCCGTGCCCGAAGAATTTCCGCGCCGCGGCGTCGATGCCGTAGCTGCCACCGCCGTAATAAACCTTGTTGAGATAGAGTTCGAGGATCTGGTCCTTGCTGAACTTGCGCTCCAGCGCGAGCGCGAGGATCCATTCGCGAAATTTGCGACCGAACTTCTTCTGGCTCGACAGGAAGACGTTTCGCGCCAGCTGTTGGGTGATCGTCGATCCCCCTTGCGTCCACCGACCGCGGTCCCATCGCGCCTTCACCGATCGCGCGACGCCGATCGGATCGACCCCCCAGTGCGAGCGAAAGCGCCGGTCCTCGACCGAGACGGTCGCGTCGCGCATCACCTTGGGGATGCGGTCGTACGACAACCATTGCCCATAACTCGGTCCCATCGACACGATCACCGTGCCGTCGGCGGCGTGAAGCCGGATCATCTGGCCGTTGGGCGAGGATTTGAGTTCGTCGAACCCCGGCAGTTGCGCCTTGGCGACATAGACCGCGGTGGCGAGCGCGCCGAAGCCGAGCACGGCGAGCACGATCGCGATCTTGATCGCGATCGACAGGCGGCGGCGCCAAGGCGATTTGGGGACGGGGGCGCGGGCCATTCGGACGGCGATGGCGAATACCGGCTTGCGGTGCGGTTAACAAGCTGGGGTTGAGTCGAATGCCTAACGCCCCTCGAAATCCAGGCAGATCGAGTTGATGCAATACCGTTGCCCCGTCGGCGGCGGGCCATCCGGGAAGACATGGCCCTGATGGCTGTCGCACCGCGCGCAACGCGTCTCGGTGCGGGTCATGCCGTGGCTAGTGTCGGTGTGGTCGCTCACCGCCTCGGGCGAGAGCGGCTGGGTGAAGCTCGGCCAGCCCGAACCCGAATCGTATTTGTCCGCCGAATCGAACAGCGGCAGGTCGCACGCGGCGCATTTGTAGACGCCGTCGGCCTTGTTGTCGGTGTAACGGCCCGCGAAGGCACGTTCCGTCCCGGCCTCGCGAAGCACGTGGAATTGCTCCGGGGTGAGCTTCTTGCGCCATTCGGCTTCGGAGAGGTTCATAGTGTCCATGGCTCTAAATCTCGTTTCGCGGGCGTGAGGAATCAAGAGGTGCGATGCCCGATCCGTGTCGCTCGCGCGATGATCTGGATCAGGCGCGGCGCGAGATGCGCGATCGGGATTGCCGCACGCGCCAACACGGGGCGCTCGACAGCGTGGCGGACGATGTCGGCGATACGGATCGGTCGCGCGATCGCTTGCGAAAAGCGGCGCTGCCAAACGGGCGCGGTCTCGCCAGCGAGATAGGCATTCGCGGCGGAAATCCCGCTGGCGATCGCGATTCCCATGCCTTCGCCCGCGAGCGACGGAATGACGCCGGCCTGATCGCCCAGCCGGAACAGCCCGTCGATCCCGTCGCGAAGACGCCAGCCATAGGGTACGTTCGCAACCGCATCGATCTGCGTTGTCGTATCGAGCGCGGCGAGCCGCTCTCCAAGCGGCCCCTCCGCCAGATCGCGCAGCAGATCGTACGGCGTCCCCGCCTCGCGCAGCCGCGACCGGCGCACCGCAAGGCAGACGTTGGCGCTGCCGTCTTCCTGCAACGCGATTCCGGCATAACCCCGGTCGAACAGGTGAAGCTCGACCGCGTCGTTCACCAGCCGCGATAGCGTCGGTGACGCCGTAAGGCGGACGCGTAGTCCGAGCGTCGGATCATCTTCATCGACCGGCCTCGCGATTCCCCGCACGTCATGCTTGCCGCTGGCGAGGAACAGCGCGTCGGCGGCGATCTCGTCGCCATCGACGCGCGCTGCGATGCCGTCGATCGCACGAACCGCGACGCCGCGCTCGATTCGCGCGCCTGCCGAGGCGGCACGATCGAGCATCAAGCTATCGAGGCGGCGACGTGAGACCGCCTTGGCAGGGCGTGGCAAGCGCGCTTCCGCCATCCGATCGCCCGCGAACAACCGGACACGGGTGATATCGGCGGAATTGAGCGTATCGGCATCGATCCCCAGCCCACGCAGCGTCTCCAGCGTCCGCCAGCTCAAGAAGCCGCCGCACAGCGCATCGCCGGTTTCGCGATTGCGCTCGACAAGAAGATGCGGCGCACCGGCTCGCGCGAGCGTGATCGCCGCGGCGGCGCCCGCCGGGCCACCACCGACGATCAGCGCCCCCTGGAGTCGCACAATCGTTCGACGCACAGCCGAAACGGAAACGCGCGATAGATACGCGCATCGGTAACTCCTGCCTCAGCTAACATCGCCGGCCATTCGTCGGGGCGATAGCTTCGCGCGATCGACAGCGTGCCGTCGAGCCGGACGATCCGATGCCAGCCGAACCCACGCGCGAGGATCGGAAAGCTTGCATACGCGAACGCGTGGCGGTGGAGATCGTTGATCAGCCAGCCGCGCGCCGACTCCGCTTCCATGAAGCGCACGAAACCGACGAGCTGATCGTGCGTCATATGATGTGCGACGAGGCTGGAGATCACCGCATCCCAGCCCGCCCCCGCCTGATCGGCGTAATCGCCGGTGATCCAGCGGATCGGCAGGCCCGGCGGGGTATGCGCGCGCGCGGCCTGCTCGCTGCGCGGATTGAGATCGACCCCGACGAGCTCGACCGCAATGCCGCGCCGTTTGCCCCAACGCGCGATCCGGCGAAGCATGTCCCCGTCGCCGAAACCGACATCGAGAATCTTTAGGCGCGCGCCTGGTTTGGCGATCCGGTCGAGAAACGCAAGCGTCGGCCGCGCCGCCATCGTTACGCCATTCACTTTCGCCAGATCGGCGACGACATCGGCATAAACGTCGGCAGGCAGATCGTCCGCGTCCATCCGCTCTTCGGCCTGGGCGCGGACCGCGAGGCTCACCGCGCGCTCGCGAACGCGAACCCTTCGGCGGCCAGACCCGGACCGAAGGCGAGCGCGACACCGTTACCGACCGGTGCGCCGCCCAGCATATCGGCAAGGACGAACATCAAGGTCGCGGACGACATATTGCCATAATCCGCCAGCACCTCGCGGGATTGCAGGAGGACTTCCGGGGCGAGGCCAAGCGCATTCTCGACCGCATCGAGGATCGAGCGACCGCCGGCGTGGACCGCCCAGGCGTCGATCTCGCGCGCGTCGCTGCCACCCGCCACCGCGCGCGCGAAATCCGCATCGGCGAGGGCGGTGGCGATTCGCCCAGGCACCTCCCCAGACAAATGCATCGCGAAACCGGTGTCGGTGATGTCCCAACGGATCAGCGCGGCGCTGTCGGGCAGGGTGGTCGCGAAGGGCTGGCCGAGTTCGAACCCCTGCGCATCGCCCGTCACCAGCCCCGCTGCCGCACCGTCGCCGAACTGGAGCATCGCGAGCAAAGATTCGATATCGTCCGATTGCTGTAGGTGCAGCGTCGACAGTTCGACCGTCACGACCAGCACCCGTGCCGCCGGCTCCGATCGCACGATATGCCGCGCGGTGCGGAGCGCGGCGACTGCGGCATAACAGCCCATGAAGCCGATCAAGGTGCGCTCGACCGTGGGCGCCAGGCCGATCCGCGCGGCGACGATCTGGTCGATTCCCGGCGCGACGAAACCGGTGCAACTCGCGACGACGAGATGCGTGACGCCGTCGATCGAAACTTGCGCGCGTAACGCGTCGATCGCGGCGATCGCGAGATCGGGCGCCGCCGCGGCATAGAGCGCCATCCGCGCGGCGGTGCCGGGATGGTCGTCGCCTTCGTAGAAACCGCCCACGTCGATCGGCGATCCGCCATCGGTCGCGCGCGGCAGGATCGACCAGCGGTGCGCGATTCCCGATCGCGACGCCATGCGATCGAACAGCCGTGCTTCGCGTTCGGGAAGCCGTGCGCGCGCCCAGCCCTCGAACGCTTCGTGGATGTCGTGATCGGGGACGGCAATACCGACGGCGTTGAGGAAAGGCATTTTTACTCGTTTCGATGCCCCGGCCGAACGTGCGAGACCCGCTTGCGGCTATCGGCTTATCGGATTGGCAGCGCCAGCGCATTTCTCTATTCGTCGCATATGAAACGTATTCTCTCCGCCAGCCTGCTCGCCCTCGCCACCGCTGTGTCCATCCCTGCCGTGGCCCGCCCGCTCACCATCGACGACGTATCGACGCTCAGTCGCGTCGGCGCCCCGACCGTCTCGAAGGACGGGCATTGGCTCGTTTGGGCGCAGCGTGAGACCGATATCGCCGCGAACAAAGGGCGCTACGATCTCTGGCGGCTCGACCTCACGAAACGCGGTGCGTCGCCCGAGAAACTCGTCGCCGAAGCCGACGTCGATGAGAATGATCCGCAGATCGTTGGCGACACGGTGTATTTCTCGTCGAACAAAGGGCCGGGCGACGGCGCGATCTGGTCGGTGCCGGTCACCGGCGGCCCCCCGCGCCAGTTGACCGGTTTCGCAGGCGGCTTCGGCGGCTTCAAGGTCGCGCCGACCGGCGATCGGGTAGTAGTCTGGGCGGATCGCAAGCCCGGCGCGCCGACGCTCGAGCCGGCGATCGAGAAAAAGGACCCGAATGCGGGCGAGGCGCGCATCTACGACAAGATGTTCGTCCGCCATTGGGATACCTGGGCCGACGGCAACCGCCAGCAACTCTTCGTCCTGCCGCTAACCGCAACCGCCGCGTCCGGCAACGGCATCGCGATCGAAGGCAAGTTGGTCGGCGACACGCCGTCGAAGCCGTTCGGCGGTGGCGAGGAGATCGCGTGGAGCCCCGACGGCAAGACCGTCTATTTCGCGCTGCGCGAGGCGGGGCGGATCGAGCCGCTGTCGACCAACCTCGACATCTTCGCGACCCCCGCCGACGGATCGACGCCACCGGTGAACCTCACCGACGCCAACGATGCGATGGATAACCTGCCGACTGTCTCGCCTGACGGCCATAGCCTCGCCTATTTCGCGATGCGCCGCCCCGGCTACGAGGCCGATCGGCAGGTTCTGACGATCCGCGATCTCGCGAGCGGCAAGACTATCTCGCTGACCGAAAAATGGGATCGCTCGGTCGGCTCGATCGCTTGGGCGCCCGATTCGAAATCGCTCTACGTCACCGCCGAGGACACGCAGGAAGTGCCGTTATGGCGCGTCGATGCGGCGTCGGGCCAGGTCACGCGGCTGACGCAGCAGGGCCATGTCGCGGGCGTCGCGATCGTCCCCGGTGGCGCAATCGTTTCGATCGACAGCCTCGTCGCGCCCGACGATTTCTACCGGGTGACCGGTCCCGGCGCGCCGCAACGCCTGACCAATGTCAACGCGACCAGGCTCGCCGGCATCGACCTGCCTGAAGTGACGCGGTTCAACTTCAAGGGCGCCAACGACGACACCGTTTGGGGCTATGCGGTGAAACCGTTCGGCAGCACCGGCCCAAATTCTGGCGGCAAGGTGCCGGTCGCGTTCATGGTACATGGCGGGCCGCAGGGTTCGTCGAACAACAGCTGGTCGTACCGCTGGAACCCGGCGGTGTTCGCGGGCGCGGGATACGGCCTGGTCGCGATCGATTTCCACGGCAGTACCGGTTACGGCCAGGCGTTCGAGGATTCGATCCGCAACAATTGGGGCGGCTGGCCCCTCGACGATCTGAAGGCGGGGATGAAGGCGGCGACCGATAAATTCGCCTGGCTCGACGCCGACAACGCCTGCGCGCTCGGCGCCTCCTACGGCGGCTATATTATGAACTGGATCGAGGGAAACTGGCCCGACCGGTTCAAATGCATCGTCGAGCACGACGGCGTCTTCGACGCGCGTGCGATGGCGTATGAGACCGAGGAATTGTGGTTCGACGAATGGGAGCACGGCGGGAAGGCCTATTACGAAGACCCCGCCGCATTCGAGAAATGGAACCCGGTCAATTATGTCGCCAAGTGGAAGACGCCGATGCTCGTCATCGCGGGCGAAAAGGATTTTCGTATCCCATACACCCAGGGAATCGCCACCTTCACCGCACTCCAGCGCCGCGAAATCCCGTCGCGCCTGCTCGTCAATCCCAACGAGAACCACTGGGTGCTCAAACCGCGCAACTCGCGGCAATGGTATCGCGAGGTGCTCGGCTGGATGGACAGATGGACCGGCAAACCCACCCAGTAGCGACGGCGATCAGCGCAGCGGCTTGAAGTGCGACGCGGGATCGCCCGCGTCGCATCGTTTCAAATTGGCGCGCAGCTTTGGCAGGAAGCTCGCGTAGAATCCGACCAGCCGCTTCTTGCGATCGAGCGCGCCGAACACCGCCTCCGACTCTTTCCGGCCCGAACACACGAGCGCGCGATCCCCGGCATTCTTGCCGATGACGCCCAGAATCGCGAGCGAAAAGCCGAGACCGGCAGGTGCGTTGCCCGCTGGGGTCTCGCGCGCGCTCTCCCGGCGGCCTTCGACCACCTCGCGCTGCATGGCGACCGCTTCGGCGAAATGGTCGCGGTCGCGAAGGTCCTGCGACAAGCCATCTTTGATGTTCGCCGCCAGCGTCTGGACCGCGTCGTCATTGGCTTCCAGCTTCAACAATTGGTCGATCGAGGATTTCGCGGCGCGGATCAGGCGTCCCGACACATCTTCCTGCCCGACCTGCGACGCCGTGCCGAATCCGATCAGGGCGCTATAGGCGGCATAAAGGACCAACGGGTCTTTGGGCCGTTCGCGCACGAGGTCGGCGACGCGCCGCTCGGTTTCGAGGAACATGGGCCCGCTGGCCTTGTGGTATCGCCCGCAATCGATCGCGCAATCGCGCGACAATAAGCGGCATAAGCGCGGTCGAAACGCGCGTCGTGGGATCGGCGCTTCGCCAGTGGCCAGCGCGCGATATCGGCTTCCAGCGCATCAGCGAGCGCGGGCAGCACGTTTGCCCGATCACCCATATCCGCGACCTCGAGTTCCGCCTTGCGCCGCAAAAACCCGGCGGCGCTCGCTGGACGAGGGGTTCTCTTCGTCGGCCCAGTGTAGCAACGGGCGGCCCTCGACGAAATCCATGACGATATACGGCGATCCGCCATCGGTTTCGCCGCCATCGTAAAGTTGCGCGATACCGGCATGACGCAGCTTCGCGAGGATCGCTCGCTCGCGCTGGACACGCTCGATCAGCGCGTCGGAGAGCAGTCCGGGCTTGATGACCTTGATCGCGACGACGTGGCTGAAATCGCCCGTCTCACGCTCGCCGCGATAGACCGATCCCATCCCGCCGCTGCCGATCCGTTCGACGATCCGGTATGCGCCGATGCGTTCGGGCGGCGTCTCCTCCTCGGCGTGATCGAGCGCGGCGCCGGTGCCGAGCCCCGCGATCCTGTCGGCGTGGCGCATCGCCCGTACGCGCGACAGCAATGCATCGTCTCCGGCGATTTCCTGCTCCAGCCATGTGTCGATCGGATTGAGCAAGGCGTCGGTCAGCCGAGCGCGCGCGACGTGCGGAGGTCGTTTTGGAACCGTTACCTTCTAATCCGCGCCGTGGGTCGTCGTCCCGCTCGCCGCGGTCGCGCCGCTTTGCCAGAAATACGGTCGCCGCACCGTGGTGCCGGTGACCTCCTCGTTCATCGTCGTCGAATCGTAGAGCCGCCCGCCGAGCATCACCTTCGACACTTTCTCGCTGTTGCGGATGTTCGCACTGGGATCGGCGTCGAGCACGATCAGATCGGCGAGCTTGCCGACTTCCAGGCTGCCGATGTCGGCGCTCATCCCGAGCGATTTCGCGGGCACGATCGTCCCTGCGCGCAGTGCCTCGACCGGGGTCATCCCGCCACGCACGAAGCTCCACAATTCCCAATGGCTGCCCATGCCCGCCTGCTGGCCGTGCGCGCCGATCGAGACCAACACGCCGCGCTTGGCGAGCTTGTGTGCCTCGCGCGCGCTGTCGTCGTCGACGAAATCCTCCTCGGGGGCCTTGATGCCGCGAACATTGGCGGCGGCGAGTTGGTCGGGCGGGATGTGCGCCTTCAACAGCGGTTGTTCCCAGACGTTGGTCGCCTGGCGCCAATACGGATCGCCCGCCAGTCCGCCGAAAGTGACGATCAGCGTCGGTGTGTTGTTGGTCTTCGATTCGGAGAAGAGCTGGAGCACGTCTTCGTAGAAAGTCGATAGCGGAATATTATGCTCGAGCGTCGAATTGCCGTCGATGATGTGCGTCATGTCGAGACCGAACAGCGAACCGCCTTCGGCGACGACCTGCATATTTTCCTGCCGGGCCGCTTGAATGACTTGCTGGCGTTGATCGCGGCGCGGCTGGTTGTAGTTCTTGATCGAATGCCCGCCCTCGGCCTTGATCCGGCGGACGTGATCGAGCGCGTCGTCGAGGCTGTTGATCTCGGCGTACACGTCGGGCGCCTTAGCGCCATAGAGGATCTCCGCGGTCGAGAAGATGCGCGGCGCCAGCAACCGCCCGGCCCGCTGGCGTTCGGAGGCGACGAAAATCTCGCTTGCCCGCGCCGACGGATCGTGGATCGTCGTCGTGCCCAGCGCGAGATTGACGATCGACGACCAATTCTGTTGCGGGACGAGTTCGTCTTCGCCTTCCGGCCCGTGTGCGTGGGCGTCGATCAGCCCGGGCATGATCGTCTTGCCGGTGACGTCGACCGTCTTCGCACCCGCGGGAATCTGCACCGATGCGCGCGGGCCGACCGCGACGATACGGTCGCCGCGGATGACGATCGTGCCGTCGTCGATCGCGCCGTCGCCATCACCCGTCATCGTCAGGATCCGCGCGCCGGTGAGCGCGACCGTGCCGGTCGGCTTGTTCGCCGCGACGTCCATCGACAGCGACACGCCGGTCTTGGGCGCGGCGAATTTCGGCGCGTTCTCGCGGGGCGGCGCGCTCGGGAACAAGGCCGAACGCTGAACCGTGAAGACCGTCGGGCCCAGGCTCCAATGAAGCTGCTCGCCGTCGTTCGACCAGTTCATGTAATCCGCGCCGTCGCCGCTGACCCGCGTCACCGGCAACGACTTGGCATCCTCGCCGACATCGACCTCCTGCGTGCCGGGCAGCAAAGGCATCGCGAACGCCTCGTAATTCTGGCGGAACGCGATCGTCTGGCCGTCGGGCGAGACGATGTAATCGTTGACCAATTCGCCCTTGGCGTGGACGCGCTTCGCCTGGCCGAAAAGGTCGGTCGAGACGAGCGCGCGCTTGTCGTCCTCCTCGCCGATCATGAAGATGCGGTCGTTGCTGCTACCGAACTGCGGCTCGCTTACGTCCTTGGCGATGAATACGGGCGCCCCGCCCGCCGCCTCGACGCGGTACACGCCGGGGTTGGCGGACCACAGCGCGGACGTGAGCCCCCTGCTCGCGCGGCTTTCGAACACGATCGTCTTGCCGTCGGGCGAAAAGCGCGGCTTGGCATAATGGCCGGGATGCGTGGTGACGGTGCGCGGCTTGCCGCCGGTCGCGCCGATCACCGTGATCTCGCCGAGCCCGGCGTCGGTCCACGCGACATAGGCGATCGTCCGCCCGTCGCGCGACCAGGTCGGGAACAGTTCGAGTTCGTCGCCGCTGCCGGTCAAGCGTTTCGCGGTGCCGCCCGCCATCGGTTTGGTCCACAATTTGCCGAGCGTCTCGAACACCACTGTCCGCCCGTCGGGCGAGACGCTGGCGAAGCGCGGCATTTTCGTCTCGAACCGGTCGGGCGACACCGCGATTTGCGGATGCGGCGCATCGATCACGCCGCGCGTGTCGGTGACGCGGAACGGGATGACCGCGCCGCCCGCGCCATCGCTATCCACGCGGCGGATCTTGCCGCCCGCCCAGAACACGACGCTCTTTGAATCTGGGGTCCAGCTTATGTTGGGATAGACGCCGGTGACCGCCCAGGTCTCCTGCACGTCCTGGTCCAGCGCATCGTAGATCTTGCGCTCGGCGCCTGAGTCCAGGTCCTTCACATAGAGCTTCGATTTCGCGCGCTCGCGCCGGACGAACGCGATCTTTTTGCCGTCGGGCGACGGTGTCGGCCGTACCGATCCACCGAAACCCGAAACCGCGGTCGTCACCTCGCCCGTGTCGAGATCGTAACGCTCGATATCGAATAGCTCGCCGTTCGAATCCTGCGCATATTCGAAGATCGGTCCCGGCGTGATATTGCGGGTGTAGAAGATCGATTTGCCGTCGGCGGCATAGGTCGGCTCGCCGAGTTCCTTCTGCAGCTTCTCGCTCGCGCGCTTGACGAGCCGGACGCCGCCGCCGCCCGCGACCGAATAGAGCCACACCTCGCCGGTGCCGAGCGAACGCCCGGTGGTGAAATGCTTCTTGGCGGCGATGAAGCGCCCGTCCTTCGACCAGGTCGGCTGGTTGAGCAGGCGGAAGTCCTCCTTGGTGAGCTGACGCTTGTCCGAACCGTCGGCGTTCATGATCCAGATATTGTCGCCGCCGCCGCGATCCGAGGTGAAGGCGATCCGCCGCCCATCGGGCGACCAGCGCGGCTGGACTTCCCACGCCAGCCCCTCGGCGATCCGCGTCGGCGTACCGCCCGCGATTCCCATCGTGTAGATGTCGCCGAGCAACGTGAACGCGATCGTGCGACCATCGGGTGAGACGTCGAGATCGATCCAGCTTCCCTTATCGACATTGATCGGGATCTGGCGGATGATCGCGCCAGGGGGCGCATTGACGTCCCATTTGGCGGGCTTGGCGGCGGTCGGCGCAGCGGCCGGGGCGACGGGTGCAGGGGACGAGGTTTGGCGCGTTGCAGGCGGTGGCGTCACCGGTGCCTCCTGCGACGGCTCGGTCGCCTGATTCTCGGGCGCTTGCGTGGTCTCGACCGGGGTGGGTGGCGATTGCGGCGTGGCCTGGAGCGCGAGCAACGCGGCGATGACGCTGGCGACGGACAGATGCATTGCGACCCCTTATGTATTTACCGGGGGCCTTATGCGGTCGGCTGTGGCTTGTCACCGCTTCGCGAAGGCGCGCGCGCCGGGCCGCTCGGCGGAGGTCCGCAGCAGCTTGACCGCGACGCTCTGTTCGAACGGGCCATCGTCGCGCGCCCGCGCCATACCGCGCCACGCCGCCGCTGCCGATTTACTCGGCCAGTCGGAAGGCGCCGATACGTTCGGGAACGGGCAGGCCCTCGGCTTCGGCGCCGGTAACGATGGTCGGCAGGTCCTCGCTCTCCAGCGTGGTGTCGATCGCGGTCAGATCCTCCACCGATCCGACCAGATCATCGACGAACGCCGGCGCCCGCCGCTCAAGCTCCGGATGTAGCGACAGCCGATTCAATGGCCGGCTCATCGGGCGACTCGCCCGCGAGGTGATCGTGCAGCCACGCGCGTGCGCTCTGCCAGCGACGCTTGACGACCATCGGTGCCAACGACGTTGTGGAAATATTCGAAGTTCTTGGCGGTACTGCCCTTGATCGAGATCGAATTGGTTTGGAGGTTGAGCGTCACACCCGCGTTCAGGCCGGCGAAGCTCTTGTCATACCCGTCGATCCCGGCGCCGCCGTCGGCCTTATCTTTGCCGAATCCGAGGATGACGAGGTCGTTGCCTCCCCCCCGCGTTGACGATGTCGTTGCCGTCACCGACCTGGATCGTGTCGGCATAATCGGTGCTGGCGATCTTGAACGTGCTGACATTGCTGAAATCCACGTGGTGGTTGCTGTCGAGATAATAGCTGCCGTCGTAGCCGCCGTTGATGTCTGCGGTGAAGCCATTGGTGTGGATGCCGATGCCTTCCTTGAAGCTTAAGAAATTGACGGCGAGCGCGCTCCCCGTGGCGGCGCGCGACGGGCCGCCGATGCCGATAAAGTCATGCTGATCGAAGCTGGAAAATTTCCGGTCGCCGATGGCCATGTCGTGTCCCCCAAAGGTCGCAAAGTTGCTGACAAACGGACAAGCGCGATCGCCCAAAGAATCGGGTCACGCGGGAATGAATTTTTCTCGAGCCCGTCTGTGCTACGGCGCAGCGGATCGGCGCCGGGCTATTTCCGCGGCGTCTTTCCCGCAAGCGACGAAAGCACGCCCCGCATCGTCCTAACCTCCTGGCTCGACCAGCCGGGCTTGGTGAGCAATGTCCTGAGCGTACGCCGCGTGACCGGCGTTCGATCGGGCGGAAAGAAGAAATCCGAGGCGACCAACATTGCGTCGATTTGCGCGATCATGCCGTCGAGTTCTTCCTGCGGCGCGGGGGCGGGCAGGTCGGTCTCGGGCGGTTGCGCGAGCGCTTCGCTCTTCGACCATTCGTAGGCGACCAGGATCACCGCCTGCGCGAGATTAAGGCTGCCGAACGCGGGATTGATCGGGACGGTGACGATCGTCCGGGCGAGCGCGACATCGTCGGTCTCCAGCCCCGATCGCTCGGGCCCGAACAGGATCGCGGATCGCCCCTGCGCGGCGTGGATTTCGCGCGCCGCGGCCTCGGGCGTCAGCACCGGCTTGGTGACGCCGCGTTTGCGGACGGTCGTCGCATAGACGTGCGCGCAATCGGCGACCGCCTCGGCGACGCTGGCGAAGATGCGCGCCTCGGCAAGGACACGGTCGGCGCCCGAAGCGGCGGGGCCTGCGGCGGGATTGGGCCAGCCGTCGCGCGGGGCGACGAGGCGCATCTCGGTCAACCCGAAATTGAGCATTGCCCGCGCGGCCTTGCCGATATTCTCGCCGAGTTGCGGGCGAACGAGGACGATGGCGGGAGATGATACGGGGAGTGGGGCAGGGCTCGCGGTCGCACCTTCGGCCGGGTCATGGGAGGTCTTCACCCCCGTCCGGCCTCCTCGACCGCGCCCGCGAATTCCTCGAAATCCTTCGCCTCGCTGAAATCGCGGTAGACGCTTGCGAACCGGATATAGGCGACCGAATCGAGCGCTTTCAGCCCGTCCATCACCATTTCGCCGATCGCTTTCGACGAAACCTCGCTCTCGCCGAGCGTTTCGAGCCGACGCTGGATGCCGCTGACGAGCTTTTCGATCATCACCGGGTCGATCGGCCGCTTGCGTGCCGCGATTGCAACCGAGCGCATCAGCTTGTCGCGCTCGAACGGTTCGCGCCGAAGACCGTCGGCGCCCTCGCTCTTGACGACGGTCAGCTCGCGCAGCTGAATCCGCTCGAACGTCGTGAAGCGCGCCGCGCAGCCCTCGCACTGCCGCCGCCGCCGGATCGCCGCGCCGTCCTCGGTCGGGCGTGAGTCTTTGACCTGGCTGTCTTCATGGCCGCAAAACGGACAGCGCATTAAACTTTATTACGCTTCATATACGCATAGGTCGCGCCCGCGATGGCGCCGAAGATCGGCCCGACCACCGGCACCGGAATCGCGATCACCGCACCCAGCGCGCTCCATTTCGCCATGCTCTTGCCGAGTCCCGGCGTGTTCCTGACCTCGTCTTGGACTTCGTCGATCTTCGACATGTACGCTCCTGTTGGTAGATCTGGCCTATTGGTAGATCGGGAACCGAGCGCACAAGGCGCGGACGCGTTCCCTGACGTTCGCCTCGACCTGCGCATCGCCTTGCTCACCGTTATTGCGCAAACCATCGAGTACGTCGGCGACCATGTTACCGATCTCGCGGAATTCCGCCGTGCCGAAGCCCCGCGTTGTCCCGGCAGGCGAGCCGACGCGGATGCCGCTGGTCTTCATCGGTGGCAGCGGATCGTTGGGGATGCCGTTCTTGTTGCAGGTGATGCCCGCACGTTCGAGCGCCTCGTCGGCGTCCTTGCCCGTCACGCCCAATGGGGTGAGATCGACCAGCGCCAGATGCGTATCGGTGCCGCCCGAGACGAGATCGGCGCCGCGCTCCTTTAAGGTCGCGGCGAGCACTTTCGCATTCTCGACGACCGCGGCGATATAACTCTTGTACCCCGGCTCGAGTGCCTCGCCGAACGCCACCGCCTTCGCTGCGATGACGTGCATCAGCGGCCCGCCCTGTAATCCCGGAAACACTGCCGAATTGATCTTCTTAGCTACGCCCTCGTCGTCGGTCATCACCATGCCGCCGCGGGGCCCGCGCAGCGTCTTGTGCGTCGTCGTCGTCACGACATGCGCATGGCCGAACGGAGTCGGATGAAGCCCGCCCGCGACGATCCCCGCGAAATGCGCCATGTCGACCATGAACATCGCACCGACCGTGTCGGCGATGGCGCGGAACCGCGCGAAATCGATCTGGCGCGGATAGGCCGAGCCGCCGGTGATGATGAGGCGCGGCTTGTGTTCGATCGCCAGCGCTTCGACCTGATCGTAATCGATCGTATGCGTATCCGCGGTCACGCCGTACTGCACTGCGTTGAACCATTTGCCGCTCATCGAGGCCTTGGCGCCGTGCGTCAGGTGCCCGCCCGCATCAAGGCTAAGCCCCATGATCGTGTCGCCGGGTTTGGTCAGCGCCAGCATCACCGCGCCGTTCGCCTGCGCGCCGGAATGCGGCTGGACGTTGGCGAAGCCGCACCCGAAAAGTTGTTTCGCTCGATCGATCGCGAGTTGCTCGACCTCATCCGACGGATGGCAGCCCTGGTAGTAGCGCTTGCCCGGATAGCCTTCGGCATACTTGTTCGTGAAGACGCTGCCCTGCGCCTCCAGCACCGCTTTCGAGACGATGTTTTCACTCGCGATCAGTTCGATCTGCGTCTGTTCGCGCGCCAGTTCGTGTTCGACGCCCGCGAATACCGCCGGATCGGCATCGGCGAGGTTACGCGTGAAGAAACCGTCGGGCTGGACGTCGTGCAGTGTGACCGGATTGGTGCTCATGCGGGGACCTTCCCTAAAAAATCTGTCATCGAGAGTTTGTCGATGCGGGGTCGATGGCGACCGCCCTCGAATTCGGCGGACAGGAAGGCTTCGACGCAGGCGATCGCCATCGTCTCGCCGGTAAGCCGCGCGCCAATGGCGATGGCATTGGCGTCGTTATGGGTGCGGGCGAGCCGGGCGGACAGCGGTTCGCCGACCTGCGCACAACGGCACGCGGGGTTGCGATTGGCGGCGATGGCGATGCCGATGCCGGAACCGCACAAGGCGATGCCGCGCTCGGCCGTGCCGTCCGCCAAAGCGGCCGCGATCGCAAAGCCGTAATCGGGATAATCGACGCTTGCCTCGCTATCGGTGCCGAGGTCGATCACGTTGTGGCCCGCGTCGCGCAGCCACGCGGCGATCGTCGCCTTCAGCGCCACGGCGGCATGATCGGAGGCGATGGCGATACGCGTCGGAGGCGCTCCTGATGGGCCGGTTTATGTCCGGCGCCTTACCCGTGCATCGGCGCGATTGCCACCCCGGCGATGGAACGCAGGCCGCGTCTCAACGGTTATGGCGGCCCCTGATCCAGATCAAGGAATGCAATGCGCGTCGCGGCTCTGACCATCGGCCTGGCTCTCGCAGCCGGCGCTCGCCCTGCGCCCGATACAAATGCTGCCAATTCCGCGACTTCGGCAGGTTCGGTCGACATGCCGACCTCCGGCGCCGCGCCGATGGCCGCTTCTTCCGCAAGCGCGCCGCGGGAGGACGCCTGGGTCGGCCATTGGATCGGCGTCGAGGGCATGGTGCTCGATGTAGCCGCCGCCGACGCGCCGGGCCGATACCGGCTGACAATGCAATGGGACCTCGATCACCACGGCACCTTCGACGGTACCGCGAAAACGGACGCCGAACCGGGCATCGCGTTCGAGCGCGACGGCACACGCGAGACGCTGCGTGCCACCGACGGCGCCGCGACCGGCCTCAAGTACCTCGCCGGCAAGCGGGATTGCCTGACGGTGAAGACCGGCGAGGGCTATTGTCGCGGATGACCGCACCGCCGATCTCGACCGCCGCTAGGATGCTCGGAATCGCCGGACTCTTGCCGCAACTCGGCGCATTGCTGCTGATCGCGACCGGGGTCGATCGCGCGCTTGGGACGCTGATGGCCTTTGCCTATGCGGTCGTCATCCTGTCGTTCCTCGGCGGGATTTCCTGGGGTTTCGCGATGCGATCGAGCGTGGATCAGCCAAGGCTGGCGGCGCTGACCGTCGCGCCGACGCTGACCGCCTTCGTGCTGGTGATCGCGCGGGTCGCCACCGGGCTGCGGGCGGATTGGGCGCTGATCGCGGTCGGCATCCTCTTGATCGTGACATTGGTGCTCGATCGCGGTTTTACCGATCGCGGCGTGACTCCCCCCGGCTGGATGGGGCTGCGCATCCCGCTGTCGCTGACGCTTGGCGGCATGACGATCCTCGCCGGCTGTCTCGCGCCCGCGTCGGTGGCGGTCGTCTATTCCGCGTGAGCCGATCACATCGCACTGGCCCCCACAGGGCGGACTACGTTAGGGCGGGCCATCCGATGATTCTGCAGGAGCAGCCATGAAGACGCCCGATGAAAACTAGGGCCGCCGTCGCGTTCGAGGCGAAGCAGCCGCTCGAAATCGTCGAACTCGATCTCGATGGTCCGAAGGTGGGTGAGGTTCTCGTCGAACTCATGGCGACCGGCATCTGCCATACCGACGCGTATACCCTAGACGGCCTCGACAGCGAGGGTCTGTTCCCGAGCGTGCTCGGCCACGAAGGCGCCGGGATCGTCCGCGAAGTCGGGGAGGGCGTCACCAGCGTGAAGCCCGGCGATCATGTCATTCCGCTCTACACCCCCGAATGCCGCCAGTGTAAAAGCTGCCTCAGCGGCAAGACCAACCTGTGCACCGCGATCCGCGCGACGCAAGGCAAGGGCGTGATGCCCGACGGGACCAGCCGCTTCTCCTACAAAGGCCAGAGCATTCATCATTACATGGGCTGCTCGACCTTCTCGAATTTCACGGTTTTGCCGGAGATCGCGGTCGCGAAAATCCGCGAGGACGCGCCGTTCAAGACGAGTTGCTACATCGGCTGCGGCGTGACCACCGGCGTCGGTGCGGTCGTCAATACCGCCAAGGTGCAGGTCGGCGATAACGTCGTCGTCTTCGGCCTCGGCGGGATCGGGCTCAACGTCATTCAGGGCGCGCGGCTCGCCGGCGCGGCGAAAATCATCGGTGTCGATATCAAACCTGATCGTGAGGAATGGGGCCGCAAGTTCGGCATGACCGACTTCGTCAACGGCAAGGGCCTGTCGCGCGAGGACGTTATCGCGAAAATCCTCGACCTCACCGACGGCGGCGCGGATTACAGTTTCGACGCGACCGGCAATACCGACGTGATGCGCACCGCGCTCGAATGCTGCCATCGCGGCTGGGGCACCAGCATCGTCATCGGCGTGGCGGAGGCGGGCAAGGAGATCACGACGCGCCCGTTCCAGCTGGTCACCGGCCGCAACTGGCGCGGCACCGCGTTCGGCGGCGCCAAGGGCCGCACCGACGTGCCCAAGATCGTCGATTGGTATATGACCGGCAAGATCGAGATCGACCCGATGATCACGCACGTCCTGACTCTGGACGAGATCAACAAAGGCTTCGATCTGATGCACGCGGGCGAATCGATCCGCTCGGTCGTGCTTTACTGAAACCACCCAAGAGGAGAGAAGACGATGTACAGCCACATGATGGTCGGATCGAACGACATCGACCGGTCGAAGACATTCTACGACGCGCTATTCGAATCGCTCGGCACCAAGCCTGGCATCAAGGACGACAAGGGCCGGCTGATCTACATGCGGAACGGCAGCATGTTTTTGGTGACCCCGCCGATCGACGGCAAGTCCGCGACCCCCGGCAACGGCATGACGGTCGGTTTCGCGGTGGACGGCCCCGAACAGGCCAACGCCTGGCACGAGGCGGGTGTCGCCAGCGGCGGCACCGCGATCGAGGATCCTCCCGGCGTCCGCGAAGGATCGGGGATGAAACTGTATCTCGCCTATCTGCGCGACCCCGACGGCAACAAATTGTGCGCGCTGCAGAACATGAACGCGTGATCCGATGACGCTGAAGACGCTCTCCACCGCATGCGCCCACGGCGGCGTGCAGGGGGTCTTCAGCCATCCGTCCACGGCGACGGGGACCGACATGACCTTCTCGGTTTATGTCCCGCCGCATGAAGACGGCGCGAAACTCCCCGTCGTCTGGTATCTGTCGGGGCTGACCTGCACCCATGCCAATGTCACCGACAAGGGCGAGTTTCGCGCCGCCTGCGCCGCGCACGGCCTGATCTTCGTCGCGCCCGACACCAGCCCGCGCGGGGACGATGTCCCCGACGACGAGGATTGGGATTTCGGCAAGGGCGCGGGCTTCTACGTCGATGCGACCGAGGCGCCGTGGTCAACCAGCTACCGGATGTGGAGCTATGTCACCGAGGAACTGCCCGCGCTGATCGCGGAGAATTTCCCGGCGGACATGACGCGCCAGTCGATCATGGGGCATTCGATGGGCGGCCACGGCGCGCTGACGATCGGGCTGACCTTTCCCGATCGTTTCCGCGCGGTCAGCGCGTTCTCCCCCATCGTCTCCCCGACGCAAGTGCCGTGGGGCAAGGCGCTCGACCGCTATTTCGGCGACGACATGGCCGCGAAACGACGCCACGACGCGGTCGCGCTGATCGAAGACGGCGCGCGCGTACCGGAACTGCTGGTGGATCAGGGCGAGTCGGATTCGTTCCTGACCGAACAACTCCGCCCCGAATTGCTGGAGCGCGCCTGCGCCGACGCCGGCATCGCACTGACCTTGCGGCGGCACGCGGGCTACGATCACAGTTATTATTTCATTTCGACCTTCATGGCCGATCAGCTCGCCTGGCACGCAACGCGGCTGAAATAACGCTCCCCGTCAAATGTGCTCCCGCGAAGGCGGGAGTCCAGTCTGGACCCCCGCCTTCGCGGGGGTACAACTCTGCATTGCCGCGAAGGAGTCAAACCCCCGCCGCAGCCGCAGGCCGAGCCCGCATTCCGTCCGCCCAGCGCGCAACGTTTGCCAGCGCCGCATCGGGCTTGAACTTCACCATCCGCGAAAAATCCAGCGCGGTGAACGCGATGATATCCGCCAGCGTGATCCGCCCGCCCGCGATGAAGTCGCTCTCGCCCAGCCGCCGGTCAAAAAACTTCAGCGCGCGCTCCGCCATCTCGCGGTTGCGCTGCGCGATCTCGGGGACCTGCGTCTCGATCGCCGCCAGCGCGGGGTGGGCGTGGCGGACGCTCAGCATCAGCGGCGTCGCAACCATCATCTCCGCGCGCCTGGTCCACATCTCGATCACCGCAACTTCCTTCGCGTCGCGCCCGAACATGTTTGGCTCGGGATAAACGCTCTCCAGATACCGGCAGATCGCGACCGATTCGGTGATCGCGCTGCCGTCGCCGAGATCTAGCACCGGCACGTTGGCCAATCCCGCACGAGAGATGTAATCGGGTTTCTTGTGGTCTCCGGCTAAGATATCGACCTCGACGATCTCGATATCGTCGATCGTCTTCTCAGCCATAAACCAACGGACGCGGCGTGGGTTGGGCGCGCGCTTGCTGTCGTAGAGCCGCATCATGCGGCGGGTTCCAATTTGTCCTGCGTCTTCGTTTCGAAATCGCTTGCGTCGTGGCGTTCGTGGAGCTGGCTCGCGGCGTCACCCATGATGCGATTGACCATCCGCCCGCGCTTCGCCGCCGGTCGCGCGCCGATCTGATCGGCCCAGCGGTTGACGTGCTTATACTCCTGCACCTGCAGGAACTCACCGCCCTCGTAGAGCAACCCCTTCGCCATCCCGCCGTACCACGGCCACACCGCCATATCGGCGATCGTATAGTCTGCGCCGCCGAGATACTCACTGTCGGCCAAGCGCCGGTCGAGCACGTCCATCTGGCGCTTCACCTCCATCGCGAAGCGGTCGATCGCGTACTCGATCTTCGTCGGCGCATAGGCATAGAAATGTCCGAAGCCGCCGCCGAGATACGGGCCGCTGCCGACCTGCCAGAACAGCCACGACAGGCACTCCGCGCGTTTCGCCGCGTCGGTCGGGAGGAACGCGCCGAACTTTTCCGCCAGATGGATCAGGATCGCGCCCGATTCGAACACGCGGATCGGCTCGGGTCCGCTGCGATCCATCAGCGCGGGGATTTTCGAGTTCGGGTTCACCTCGACGAAGCCGCTGCCGAACTGGTCGCCGTCCTGGATCTTGATCAGCCAGGCGTCGTATTCGGCGTCATTGTGCCCCGCCTCGAGCAGTTCCTCGAACATCATCGTCACCTTCACGCCGTTGGGCGTGGCGAGCGAATAGAGCTGAAATGGATGCTCGCCGACCGGCAGGTCCTTGTCGTGCGTCGCGCCCGCGATCGGGCGATTGATATTGGCGAACCGTCCGCCGCTCTCCTTGTCCCATGTCCAGATTTTCGGCGGGGTGTATTCGGCGGTGTCGGTCATAGGGGATTCCTTTCGTTGGCGGGTTCGGCGGCGTGTCGCGCCGGGTTACCCGCGATCAGGCCGCGGCGTCGAGGTCGGCGGGGCGCAGGATGAAATCGCCCGAATCGGGCTTCACCGTCGCGGTCCAGTAATCGACGATCGGGAACGGCCAGTTCTGCGACACGCGTCCCGAGTCGCTCTTGTACCAGCTCGTCACGTTCGGCGAACCCCACGCCATCTTCGCATTACCCGCATCGATCCGCACATTGTACGCGTCGAACACGTCGCGGCGCACGTCGAGACTCGCCGATCCGGTTTCGGCAATCAGCTTCAGGCAGCCGAGGATGTACCGGACGGAGCATTCCGAGAAGAACACGATGCTGCCGTTGACGACGATATTGGTGTTGGGGCCGTAGATCATGAACAGGTTCGGGAACCCCGGCACTGTCATCCCGAGATACGCGCGGCCATCGCCGCCCCAAACCTCGTTCAACGTCCGCCCGTCGGCGCCGGTGATCTCCATCGGCGTCAGGAATTTGCTCGCGGTAAAGCCGGTGCCGTAGATCAGCATATCGGCATCGTGGTGCACGCCATCGGCGGTAGTGACGCCGTCCGTGTCGATCGACACGATCGCGGCGGTCACCAGCGCCACGTCATCGCGCTTCAGCGTCTCGACCCATTGCCCGTTGTCGAGCAGCGGCCGCTTTCCCCCGAGCGGATAGGTCGGGACGATTGCCGCCGCGAGATCGTCGCGCCCCTCGGTCTGCATTTGCATCGCCGCGGTCAGCAGCCCCGCCACTTCGGCATTGGCCGCGCCGATCGTATGCGGCGGCCCCTGCCATCCCTCATCGGCCTTGACGCTGTCGTAAAGTCCGTCGGTCCCGGTCCAGAACAGGAAAAAGCGATACCAGCGCGCATAAAAGGGGACATGCTCGAGCAGCCACTGCTTCCCCGCCGCGACATCATGATGATAATTCTCCCGCGGGACCGCCCACGGCGGCGTGCGCTGAAATACCGTGAGGTGCGCCGCATCGGGCGCGATCCTCGGCACGAACTGATACGCGCTCGCCCCCGTCCCGATCACCGCGACGCGTTTGCCGGTTAGATCGACCTCGTGATCCCATGTCGCGGAATGGAACGTTGGCCCCGCAAAGCTTTCACGTCCGGGAATATCGGGAATGTGCGGCTGATTGAGCTGGCCGACGGCAGTGATCAGCGCGGTTGCGTCGATCGTCTCCAACATCCCGTCGGGCCGCGTCACGTTCACGCTCCAGCGCGCCTGCGCCGCATCCCACGCCGCATCGTTCACTCTGGTCTCGAACCGGATGAACGCGCGCAGGTCATGCCTTGCCGCGAAGTCGCGGAAATACTCGAGCAACACGGGCTGCGTCGAATAATGCTGGGGGAAGGCATGCGTCGGCTCAAACGAATAACTGTACATGTGGTTGGGGTTGTCGACGCGGCAGCCGGGATAAGTGTTCTCCAGCCATGTCCCGCCGACGTCGGCATTCTTCTCGATGACGGTGAACGGCACCCCGGCCTGTTTCAGCCGTAACGCCATCAGCAGGCCGGACATCCCCGCGCCGACGATCACCACATGCATATCACCCGCCGCTTGCTCGCGCACGGGCGACTCCCAGTGTGGCGTCTTGGTGTCGACCCCGCCGATGCCGAGTTCGTCGAGCAGGAACGCGCGGTAGCTATCGGGCACGTCGGCGCCGGCGACATGGTTGATCAGGCGTGAGACGGTTTCGACGTCGAGGTCGTCTAGCGGTTGCGGGTCGTCGAGATATTTCCCGATCGCCTCGACGGCGCGCTCGCGAATCTCCTCCTGCAATGCGGGCGGATAGCCCCCCGCCATCGCCTGATCGACCGTCGCGTAGAGCGGATATTCCGCACGAAATTCGTCCGACAGCCAATGTCGGTCCCCGGTCAGATGAACCAGCGCCGCGACCAGCGACGGCAGATGGGCATGGCGCATCGCCTCTTCGATCCGCGGGTTCGGCATCAGGCTGTCTCTTTCGTATTTTCGCGCCAGCCTAAGCCCGCCAGCGCCGCGATCAAGCGAAGGGATGATGTTTCGCTCCGCGCACGATAAGGATGCGCAATGGCAACTCGCAACAGCCCGACCTACGGCAGCTACCTCCACCTCGACGCGATCCTGAACGCGCAGGCGCCGCTGTCCGACGCGCATGACGAGATGTTGTTCATCGTCATCCACCAGGCGTCCGAATTGTGGATCAAGCTGTGCCTCCACGAACTCGACGCGGCGCGCGCGATGCTCGCCGAGGATCGCATCCCGCCCGCGCTCAAGATGCTGTCGCGCGTCGTCCGGGTGCAGCAGCAATTGATCCAGGGCTGGGACGTGCTGTCGACGATCACACCGGCGGATTATTCGGCGATGCGCGATGCGCTCGGCAACAGCTCGGGGTTCCAGTCGCACCAATATCGGCTGATGGAATTCATCCTCGGCGCCAAGAACGAAGAGATGATCGCGATTCAGGACGGCGCGCCCGATTTCCAGGCTGCGCTGCGTGAGGCGCTGGTCCAGCCGAGTATCTACGATGAGTCGATCGCTCTCCTTGCCCGACGCGGCTTCGATATTTCGCCTGCGGTGCTCGAACGCGACGTGACCCGGCCCTACAAGGCGTCACCCGAAGTCGAAGCAGCCTGGGCCAGGGTCTATGGCGACCCCGATCGCTATTGGGATTTGTACGAACTCGCCGAGAAACTCGTCGATGTCGAGGCGCGCTTCCAGATGTGGCGCTTCGGCCATCTGAAGGCGGTCGAACGCATCATCGGCTTCAAGCGCGGCACTGGCGGAAGCAGCGGCGTCGCCTATCTCGCCAAGGTGATCGCGCAAGGCTTTTTCCCCGAACTCCTCAACGTGCGGACGGTGCTATGACGCCGCCCGACGCGATCCGCGCCGCCGACGAGACCGATCCGCTCCGGTCGTTCCGCGCGCGGTTCACGTTGCCCGAGGATATGATCTACCTCGACGGCAATTCGCTCGGCGCGCTCCCGGTCGATACGCCCGCGCGAGTCGCCGACGTGATCGCGCAGGAATGGGGGCGCGACCTCATCACCAGCTGGAACGTCAACGACTGGATCGGCGCGCCGCAGCGCGTCGGCGCGAAGATCGCGCGGCTGATCGGTGCGCGCGAGAATGAGGTGATCGTCGCCGATTCGACCTCGGCCAACGTCTTCAAGCTCCTCGTCGCGGGCGTGCGGCATCAGCCGGACCGCCGCGTCATCCTCACCGAGACGGGCAATTTTCCGACCGATCTCTACATCGCGCAGGGTATCGCCGATCTGCTGCCCAACTGCACGCTACGGGCCTGCGATCCCGACGCGCTGATCGAGTCGATCGACGACGACACCACCGTCATCCTCCTCACCCACGTCCATTACAAAAGCGGTCGCAAGCGTGACATGGCCGCGATCACCGCCGCGGCGCACGCCAAGGGCGCGTTGATGCTGTGGGACCTCAGCCACAGCGTGGGTGCGGTGCCGGTCGATCTGAACGGATGCGGCGCCGATCTCGCGATCGGATGCGGCTACAAATATCTCAACGGCGGCCCCGGAGCGCCTGCCTTCCTGTTCGTCGCCGAGGCGCTGCAAGTCGCGCTGCACTCGCCGCTCACCGGCTGGATGGGCCACGCCGAGCCTTTCGCGTTCGGCGACGATTATTGCCCTGCGCCGGGAATCGACCGGTTCCTGTGCGGCACCCCACCGATCCTCGGGCTGGTCGCGCTGGAAAGCGGTGTCGATCTGTTCCTCGAAGCCGAGCCGGCGGCAATCGCCGCCAAGGCCGAATCCTTGAGCGAACTCTTCATCGCCGAGGTCGAGCGCCGCTGCACCGGCCACGGCCTCACCCTCGTCACGCCGCGCCGCTTCGCCGATCGCGGTAGCCACGTCTCGTTCGCGCACGGCGACGCTTATGCGGTCTGCCAGGCGCTGATCGCGCACCGCGTGATCGGCGATTTCCGCGCGCCCGACGTCGTCCGTTTCGGCTTCACCCCGCTCTACACCAGCCACGCCGAGGTGTGGCGGGCGGCGGCGATCCTCGGCGAAATTCTCGCGACACGGGCATGGGACGACGATCGTTACCGTACCCGCGGGCGTGTAACCTGACCGCGCCACCGGCGTAATGGGCGTGTAATATTGACGATCGCTCCCTATACTTTACCGAATGCGCGCGATGAACGGCGAAACTTCGATGGGTGATGCACGCGCGGTGGCGCTGCCGCTGGCGCGAACGATCGCGCTCGGAGCCCCTGCACCTGCACCCGTCTGGACCCGGCCAAGACCGGCGACCCCGGACGTGCGCCGCGCCGATCGGCACGTCGGGGTCATCTTCAACAAGAAGGCGCGTCACAATCTGTCCGGCAAACGCCTCCGCTTCCTCGCCGTCGAGGGCGTGGCGCACGCCGCACCCGAAACGCATGACGACCTGCGCGCGGTGCTCGCCGATTTCGCGGCGCAAGGGGTGGATGCGCTGGTCATCGACGGCGGCGACGGCACCGTCCGCGATATCGCGACGATCGCCCCCGGCCTCTTTCCCGGCGGCATGCCCCTTTTGTCGCTCGTCCCCTCGGGCAAGACCAACGCGCTGGCGCTGGATCTCGGCATTCCGATCGGTTTCACCGTCGAGGCCGCGCTCGCGGCGATCCATCGCGGCCGGATCGCGCATCGCGCGCCGCTCGAAATCCTCCGCGACGGGGACGACGATGTCGCGCTTCGCGGCTTCATTCTCGGCGCGGGCGCCTTCGTCCGTGCGACCGGGCTGGCTCAGCACACGCATTCCTGGGGCGCGTTCAACGGCGTCGCGATCGCCTTGTCGATCGCGGGAACCATCGCCCAGACCTTTCTTGGACGCCGCTCGAATATCTGGCGGCGCGGCGAACCGATGCGTCTCGCCGGGCGCGGGGTCGCGACGGTCGACCGCGCGATCTACATCCTGCTCGCCTCGACGTTGACCAACCTGCCGATCGGCATCAAGCCGTTGGGCACGCCCCGGCCCGGCCTCAAGCTGCTGGTCGTCGATGCGCCGCCGCGACGGATGGTACGCAGCGTTCCGGCGCTTCTCGCCGGCCACTCGGGCGCGAAGATGGTGGCGGCGGGCTATCATCATATCGATGCCGACGAGGTCGCGCTTTCGCTGTCGAACTTCGTCCTCGATGGCGAAGTCTATCCCGGTGGTGGCATGACGATGCGGCGCGGCGCCCCGATCGGCTTCGCGGTGCCATGAACCCCGCGCTCGCGGGTTTCGTCGGGGCCGAACTGGCGACACCGGTCGGCGCGGAGATCGGCGAGGCGGCGGCGGTTCTCGCACAACGGCTCGGCGGGGTCGCGGTCCTGTTCTACGGATCGGTCCTGCGCACCGGCGATCTCGAAGGCGTGCTCGATTTCTACGTCCTGACGTCGCAGTCGATGGGGTCGATCGCGCGGCGCGTCGGACTGGGATTGCTCTGGCCCGACGTGAGTTTTCAGGAGATCGAGATTGGCGGCCGCACGATCCGCGCCAAGGTCGCGACGATGCCGCTCGCGACGTATGAGCGCGCGGCGGGCGGCGCCTATCTCGACACCACGATCTGGACGCGCTTCGTGCAGCCCTCGGCGCTGGTCTGGCAGGCCGATGCGGACGCGGCGCGTCGGGTGCGCGACGCGGTGGCGCTGGCCGCGGTCACCGCCGCGCAATTCGCCGCGGTCGTCGGGCCGCGCGAGGGGACGCCGGGCGAATATTGGGCGGCGCTGTTCCGTGAAACCTACACCGCCGAACTCCGCGTCGAGGCGCCGGGACGCGAGACCCAGATCATCGATTTCCACCCCGATCATTACGAGCGGCTGTTGCCGATCGCCTGGGAAGCCGGTGGCATCCCGGTACGCGATCACGGCGAGATGCTCGTCCCGATGCTGCCGATGGCCGAATATCGCCGGATCATGCACGCCTGGCTGATGCGTGCGCGCGTCGGCAAGCTGATCAACGTGGCGCGGCTCGCGAAGGCCGCCTTCACCTTCGACGGCGCGGCGCGGTACGGCCTTTGGAAGGTCGAGCGGCACACCGGCGTCCGTCTCGCGCTGACGCCCTGGCGCGAGCGTCACCCGGTCCTCGCCGCGCCGGGGGTGTTGTGGCGGGTGATGTTCGCCAAGACCAAATGAGCTTCAACGCTTTGGTGCTCGCTGGCGCACGCGCGGGCCTGGTCGATCCGGTCGCGGCATATGCCGGGGTGTCGGACAAGGCATTGGTGACGATCGGCGCGCAGACGATGCTGGCGCGCGTCGTCACGGCGTTGCGCGCTGCCGGTGCGGCGCGGATCGTCGTCGTGACCTCCTCCGCCGCGGTCGAGGCGGAAGCGCGCGCTCTGGAGGTCGAGACACTTGCCGCCGCCGCCGGGCCGAGCGCGAGCGCGGCGCGCGGTTTCGCATTGCTCGGTGCGCCGCTGCTGGTGACGACCGCCGATCATGCGCTGTTGCGTCCGGAATGGGTCCGTCAGCTTATCGACGAGGCCCCTGCCGACGCCGATGTCGCGGCGCTGCTCGCCCCGCGCGCGTCGATCGAACGCGACGTGCCGCCGACTGCACGCACCTATTTCCGCTTCGCCGATGGCGCGTGGTCGGGGTGCAACCTGTTCCATCTCGCAACTCCCGCGGCGGCAGGCGCGATCGCCTTGTGGCAACAGGTCGAACGCGACCGCAAGCGGCCGTGGCGGATCATCCGCCGACTCGGCCCGGCGCTCCTGCTGCGTTACCTAATCGGCCGCCTGACCATCGCCGCCGCGCTCGACCGGCTCGGCAGTGTCGCGGGCGCGCGTATCCGGATCGTCAAGAGCGCGTCGGGGCTCGCCGCAGTCGATGTCGATACCCCAGCCGATCTCGATCTCGTGCGCGACCTGATCGCGGGCGGCGTCGATTGAGCGATGCGGTGCAGCGTGTCGCGATCTACGATCTCGACCGGACGATCACCCGCCTGCCGACGTGGAGCCGCTTCCTGGTCTTCGCGGCGCGACGACGGGCGTGGCCGCGGCTCGCGCTGATCCCGCTCGTCGGCGCACTGGCGCTGGCGGAGGCGATCGGACTGATCGACCGCAAGGCGTTGAAGCAGGCGATGCACCGCCTGATGATCGGTCGAGCGATTTCTTCAGCCGATATGACGCGGCTGGCCGAAGCCTTCGCCGATCGCGAGCTCGCGACCAACATTCGCGCAGACGCGCGCGCCAGCATCGCGGCGGACCGTGCGACCGGCTACCGGATCGTGATCGCGACAGCCGCCAACCGCTTCTACGCCGCCGCCATCGCGTCGCGTTTAGGCGTCGCCGATCTGATCGCGACCGATAACGCCGTCGATTCAATCGGGCGGATCCTTCCCGCCATCGTCGACGACAATTGCTACGGCGAGGCGAAAGCTCGCGCGATCAACCGCTGGCTTGCCGAAACGGCACCCGGTGCGACCCTGATCTTCTATTCGGACCACATTTCCGACCTCCCCGCCTTTTTGGCGGCTGACGAAGCGATCGCGGTCAATCCGGAAAAGCGGCTGCGGTCGACGGCCAAGGACCGTGGCTGGAGGATCGCCGACTGGCGCTAGCGCTTGTAGCGGATCGCGACCCGCACATTTCTGCCATTTGCCGGTACGGTGAACCGCACCTTGTCGAACGAAGGAAGCCCGAGCGTCGTCGGCGCATCGTTGGAAAACCCGAAGCCTTCCTTGGCGATCCACAGTGTGCGGTTGAAATGATGATCGCCGTTTTCGTCATGGTACAAAGCGAGGGCATATTCGCCGGGCGGCAGCAGGAAGCACGCGCGAGTGACGGGGGTCGTCGTCCGCACCCGGCTGATCGAAAGCTTGCCGTGCTTCGCCAGAAAGCGTTTGCGGTCGCTGCCATAGAGCGTGAACGCGACCTCGCCGGTCGCATTGCGCAGGCCCGTCGCCTCGATCGAGAGTTTGACCGAACCGCCCGGGACGCTCTGGCAGCCCGGGGGTTGCGCCGCGGCAGCATGGGGCGCCATCGTCGCGGCGAGGATCGGAAGCGTGCAAAAAATCATGGAACGTTTCATGGCGGCACGTCTTAGCCGCTCGACCTGAACGCGGCGTGAGTCGGGCCGAATTTCTCAACGATCGCCGCGGCGGCGCGGTGTGCGGCGGAGTCTGTTCCGATGTCGAACGTATTCCGGAATGCCGCCTCCTGCGCCGCGCGATATCGATCAGGCTCGGCCACCGCACGGTCGAGCGCGGCGAGCAGATCGGCGACCCGATCGATGACCTCGCCGAGATGCCAGTGCGCGAAGTCGGCGCTGTCGGTCCATTCGACATGCGCGGGATTGAGGAAGATCGCGGAGCGCGGCGTGGCGATCCATTCGTAGATCTGACTGCTGACATCGCCGAGATAGAGGTCGGCGCCGCGCGTGTAGGTCATGTCGATCGACCGTTCGCTGCCGGGGTCGAACAGGATATGCGGCACATCGCGGAACTGCGCCGCGACGTCACGCCGCCAACGGACCCGCCGATGCTCGACCGATGCATGCAGCCGCCGCCGGAACAGCATGACATGCGGCGCGACGATCAGGTTGAACCGGTCCTGCCGCGCGAACCATTCGAGCACGTCCTCGCCCATCGTGTACCAGGACGACAGCGCCGGATCGAAATGCGGATTGTAGAGGATTGTCGGCCGGTCGTTCGCGAGCAGTCGCGGTGGCGGCGCATCCGCGATCGTGTCGAACTTTGGATAGCCGACGATCGCGTAATTGTCGGGCGTGATCAGCCCTGCCGCGAGCATTCGGTCGCGCACCTTCGCGCCCGACAGCAGCACGAGATCGAACCCGCGCGACACTTCACGAAACCCGATCGAGCGATCCCCCGCGCCATGCGGGATCCACACGAACTTCAGGTCGGCGAGCCCGAACCGGTCGCGCAACAGCAGCGACGTCGTCTCGGGCACCACCAGCACGTCGAGCGCGGCGAAAGCGTCGAGATTTTCGCGCAGCACGGCGATCCGTCGAAACGGCACCACCCAGCGTAACCCCGCGTCGAGCATTCGCGCCAACTGCCCGATCGACAGCGCCACGAATCGGACCCGCGCTGCGGCATCGCCGATGATCGCGCGCACCCGCGCCGCCTGCGCGTCGCTCGACGTCAGCACCGACACTTCGACGCCCGGATAGTCTAGTAGCGCCGCGATCACCGGCGCGGTATGACTGACCTGATGCAGCGCGTCGTGGTTGAAGAGGAACCCGACCTTCACCGCGCGAGAAACCCCGCCACCGCATCCGCCGCGCGCCGCGCCGCACCGGGACTGGTATCACCGAGCGACGCCTGCGCCATCGCTTCCTGCCGCTCGTAGTACAGGTGATGCCGCCCCGGCGCGGCGCGGATCGCGGGCATCAGGTCGGTGGGATCGTCTATCACGTCGCCGAGACGCCAGTGCGCGAAGCTTGGGTCGTCGCGCCATTTCAGACGGTGTGCGTTGAGGAACACGCACGGCCGCGGCGTGGCGAGAAATTCGTACACCTGGCTGCTGACGTCGCCGACGTAGATGTCGGACACCCCGGCATAACTCCCATCGACCGACCGGTCCGATCCCGGATCGACCAGCACGTTGCCGGTGCTACGCGCGCGCCACCTCTCGCGCACGGCCTCGCTCTCCCGCCGGAACAGTTTCACGTGCGGCGCGACGATCAGATTCATTCGCGCGTCCGCGGCGAACTCCGCGAGCAGCGGCTCGACGAAGCGACGCCACGACGTCAGCTTCGGCTCCTTGTGCGCGTTGTACAGCACCGTCGGCGCGGTGTCCGGGAAAAGCGGTGCTGCCGCCGCGCCGATCCGCGCGCCGGTCTCCAGCTTCACCGATCCGGTCAGTGCGTAATCATCAGGGCGGATCAGCTCTTCCACGAGCATCCGCGCCGCGGTCTTCTCGCCCGCGAGCAATACATAATCGAACATAGCGATCCGAGGGATGAAGCCGCGCGCGCGATCTCCGAACCCATGCGGGCTATAGATCAGCTTGGGATGTGCGGCGCCGAGCCGCCGCAAAGCCGCCACCGAGTTCTCAACCGCGAACACCGCGTCGTAGCCGTCGAGTTCGGCGACATTGTCGCGCATCACCAGATCCTTGAACATGCCGAGTTTCTTCAGCCCTTGCAGCCCGCGGGTCAGCGGCGACCGCCGCAACCGGCGATACTCCATCGGTGCCGCCCCGAACGCGGCGCGGACGCGTTCGAGATGATGCGGCGTCTCGGGCTCGTTGTAAAAGCTGACGATCTCCCAACCGGGCCGTGCCGCCAACTCCAGTGCGATCGCCGCGCCGTGGTAGCACTGATAGGCTTCGGCGATGTAGAGGAAGGCGATGCGCATGCCGCCTCGCTCTACCCTGCCTCGCCGCCCGGATGAAAGCCGTTGAGATCACCGTCGGTCGCGACCCCGTTCGGCCGCGCCCTGCGCAACGTCGGCTGGCTGTTGACGGGCAAGGGCGTCGGTGCGCTGCTCAGCCTCGTCTACCTCGCGCTTGCCGCGCGCGCCCTGCCGGTCGCCGATTTCGGCCAGTTCATGCTGATCCTCAGCATCGCGCAGGCGGTCGCCGCGCTCGTCGCGTTCCAGACGTGGCAGATCGTCATCCGTTTCGGCGTACCGCACCACCGCGACGGCGATACCTCCGCGCTCGGCCGGCTGGCGCGCTATTGCGCCGGGCTGGATATCGGCGCGGGTGCTATCGGCTGCGTCATCGCCACGGCGGCAGTGGCGGTGATGCGCGCCCGTCTCGGCTGGTCGGCGGAGGTCGCGCGTGAGGCGTTGCTGTTCTCCTTCATATTACTGCTGTCGGTCCGTTCGACCGCGGTCGGAATCCTGCGCCTCCACGATCGTTTCGCGCTCGGCGCGATGGCGGACGCGGTGACCCCGATCACGCGGTTCGTCGGCGCGATCGTCGCGGTCGCGGCGGGCGCGTCGGTGCGCGGTTTCCTGATCGCCTGGGCGGTGGCGGAGGTCGCCACCGCGATCGTCTATTGGACGACCGCACACCGCGTCGCCCCCGGCTTGCTCGGCCGCTGGCGCGGCGCCAGGCGGGCGGGCGAGGAAAATCCCGGCTTCTGGCGCTTCGCCTTCGTCACCAACGTCAATTCGACGGTCAACGCCGCGAGCAAGCAGTTCGTCGTCGTCCTCGTCGGCTTCGTCGCGGGCGCGGTGGCGGCGGGCGGCTACCGTCTAGCCTTTCAATTGAGCCAGGCGCTCGTTCGCGTCTCCGAAATGTTCGCGCGCGGCGTCTTCCCCGAACTGACCCGCGCCGACGCCGCCGAAACGCGCGATCCCCTCCGTCGCCTCTTCCGCCAGTCGACGCGGCTGGCGCTCGGTGCAGGGGTCACGATCTGCGTGCTGGCGCCGGTCGCGGGCGGTCCCATCCTGCGCCTCGTCGGCGGGGAGCGCTACGTCGGGGTCTATCCGATCCTTGTCCTTCTCAGCCTCGCTGCCGGCCTCGAAGTCATGGCGGCGGGTTTCGAGCCCCTGCTGCTGAGCACCGGTCGCGCTGCGGCGGCGCTGCGCGCGCGCCTAATCGGGGTCGCGGTGTTGCTTGCGGCGATCGGGGTGTTGATGCCGCTTTACGGCCTCTTCGGCGCAGCAGTCGCGACCTTGGTCGCGGCGGCGCTGAGCCTCGCGCTTTTCGCACGCGCCGGGTATCGCGCGGTGCGGTAAATATCCTCCCTTTCCAGGCGGAGAATTAACCCAAGCTATGCCTGAAGCGCTGGATTTTCCTTCCGTAAGCGCCCAAGGCCGACCCATGGATTCGGACCGATCACCGCGTCGCCTTCCGCGCCTCCCGATCCTCGCCTTTCCGACCCTCGCGACGGCCGCCTGCACTCGCGGCGTCCTCGACCCGCAAGGCCCCGTCGCCGCTGCCGAAAAGACCATCCTGCTCAACTCGCTCGGCATCATGCTCGCGGTGGTCGTCCCGGTGATCGTCGGCACGCTCGTCTTCGCCTGGTGGTTTCGCGCCGGCAACGCGCGCGCGAAATACCGGCCGGACTGGGAATATTCGGGGCAGATCGAAATGGTCGTCTGGCTGATCCCGGCGATGGTCGTTGTGCTGGTCGGCGGCATCGGTTGGGTCAGCAGCCACGATCTCGATCCGCCAAAGCCGCTGGCTTCGTCGGTAAGACCGATCCCCGTTCAGGTCGTCGCGCTCGACTGGAAATGGCTGTTCGTCTATCCCGAACAGGGCGTCGCCAGCGTCAACCGGCTGGTCGTCCCGGCAGGCACCCCGGTCGCGTTCCAGCTCACCTCCGCAACCGTCATGAATAGCTTCTTCGTGCCGCAGCTCGGCAGTCAGATCTACGCGATGGCGGGGATGACGACGCATCTCCATCTCATGGCCGACAGGCCCGGCCGCTATTCCGGTCTTTCCGCGCAGTTCAGCGGTGACGGCTTTTCCGACATGACCTTCGATGTGGACGCGGTGCCGCCCGCCGAGTTCGCGTCATGGGTCGCGGGGGCGAAAGGCGCCGGTCCGGTGCTCGACGGGCGCGGTTACGCGGCGCTCGCGCAGGAGAGCAAGGCGGTCGCCCCCTACACTTACCGTGCGGTCGATCCGCGACTATTTCAGGCGGTAGTGACGATGCGCGCGCCGAAACCGGAAACGCCAAAGGGTTCGGTTTCCGCAAGGACCGACGGCTGATGTTCGGCAAGCTCACCTGGGCCGCGATCCCGATCGACGAGCCGATTGCGATGGTCGGATCGGGCGCGATGGTGCTCGTCATCCTCGGCCTGCTCGCGTGGATCACCTGGCGCGGTCTCTGGCCGTATCTGTGGCGCGAATGGATCACCTCGGTCGATCACAAACGCATCGGCATCATGTATTGCATGCTTGCGCTCGTGATGCTGCTGCGCGGGTTCAGCGACGCGATGCTGATGCGATCGCAACTGGCGATGGCGACCGCGGGCGATCCGGGGTTCCTGCCGCCCGATCACTACAACCAGATCTTCTCCGCGCACGGCACGATCATGATCTTCTTCATGGCGATGCCGTTCATCATCGGCCTGATGAATTTCGCGGTGCCGTTGCAGATCGGCGCGCGAGACGTCGCCTTCCCGACGCTCAATTCGGTGAGCCTGTGGCTGACCGCTAGCGGCGTGCTGCTCGTCAACATCAGCCTTGTCGTCGGCGAATTCGCGCGGACCGGTTGGCTTGCCTATCCGCCGCTCAGCGAACTCAAATTCTCCCCTGGCGTCGGGGTCGATTATTACCTCTGGGCGCTCCAGATATCGGGCGCGGGGACTCTGCTGTCGGGCATCAATTTCGTCACGACGATCCTCAAGATGCGCGCGCCGGGGATGACGCTCACCCGGATGCCGATATTCTGCTGGACCGCCTTCGCCTCCAACCTGCTGATCGTCGCCGCGTTCCCGATCCTGACCGCGACCTTCGCGATGCTGCTGCTCGATCGCTACCTCGGCTTCCACTTCTTCACCAACGACGGCGGCGGCAACGCCATGATGTACATCAACCTCATCTGGGCGTGGGGCCACCCGGAGGTCTACATCCTGATCCTGCCGCCGTTCGGCATCTTCTCAGAGGTGATCGCCACTTTCTCGGGGAAACCCCTGTTCGGCTACCGCTCGATGATCCTCGCGACGATGGCGATCTGCGTGCTGTCGTTCGTCGTCTGGCTCCACCATTTCTTCACGATGGGCGCGGGCGCCGACGTCAACGGCTTCTTCGGGGTGATGACGATGATCATCGCGGTGCCGACCGGGGTGAAGGTCTTCAACTGGATGTTCACGATGTACGGTGGCCGCGTGCGCTTCTCGGCGGCGATGCACTGGGCGATCGGGTTCATCGTCACCTTCGTGCTCGGCGGGATGACCGGGGTGCTGCTCGCGGTGCCGCCCGCCGATTTCGTCCTCCACAATTCGCTGTTCCTCGTCGCGCACTTCCACAACGTCATCATCGGCGGCGTCCTGTTCGGGGCGATGGCGGGGTATACCTATTGGTTTCCCAAGGCGTTCGGCTTCACCCTCAACGAGGGGCTGGGCAAGGCGATCTTCTGGTGCTGGTTCCTCGGTTTCTACCTCGCCTTCGTGCCGCTCTATGCCTTGGGCCTGATGGGCGCGACGCGGCGGATGCAGCATTACGACGACACGACGTGGCAACCGCTGATGATCGCTGCGCTCTTAGGTGCGCTGCTGATTGCGGTCGGCATCGCGTTGACGATCGTCCAGCTTGTCGTATCGATCCGAAACCGTAACGAAAACCGCGACACGACCGGCGATCCCTGGGACGGGCGCAGCCTCGAATGGGCCACCACGTCGCCGCCACCGCATTACAATTTCGCGGTGCTGCCCAACGTCGAGGGCGAGGAGGCCTATTGGGGCATCAAACGCCGCGCCCGCGAAGAACGCCGCCTGTCGCAGAAACCCGATTACGCCGCGATCGAAATGCCCAACAACACCCCGACCGGCGTGATCACCGCCTTCTTCACGACGATGATGGGATTCGCGCTCGTCTGGCACATCTGGTGGCTGGTGATCCTGGGCTTCGTCGGCGCTTATGCGACCTTCGTCGTTTTCGCCTGGCGCGACGACGTCGAGCACGAGATTTCGGCCGAGGCGCTCGAACGCGACGACCACAGGCGGCGCAGCGCGCGCGGCTCCCTTCTCGAACCGAGCGGGTGGGCGCGATGACCGCGACAACCGCGTCACACGGTAGCGATCCGCATCAGCTCGCTACGGCCAAGGCGCTCGAAGGCGAGCACCCCGGCCCCGCGCCCAAGCGGATCGTCGTCGGCTTCGGCTTCTGGATTTTCCTGCTGTCCGACATCGTCATGTTCTCGGCGATCTTCGCGACCTACTCGGTCCTGGTCGGCGCGACCGATGGCGGCCCCGCCGGGCGCGACCTGTTCCATCTCGACAAGGTCGCGGTCGAGACCGGGCTGCTTCTCGCCTCCAGCTTCACCTGCGGCATGGCGATGGTCGCCGCCTCGGTGAAGAACGTGCTTTGGACGCAGGTCGCGCTCCTCGCCACCGGCCTGCTCGGCTTCGGTTTTCTCGCAATAGAGTTCGTCGAATTCGCCACGATGATCGCCGACGGCGCCGGGCCGCAGCGCAGCGCTTTTCTATCGGCGTTCTTCACGCTCGTCGGCTGTCACGGCCTTCACGTCAGCGTCGGGATGCTGTGGCTCGGCACGATGATGGCGCAGCTGTGGGCGAAGGGTTTTCGCGACGACATCCTCAGGCGGCTGCTGTGCTTCACCTTGTTCTGGCACGCGCTCGATATCGTCTGGGTCGGCGTGTTCACGATCGTCTATCTGCTGGGAGCAGCATGATGGAGGAAGAGGTCGGCCACCGCGACAAGGCGCCCGCCGAGAAGGGCATCGACGTCCGGCGCGAGATCGTCAGCTACGTCATCGGCCTGGTGCTGGCGGTGGCGATGACCGCGATGTCGTTCTGGGTCGCATCGACCGACGTGTTCTGGACCCCCGGTGTAGCGATCGGCCTGTGCGTCCTCGCGATCGCGCAGATGGGCATCCACCTTGTCTTCTTCCTCCACCTCTCGACCGGCCCGGACAACACGAACAACGTCCTCGCGCTGGCGTTCGGTTGCCTGATCGTGACCTTGGTGGTGGCGGGGTCGCTGTGGATCATGGCGAACCTCAACGCCAACATGATGCCGATGGAGGCGATGACGAACCTCCAGATGCAGCGGTAGCGACGGCTCGACGGTCAAGCCCGTCCGTCATTCCCGCGCAGGCGGGGATCCATAAACTCTAACGTCGCGATGCATTCGCTAGGTTTTTAGAGTCGAACTCGCTGATGTTTTGCCCATATCGGGAGTGGGTGAGGCAGTTGGCGGGACGGAAGCGTTTGAGGATGTGTTTGAGGGCATCGAACGATCGCGGCGCGGCGCGGCGGAGCAAGGCCTTGCGCTTGGCGAAGACATGTTCGATCGGGTTGAAGTCCGGGCTGTAAGGGGGGAGGTATGGCAACCCCATGCCGGCCCCCTTCCAGCCACTGCCGGATGCCGGGCACCTTATGGGCCGGCAGATTGTCGCAGATCACGATGCTGCCCGTCGCTGCGCCGACGCGGCTGCGCCCGTCAGTACATATGCTGCCCGCCGTTGATGGAAAGCGTCGATCCGGTGACGAACCCCCCATCGTCCGAACACAAAAATGCCACCCCGCGCGCGATTTCATCGGCCTGCCCGAGTCGCCCGACCGGAATCTTCGCGACGATCTTTTCCAGCACGTCGTGCGGCACCGCTGCGACCATGTCGGTATCGATATAGCCCGGCGCGATCGCGTTCACCGTGATGCCGGCGCGCGCACCCTCCTGCGACAAGGCCTTGGTGAAGCCGTGGATGCCGCTTTTCGCCGCGGCATAATTGACCTGGCCGTATTGCCCGGCCTGGCCGTTGATCGATCCGATGTTGACGATCCGCCCCCATTTGCGCTCGCGCATACCGGGGAACACCGCTTTGGCCATGTTGAAACACCCGCCGAGATTGGTGTCCATGACCTCCTTCCACATTGCGTAGGACATCTTCATCAGCACACCGTCGCGCGTGATGCCCGCATTGTTCACCAGCACATCGACCGGCCCGAGATCTGCCGCAACCTTCGCCGCGCCCTCCTGACAGGCCTCATGATCCGATACGTCCCATTTGAACGCCTTGATCCCCGTCCGGTCGCTGAATTCACGGGCGCGCTCGTCGTTGCCGGCGTAATTCGCCGCGACCGTCATCCCCATGTCTTTAAGTGCAATGCTGATCGCCTCGCCGATCCCACGCGTACCCCCCGTCACGATTGCCGTGCGTGCCATTCCATCTCTCTCCTGATTTTTATTAACTCAATGGCTAGGGAACGCGGACCCAGCCTTCAAGCTCCCGCGCGATGATCCCACGCAGCATTTCCACGCCGATATCGCTGTCGTTCAGGCACGGCAGATACGCGAAATCGGTCCCGCCCGCCTCGATGAAGGTCTCGCGCCCGCGGATCGCGAGCTCCTCCAGCGTCTCGAGGCAATCCGCCGAGAATCCCGGCGCGACGATCGCGATCCGCTTGATCCCCTGCTCGGGCAGCGCCGCAAGCGTGACGTCGGTCGCGGGTTCGAGCCAGATCGCGCGCCCGAACCGCGATTGGAACGTCACGATCACCTCACGCCCCAGCGCTTCTCCCAGCAGCCGCGCGGTCTTCTGGCAGTGGCAATGATAGGGGTCGCCGAGTTCCAGCGTCCGCTGCGGCATGCCGTGAAAGCTGGTCACGATCGCGTCTGGCACGAAATCGAGCTTCGCCACCCCCGCCTCGACCGAAGCCTTCAGCGCGTCGATATAGCCCGCATCGTCATGATACGGCGGCAACGTCCGGATCGCGGGCTGCCAACGCATCGCCGCCAGCATCTCGAACGCCTTGTCGTTGGCGGTCGCGGTGGTCGCCGCGCAATATTGAGGATAGAGCGGCGCGATCAGGATGCGCTCGCACCCCGCCTCCTTCATCGCCGCCAGCCGGTCGCCGATCGCGGGGCTACCGTAACGCATCGCGCAATCGACGATCACGCCGTCGCCGAACGCACCCTGCAACGCGACGCTCTGCGCCTTGGCGATCGCGGCGAGCGGCGAACCGTCCGGCGTCCACACCTGACTGTACGCATGCGCCGATTTCTTCGGCCGGGTGTTGAGTACGATCCAGCGCAGGATCGGCTGCCAGATGATTTGCGGAATCTCGACGACGCGCTTGTCCGACAGGAATTCCTTTAGATAGCGCCTTACCGACACGACGTCGGGGCCATCGGGGGTGCCGAGGTTGGTCAGCAGCACGCCGATTTTGGGCGCTGCGATCGGCGGATGTTCGGGCGACATCATCCCGCTGCCAGCAACGGCAATGTGCGGAACCTCTGCCCCGTCGCCGATCGCAGCGCATTGGCGATCGCGGGTGCGACCGCGGGAACGCCAAGCTCGCCGACACCGCCCGGCGCTTCGCCGCTCGCGACGAGCTCGACGGTGATGTCGGGCGTGTCGGCGAGGCGCGGCAGATGGAGATCGCCGAACCCGCGCGCATCGGCGATGTTACGCGAATACCCGGTCGATGCCCCGGTCGCAGTCGCCATTCCCATGATCAGCCCACCCTCGATCTGCTGGCGGACGATATCGGGATTGATCTGGCGTCCGCAATCGACCGCCGCGACGAGCCGATCGACCCGGACGCGGCCTTCGTCGAGCGACGCTTCCGCCAAGACCGCGATATAGCTGCCGCGAAAGGCGCAGGCGGCGATGCCTTGACCGCTCCCCGGCACGCCGCCGTCCCAGCCGCCAAGCGCCGCTGCGGTCGACAGGCACCGCGCCAGCCGCGCGTCGCCGCCGAGCATCGCGATCCTGAACGACAGCGCCTCGGTCCCCGCGACATGCGCCAGTTCGTCGATGAAGCTCTCCGTAAAGAACGCGGTGTAGCCGTGCGCGCCACCGCGAAGATGCCCGGTCGCCACGCCGATGTCGGCGGGATGATGATCGATCGCGAAGGCGGGGATGCCATAAGGCGGCAACGCGCCATCGACCGCATAAGCGTCACCCGCCTGCGGCAAAGCCAGCGCCGCGCCGACCAGCGGATCGCCCGGCATCAGCCGTGTCGCCAGGTCTCGCCCCGTCGCGGGCGCCGCGATCTTGGCGAGCCAGCCGACGATCCGCCCGTCGGGCGAAAGCCGCGCCGTCATCCGCGCCGTCGCGGGCGCCCGAACCCGATCCTGCCGCAACGCCTCGACCCGGCTGCGCACGACCTGCACCGGCCGCTTCAGCGCCACCGCCAGCGTCGCCGCCTGCACCGCGACATCATGCTCCAGCGCCTCGCCGAACGACCCGCCGGTCAGCATCGCGTGCACCGTGACCTGCGCCACATCGACGCCGATGGCGCGTGCCGCCGCCGCCCGCGCCAACCCCGGCGCATCGGTCGGTAGCCACAATTCGAGGCGCTCGTTATGCCAATGCGCCGTCGCGGCGGGCGTCTCGATCGCGGCATGCACTGCCGGCGCGACCCGATAGGTCGCCCCGATCACCTGCGCCCCGCGAAACGCCGTGCCGAGATCGCCCGCCGACGCCATCCGCGTCCCCGCCCCGTCGAGCGCGGCATCGAGCGCATGTGCGATCGTCGCCGAATCGACCAACCCACCGCGCGTCTCGAATCGCGGCCGCAGCGAATCGAGCCCCCGGTTCGCCGCCCACCACGTCGTCCCGATCGCCGCGACCCAGCGGTCGGTCTCGACGATCTGGAGCACACCGGGCACGCGGTTTGCCGCCGCCTTGTCGCTCCGAACCAGCCGACTATCACCGACCGGCCCCTCGCAAACGCTGGCGAAAACCATGTCAGGCAATCGCAGATCACCTGCGAAATTGGCTGAGCCGTCGACCTTTGCGGGCGCATCGAGCCGGGACAACGACTGCCCGATCAGCCGCCCCTTGTCCCCGCTGCGATAGGGCAAGGTATCGGGCACCGACCCTGACGCCGCCGCTTCCGCCAGATCGGCGAATCGCAGCTTGCGATCGCCGTTGATGACGAACCCGCCCACGGTATCGCACGTCTGCCACTCGACACCCCAATGCGCCGCCGCCGCCTTGCACAACAGCACCCGCGCCGCCGCCCCGGCATCGCGCAGCGCGCCTTCGAACATCCGCACCGAAGTCGATCCCGCGGTCAGCATCACTGTCGCACGCTTCGCCTGCTCGCGCTGAATCCCGGGCGGCAGCAGATCGCCGAACACTTCCCCCGCCGCGAGCGGATTGGCATAAAGCGGATTTTGCGGCGCCGCCTCGACCCCGATCGTCCGCCAATCCGCACCAAGCTCGTCGGCGACGATCTGCGGAAGCGTGGTATAGACGCCTTGCCCATGCTCGGTTTGCGGCACCGCGACGATGACCTGCCCGTCGCGCCCGATCTTGAGCCACGCGCCGAACAGCGTCTCCCCCTTCGACGCGGTCAGGTTCGGCGCATAACTGCGCGGCCACCCCGCCCACGCGACGACGAGCCCGACGCCGATGCCGCCGCCGATGAGGATTCTACGCCGGGTAACGCCGTCTGCCATTTCGCAGCCCTAACGCACTCCGATCATCGTGGGGAGTTCCCTTGAGCCGATGTCATCCTCCCCCTGGCGGGGGAGGATAAATCTTACTATCTCGCGTGGGCTAGGTTCAGGACGCATTGATCCGAGCGTCGCGATCTGATTCGGGCTCTGCAAGGAGACTGAAGATGATTGACCTGTACTGGCTGACCGCCGAGCAGATGGCGCGCCTGGAGCCGTATTTTCCCAAGAGCCATGGCAAGCCTCGGGTGGATGATCGGCGGGTCTTGAGCGGCATCGTCTTCGTCAACCGCACGGCTTGCGCTGGCGTGATGCGCCCAGCGCTTACGGTCCGCACAAGCCTGTCCCGAGCTTCGTCGAGGGGACGCTGTACAACCGGTGGAAGCGCTGGGGAGAGAAGGGCATTTTCCTCCAGATGATGGAGGGGCTGGCTGCCGCAAGCGCCGACCCGAAGACCGTCATGATCGACGCGACCTACCTCAAGGCACACCGCACGGCATCGAGCCTGCAGCCGCCCCTTGAGCTTCTTAATGACCGCAGGCCAGGTCAGCGACTACACCGGTGCAGCCGCGCTGCTGGACGATCTGCCAAAAGCGGCATGGCTGCTCGGCGATCGTGGCTACGACGCCGACTGGTTCAGGGACGCCTTGGAAGCCAAGGGCATCAAGCCCTGCATCCCAGGGCGGAAATCCCGGACCGCGCCCATTGAATACGACAAGCGCCGGTACAGGGGCCGCAGCCGCATCGAGATCATGTTCGGGCGCCTCAAGGACTGGCGCCGCGTCGCTACCCGCTACGACCGATGCCCAACCGTCTCCTTCTCCGCCGTCGCCCTCGCTGCCACCATCATCTTCTGGATATAACCAATGAGTCCTGAGCCTAATCTCATCCCGCTCTAAAGACGAGAAACGCTGCGCCGCGCTCGGAACACGCTTCTCGACTTCGCTCGAAGCGACCGAGGATAGTCCGGTCAGCCTGAAATTACTCCTCAGTCGGCAGGTTCCTGTTGCGGCATCAGCGCATCGTCGATCGCGCGCGCGCTCACCGCCGCCTCACGCTCCATGATCCGTCCGAGATACGCGTCGAAGGCGTCGCGCTGCGGCAGCGTGCCGAACATCTTTCCCCAGCCGACCTGGCTGCCGACGTAGACGTCCGCTGCGGTGAATCGGTCGCCGGCGATATAGGGATGCGCCGAAACCGCCTTTTCCAGGGTATCGACCATCAGATCGAAAGTGCCGTAGCCGACCATTCCCTGCTTGTCGGCCGGGACCTCGACTCCGAGCGATTTTTCGGTGACCGCGGCTTCGACCGGCCCCGCCGCAAAGAACATCCAGCGGTAATAATCTGCGCGTTCGTCCGCGTTCGGCGCCAATCCCGAGTCCGGGAACGCCTCCGCGAGATAAGCGCAGATCGCGGCGCATTCGGTGACGGTCTTGCCGTCGTGGACGATCGCAGGAACCTTCCCCATCGGATTGATCGCGAGATAGTCGGGCGCCTTGCCGCTCGTCGCGAAGTCGAGCAACTCGGTCTCGTACGGCGCGCCGACTTCTTCGAGCATCCAGCGGACGAGCCGGCCGCGCGACATCGGGTTGGTGTAGAAGGTGAGAGCCATCGTCTGTCTCCGATTCGTCAGGAACGAAAGTCGAACATTCTACGCGTCAGGCGTCAAGATATTTGTGAAAGAACGCGGTCGTCCGGCCCCAGGCCAGATCGGCGGCTGGCTTGTCGTAGCGTTCGGCCGAGGTATCGTTGTTGAAGGCGTGATCGACGCCAGGATAGGTGAAGGCCTCCACGGTCTTGCCCGCTTTCTTGAGCGCTTCGGTCCACGGCACCCCGGTTGCGGCGACGCGGGTATCCTTGCCGGCGTAATGGAGCAGCATCGCCGCGGAAACTTGCGTCGCCTGCGACGGATCGGGCGCGGGGCCGTAATAGGAGACCGCCGCCGCCAGCGCCGATCCCGCCTCGACCGCGACCTGATCGACCAGCCCGCCGCCCCAGCAGAAACCGACCACGCCGACCTTGCCGGTGCCGTGGCGCAATTGCGCGAGACGCTCGACCGTCGCGACGCCTGCCTGGATGGTCAGCGGATAATCGACCTTGCCGATCATGCCGCGCGCCCGATCCTCGTCCGTCGGCGTGCCGCCCTGCGGCGACAGGAAATCGGGCGCGACCGCGAAGAAGCCCGCGAGTGCGACGCGGCGCGCGACATCCTCGATATGCGGTTGCAGCCCGCGATTTTCGTGGATGACCATCACCGCGCCAAGTTTCCGCCCAGCATTGCGCGGCGCGGCGAAATAGCCGGTCAAATTCTTGCCCTCGCCGATGGCGTAGTCGCCTTTGCGGATGATCAGCTTCGGATCGGCGGGGTCGCTGATCGCGGCGGCGGCGGGCGAAGCGGCGATGCCGAGGATCATCGCCTCGGCGGCGGCGAGCGATCCGGCGAGCGCGGTCATTTGCCGCAACAGCGTGCGCCGGTCGCGGTGTTCGTGGGTGAAAGCGTCGTAAATCTGAATCGCGCGGTCGCGGATGGCGGTCATGGATAACTCCCGATTCGCCCCCCTGCGACGAGGCTAGCGGGTTCGCGTCCTTCCGTCACCCTGCGTCCGCGATCGTCATTCCCGCGAAGGCGGAAATCCATATCGGCTGGCGTCGGCGAAGGTGTCGAAACGCTGGCGTCTATGGATCCCCGCCTCCGCGGGGATGACGATAATACGCGAAAATCTACTCCGCCTTCTTCGCCACCCCGACGAGCGCGGGGCGGAGCAGGCGATCCTTGATCATCCAGCCCGACTGCATTTCCTGAACGATCGTCCCCGGCATCTTGTCGCTCGGCATTTCGATCATCGCCTGGTGGCGGTTGGGATCGAGCGGCTCGCCCATTGCGGCGATGCGGGTGATGCCGTGACGCTGGAATACGCTGGCGATCTCGCGACCGGTCGCTTCGAGGCCGACGACCAGCCCCTTGAACTTGTCGTCACCGCGCAGGCCCTCGGGAATCGCGGCGAGCGCGCGTTCGAGATTGTCGCTGACCGACAGCACGTCGCGTGCGAAGGCGGTCACGGCATAGGAGCGCGCGTCGGTCGCATCCTTTTCGGCGCGGCGGCGGACGTTCTGCGTCTCGGCCTGCGCGTACAGAATCGCCTGTTTCGCTTCGGCGAGTTGCCCCTCGAGTTCGGCGGTCTTGTCGTGCTCGGCGACCTCTGGCGCTTCTGCAGCAGTTTCCTCGCGCAGGTCCTCGGTCGGGGCGTTCGTCTCGTTCTCGGTCATATCGTTCCTGCAAGATTTGCCGGCTCAACCCATCAATCGGGCGAGTGTCGCGGCCGTGAAATCCACCATGGGCACGACGCGCGCGTAGTTCAACCGCGTCGGCCCGATCACCCCGACGACACCGACGACGCGGCCGTCATGCCCGCGGAACGGCTTGGCGATCACCGACGATCCCGAAAGCGCGAACAATTTGGTCTCCGCGCCGATGAAGATCCGCGTCGCATCCCCCGCGCGTGCCGAATCGAGCAGCGCCGCAATTTCCTGCTTGCCATCGAGATCGTCGAGAAGTTCGCGGACGCGATCGAGATCAGCGGCGGCGGCATCGTCGAGCAATCGCCCTTGCCCGCGCACGATCAGCACCGGGCGGCGTTCGCCGTCTTCGCTCCACACCGCGAGACCGCGTTCGACGAGCGACCGCGCGGCGCTGTCGATCGCGGCGCGCCCGTCGCGGAGTTCGCGCTCGATACGGCCGCGCGCCTCGGCCAGCGTCAGGCCGGCGAGCGTCGCCGACATGTAATTGCCCGCCTCGATCAGCGCGCCGGGCGGGATATCCGCGGGCAGATCGATCACGCGATTTTCGACCGCGCCGTCGTCGCTGACCAGCACCGCGAGCGCCTGTCCGCGAGACAAGGGCACGAAACCGATCGACCGCAGTCGCTGCTCACGCTTCGGAACCATCACCAGTCCGGCGCACGCCGAAAGGCCGGAAAGCGCAGCGGTGGTGGCGGCGAGCGCCTCTTCGACCGGGCCGTTGCCCGCAGCGCGCGATTCGATCGCGGCGCGTTCCTCGAGCGACGGCTCGAGCGCCTGCATCATCCCGTCGACGAACAGGCGGAGGCCAAGGTCGGTCGGCATCCGCCCCGCCGAGGTGTGCGGTGCCGCCAGCAACCCTGCGTCCTCGAGTTGCGCGAGCACGCTCCGGATCGAAGCGGGCGAAAGATTGAGCCCCGCCTGCGCCAGCGTCCGCGATCCGACCGGCGCGCCGTCGATCAGATAGCCGTCGACGACCCGGCGGAAAATGTCGCGCGCACGGTCGTTGAGTTCGGCGATCGGCGGAGAAGTCGTCACGCCGCGGATGTAGGACGTAGCACCCGCAGCCTCAATGTTCGCCGATCAGATCGGTGACGGGCAACAGCCCGGGCGCGGCCAGCAATGCGTCGGCCATGGCGCGGTTCTTGCGGATGTCGCATCCAAGATAGAAACGGAGATCGGACGGTTGCCCCGTCGCGACCTGCCAATGGACATCGATCGTTGCGTTGTCGGTCGCGGCTTCGCGGCATCCGGGTTCGCCACGGTCGATCAACCGCCGGCCCTTCGGTCGGTATCGCTGCAACAAGGCGCGAAACGCGCGCACCTGTTCGGGCGTCGCAGTAAAGCGGCGTTCGCCCGTTACCGATGTGTGTCGTTCGCCGCGGAATATCCCCTGTCCGTCCGGGCCGAGCGTGATCGTATAGACCGGGCAGGTGCCGAAACATGGCCCGGTCCGGTACGTGATCGTCTCTCCGCCGCTGGGTATGCGGTGCGATCCGCACGCGCAGAGCGCCAGCATGCTCAACAGGGCAAAACGATGTCGCATCGCGGTCTCCTTCGGCGCAAGGCTGGCGGACGCCCGCGCCTGCGTCTAGGGCCTCGACGATCTTTAGGAGAAATGACTATGCGTCCCAGCGGCCGCAGCCCAGACCAGATGCGCGCGATCAGCATCGAACCGCGTTTCACCCGCCACGCCGAGGGTTCGGTGCTGATCGGTTTCGGCGACACCAGGGTGCTCGTCACCGCCTCGATCGAGGAGCGCGTCCCACCATTCCTGCGCGGCAAGGGGCAGGGCTGGGTCACCGCCGAATACGGCATGCTGCCCCGCGCGACGCATACGCGTGGCAATCGGGAGGCGGCGAAGGGCAAGCAATCGGGCCGGACGCAGGAAATCCAGCGGCTGATCGGGCGGTCGCTTCGTGCGGTGACTGACATGGCGCTGCTCGGCGAGCGCCAGATCGTGCTCGATTGCGACGTGATCCAGGCCGACGGCGGCACTCGCACCGCGTCGATCTCGGGCGCATGGGTCGCGCTCCGGCTCGCAATCAACGGGTTGCTCGAATCGGGCAAGCTGACCAATGATCCGCTGAGCCAGAAGGTCGCGGCGATTTCTTGCGGCATCTATCAGGGCACACCCGTCCTCGATCTCGACTACGATGAGGATTCGAACGCCGACGCCGACGCCAATTTCGTGTTGCTCGAAAACGGCAACATCGCCGAAGCGCAGGCGACCGCCGAGGGCGCGACCTATGACGAAGAGGCATTGCTCCGCCTGCTCCGCCTCGCGCGGATCGGCTGCGCCGACATCTTCGCGGCACAGGCCAAGGCGGTCGCGTGAGCGGAGAGGGCAAGGAGCAGCAAGCGATCCGCAAACTCGCCGCGGGCAGGCTGGTCATCGCCAGCCATAACTCCGGCAAGGTGCGCGAGATCGAGGCGTTGCTCGGCCCGCACGGCATCGAACCCGTCTCGGCCGAGGCGCTCGACCTGCCCGAGCCCGAGGAGACGGGCACCACCTTCGTGATGAACGCCGAACTGAAAGCGCGCGCCGCGGCGGATTTCTCGGGCCTGCCCGCGCTCGCCGACGACAGCGGCCTGTGCGTCGATGCGCTGGGCGGCGACCCCGGCATCTTCTCCGCGCGCTGGGCGGGCGCAGCGAAGGATTTCGATCTGGCGATGCGGCTGGTCGAGAACCGGCTCGCGGCCGATCCCGAAGCGCCGCGCGACGCGCATTTCGTCTGCGCATTGGCGCTCGCCTGGCCCGATGGCCATGTCGAATGGTTCGAAGGCCGCGTCGACGGCACCCTCGTCTGGCCGCCGCGCGGCGACAAGGGCTTCGGTTACGACGCGATGTTCCTCGCGGACGGCGAGAACGAGACGTTCGGTGAGATGGACGCGCAGGCCAAACACGCGATCAGCCACCGCGCCGATGCGTTCCGGCAGATGGTCGCCGCGATCCTTTAAAGCCCTCTGGCGTTCGGACCGGCGCTTACTTATACTGATGTAAGTAACGCCGGAGCTACAAATGCCCTACGCCCATACGATCGAAGGCAATCCGCACTGGCTGCCGCTTAATCCGCGTCGCGCGATCCGCAAGATCCCCGGCGAGAACGGCTGGCCGGTCGTCGGCAACACGTTCGAGGTGCTGCGCGATCCGCTCGCCTTCACGCGGCGGATGTCGGCTAAATACGGCCGGGTTTATCGCAACAATTCGTTCGGCGGGCATTCGGTGGTGCTGCTCGGGCCGGATGCGAACGAACTCGTGCTGTTCGACAAGGACAAGAATTTCTCGTCCGAACAGGGCTGGGGGCCGGTGCTGAACCTCGTCTTCCCGCGCGGTCTGATGCTGATGGATTTCGAAAAACATCGCGCCGACCGCAAGGCGCTGTCGGTGGCGTTCAAGCCAGAGCCGATGAAACATTATGCCGAGCAACTCGACGCCGGCATCGCCGCACAGGTCGGCGATTGGGCGAATACGCCGATGCGCTTCTACGATCGCGTCAAGGCGCTGAGCCTCGATCTTGCCGCGACGAGCTTCCTCGGCGTGCCGCTGGGGCTGGAAGCGGCGACGATCAACCGCGCCTTCGTCGACGAGGTCGCCGCCTCGATTTCGCCGATCCGCACGCCGTTACCCGGCACGTCGATGCGCCGCGGGGTGAAGGCGCGCGAATATCTCGTCGATTTCTTTACCCGCGAAGTGCCGGCGCGGCGGACGGGCGACGGTCAGGATTTCTTCTCGCAATTCTGCCGCGCCACCGACGAGGATGGCGCACCGCTCGCCGCCGATGCGATCGTCGATCACATGAACTTCCTGATGATGGCGGCGCACGACACCATCACCTCGTCGGCGACGAGCATGGTGATGATGCTCGGCCGCAATGTCGAATGGCAGGATCGGCTGCGCGAGGAAGTGATCTCGCTCGGCAGCAACGACGGCAGCGTCCCGCATGGGCAACTCGACCGGCTGGTGCTGACCGAATATGCCTTCAAGGAAGCGCTTCGGCTGATGCCGCCGGTGCCGTCGATCCCGCGCCGGGCGCTGCGCGATTTCGATTTCGGCGGCTTTCACATTCCGGGCGGCAGCTTCGTCGGGGTCAACACCGCTTATACCCATAAGATGGCCGAGCATTGGCCCGATCCCGAAGCGTTCGATCCGATGCGCTTCTCGCCCGAAGCCTCGAAGGGGCGGCATCGTTTCGCCTGGGTGCCGTTCGGCGGTGGCGCGCATATGTGCATCGGGCTGCACTTCGCGACGATGCAGATTCGCATCCTGATGGCGCATCTACTGAGCCGCTACCGGATCGAACTCGACGAGGGCGCGGGGGACGCGTGGAACATCTTCCCGATTCCGAAGCCCAAGGATGGCTTGCCGCTGCGGTTCGTGCCGATCGGGTGATTACCCTCTCCCGCTTTCGCGGGAGAGGGAGGGGCCCACAAAGTGGGAGGGTGAGGGTCTTCTTCTTATCCGCGTTCGAGAAAGAGGAAGACCCTCACCCAACCCTCTCCCGCGAAAGCGGGAGAGGGCTAAAAGATTTCGCAGCCGCCGTCTCCAGCGCCGGATAATCGACATATCCCTCCGGCCCCGGCACATAGAAGGTCTTCGGGTTGGGCTCATTCAGCTCCGCGCCCAGCCGGAAGCGCTCGACCAGATCGGGGTTCGCGATGAACAGCCGCCCCCAGGCAATCGCATCCGCGACGCCCGAATCGAGATCGGCTTGTCCGGACTCCTGAGAATAATCCTGATTGAGCACCAGCGGTCCGGAGAACGCCTTGCGGATCGCCGGGCTGAGTTTCGGCACATCGGTGCTCCCGAACGTCCCGTCCTTCGAAATCTCGCGCAGTTCGAGGAACGCGATCCCCATGTCGCTCAGCATCTTGGCGGCGGGGACGAACACGCTCTCGGGATCGCTGTCGTCGGCGCCCTGCGATTCGCCATTGGGCGACAGACGGATCGACGCGCGGTCGGCGCCGACTTCGGCAACGACGCGCTCCATCACTTCGCGCATCAACCGGATACGGTTTTCGGGTGACCCGCCATATTCGTCGTCGCGGTGGTTGACGCCGTTGCGGGTGAACTGGTCGATGAAATAACCGTTGGCGCCGTGCACCTGCACCCCGTCGAACCCGGCGCGGATCGCGTTGCGCGTCGCCGAGGCGTAATCGTCGAGCGTCCGGCGGATATCGTCGAGCGTCGCGGCGCGCGGCGTGCCGTACGGGTTCTTCTCGGGGTTGTGGTACGGCGCGCGCGTCGGCGAAGACGAGATCGATTCCATTCCCGTCGTATCGGGCCGCGCGAGGCGGCCCATGTGCCATAGCTGCGCGACGATTCGCCCGCCCGCTTCGTGGACCGCCGCGGTCACCGGCTTCCACGCCTCGACCTGTTCGTCGGTCCACAAGCCCGGTGCGCTCGGCCAGCCGAGGCCTTGGCGGCTGATGCCCGTGGCTTCGCTGATGATCAGCCCGGCACCCGCGCGCTGGCGGTAATATTCGATCATCAGTTCGGTCGGGACATGGTCCTTGGTCGCGCGCTGTCGCGTCAGCGGCGCCATGAGGATGCGGTTGGGCGCGTGAATCGCACCGAGCGTGATCGGATCGAAGAGGCTGGGCATGAACTCCCTTTCGGTTTCGTATGAAGAGTCTTGGCTTGGTTTCTGTGCCGGCCCGCTCCCCCACCCGACCTCCCATACAGTGTATTCGGTGGGAGGCCGGGTGGGGGAGCGGGCCGGCACCGCGACAAAAGAAAGACTCGAACTGACGCGCCGGACATAAGCAGTTAGGGGGCGGCATGCACGGTGCCGCCGCCACAAGAAATGCTATCGCAGCGGCAAGCCCATCTCGGCGCGCGTTCGCGGCGCTGATCGGCGCCAACGTCGCGCTCGCGTTCGGGCCGTGGTTCGTGCGGATGGCCGACGTCGGCCCGGTCGCGGCGGCGTTCTGGCGGGTGGCGCTGGCGGTGCCGTTGCTCGCGGCGATGGCGTGGGTGGGCGGCGCGCGACCGGTGCGATTGAGCGGCGCGCTGTGGCTGATGATCGCGATCGCAGGCGTGTCGTTCGCCGCCGATCTCGGCAGCTGGCACGTCGGCATCCTCCACACCAGCCTCGCCAACGCGACGCTGTTCGGCAATTCGGCGACCCTGATCTACCCGGTCTATGGCTTCGTGATCGCGCGGATGTGGCCGACACGGACGCAGGGGTTCGCGCTGGCGCTTGCGGCGGCGGGCGCGGCGCTGCTGATGGGGCGATCGATGGAGATCGGCGCGGAGCATCTGATCGGTGATCTGCTCTGCCTGCTCGCGGGCGTGCTCTACACCGCGTATTTCATTTTCATGGCGCGCGCCCGCGAGACGATGGCGCCGCTGTCCTCGCTGGCGCTTTCGACGATCGCGAGCGTGCTGCCGCTGCTGGTGTTCGCGAATGTGCTCGGCGAGACGCTGTGGCCGCGCGACTGGACGCCGCTGATCGCGCTGGCGCTGGTCAGCCAGGTGATCGGGCAGGGCTTGATGATCTATGCGCTCGGCAAACTCTCGCCGCTCGTCGTCGGGCTGGCACTGCTGACTCAGCCGGTGGTCGCGGGGGCGATCGGCTGGATCGTTTATGGCGAGACGCTCGGCGCGCCCGATTTCGTCGGCGCGGCGATGGTGGCGATCGCGTTGGTGCTGGTCCGCAAGGGGCGGGTGGACAAATCGGTCCCGGCGGCCAATCTTGCGCCGGAGGAGGTGCGATGACCGAAGACCTGACACTCGACGAGATCCGTGGGAAACTCATCCCCGAGATCGCCGCCAACGCCGCGTTCGACGGCTGGGGCGACGCCGCGCGCGACATGCCGGCGGATGCGGCGGGGGTCGATCGCGACGTTGCGGCGCTCGCCTTCGACGGCGGCGCGGTGGCGATGATCGACAGTTGGTTCGCGCATATCGACGCCGCGATGCTGGCGGCGCTCCCTGCCGAGGCGCTGGCGGCGATGAAGATTCGCGAGAAGATCGCCGCGCTGATCGAAGCGCGCCTCGACGCGGTTGCCGTCAACCGTGAATCGCTTCGCCGCGCGCTCGCGATTCTGGCGATGCCGCAAAATGTCGCACGCGCCGCGCGGCTCGGCTGGCGCAGCGTCGATCTGATGTGGCGCGCCGCGGGCGATACCGCCACCGATTACAATCACTACACCAAGCGCGCGATCCTGCTCGGCGTCTACGGCGCGACGATCACCGTGCTCCTCGACGACGAGAGCGAGGGTTTTGCAGACACCCGCGCGTTCCTGGCGCGCCGGATCGAAGGGATCATGCGGTTCGAGAAGGCGAAGGCGGGCGTCATCCGGCGCGCCGCGCACCGTCCGAGCCTGTCGCGCTTCGTCAGTCGGCTGCGGTATCCGGCGATCTGAATCACTGTCGTTCGTGTTTTAAGGGCTTTCGCAGATCGTTTCATCGGCCTGCTGTTCGGGACCGTTTCAGGCTGGCGCCGACACAAAATTCGCTTTTCGCGCGTTTTCGCGCGGACCCTCAGATCACGCCACGTTGGCCGTCATCGCCGGTGTCTTCCGCAACCAGCGCATTTGCTCTGATCGGCGTTGGCTGGCCACGGTGGATGCGTACGCCCGCGACAGAGGACGCAGGGACCAGCCTTGGTTTGGAAGTCGCCGGTTGGATCGGTTCTGGGCCGTTGCCGCGGTGAACCGTCACGCCCGCGACGGTCTCGTCGGCATAATGGACCGCGATCCCCGCGATCGTAACTGGCGCGCCGCCACGGGCGATCCCCGGCTCGACGCCCGAATAGGCCTGACGGAACGCCAGCGCGCGTTCCATTCCGCTTTGCCAGCGATAGAAGATGTGCGCGCCGATCTGGCCGATCCGCGACAGGCTCGACGCCCACCACGGCAGCACGCTCGTCGCGTGATAATGCGTTGCCGATCCGACCGGCGCATAGACTTCGCCGCCGAGCGCCGCTGCGGCGACGGTGCGTGCGCGATCCCAGGCGTAATCGTCGCGGCGGCGGTCCATCGATCCGTCGCAGGTGAAGGAAAATTGGCACCCGGTTCGCCGTGTCGATCCCTGATAGACGACGCCGCATATGCTCGCGGGAAACGCGAGATCGCGGACGCGGTTGAGCACCACCTGCGCCACCGCGCGTTGCCCGTCCTCGGTCTGCGATCGCGCCTCGTAATAGATCGCGGCGGTCAGGCAATCCTCGGCGCGATCGAAATCCTGCGGGGTCCGTGCGTCGGCCAGAAACGCCGGCGCGGCTCTCGGTCCCGCTAACAGGCCCGTCGTCTCCGACCGAGCCGGCGCCGACGGCAGCACCGTTGCCACGGGCACATCGAGTGCCAATTGCCGCAGAAGCGTCTTCGCGTCGGGCTTCAATGCGACCCGTGACGCGGCGGCGCGCGGCCGATCTTGCGGCACGCAAGACGTCGCCAGCACGAGCGCGGGGACGCCGATCGCGATCGATCGCTGGAGGCTGCGGTGCGCTGTCACACCCCGCGCGATAGCGACGAGGCGTTAAGGTCCTGTCAACCGGTGGCTCGGCGGGAAAGGAAAGCGCGAGCGCGGGAGGGGAATCCCGCACTCGCGCGACAGCAGCGCCCTATTGGGGGAAGCAGGCGCCGCCTTGGCAGGATTACTGCTTCTTCTTCATCTGGTCGTCGTGCGCCATCATCGCATCGCCTTCCATCGCGTCGGGATGCGCCTTCATGAACGCGACGCATTTGCGGTCCTTCGCCATTGCGTCGTGACCGAGCGCCTGGCACCGCGTCATCATCGCAGTGTCGGCCTTCGACATCTTTTTCATCTGGTCCTGCGCCATCGCCGGGGTAACGGCGGTTATCGCCATCGCGACGGCCATCGCGCTCAAAATCGTGGGCTTGCGGATCATCGTTATTCTCCTGGTTTTCGGGCGGTCGCCGCGATCCGATATCGAGCAGCCGTCGCATGCCCATCGCACCGGCCGCGCCGGTGTTCCGGGCGCCGCCCTCGTTGTCGCAGGAAGATGCAAGCGACAGCAGGAAAGCGCGGTCGCGACCCGGCTCGACGCCCTGAACGGAACGCCCGCGCCTCCCGTCCGTTGATCGGAACATGACCCAGACCCGCGACAGTCACGGCCGCTTCAAGGCCGATCACACCAAACGCAACATCGCCATCGGCGCCGTCACCGCGATCGGTGCGGTCGCCACCGCGGTCGGCGCCGCGCTTCAGTTCGGCTTGTTCGACCGCTTCTTCCCCGGCAATGCCGAGCATGACGCGCCCGACCTCGCGGAAGGCAAACCGCACCCCGGCCCGCACGATCGCGCACCGGTCGCGTTCCGTCCCGATCCGACCGCACCGGTGCCGCCGTCCGAACGCGATGGTCTGCGCCCCGCTATCGGTCTCGCGCCATCGCTAGCCGAAGACGGTTCGGTTATGCGCAGCGATCCCGCGCCCGCCGATGCGTGAGGCCGACGGCCTTACATTCGGCGGTCGTTCCGTCTATATCAGCCGCGCTACGGTCGCGGATTGCTGATTCGCACCCCCGGCACGCTTCCCGATCCATCCGTCGCAACCGGATAGCCGGGGGCATCCTTTTCTCCGTTTCCGGGAGCATGCCTATGGCAGACGAAGCCGAAACCTACCGTACCCGCGCCGCCGAACAGCGCGCCGCCGCAGAAGCCGCCGATCTCGACAATGTCCGGGATCGCTGCGAGCGCGCTGCCGTCGCGTGGGAAACCATGGCCGACCGCGCCGAACGTACCCGCACGATGCGCGAGCAACGCGAAGCCGCGACCATCGCGCGTGTCGCCGCCGCGGGCTGATAAGAGAGACATCGCATGACTATCCGTACCGCCTCCGCCCGCTATGAAGGCCTCGGACAGCCCGGTAAGGGCCATATCTCCACCCAGTCGGGCGTCCTCGACGAGACGCCTTACGGGTTCAACACCCGCTTCGGTGACGAGAAGGGCACCAACCCGGAAGAACTGATCGCTGCGGCGCATTCGAGTTGCTTCGCGATGGCGCTGTCGTTCGCGCTGGCGAAGGCGGGCTATAGCGACGGCACGCTCGAGACGAGCGCGGCGGTGACGCTCGACAAGGATGGCGACGGTTTCACCGTGACCAGATCGGCGCTGACGCTGAATGCTTCGGTTCCCGGAATCGAGTCCGACGAGTTTGCGAAAATCGCGGCGGATGCCAAGGCGAACTGCCCGATCTCGAAATTGTTGAAGACCGAGATCACGCTGGAACACACGCTGTCGTAGATTAGGCTGAGCGGCTTTTGCTTCGTTCCTCCAAACTTATTCGACAATTATTCCGCTCAAGCATACGATCTTACGCTTCCCCGGCGGAGGCCGGGGCCCAGTTGGCAAGCAGAGTGATCGGGCACTACGCCTCGTAACCGCGACGGCTTTATCTGGGCCCCGGCCTGCGCCGGGGAAGCGCACATGTCGGAAAGACATAATCCCCGTTTTATTCCGGGGTCGATCATCCGGCAAAATTAGCGGCTTGTGAGCGTGCGGCGCGGTGGATGCCGAAACAACTCGCTACGCGTCTATGCTGGTTCCTAGGTCGGCATTCACCAACCCGCCATCGACGGTGATCGTATCGCCGACGACATAATCCCCCGCTCGCGACGCGAGATAGATCGCGGCGCCCGCCATATCCTCATCGACCCCGATCCGCCGGGCCGGAATGCCTTTCGCGACTTCGTCGCCGTGGTCGCGCGCCGCCCGGTTCATCTCGCTCTGGAACGCGCCGGGTGCGATCGAGGTCACGTTGATCGCATCCTCGATCAGCCGCGCCGCCATCCTTTTGGTGAGATAGATCAGACCCGCTTTCGATGCGTGGTAGCTAAACGTGTCCCACGGATTAAGCCGGAATCCGTCGATCGAAGTGATGTTGATCACCTTCGCCGGGCGTTCGCACGTCGCCGCTTTTTTCAGCAAATCGTGCAGCGCCTGCGTCAGGAAGAACGGCGATTTCAGGTTGAGGTCCATCACCTTGTCCCAACCGCTTTCGGGAAACTCCTCGAACGGCACGCCCCACGCCGCGCCCGCATTGTTGACGAGTATGTCGAGACGGTCTTCCTGTTCAGCGAGCTTCGCCGCGAGCGCCTTGCAGCCATCGACCGTCGCGATATCCTGCGGCAATGCGATGCAATTCTCGCCGAGTTCGGCGGCGGTTTCGTCGCACGCCGCCGCCTTGCGCGACGAGATGTAGACCTTCGCCCCCTGTGCGATGAAGCCCGCCGCGATCATCTTGCCGATCCCGCGGCTCCCGCCGGTAACGAGCGCGACACGGCCATCGAGCCGGAACAGGTTTGTGGTATCCATCGTGTGTCGCTCCTTATCCGCCACGCTTCAACGTCTCGCGGGCGATGATGATCTGCTGGATCTGGCTGGTGCCTTCGTAGATTCGGAACAGCCGGACGTCGCGGTACAGCCGTTCGATCCCGTAATCCGCGATATAGCCCGCGCCGCCGAAAATCTGCACCGCGCGATCGGCGACGCGACCGACCATCTCTGACGCGAAATATTTCGCCGCCGCCGATTCCATCACGACGTCCGTGCCCGCATCCTTCGCCGCCGCGGTCTCCAGCACCAGCGCCCGCGCCGCGAGCGCCTCGGTCTTCGAATCCGCGATCATCGCCTGGATCAGTTGATGCTCGGCGATCGGCTTGCCGAATTGCTTCCGCTCGCTGGCATAAGCGACGCAATCCGCGATCAGCCGCTCCGCCACCCCGACGCAGACCGCCGATATATGGAGCCGCCCGCGATCGAGCACGCGCATCGCGATCTTGAAACCCTCGCCCTCCGCGCCGAGCCGGTTGGCGACGGGGACGGGGGCGTCGGCGAAGATCACGTCGGCGACCTTGGCGCCCTTCTGCCCCATCTTCTTTTCCGGCTCGCCGATCGAAACGCCGGGCAGGTCGCGGGGCACCAGGAAAGCGGAAACGCCGCGCCCGCCCGTTTCCTCGCCGGTCCGCGCCATGACCGTGAACAGGTCGGCCTTGTCGGCATTGGTGATGTAGCGCTTGGTGCCGCTTAGCCGATATACTTCGCCGTCGCGTACCGCGCGCGCCTTCACGCTGCCGCTGTCGCTGCCGACGTCGGGTTCGGTCAGCGCGAAGCTGGTGACGATGTCGCCGCTTGCAATTCGTGGCAGCCATTCGGCCTTTTGTTCGGGTGTGCCCGCCATGACGAGACCCTGCGAGCCGATTCCGACATTGGTGCCGAAGGCGGAGCGGAACGCGGGCGTCGTCCGCCCGAGCTCGATCGCGACTTTCGCCTCTTCGAGCATCGTCAGCCCGAGCCCGCCGTAGTCTTCCGCGATCGACAGCCCGAACAGCCCCATCTCGCGCATCTCGGCGATGATGCCGGCGGGGATCGCATCGTCCGCTTCGACCTGCGCCTCCAGTGGCCGCAGCCGTTCGGCAACGAACCGGCGGACGGTGTCGATCAGCGCGTCGAAGGTTTCGGGATCGAGGGCCATCGGCTGCTCCGTGGGTGGGCGTGAACGGTTAGTCGTACCATTCGGGCCGGGCAACCCCGGCAAACCCGAAATTCGAACCACCCTCGATTGACGCGGCCAAGCCCCATACTATGCTACCGAAAACAGAGTAGGAGAGAGTAGATGCGCTTTACGGGCAAGCGCGCCGTCGTCACCGGCGGCGCCTCGGGGATAGGACGCGCCACCGCGCTGCGCCTCGCCGAGGAGGGCGCCGCGGTCATCGTCGGCGACATCGACGAAGCCGGTGCGCGCGATCTTGCCGAAACTTCGAACGGCCGCATCACCTTCCAACGCTGCGACGTGACGGACGCCGGCGATATCGAGGAGTTGGTCACTGCGGCGGACGAGGCGGGTGGTCTCGACATCCTGTTCAACAACGCCGGCGCCGGGGGCGCGCGAGAGACGATCGATGAAATCTTCCCCGACGATTGGGACCGCACGCAATCGCTGTTGCTCCGTTCGGTCGCGCTCGGCATCCGCTACGCCGCGCCGCTGATGGCGAAACGGGGTGGCGGCGCCATCGTCAACACCTCCAGCGTTTCCGCGCTCGGCACCGGCTACGCGCCGACCGCTTACTCGACCGCGAAGGCCGGTGTCCTCCACCTGACCAAGGTCGCCGCCGCCGATCTCGCCAAATTCGACATCCGCGTGAACGCGGTCATCCCCGGCTTCATCACCACCAACATCTTCACCCGCCACCTCGACGTTCCCGACGACAAGCGCGCGCTGGCCAACCAGGCGATCGCCGGTATCGCTGCCGGGTCGCAACCGGTGAAGCGCGCCGGACGCCCGGAGGATATCGCCGCCGCGGTCGCGTATCTCGCCAGCGACGACGCCGCCTTCGTCACGGGTACGCACCTGCTGGTGGACGGCGGTCTGACGATCGGCACCCGCGCCAGCTGGGATGCCGAATCACCATCCCTGTTCACCGCGCTCGAGGCGTTTCAGTGAGCGATCTGGCGCGCGGTTTCGCGCCGCCTGCCCGGCGACTGTCGAAAGGATCGATGGCGAGTTACGGCTTCGGCGCGGCGGCGTATGGCGTGAAGGATTCGGGGTTCGGCACGTTCCTGCTGCTGTTCTACAATCAGGTCGTCGGCCTTTCGCCGAGCAGCGTCGGCCTCGTCATCATGGTCGCGCTGCTGGTCGATGCCATGATCGATCCTGCGGTCGGTTTCTTTTCGGATCGGACGCGGACGATTTGGGGCCGGCGCCATCCGTGGATGTATTTTTCCGCCATCCCGATCGCGATCGGCTGGCTGCTGCTGTGGAATCCACCGGCGCTCAGCGAACCGCTCACGCTCTTCTGGTTGTTCGGCGCCGCCGTCGTCGTACGCAGCGCGGTCAGCTGTTACGAAGTCCCCGCCGCCGCGCTCGTCCCCGAACTCAGCTCGGATTACGACGAGCGCACCCGGATCACCGCCTATCGCTATCTGTTCGGCTGGGCGGGCGGCCTGCTGATGCTGGTCGGCGCTTATGCCTGGTTCCTGAAACCGACCGCCGATTACGCCAACGGCCTGCTCAACCCGTCGGGCTATCACCAGTTCGCGCTCGCCGGCGCGATCTTCATGGTCGTCGCGATTCTGGTGTCGTCGCTCGGGACGCACCGCGAAATCCCTTATCTGCCGAAGCCGCCGATATCGCGCGGCACGCTTGCCGAGAATTTTCGCGAACTCGGCCAGACGCTCCGCAACCGCGCCTTCGTCATCCTGATGCTCGCGGGCCTGTGCGCCTATACCAACCAGGGGATCAATTACGCGCTGTCGAACTATCTCTACAGCTATGTGTGGGGGATCACCGGCAACACCTTCGTCGTCATCACATTGGCGTTGTTCGCGGGCGTCCTCGTCGCCTTCTTCGTCGCGCCCCGTCTCGGGCGTCGCGGCAGCAAGCCGCGCATCGCGACCATAGCGGTGCTGCTCGCGGTCGCGGTCATCACCGCACCCTATTGGCTCCGGCTTCTCGGGCTGTTCCCGATCCTGGGGTCGCCGCTGCTTTTGCCATCGCTGCTGTTTTTCTTCGCCGCTGGGACCGCCCTCAACGTCACCGCCTTCATTCTCGGCGCGTCGATGATGGCCGACGTCGTCGAGGATTCCGAAGCCACCACGGGTCGCCGTTCCGAAGGCGTGTTCTTCGCCGGATCGTTCTTCGTCCAGAAATGCACCTCGGGGATCGGCATCTTCGTCGCGGGCACGATCCTGGCCGTCGCCGGCTTCCCCGAGAAAGCGACGCCGGGACAGGTGCCGAGCGCGACGATCGACCGGCTAACGCTGATCTACGTTTCGATATATGTCGTGATCGGGCTGATCGCGGCCTATTGCTTCACGCGTTTCCCGTTCGGCCGCGCCGAGCATGACGCGCGGATCGCGCGCCTCGCCGGTGCCGCCGCGATCAACGCCGCACCCCGCAAGCCATAGCGATTCGTCCGCTCTTGATGCCCAAACTGTAGGAAATCGACGCGATTCGATCGCCTCGTCGGCGCGGTAACACCGTTCGTCCGAAAAGGTTCCGCACGCGATTTTCTTTTTAACCGGCCCCCCCTAGCCAACCGTCAACGAACGGGACCTGAGGGGGTCGCAGACATGACATTCAAGGCTTGGGCAGCGCGATTCGCGCTGGTGTTTTCGTGCGTCCTGATGGCGACGCCCGCTTCCGCCCAGTTCTGGCAGTGTGCGCCTTATGCTCGCGAAATCTCCGGTATCCAGATCCGCGGCAACGCCAATACCTGGTGGGGCCAGGCCGCGGGTCGTTACGACCGTGGGCACGAACCCAAGGTCGGGGCGGTCCTGTCGTTCCGTTCGACCCGCCGGATGCGCGTCGGCCATGTCGCCATGGTTTCGAAGGTCGTCAGCGACCGCGAAGTCCTGCTGACCCACGCCAATTGGTCACGCCCCGGTCGCATCGAGCGCGACGTGCGCGCGGTCGATGTATCGGCGGCGGGCGACTGGAGCATCGTCAAGGTCTGGTACGCACCGCAGGGCGATCTCGGCACTTCGAGCTATCCGACCAACGGCTTCATCTATTCGGATAGCGCGCCGACGCCGGATGCGGTCGAGACACCGGCCGTGCCGAACGAAACCGCACTCGCCAACATCGTGATCGCGACAGCCGCGACGGTGCCGGTCGGCGGTGCGATCACGCTGAAGCGCTAAGAGCGCAATATTGGGATCGTCTTTGCGAGCGGAGCGAAGCAATCCAGAGCCACGAGCGCCGGACTGGGTTGCTTCGTCGCTACGCTCCTCGCAACGACGATGCTCCAGATTTCGCGCTTGCCACTCTAACCGTTCAAGCCGTCTTGAAGGTCATCGCCACGCCGTTCATGCAATAGCGTTTGCCGGTCGGCTTCGGCCCATCGTCGAAGACGTGGCCGAGATGCCCGCCGCAGCGCCGACAATGTATCTCGGTCCGTGAGAAGCCGAGCGTCGTATCGCTCCGCATCCGCACCTGATTGGGCAGCGGAGCCCAGAAACTCGGCCAGCCGGTCCCGCTCTCGAACTTGGTATTCGACGAATAGACCGGCAGCGCGCAGCCCGCGCAACTGAACGTACCCGCGCGGTGCTCGCCGCTCAGGGGGCTGGAAAACGACCGTTCGGTGCCCTCTTGGCGCAATACCTCGTACGCGGCGGGCGACAGCTTAGCCTTCCACTGCGCGTCGGTGTGCGTGACCTCAAACTTCTCGGGCGTGGCGGCGGGCGCGGCGCGGCAACCGAACACCAACGGAGTGGCGATCCCCGCCATCATGAGGGTGCGAAGCGCGTCGCGGCGATCCTGTGCAAACATATTATTACTCCTGTCTCTTTGATAAGTACGACGCGCGGGGCCGATTGGTTTCAGTTCGTTTCGCTGCCGATCGGCCTTGATCCAGGACAACGCGATTCCGGGGCCGGTCGCGGGAACGAAGGATAAGCCAGCGCGCTTCCCGCGCATGTTCCAGCAACTCGATCCGCCGATCCCGGTCCATGTCCTCGACAAGGGGGCGGGATTCGCGTTTGCGGTCATCGATTACGGGCAGGAACACAATCTGATCTGGGTCACCGCGATCAACGAGACCGGCGAAATCTGGTGCGCGCCAAACCCGCGCGTCCGGCTCCAGGCGAATTGGACGATGGGCCGGGCGAAACCGCCCGCGGTCGGCGCGGACCGCTCGGGGGATTGTTCGGGCAGCGCGGAGCCGATTGTGGTCGAGACGATCGACAAGCCCAACTGACGGCTCGCGGCGCGCGTGGCGGCGTGATAGCGCCGCTGCGATGTCCGATGCGACCGATCTGATCCGCGATCTCGCCAAGCAAGCCCGCGTTGCGGCCACGCAACTCGCCGCGTTGCGAACCGTGACCAAATCTCGCGCCCTCTCCGAAGCCGCCCATGCTCTGCGCGTTGCGACTCCCGCCATTCTCGCAGGCAATGCCGCGGACACGGCAAAGGCGATAACGGCCGGGCTATCGGCTGCGATGCTCGACCGCCTCCGCCTAGACGAGTCGCGCGTCGCCGCGATGGCGGACGGCGTCGCGCAAATCGCGGACCTCACCGATCCCGTCGGCGCGACGATCGATGAGACGCGCCGTCCCAACGGTCTGATCCTGCGCCGTGTCCGTGTCCCGATCGGCGTCATCGGCATAATCTACGAAAGCCGCCCCAACGTCACCGCCGACGCCGCGGCTTTGTGCGTCATGGCGGGCAATGCGGTGATCCTGCGCGGCGGCTCCGAAGCGGTCGAAAGCAATCGCGCGATCCACGCCGCGATGCGCGCCGGCTTTGCCGAGGCCGGGTTGCCCGAGGACGCGGTTCAGTTCGTCCCGACACAGGACCGCGCCGCGGTCGGCGCGATGCTGGCCGCGGCGGGCGCGATCGACCTGATCGTCCCGCGCGGCGGCAAGAGCCTCGTCGCGCGAGTCCAGGCCGAGGCGAAGGTGCCCGTCCTCGCGCATCTCGACGGGATCAACCACGTCTATATCGACGCGTCCGCCAACACGGCGATGGCGGAGGCGATCGTGATCGACGCCAAGATGCGCCGCACCGGCGTCTGCGGCGCGATGGAGACTTTGCTGATCGACCGCGCTTATCCTAGCGCGGCCAAGTTGATGGGCGCGCTCCGGCAGAGCGGCTGTAGTCTTCGCGGCGACGAAGCCGCCAGCGCGATCGATCCGACGCTAGACGCGGCGACTCCCGAAGACTGGGACACCGAATATCTCGATGCCATTGCTACGGTCGCGATCGTCGACGGAGTCGCGGGTGCGATGGCGCATATCGCCCGCCACGGATCGCACCATACCGACGCGATCGTCGCTGCGGACGAGGCGGTCGCGCAGCGCTTCCTCGCTGGGGTCGATAGCGCGATCGTCTTGTGGAATGCCTCCACCCAATTCGCCGACGGCGGCGAATTCGGCCTTGGTGGAGAGATCGGCATCGCGACGGGGCGTCTGCACGCAAGAGGCCCGGTCGCGCTGGAAGGGTTGACCACGCACAAATGGACCGGCGTCGGCACGGGCCAGGTGCGCGGGTAATCGATCCGCGTCAGAACAGCCCGTAGCGGAACACCAGCAGCACCGACAGCGTCACGATCATGATCGCCACCAGCGGCAGACCCGTGCGCGTATAATCGCCGAACTTATAGTCGCCCGCGGACATGATCAGCATGTTCGTCTGATACGCGACCGGGGTCGCGTAACACAGATTGCACCCGAACAGCACCGCGAGCACCAGCGGCTCGACCGGGATAGACAATTTCTGCGCCAGGCTGAACGCGATCGGCGTGCCGACCGCCGCCGCGGTCGTGTTCGACGCAAAATTGGTGAGCACGGTCACGAACACCATCACCGCCGCCAGCACGCCGCCTGCCGGCAGATATTGCAGACCGAGCGCGATCAACTGGCTCAGCCAGTCCGCCGCGCCGCTTTCGAGGATGACACGGCCGACCGCGATGCTCGCCGCGACCAGGACGATGACGTTCGCCGACAGCGCGCGGCCGACGCGGTCGAACTTCACGCAGCCCGTCGCGAACATCACGATCGCCCCGGCGAGCGCGGAAATCGCGATCGGCAGCAGCCCGAAACTCGCCAACGCCACCGACACCGCCATGATCCCGAGCGCCAGCGGCGCCTTCGCGGTCCGGTGGACCTCTTTCGCGCCTTCGAGCATCAGCAGGCTCTCGCCGCGCGCAAAGCGGGTGATGTCAGGCATCGTGCCGGTCACGAGCAAAATGTCGCCTTCGCCCATTTCCGGCTCCGGCCCCGCATCGTTGGCGCCTTTGCCGAAACGCGCCGCATGGTGAACGCCGAGCACGGCAACGTCGTGGTCGTCGGCGATCCCCGATGTCGCGATCCGGGTTCCGATGAGCCCCGATTCCCCGGTCAGCGACAATTCGACGATCGCCAGATCCTCGGCGGTCTTGCGCGACCGGTCCCGCAGCCGCGCGAGCAGCGGCAACGGCGCGGTCGCCGCGCCCAAGGCGCGCATCATGTCCTCGATCGTCTCGTGCGACGCCAGCACGTCGATCCGCATGTCCGGCGCCACCCGCGCCTCGATCGGCATCGTGAACGTCGCTTGTTCGGCGAATGGCGCGAGCATATCGCGCAGCGGCCGTCCGATCGCGGCCGAACGATCGCCGATCCTCAGGTTCGCGTAGAACAGTCGCGGCTCATGCCCGGCCTCGGGCGAATTGTCGGGCAACAGCCGCGGCATCACCAGCCAGATGAACGGCAAGGCGACGATCGCGGCACCGATGACGATCGGGGTGAAATAGAACACGCTCATCGGCTTCATGCCGAGGTCGCCCGCGATCGAGACGACGAGCAGGTTGGTCGACGTCCCGATCGTCGTCGACATACCGCCGATCAGCACCGCGCTGTTGACCGGGATCAGCGTGCGCGAGGCCGGCATCCCGCCGCGCGAGGCGAGTGTGACGAGGATTGGCAGCAACAGGACGAGCACCGGCGTATCGTTGATTATCATGCTCATCACCATGGCGAACACCAATGTGACGAGCAGGCCGAGATTGCGGTTGTAGCGCCACAGCCGCGTCAGCGTCCGTGCCGCGGGCTCAAGCGCACCGGTCGCGACGAGGCCCCGGCCCATCACCATAAGCGCGCAGATCGTGATGAGCGCGTAATGCCCGAACCCCTCGAACGCGAGTTTCAGCCCGTCGGTCGGGCGCTGGCCCGCCAGGGGAAACGAATAGAGCCCAAGCGCGATGACGCTGATCGTCAGCAGCGAGATGATCTCGACCCGCAACCGCCCGTTGGCGAAGCCGTAGAACATAAGCCCCGTCACGATCATCGCGGCGGCTGCGTGGCTGGAGGGAAGGCCGATCATGCGACGTTCGTATAGCAGGAGTTTTCCGCGCGCACCCCGCTTGTCCTGTTGCTGTCCCGGGTGACCTTACCGCTGGTCTTGGCGCCCTTTGAGTCGTTGTGTGGCGCCTCCCCGCTCCCCACATCGCGTGAGCGGCGGGGCCGCTCGATCAGGAAATTCAAGATGCGCTATAATCCGACGACAGCCTCGCCGCGATCGACGAGACCCTGTCTGCTGAAGACCTGAAGTCACTCGACGCGGCGAGCAAGCTCCCCGCCGAATATCCCGGCTGGATGTGCGGCATGCAGGGCGCCTACCGCGGCAAGCTGATCGCGCAGGCGAAGCGCGCGCGATTGAGGCAGCGCGTCGCTCCGTGTAAGGTTCCCGCATGAACAAGCCCGTTTCGATCACGACCGAGGTTGACGCGGAGACACTCGCGATGGTCGAGCGGCTGGCCGTCGCGCGCGGCATTTCTCGTGAAGCATTCGCCGCAGAAGCGATTCGCCGCGCCGCCGAGGGCGAGGCCGATTTCACCGCCTTTCTTCAGGCCGGTGTGGATTCGATCCTCACCGGCGATTATCGCGAGCACGACGATTTTATGTCCGATCTACGCACGTGGCGAGAGACGCGGGTCCGGCCGCATTGAGGCGCATCATCTGGTCGCGCGAGGCACAGGACGACGTATTCGACATCGCCGAACACTACGATCATACCGACCCGGACCTTGCCAACGAAATCGTGTTGCGGATCGAGCAATCGCCGTTCCCGCTCCGCGAATTCCCCGCGATGGGGGAGGCGGTGTTCGCTGATTCGCCTGTTCGCAAGTGGCGGCTTCCGAAAACGCCGTTCCTGCTTTTCGATGTCCCTGCCGATGGCTGTATCGAAATCAGGCGCGTCCGGCATGGCGCGTCGGATTGGCGCGATTGACCCGCATCGGCCTCCTCGGCGGATCGTTCAATCCCGCGCATCGCGGGCATCGCGCGATCACGCTTGCGGCGATCCGCGCGCTCGCGCTCGACGAGGTGTGGTGGCTCGTTTCGCCGGGCAATCCGCTCAAGCCTGCCAAGGGCATGGCGCCGTTCGCCGCCCGGTTTGCTTCGGCCAAGGTTATGGCGCGCCGCGCACCGATCCGGGCGAGCGATATCGAGATGCAACTCGGTAAGCGCTACACCGTCGATACGCTGCGAAAGATCGTCGCGCGTTACCCCAAGAACCGCTTCATCTGGCTTATGGGTGGCGATAATCTCGGGCAGTTCCATGAGTGGCGCGACTGGCGGCGGATCGCGCGTACGGTTCCGATTGCGGTGATCGCGCGGCCGGGCTATGACGGGCGTGCCCGCGCGGCCCCCGCGATGGGTTGGCTGCGGCGCTTCCAGAGGCCCGTGCGCCAGGCGAAAGACTGGACCGAGTGGAGTGTGCCGGCCCTGGTGCTGTTGCGTTTCCGCCCCGACCCGACGTCTGCGACGCAGCTCCGCGCTGCCGACCCCGCTTGGCATCGCCGTTTCGCTCGCCCTTCCGCCACCTCCCGAACCCAGGAGTAATCTTGCCCGCAACCCAGCCAGCGTATCGATCGTCCGATGCTGACAGCGTCGAGGCGCTTCACAAACTTGTCCTGGACAGCCTCGACGACGATCAGGCGGTCGACACGATTTCGATCCCGCTTGCCGGGAAATCGTCGATCGCGGATCATATGGTCATCGCCAGCGGCCGCTCGACGCGGCAGGTCGCCTCGATGGCGTCGAAGCTCGCCGCGAAGATCAAGGGCGAGGCCAAACGCACCGTCCGCATCGAGGGCCTGCCGACCGCGGACTGGGTGCTGATCGACGCGGGCGACGTGATCGTCCACCTCTTCCGGCCCGAGGTCCGCAGTTTCTACAACCTCGAGCGGATGTGGTCGTTTGGGGATGCGCCGAGTCCGGTGGCTGGAACTGCCTGACGACCGTTCGTTTCGAGCGAAGTAGGAGCGGGTGCTCCTCCACATCTTGGCGCGCGGTAAGATCGGGCGGTCGTCCGAGGCGGAGCTGGTCGATCGCTATCTAAAGCGGATCGCCTGGCCGACGCGGGTGACCGAACTCCCCGATACAGGTGGCCGCGCGCCCGACGCGCTGCCGCAGACGAAAACCGTGCTTCTCGACGAAAAGGGTGACATCCTGTCGTCGATGAAATTCTCCGAAATACTGGGCCGCTGGCGCGACGACGGGGTGCGCGAAACGCGGTTCCTGATCGGTGCCGCCGACGGCTTCGACAATGCGGAGCGGGCAGGGGCCGATCTGTTGCTCTCGTTCGGCCGCGCGACCTGGCCGCATTTGCTCGCCCGCGCGATGCTCGCCGAGCAGATGTTTCGCGCGACCAGCATCCTCGCCAACCACCCCTATCACCGCGAAGGCTGATGCGCGCGCGTATCCTCGCCCTGATCGCGGTGGCTGCGCTGGCATCGAGCGCGCCCGCGCAGGACACGCTCAATGGCGAACGCCGGCGCCTCGCCGAGGCGAAAGCGGCAGCAGCAGCAGCGGCATCGCGCGCCGCCGAGTTCGATCGCTTCGCCTCGGTCGAGCGCAACGCGGCGGCGAAAGCGCGGTCGCAGGAAGATGCGGTCGCCGCACGGATCACCCGTGCCGAAGCCGACGTCACAGCAGCCCGCGCGCGCGTAAACATCGTCGCGACCTTGCTCGAGCGCCAGCGCGCCGACCTTGGTCAACGCGAGGCGCCGGTCGGGCGGTTGCTCGGCGCGCTCCAGTCGCTGGCGCGGCGTCCGGCGCTGGCGGCGGTCGCGCAGCCGGGCTCGGTCGACGATCTCGTCCATGTCCGCGCGGTGCTCGGCAGCGTCCTCCCAGTCGTCCGCGCCCGCACCGCCGATCTCCGCGCGAGCCTCGTCGAGACGCGGCGGTTGCGCGCCGACGCCACGCTCGCCGCGAACAGCCTGCGCGACGGTCGCATCGCGCTCGTTCAGCAGCGGCGCGCGCTCGCCGCGTTGCGCGAACAGCATGCGGGTCGTGCCACCGCGCTCACTCGCGATGCGCTGGCACAATCGGATCGTGCGATCGCCCTCGGCGAATCGGCGCGCGAAATCGTCGATCGGATGTCCAGCTTCGCGACGCGGCAGGAGACGCTCGCCAATCTCGAACACCTGCCCGGTCCGCCGCGCTTCGACGCCAATGCGCCATCGCCGGCGTCGTACAGGCTGCCGGTCGAAGGACGGCTCGTCGAAGGTCTGGGCGAGGTCTCCGACGCCGGCGTCCGCGCCCGTGGCCTGACCTTCGCGGTCGCGCCCGCCGCCGCCGTCGCCGCGCCGGCAGCGGGGCGGATCGTCTTCGCACGTTCGTTCCGCGGTTATGGCATTGTCGTCATTATCGATCACGGCGACGGCTGGACGACCGCACTGACCGGCCTGGCCTCGGCCTCGATCGCGGTCGGCGCGCAGGTCAACGCGGGCGAAACGATCGGCCTCGCTCACTCTACCGAAACTCCAATGGTCACCGTCGAACTCTATCGCCGTAACCACCCGATCGATATCGCGGCACTGATTGGCTGAGTCTTTGTTCGATCGGCTCACGCCGATGGGGCCGCACCAGCCCTCTCCCCCACCCCACCTCCCATTCAGTATAATGTCTTGGGAGGTGGCGTAGGGGAGCGGGCTGGTGCCCCATCAAAAAACAATACTCAGCATTCGTTTACCCGGCGCCGCGCTTTCGTGCCCCCGAAAATACCGCTAGGATCGCCCGACCCGTTGTTGAGAGCTTGCCGCATGACCTCCAGATTGTTCAAGACGACCGCGATCGCGGGCCTGCTCGCGATCGGCGCGGGCACCGCCGCGATGGCCGCGACCAACACCGAAGCCTATCGGTCGATGGAGACGTTCGTCGACGTCTACAACGAGGTGAAACGCAATTACGTCGATCAGGTCACCGACGCACAGCTTATCAAGGGCGCGATCCAGGGGATGCTCTCCAGCCTCGATCCGCATTCCAGCTATGTCGATGCGCTCGACTACGACAATCTGCGTATCCAGACCGAGGGCAATTACGGCGGCGTCGGCCTGACCGTCTCGCTCGAGGACGGTGCGGTCAAAGTCATCGCGCCGCAGGAGGATACCCCCGCCGACCGCGCCGGGATCAAGCCCGGCGATTACATCACGCATATCGACGGCAAGCTGACCTTCGGCGGGACGCTCGACGAGGCGGTATCGCTGATGCGCGGGAAGCCCGGCACGAAACTGTCGCTGACCCTCGTCCGCCCCGGTCGCGACAAGCCGATCGACGTGACGGTCGTGCGCGAGGTGATCGTCCAGAAACCGGTCAAATGGGAAGTGAAAGGCGATGTCGGCTATATCAACATCAACACCTTCTCCGAAAATACGGGCGCCGATACCCGCGGCGCGATCATGGCGATCGACAAGTCGCTCGGGCACCGACCGCTCGGCTACGTCGTCGATCTGCGCGAGAATGGCGGCGGGCTGCTGACGCAGGCGATCGAGGTCGGCGACGCCTTCCTCGATCACGGCGAGATCGTGTCGCAGCGCGGGCGCGAGAAGACCGATATCGAACGTTATTACGCCAAACCCGGCGACGACGCGCACGGCCTGCCGATCATCGTGCTGACCGACGCGGGCACCGCCTCCGCCTCGGAGATCGTCGCGGGCGCGCTGCAGGACCATCACCGCGCGCTCGTCATGGGCGAACGGACCTTCGGCAAGGGATCGGTGCAGACGTTGCTCCAACTCGGCCCCGAGACCGCGCTGCGTCTCACCACCGCGCGTTACTATACGCCGTCGGGCCGCAGCGTGCAGGAAGGCGGCATCGAGCCCGATATCAAGGTGCCGCAGATCAGCGACCCCGATTACAAATCGCGGCCAGTGTTCCGCGAAGACGATCTGCGCCGGCATCTGATCAACGAAATCAAGACCGACAACAGCGTGTTCGAAGAGGACGTGAAGGATGATCCCCGTTTCGGCATGAGCGCCGATCAGCTCAAGAAGCAGGGGATCGAGGACTTCCAGCTCTGGTACGCACTGAAGACCGTCGCGCGGCTCGGCGGGCCGACGCAGGTCGCCGCGGTGACCGCGTCGCTCAAGAAGGACGTTGCCGCGAAGTGACGTCGAGTTTCGTCAAGGCACGCTGGATCGCGCTCCTGCTCCCCGCGGCGCTTCTCGCTGGCGCCTGGGGATCGCAACTGATCGGCGGGCTCTATCCGTGCGAGATGTGCCACTGGCAACGCTGGCCGCATTACGGCGCGGTCGTCGTCGCGGCGCTCGCGTTCGTCATCGGCGGCCCCGCGATCAAGCGCACCCTTGTCGCGGGCGCGGCGGCGCTGATCGCGGTGTCGGGCCTGATCGGCGTCTTCCACGCCGGAGTCGAATATCATTGGTGGCAGGGGATCACCGCCTGTTCGACGACGATCACCGGCCAAGGGCTGACCCCCGATCAGATGCTGAAACAAATCCTCGCCGCTCCCGTCATCCGCTGCGACGCTGCGCAATGGCGGCTGATCGGGATCTCGCTCGCCGGATGGAATGCGATCCTGTCGCTTGGCGGCGCGGCGGTGATCGGCTGGCTCATGGGGAAACGGCGATGACGTGGAAACCCGGCGATCCGCGCCCCGCCACCGATGCGATGATCCGCGTCGATCAGGCGGGCGAATATGGCGCGACGCGCATCTACGCCGGGCAGTTGGCGGTGCTCGGCAGTCGTTCCCCCGCGGCGCGCAAGGTCGCCGGGATGGCCTTGCAGGAAGAACGCCACCGCGCGTTCTTCGACCGGATGATCGCCGATCGCGGCGTCCGCCCGACTTTGCTCCAGCCGCTCTGGAACGTCGCCGGTTTCGCGCTCGGCGCGGTCACCGCTGCGATCGGCCCCGAAGCCGCGATGGCCTGCACCGCCGCGGTCGAGACCGAAATCGACAAACATTATGCCGCTCAGATCGCCGCGCTCGGTGACGCCGATCCCGAATTGTCGAGCGCGATCGCCGAATTTCAGCGCGAGGAACTTGAGCACAAGGCGACTGCGCTTGCCAGCGGCGCGGAGGATGCGCCCGCCTATCCGCTGATGTCCGCCGCGATCCGCCTCGGCTGTCGCGTCGCCATCGCCGCGGCGAAGCGAATCTGATATGGGGAACCGCATGATCGCTCGCTTCGCTCTCGCCGGCCTGTTCCTCGCCGCCGCACCCGCTTTCGCGCAGACCGCCGCGCCGGTCGGCCCATCGGCCCCCGATGCGCCGCGGCGCGAGCGCGTCAATGACGCGCCGGCCGTCTCGCGCAACGCACCGGTCAACGGCGTCCTCACCTTGTTCGGCAACGAACGCTGCCCGACCAACAAGGACGGCGCCGAAGTCGTCGTCTGCGTCCGTCGCGGCGCCGAAGAACAATTCCGCATTCCCAAGGAACTGCGCGAATTCAAGGTCACCCCGGAAAACGAGGCGTGGGCTGTCAAGGAACAAGCGACGCTCGCCGAGAGCACAGGCGCGAACAGTATCGGCAGTTGTTCGGTCGTCGGTCCGGGCGGGCAGTCAGGCTGTTTCGTCCAGCATGCGAAACGGGCCCGCGCGGAAGGCCAGGAGCGCAAGAAGGACGAAACGATCGACCTCAGCCCGTACTGACGGCGATTGCCGCGCACCGCCGAGACGGCTAAACGTCTCGCGCCGCGTGACTGGCGCAATCGTGGAGCACCACGGGGAAGCGCGGATTTGATCGTCGCCGTGCGCCTGGGCATCCCTCGTATCGAAGGATCCTCGCCATGCGCATCGCCTTTCTCCTTTTCCCAGACGTCACTCAACTCGATCTGACCGGCCCCGCGCAGGTTTTGTCGCGGCTCGGCGGCGACACTCGTCTCGATCTCGTGGCGAAGACGCGTGATCCGGTGCCGACCGATGCGGGCTTCTCGATCGTGCCGACCGCCACGCTCGCCGATGTTCCAAGCGTCGATATCCTGTGCGTCCCCGGCGGCATGGGCATCAACGGCGTGATCGCCGACGATACGACGATGGATTGGGTTCGCTCGGTCGGCGAGACCGCGACATGGGTGACGAGCATTTGCACCGGCTCGCTGATCCTCGGCGCGGCGGGGTTGCTGCGCGGTTATCGCGCCACCTCGCACTGGATGTGGCGCGATATGTTGCCGCTGTTCGGCGCAGAGCCCGTCGCGGCGCGGACGGTGGTCGATCGCAACCGCGTCACCGGCGGCGGCGTCACCGCGGGGATCGATTTCGCGCTGACCCTGATGGCGGCGATTCGCGGCGAGGAACACGCGCGGATGGTGCAGCTTCAGATCGAATATGATCCGCACCCGCCGTTCGATTCGGGGTCGCCCGAACGCGCGACGCCTGCGTTGGTCGAGGCGTTCCGCAAGCGTGCCGATGCGATGGCGCCGAATCGCGAGGCCGATCTCCGCGCGCTCGCCGCGAAGCGAGGCTTTACCGCCGCCTGAGCCCGCGTACCCGGTGCCAGACGTAGAACGCCCCCGCCGCGACCAGCACCAGCCCGATCGCGAGATCGGCTTGGTGGAAGAACGCCTTCAGCCGCGGATCGCTGTTCCACTTATCGCCCAGCGTCATGCCGATCCACGCGAGCAGCAGGCAGAAAGGCCACGACCCAACGAAGGTGAACAGGTGGAACGGCACGAGCTTCATCCGCGCGACGCCCGCCGGAAAGGCGATGAAGGTCCGCACGATCGGCAGCATCCGCCCAAACAGAATCGCCCATCTGCCCCAGCGCGCGAAGAACCGGTCGGCGAGATCGAGTTCGCCTGGCCCGATCAGGACATAGCGGCCCCATTTCTCCGCCATCGGCCGTCCGCCGCGCTTGCCGATTTCGTAGGCGACGATCGAACCGAGATTACAGCCGATCGCTCCGGCGGTCGCTGCGAGAAATAGGTTCAACTCCCCGGTCGAGACGAGATAGCCCGCGAACGGCATGATGATTTCGGATGGCAGCGGGATGCATGCGCTTTCTATCGCCATGAGGAGCGCGATGCCCCAATAGCCGCCCGCCGAAATGACCCCGACGGTGAAGGTGGCGAGTGCGGTCAGGATCTTCTCGAACATGGCCGCCGCCGATGCGCGAAGGGCGGCGGGGGGTCAATCCGTCGCCGCGCGCGCCATCTTCAGGTCGTCCACGAACCGCGCGTATTCCGCCGCCTTCGCCGCCTCGTCGGGCAGCCGTAACAGGTAGCTCGGATGAACCGTGATCCACGCCTGCCCGCCACCGGGCAGTTCCAATGCGCGACCGCGCTCGCGTGATATCGTCATCACCTTGCCGAACAGGCTCCGCGCCGCGGTCGCGCCGAGCGCCACCGTGACCTTCGGGCGCAGCAACATCCGTTCCTGCTCGATCCACCAGCGGCATGCCTCGATCTCGCCCGCGTCGGGCTTGGCGTGGATGCGGCGCTTTCCGCGCGGTTCGAACTTGAAATGCTTCACCGCGTTGGTGACATAGGTTTCGGCGCGGTCGATCCCGGCGGCGGCGAGCGCGCGATCGAACACCTGGCCTGCCGGCCCGACGAAAGGACGGCCCGCGAGATCCTCCTGGTCGCCGGGTTGCTCGCCGACGAACAGCAGCGCGGCGGTTACCGGGCCTTCGCCGAACACGGTTTGCGTCGCGGGTTCGTAGAGATGGCACCGGGTGCACGCCATCGCCTCCTCGCGCAGAGCCGCCCATGCGACCTGACTGTTGCCGCCGATCGCTTTGAGTCTCTCGCGGGACTGCGCGATCATCCCGCTTTCGCGCGCCTGCGCCTTGGCCAGCAGCGCGGGGACCAGCGCGGTTTCGGGCATGTTCTTCCAGTATTTCTTCGGCATTTCCTTCAGCATCGCGCCGACCTTCACACGCGCCGGATTGAAGATGCTGGCGTAATAGGTCTTCCACACCTCTTCGGTCGGATCGCCCTCTGGCGCCTCCGCCTTCGTCGCGCCTGGGCCCTCGGCGAGCGTCTCGCCGTCCCAGTGCAGCGATATTTCGGGCGTCAGGATCGACCACCGCATGCTCGCGAAGCGATCGAGGAAGAACGCCGCGTTCGCGCGGACGATGTGATGCTCGGGTTCGTACCATGCGACGTAGCGGCTGCCTTTGTCTTCGCTGACCTCGCGAAAGCGCAGGAACGCACGCATTTTGTGGATGTCGCGCCGCACGGTCTTTGCGAGTTCGTCGAGTCGCCGGATCAGCGGGTCCGCGCGATCTTCCATCAGCTTCGGCGCCGAGCGCAGCCTTGCCAGCAAGGTGTAGAGCAAGGCGAACCTTTCGGAATCGCGGTGGAGAATGGCATCGCGCGCAATGTCGATGAAGGTGCGCGGGACTGTGAAGCTCGCCGCCGCGGCGGGTCGGGGCGGCGTCGCATCGGCCGCGAACAGATCACTCGCCTCGCCAACCTGCCAGACCACGTCCTCTGCCGGCACAGCGTCGTCGATCAGCCCGCGCGCCGCCGCCCGCCAGGCATCGAAATCGTCGGGTTCGGCCAAGCTCACCACGCGCATAGCCGGTCAAGCCGCGAACAGCTCCAACTGTTCCTTCTTCGGCGCGACGAACGGTCTCAAATCGACGCGATCCGTCAACGCAACCGGCCGCCAGTCCGCCGCGACGATGAAGGGCCTGACCTTCGCCACCGACACGGTCAGCCGCGCGACGTCTTCCAGCCGTAGCCGCCGCCACCGGCGCGATGTGAGGATCGACGCCACCGCCTTCGTTCCCAGCCCCGGTACGCGCAACAGCACCTCGCGTGGCGCACGATTGACGTCGACCGGAAACGAGGCGCGAAACTTCAGCGCCCAGGCCAGTTTCGGATCGATATCCAGCGGCAGCATGCCCGTCGAATCGTCGGCGGCCGCCACGACTTCGCTTGGCGCGAAACCATAGAAGCGCATCAGCCAGTCGGATTGATACAAACGATGTTCGCGCATCAACGGCGGGCGTTGGAGCGGGAGCACCGCGCTCGCGTCGGGGATCGGACTGAACGCCGAATAATAGACGCGGCGCAGCGCAAAGCGATCGTAAAGCCGCGATGCCTTCGTCACGATGTCGCCATCGGTCGCGGCGTCGGCGCCGACGATCATCTGCGTCGATTGCCCCGCGGGCGCGAACTTCGGTGCTGAGCGATAGCGGCGTTTCGCGTCGCCGAGATCGATGATCGTCGCCTTGGTCGCAGCCATCGCCCGTTCGATCCGTGGCGCCGATTTTTCGGGCGCCAATCGCTTCAGCCCGCTTTCGGTCGGCAGTTCGACATTGATCGAGACGCGATCGGCGTAAAGCCCGGCGCGGTGGAGCAATTCTGAATCTGCATCGGGGATCGATTTCAGGTGGATATAGCCGCGAAACTGATGGTCTTCGCGCAACGACCGCGCGACTTCGACGATCTGCTCCATCGTGTAATTGGACGAGGCAATGATGCCGGACGACAGGAACAACCCCTCGATATAATTGCGCCGGTAGAAGGCGAGCGTCAGGTTGACGACCTCTTCGGCGGTGAACCGCGCGCGGCGGACGTTGCTGCTTTTGCGGTTGATGCAATAATGGCAGTCGAAGATGCAGCTGTTGGTCAGCAGGATCTTCAACAGGCTGATGCACCGCCCGTCGGGCGCGTAAGCGTGGCAGATGCCCATCCCGCCATCGGTCGAGCCTAATCCCTTGCCATCACGGCTGGTGCGTTTGGCGGTGCCAGACGACGCACACGACGCATCGTATTTCGCTGCATCGGCGAGGATTTCGAGTTTTTGCCGGACATCGAGCTGCGCCATCGTGTTCGATATACGTTCCGTTTTTGAACTTGTCGATTGATTCAGATTATTCGGCCGCCAGCGCTTGTGCGCCACCAAGATCGACGGACACCAGCCGGCTCACGCCCTTTTCGATCATCGTCACGCCGAACAGCCGGTGCATCCGGCTCATCGTTACCGCATTGTGGGTGACGATCAGATAACGCGTCTGTGTCTCGCGGGTCATGCGTTCGAGCAGGTCGCAGAAGCGCTCGATATTGGCGTCGTCGAGCGGGGCATCGACTTCGTCGAGGACGCAGATCGGCGCGGGGTTGGTGAGGAACAAGCCAAAGATCAGCGCGATCGCGGTCAGCGCCTGTTCGCCGCCCGACAGCAGCGTCAGCGACTGGAGTCGTTTGCCCGGGGGTTGTGCCATGATTTCGAGGCCGGCTTCGAGTGGGTCGTCCGAATCGATCAATTCGAGATGCGCTTGGCCGCCGTCGAACAGCGTCGTGAACAATCGGCGGAAATGTCCATTCACCGCCTCGAACGCAGCGAGCAGGCGCTGGCGGCCCTCGCGGTTCAAGGTGCCGATCGAGCCGCGCAGACGATTGACCGCTTGGCCGAGTTCGTCACGTTCGGCCGCATTGGTCAGGCTCCCGGCTTCGAGCTCTGCAAGCTCGGTTTCGGCGACGAGATTGACCGGCCCGATGCGGTCGCGGTCGAGTGTCAGTTTATCGTGCGCCACGGATTCGTCCTGTGGCGCCCGGACCGTTGCGGTGTCGAAGCCGAGCTTTTCGGGGAGCACCGGCGCAGGGCATTCGAAGCGTTCGCCCGAGAGGCGGCCCATCTCGACGCGGCGCAATTCCTGGTTCTCGACCCGCGCGACCGCGCCGGCGCGAGTCTCGCGTGCCGCCGACAGCGCTTCGCCGGTATCGCGCAGTCTCGCTTCGGTCTGGCGCACCGCGTCCTCGGCGGCGCGTTCGTTCGCGGCTAGCGTCTCGGCGGACGCGCGCGCGGTGTCGTGTTCGGCGGCGAGCGTGGCGATTTCAGTATCGAGCGCAGCGGGTCGCGGCGCCAGTTCCTCCGCGTCACGCGCGACTTCGCTTTCGCGCTTGGCGAGATCGGCGATCCGCCGCGCCGCCTCGCCCGCGCGGGCACGCCAGTGACGCGTGTCGGCTTGCGCCGCCGCCAGCCGTTCGCGCCCGGCGGTGGCGACGCGTTCCTGCGTCGCGAGATCGGCCCGCGCCTGCGCTACAATGCCGCGCCGGGTATCGGCCTCGCGCTGGAGCGCAGCGACTTCGCCTGCCGCGCCCGAAGGATCGGGGAGAGCGGCGAGCGCACGTTCAGCGCGTGTTTCTTCCGTCGCCGCAACATCGCGATCGTCGTATATGCGCGTAAGGCGGGCGTGGATGTCGGCGCGTTGGCCTTCGAGTCGTTCGAGCTTCGCGGCGGCGCGGTCTTCGCGTTGTTGGGCTTCGCGGCCAGTTGGTTCGGCGTGGGCGAGCGTGGCGCGGGCGGCTTGGTGCTTGAAGCGCGCGGTGGCGATCGCCGCTTCGGCGGTTTGCAGGGCCTGCTCCGCAGTGGCGAGTGCAGCGGCTGCGGCTGGGCGAAGATCTGTTAGTATAGTTAATCTGTTACGCCGCTCAAGACGTTCCGCCGCAGCACCAGCGCCGGAGTTTCGCAACGAAACCGTCCCAACGGCGGAGTACGCCGTTGCGGGTTACCAGTCTTTGGCCCGGCGACAATATGCGGCCATCGTCGCGGTCGACGACGATGATCTGCGACAGGCGGCGGACGAGTTCGGCGGGCGCTTCGACGTGCGGCGTGAGGCGGACATCCTCAGGTACGTCGGGATCGCTGGTCTGTGTCACGGCGCCAGCCCAGTGGGTATCGGCGGCGGGGTCTATGCCGAATTCGAGATCGTCGCCGAGTGCGGCTGCGACCGCGCGTTCGTAGCCGGGGGCGGCGACGATCCGGTCGAGCATGCGGTCGCGATCCTGCACCTGTGTCGCCTTGGAGAGCGCCGCCGCCTCGGCATCGAGCGCGGCGAGTTCGGCGCCGCGGGCGGCGCGGGTCGATTGCGCCGAATCGCGGGCGGTTTCGGCTTCGGACTGCGCGCGTTCGGCGGCGGTGATCGAGTCGCGCGCCGTTTCGGCATCGACCAGGGCGGTCGCCCGGATCGCGGCGGCCTCGCGGCGTTCGGTCTCGATCGGTTCGGGAGCGCCGATCGCCGCCAGCGCGCGCTCCGCCGTCTCGACTTCGCCGGACGCACGAGCGACGCGTGCCCTCGCGCTCTCCGCCGCCGCCTGCGCGATCCGCGCGTCGGCGGTCTGTGCCGCCTGGCGTGCCAAGGCTTGCGCGAGCGCGACCTCGATATCGCGCGCGGTCACCTCGGTCTCGGCGAGCGCGGTGCGCCGCGTCGGGAGTTCGGTGATCGCCTTGGCGATCTCGGCTTCCAATGCTTTCGCTTCGGCGACGAGGCGATCGAGCGCTTCCGCGGCGTCGGTGCCGAGCGTCCCTTCGCGCTCGCGATCCGCGGCGATCCGGCTAGCGGTATCGGCGAGTTCGACGAGGCGGCGTTCGACGTTCGCTTTTCCGTCCTGAGCGCTGTTAGACGGTGCCCCGCCTCGCCTGCCCGATCGCGCGCGGCGAGCGCGGTGGCGCGCGCCCCGGCGAGCGTCTCGGCGGCTTGCGCCTGCCAGGCGGCGGCGGCGCGTTGCGCTTCGCCGCCTCGGCGACGCGTGCTTCGGCGGTCGCGGCTTCGGTTTTGGCGGCCTCCGCAGCGGCGGCGGCGTCGCGCCAGCGCGCGAAGATCATCCGTGCCTCGGCGAGGCGAATCTGCGCGGTGAGGAGGCGGTAGCGTTCGGCTGACGCGCCTGCCGTTTCAAGGCGGCGGCGCGGGAGTCCTGATCGGCAATGACTTCGTCGAGGCGCTGGAGGTTCGCCTCGGTCGCGCGCATTTCTGTTCGGCGTCCTTGCGGCGAACGTGGAGGCCCGCGATGCCCGCGGCTTCCTCCAGCATCGCGCGGCGGTCGGCGGGCTTGGCGGCGATGACCGCGCCGATGCGGTTCTGGCTGACCAAGGCGGGGGAATGCGCGCCGGTCGCCGAATCGGCGAAAAGCAGCGCTACGTCCCTTGGCGCGGACGTCGCGGCCGTCGATCCGATAGGCGGAACCCGCGCCGCGTTCGATCCGGCGGACGATTTCCGTCTCCGCGCCGCCGGTTTCGGCGAGGATCGAGACCTCGGCGAAATCGCGCGCGGGGCGGGTCGCGTGCCCGCGAAGATCACGTCTTCCATGCCCGCGCCGCGGAGCGATTTCGCGCTGGATTCGCCCATCGTCCA
>CBDCNF010000004.1:0-265809 GCA_965219285.1 Sphingomonas sp.
TCCCGGGTTACGGGATCGGAAAAGCAGCGACCGAGCGTCGCGTCGGACATGCCGGCGGCGCGCGCGAGATCGCTGAGGCCCGCTCCGTCGGCGGTGGCGCGAAGCTGCGCCTCGGGCGGGAAGAGCTGGTTTCGTGCGGCGTTGGCGGAATCGTAATCGGCGCCGCGCGGCACCCATTCCTCCTGCTTGGCGAAAAGCGTGTCGTGGAAGCGCGGGAAGGCGGCGGGGCCGGTGCAGCGCGCCAGCATCGTCGCGATGAGATCGAGCTTGTCGTGGACCTGGTTGCGGATTTCGACATTGGTCGAGCCGGAGCGGACCATCTCGCCCTTGAGTGTCGCCGCCGATTCCTCGGTGAAATGGCGGCAATGCGGGCAGGTGTAGCTGACATATTCGATCAGCTTCACCTTGGCCGCCGGGTTGCCGATCAAATAGCCGCCGCTCGCTGTCCTGGTGGCGACATTGCTCCAGTCGCGCTTGGGCGCTGCGAAAGCGGTGCCGGCGAGAACGGCGAGGATCATCGCGAACAGGAAACGCATCATTCCACCACCGGAACCCCACGAGTTGCGGCGACGCCCGCCGCGAGCGATTCGAGCACCGCCTTCAATTCGGGATCGGCGATCGTCTTCAGGCTGTTGCCGAGATCGACCGGAACCGGCTTGATCGAAGGCGGGGCGCGGCGTTCGGGTCTGGCGACGATCTCGCCTTGGCGAATCACCACCCGCGCGACCGCGGCATAGCCGAAGAAGCGGTTCACCCGTTCGATCACCTCGGGCAGGATATGCTGCATCATCGAGGCGTGCGCGCCGCGGACGGTGAGCGTCAGCGTGCCGTCCTGCTTCTTGGCCGGAGGGAAACGGAGCGATTCGGGGGCGCTGACCTCGGCCCAGCGCGGGCCGATGATCTCTGCCCAGCGGCTGACGATCGACGATTGGACGAAGCCGAACTTGCGGAACGCGGCGCGGCCGACGTCGGGCAACAGCTCGGCGACTTGCCTCGGGCCGTTACGACGTTGGGCCTCTTTGGGGGCGGGGTCTGGGGCGCGGACGCGCTTGCTCATATCCGCGTCCATGCCATAGCCGGGGTGTGGTCGCCAAGCGTTCCGATATCTCCAAGATGCTGCTCGACTGGTATGACGCGTATGCGCGCGTCCTGCCGTGGCGGGCGCGGCCGGGTGAGACGGCCGATCCGTACCGGGTGTGGTTGTCCGAGGTGATGCTCCAGCAGACTACGGTCGCAGCGGTGCGGCCACGATTCGAGGCGTGGGTGGCGCGGTGGTCGAGCTTCGAAGCGCTGGCGGCGGCGGACGAGGGCGAGGTGATGGCGGCCTGGGCGGGGCTCGGTTATTATGCGCGGGCCCGCAATCTGGTGCGGACGGCGCGGCTGGTGGCGGAGCGCGGCGGATTTCCACGCGACGAGGCGGGGTTGCGGGCGCTGCCGGGATTGGGGGCATATACCGCCGCCGCAATTGCCGCGATCGCGTTCGGGGAACGCGCGGTGGTGGTCGATGCGAACGTCGAGCGCGTCGTCGCGCGGCTGTTCGCGATTTCCGACAAGCGGGAGGTGCGCGCCGCGGCGGATGCGATCACGCCGGACCCTCGCGCGGGGGATTTCGCGCAGGCGATGATGGATCTGGGGGCAACGATCTGCACACCGCGCGGGCCGCGGTGCTTGCTATGTCCGTTGCGTGGGAGTTGCGCGGGGTTTGCTGGCGGGACGCCCGAGGCTTTTCCGGCGCGGAAGGCGAAAGCAGAGAAGCCGCAGCGGTTCGGCACGATTTTCTGGTTGGAACGAACGGGGGACGGCAAGCCGGAGAACCCGGAAGTCTTGCTCGTTCGTCGTCCGTCCAAGGGACTGCTCGGCGGAATGCGTGCCTTGCCGACGGGGCCTTGGGCCGATTCGCCTCCGGGGATGGACAATGCGCCAATCGACACCGACTGGCGTCTCCTCGACACAAGCGTCACACACAGCTTCACCCATTTCCGCCTGGAACTCGCGCTTGCGGTCGGAGGGGTGGAGGCGCACAGCGCGGCGGAGAACGGCGAATGGTGGCCGGTCGATCGGATCGACGAGGCCGGGCTGCCGACGGTCTTCGCCAAGGCGGCGGATGCGATACGGAGGACAGCATGCGGAAAATCTGGTTCGGGACGGCGGCGGTGATGGCGCTCGCGGCGAGCGCGGGTTTGTATGGGCGCCAGGCACAACCTGCGCCACAGCCGGCGCCGCAGCCCGCGCCTCGGACGCAGCCCGGCACGCAGGCGGGGATTCCGGCGCGCGCGATCCTGCCCAATACCCAGGCGCTGTTCGACGGCTATGTCCGCGACGACAAGATGCCGGGGATCGTCGGCGCGTTCGGGGTCGGCGATCTGCCGACGGTGTTCGTCACCGCCGGCAAGATTTCCGACGACGCCAACGCGGCGGCGGCAGGCCCCGATTCGCTGTGGCGCATCTATTCGATGACCAAGCCGATCACCGCGATGGCGGCGATGATCCTGATCGAGGAAGGCAAGATCAAGCTCGATCAGCCGCTGAGCGATTTCTTTCCGGCGTACAAATCGATGCGGGTGCTGACCCACCCCGACACCTCGCTCGACAGCGTGCCCGCGAAGCACCAGATCACGATCCGCGAGTTGCTGACGCATACCTCCGGCCTCGGCTATTCGATCATCCAGACCGGGCCGATCCAGAAGGAATATGAGCGGCTTGGGATCACCCCGGGCGCGATCAATTCTGCGGTCGAGGCGCAGGCGCGCGGGGTGCGGCCGAAGACGCTGGCCGAATTCGCCGAGCGTACCGCGACCTTGCCGCTGGTCTATGAGCCCGGCACGAAATGGAGCTATTCGATCGGCCTCGACGTGATGGGCGCGGTGATCGAGAAGGCGAGCGGGATGCCGTTCGACCGCTTCCTCCAGACGCGGATTTTCACGCCGCTGAAGATGACGTCGACGTATTTCACGGTGCCGAAGTCCGACGTCGGGCGGTTCGCCACCAATTACGTGTTCGTCGGCGACAAGCGGACGCCGATCGATGCGGCGGCGACTTCGGTATACCTTCAGCCGCCGAGCTTCCCCTACGGCGGCGCGGGGCTGGTGTCGTCGGCGCGCGATTACGACCGGTTCCTGCATATGTTGCAGGATGGCGGCACGCTCGGCGGCGTACGCATCCTGAAGCCCGAGACCGTGGCGCTCGCGATGTCGAACCTGTTGCCCGCGGGTGTGACGTTCGGGGGGATTGGCGGCAAGACCGGCGGTACAAGTGGCGGACAGCAGGGATTCGGCGCGGGCGGGTCGGTCTATATCGCCGACGTTCCCGGCGGGCCGTCGAAGGGGACTTATGGCTGGGGCGGGGCGGCGGGGACGATCGCGTTCGTCGATTCGGCGAAACATGCGCGCGGGACGATCATGGTGCAATTCTTCCCCGCCGAGAAATGGGGCTTGCGGCAGGAGGTGCCGGCGGCACTCGCCAAGGATGCCGTACGGTTCAAGCGGTGATCGCGCCCGGCTTCACCGGCGGTCTGCTCGACCGCGCCGATGCTTTGCGCCACGACAGCGACGCGCTGGCAGCGGCGATGGGCAATTGGCAGGCGCGGTTGCTCAAGCTCCACCAATGGGAACCCGAAGTGACCGACGACGGGCACCTCGGCTGGACGATGCTGACTGAGGCGCCCGACGAGGCGGAGTTCGTGCTGCTCGGGCTCGACGACGATCGCCCGCGCTTCGCCGCTTTCGTGCCGGGCGATGCCGCGCCGCCGCCGTTCCGATCGCCCAATCTGTTCGGCATGCTCGATCAGCTTCAGCCCGGCGAGGCGGCGACGTTCGCGGCGGCGCGCAGCGTGCTCGACTGGCATGCGCGGCATGGCTTTTGCGCCAATTGCGGGACCGCGACGACGCTCTTCCGCGCCGGCTGGGGCCGCAAATGCGGCCATTGCGGCGCGGAGCATTTCCCGCGGGTCGATCCCGTCGTCATCATGATCGCCGAGCATGACGGGCGTGCTTTGGTCGGGCGCGGCGCATCGTGGCCGGCGGGGCGGTATTCGGCGCTCGCGGGGTTTCTCGAACCCGGCGAATCGATCGAGGAAGCCGTCGCGCGCGAGATTTTCGAGGAGGCGGGCGTCCGCGTCTCGGACGTGCGCTACGTCGCGAGCCAACCCTGGCCGTTTCCGTCGCAATTGATGATGGCCTGCATCGCCACCGCCGAGGACGATGCGATCACGCTGGACACCGACGAACTGGAAGACGCGATCTGGGTTCCACGCGAGGATGTCCGCACGATCCTCGCGGGCGGCGAGGGCGTGTTTCTCACGCCGCCGCCTTATGCGATCGCGCATACCCTGCTGACGGAGTGGGCGAATGCGGAGCCGGTGGTTACGTAAGTTGCGTAACCCCGGCTGATTTCCGTACGCCAATCGATGCGATGCATCCACTTCGCGCTCTATCCGCGGTTTAACCGGTTCCGGGCGGCAAGCGTTAGGTGGTCGAAGGTCATTTTCTCCCGAGCGGCGCATTCGCGTCCGATCTTTGGAGGATTTGATCGATGGGTATATTTCTTGGAACGCTGGGCGACGATTACATCAAAGGAACGTCGTCGGGCGACATCATCACCGCTTTGACGGGTAACGACACGATCGTCGGCAACGGCGGCGCCGACATCATCGACGGCGGGCTCGGCGACGACGTGATCTACGCGGGTTCGAAGACCGCGTGGAGCGACGGGGCGCTCGACGTGATACTAGCCGGCGCGGGCGACGACCGCGTCTATGCCGGGTTCGGCGACGCGGCGGACGGCGGGCTCGGATTCGATTTCCTGTCGCTCGATCTGTCGAACAGCGGTTCGGGCATCCATGTCGATTTCCGGCCGGACATCTTGCTCGATCTGGCGGGTCTGGCGACGGTCAAGATCGGCGGCAAGGAACTGGCGGGATTCGAGGCGATCGATACCTTGATCGGCAGCGACTTCTCCGACCGGATCACCGTCGGCAACCCCAATCGGCTCGGCTCGCACGTCGACGCCGGCGACGGCAACGATCGCATTCGAACCGGCAGAGGCGCCGATGTGCTCCACGGCGACGACGGTGCGGATCGTCTGTTCGGCAAGGGCGGTAACGACACGCTCGGCGGCGGGGACGGCAACGACGTGCTCCACGGCGGCTTTGGTCGCGACATCCTGACCGGCGGCGAGGGTCGCGACAGGTTCGTCTTCAACGACCAAGAGACCAGTGCATCACGCGGCCGTGCCGACGTCATCACCGATTTCAGCCATTCCGATCACGATCGCATCGTGCTCAGCGCGATCGACGCGGTCACCGGCGGCACCGATCACGACGATGCGTTCACCTTCATCGGCGGGCATCGGTTCAGCGGCACCGCGGGTGAATTGCGCGTGGCGCATGTTGGTGCGGACACGTTTGTTTCGGGCGACACCGACGGCGACGGCCACGCCGATTTCTCGATCCACCTGCAAGGGACGGTCGATCTGGTCGCGAACGACTTCGTTCTGTGACGCCTTGGCGAGGTCCGTCCTGCGTAGACGGGCCTCGCGCAAAGCGACCGGTCTATTCGACCCACATGTCCCGATCACTGACGTACAGCACGTCCTTGTGGCAGTAATCGATCGCCTGGTTCAGGCGCGCGCCGTTCGCGAAGGTGACGCGGATCGAGACAGTCTATGTTAGAGCGATTTCCGCGCCTTTTGAATCATTCAGGATTCACACGAACGGTGTTTTCTGATTCAGGCTTCGTGCCGGGTCGAGGAGGCCGGCATGGATGCCGCGAGTGCTGTCACAGGACCTTCGGGAGCGGGTGGTCGCCGCCGTTGATGGCGGAATGTCCTGCCGGGCCGCAGCAGCGCGGTTCGGGGTGAGCGCGGCGAGCGCGATCCGCTGGCGACAGCTGGTTGTTCAGAACGGCACGCCGGCTGCCAAGCCGCAGGGTGGCGACCGCCGTGCAGGCAGAATCGACGCGCACGCAACCTTTATCCTGGGCGTCATCGAGGCGAAGGACGACATTACGCTGGTCGAGTTGCAGGCGCTGCTTGCCGAACGTGGCACGCCGGTCGGGATCGGCACGCTGTGGCGGTTCTTCGACCGGCACCGGATCACGCGCAAAAAAAGACGGCGCATGCCACCGAGCAGGACCGTCCGGACGTCCTGAAGCGCCGGGAGGAGTGGTTCGACGGCCAACTCGACCTCGATCCCGACCGGCTGGTGTTCATCGACGAGACACGGGCATCCACCAACATGGCGCGGCGCCATGGTCGTTGCCGGCGCGGCGAGCGCCTACGCTCGGGCGTGCCACATGGACACTGGAAGACCACCACCCTCGTCGCCGGGCTGCGCCGCACCGGCATGGTCGCCCCGATGGTGCTCGACGGACCGATCAACCGCGATGCGTTCGTCGCCTATGTCCGCCAGGTACTCGTGCCCGACCTCTCGCCGGGCGACATCGTTATCATGGACAACCTGTCGAGCCACAAGGCACCCGCCGCGCGCGAAGCCATCGAGGCGGCTGGCGCGAGCCTGCTCTTCCTCCCGCCCTACAGCCCCGACTTCAACCCGATCGAACAGGCCTTCTCCAAGCTGAAGGCTCACCTGCGCAAAGCCGCCGAACGCACCATCCACGGTCTCTGGAACGCCATCGGTCGCATCCTCGACCTCTACCCTCCGCAGGAATGCGCGAACTACTTCGCCAACGCCGGCTACGATGCAGACTGATAGGAAACCGCTCTAGACTATTCTAAAAAACCGAACAAATTCTATCCGCGCTTGCGTGCCTGGACGTAGGTGCCAAGTATCCGAACCCATTTCGAGTGGAACCCCAGTTCCGCGATCGCGCGATCGAAGGCGGCATCGCCGGGCTTTCCCTCGACATCGGCATAGAATTCTGTCGCGGCGAAGCTGCCGCCATGCTGGTAGCTTTCCAGCTTGGTCATGTTGACGCCGTTGGTCGCGAAGCCGCCCATCGCCTTGTAGAGCGCGGCGGGGATGTTCTTCACCTCGAAGATGAACGTCGTCATCCACGGACCGTCCCCGACCGGCGGTTGCGCGCCGCGCGCGAGTGCGACGAAGCGCGTGATGTTGTGGTCGGCATCGGCGATGTCGGTGGCGAACAGGTTGAGGCCATAGATTTCGGCGGCGGCGGGCGGCGCGAGCGCGGCGAGTGTCGCGTCGCCGCGTTCGGCGACGACCGCCGCCGCGCCCGCGGTATCGGGATAGGCGACCTGCTGAATGTCATGCGCCTTCAACCAGTGGCGGCATTGGCCGAGCGCCTGCGGATGGCTCATCGCGGCGCGGACGTCTTCGCGGGCGCCCGTCCCCATCAGCGCGTGGCGGATGCCGAGGAAATGCTCGCCGGTGATGACGAGGCCCGATTCGGGAAGCAGGAAGTGGATGTCGGCGACGCGGCCGTGGAGCGAATTCTCTATCGGGATGATGGCGCAATCGGCACGGCCGTCCTTCACCGCGTCGATCGCGTCGGCGAAATCGAAGCAGGGGAGCGGCAGCGCATCGGGAAACGCCTCGACGACCGCGACATGGCTGTTGGCGCCGGGCGCACCCTGGAACGCGACGGTCCGTTCGGGCGCACGCGCCGCGGCTTCGGTCATCGCAGCGACGATCGGGCGGGCGGGGGCAGCGAAATTTTCCATCGGAGCGTGGGTTAGGCACGCGTGGTGCGGCGCACAAGTATCGCGGTGGCGCGGCTTGCGGGACGCGCGCGGCCTTTCTATGGGGAGCCGACTTCGTTTCAGGGGCTACGGAATTACGATGGACGATCGCAGCAACACGATTGCCGGCTGGGTGCTGGCCGGCTTCGGCGCCGCTTTGGGGCTGTCGATTGTCGGAAGCATGGTCTTTCACAGCGAGCATCCCGAAAAGATGGGGTATGCGGTCGAGGGCGCCGCGGATGCCGGCGCGGGCGGCGGTGCCGCCGAAGTCGCGATCGCGTCGCTGCTACCGACCGCGGACGCCGCCAAGGGTGCCGAGGTCTTCAAGAAATGCGGCGCGTGCCACACCGCCAATCAGGGCGGCGCGAACGGCATCGGCCCCAATCTCTACGCCACGGTCGGCGAGCCGATCGGCCAAGGCAAGGGCGGGTTCGCGTTCTCCGACGCGTTGAAGAGCGTCGGCGGCAATTGGGATTTCGACAAGCTCAATGCATGGCTGACCAGCCCGCGCAAATTCGCGAACGGCACCAAGATGACCTTCGCCGGCCTGTCGAACCCGCAGGATCGTGCCAACGTGATCCTCTATCTCAACCAGCAGGGGTCGAACCTGCCGCTTCCCGCTGCTCCGGCGGCGGGCGCGTCGCCGGCTGCGGCAGAAGCGGGCAATGCCGCGGACGCGGTCGCCAACGCGACCGGCGCCGAGACGGGGAACATCGCCAATACCGGGAGCCCGGCTACGGGCGCGCCTTCGGTCGATCCCGCTGCGGCGAAGTAAGCGGGACAGCGCAGGAATCAGGCAGGTCGCCTAGCTGTCCTCAAGATTTCAACATGCGCGTTTACAGTCGTCATCTGGGGATGGACGGTATTTAATTACGCCGTCGTCGCGCGTTCGTTCGCCATCCGGTCCTTGTAGAATTGCTGGACGACCGCCCAGCCCTCGGCGGCGGTCTCCACGAAGGTGAAGATGCCGAGGTCGCGTTCGCTGACCACGCCTTCCTCGACGAGCGCGGGGAAGTTCACGACCTTTTCCCAGAAGGCGCGGCCGAACAGGAGGACCGGGATCGGTTCGATCTTGCCGGTCTGGATGAGCGTCAGCAATTCGAACAACTCATCGAACGTCCCGAACCCGCCCGGGAACGCGGCGAGGGCGCGGGCGTGGAGCAGGAAGTGCATCTTGCGCAGCGCGAAATAGTGGAATTGCGTCGATAGCGACGGGGTGACGTACGGATTGGGCGCCTGTTCGTGCGGCAGGACGATGTTCAGGCCGATCGATTCGGCGTGAACATCGGCGGCGCCGCGGTTCGCCGCCTCCATGATCGACGGACCGCCGCCCGAACACACGACGAAATGCCGCATGCCCTTCTCGTCGCGCGGAAAATTGCTACACAATTGCGCCAGTTCGCGCGCGATCTCGTAATATTTCGACTTGGCGACGAGGCGTTCGGCGATCTTGCGGGCAGCGTCGTCGGCGGCGGCGTCGAGCAGCGCCTGCGCTTTTGCGGGCTCGGGAATGCGCGCCGAGCCGTAGAAGACGAAGGTCGATCCGATATGCGCTTCCTCGAAGATCAACTGCGTCTTGAGCAATTCGAGCTGGAAGCGGACCGGGCGCAAATCCTCGCGGAGCAGAAAGTCCATATCCTGAAAGGCGAGGCGGTAGGCGGGATGCTCGGTCTGCGGCGTCGAGACGTTGGCCTTCGCCGCATCGGCATCCTGTTTGGCGCGCGGGAAGACGCGGCTGGGTACTTTGGTTTCGGTCATGGCGGGGCCCTAGCGTCATCGGCTCTGCCTTGCCAGTCCGGCTAGTATATTGCATTTGAGAACTATTTGCAATAATGTTCGGGCTTTAGCGGGTTGCCCCCGACTTGGTATGAGCTTAAGGCCCGCCGCGACCCGCGCTGCGATACGGACGGCGCGCACAGGCGGAGGACACACATGGCCCGCAAGAAAATCGCGCTGATCGGCGCCGGCAATATTGGCGGGACGCTCGCGCATCTCGCCGCGATCAAGGGTTTGGGCGATATCGTGCTGTTCGACGTGGTCGAGGGCGTGCCGCAGGGGAAGGCGCTCGATCTTTCGCAATGCGGACCCGTCGAGGGCTTCGACGCGACGATCACCGGCACCAACGATTACAAGGATATCGCGGGCGCGGACGTCATCATCGTCACCGCGGGCGTCGCGCGCAAGCCGGGGATGAGTCGCGACGATCTGCTCGGCATCAATCTGAAGGTGATGAAGGCGGTCGGCGAGGGCATCAAGGCCAACGCGCCCGATGCGTTCGTCATCTGCATCACCAACCCGCTCGACGCGATGGTGTGGGCGCTGCGCGAATTCTCGGGCCTGCCGCACAACAAGGTCGTCGGCATGGCGGGGGTGTTGGACTCATCGCGCTTCAGCCATTTCCTCGCCGACGAATTCAAGGTTTCGGTCAAGGACGTGACGAGCTTCGTGCTCGGCGGGCATGGCGACACGATGGTGCCGGTGATGTCCTATTCGACCGTCTCGGGCATTCCGGTGCCCGATCTGATCGCGATGGGCATGTCGACGCAGGAAAAAATCGACGCGATCGTCAAGCGTACCCGCGGCGGCGGCGGCGAGATCGTCGCGCTGCTGAAGACGGGCAGCGCGTATTATGCCCCCGCGACGAGCGGCATCGCGATGGCGGAGGCGTATCTCTACGACCAGAAGCGGGTGTTGCCGTGTGCGGCTTACGTGTCGGGCGAGTACGGGTTGAACGATCTGTATGTCGGGGTGCCGGTGGTGCTTGGTGCTGGCGGGGTCGAGAAGATCGTCGAGATCGCGCTCGACGATGAGGCGAAGGCGAATTTGCAGGTGTCGGTCGATGCGGTGAAGGAACTGCTGGAAGCGTGCAAGGGGATCGATGAGAGCTTGGCCTGAGTCATGATTTCGACTTTGATCATCGCATTGGCGACTGTCGCTGAAGCGACACCGCCTGTCGGCATCGACCCCATCCAGGCTTTCAAGGATGTGTGTCTGGGTGGCCACGCGAATTTCTCTAAAGGTCAAATCCATAAGGTCGATAAAGCTAGATTACCGTGGAAGATCGGCCTTGCCTTTAGAGGTGCGAGCGCCCGAGATTTCTACGTCTCTCAAGATGATGAGACGGTGATCGCGACCGAACCCGCTGTTCCAGGCGAATATCAACATTGTTCGGTTGTAACGATGCATGGCGATCGCTCACGCATATACGAACTCGGGATCGGCAAGTTATCGAGAGATACGCATGGCGTACCGCTCAGCCGATCAAGCGAATTGTCGCGCGTACTTCAATCGCCCGACGGCTATATGATTACGGCAACCCGATTTTGGAAGACCGGTTTGATCCTGACGAGCTCCATCGCGCCTCCTGACGAGAGAGCACGGGAGGCGGCCCGACAGTTCAAGCAGAAAAAAGAAAATTAACCGAGAGGGACCTCCTCTTGATCTCGATAAAATCCAAAGGCGGACCGAATGAGCATCCTCGTCGACAAGAACACCAAGGTCATCACCCAGGGGATGACCGGCAATACCGGCAGCTTCCACACCCAGGCGGCGCTCGATTACGGGACGCAGATGGTGGCGGGGGTTACGCCCGGCAAAGGCGGGACGACGCACCTCGGGCTGCCGAATTACGATACCGTCGCCGAGGCGATGGTGGCGACCGGAGCGACCGCTTCGGTCGTGTACGTGCCGCCGCCCTTCGCCGCGGATTCGATCCTCGAGGCGATCGATGCCGAAGTGCCGCTGATCGTGTGCATCACCGAAGGCATTCCGGTGCTCGACATGGTCAAGGTAAAGCGTGCGCTGTCGGGGTCGAAGTCGCGGTTGATCGGGCCGAATTGTCCGGGCGTGCTGACGCCGGGCGAGTGCAAGATCGGGATCATGCCGGGGAGCATCTTCAAGAAGGGCTCGGTCGGGGTCGTCTCGCGATCGGGGACGCTGACCTATGAGGCGGTGTTCCAGACGACCAACGCCGGGCTCGGCCAGACCACCGCGGTCGGGATCGGCGGCGATCCGGTCAACGGGACCAATTTCATCGACGTGCTCGAAATGTACCTCGCCGACGATGCGACCAAATCGATCATCATGATCGGGGAGATCGGCGGGTCGGCGGAGGAAGAGGCGGCGCAATTTCTGAAGGACGAGGCGAAGCGCGGTAGGCGCAAGCCGATGGCGGGCTTCATCGCGGGCCGCACCGCGCCGCCCGGACGACGGATGGGGCATGCCGGGGCGATCGTCTCGGGCGGTCAGGGCGGCGCCGAGGACAAGATCGCGGCGATGGAAGCCGCAGGGATCAAGGTGGCGGCGTCTCCCAGCGAATTGGGGTCGACGCTGCTGGAAGTGTTGAAGGGCTAACTTTTCTCAGGTCGTCACCCCAGCGAAGGCTGGGGTCTCATGCGGCTTGAAACCCCAGCCTTCGCTGGGGTGACGGAGCGGTGGAATGGGCTACGAAGGTCAGGATTTCAGCGATATCGCCGCCGGGGTCAGCCCGGGGTTCGTCGATGCGCTTTATGCGCGGTTCAAGGCGTCGCCCGACAGCGTCGAGCCGGGCTGGCGTGAGGTCTTCGAGGGGCTGGAGGGCGCGGTGACCGGGCCGTCGTGGGCGAATGCGGCCTGGCCGCTTGCCGCGACCGACGACCTTACCGCCGCGCTCGATCCGACGCAGATGGAACCTGCGGCTAAGCCCGCGAAAGGCGCCGCCAAGCCCGCCGCTGCATCATCGACCGACGATATCGTCAAGGCCGCGGGCGATGCGATCCGCGCGCAGATCCTGATCCGCACCTATCGCGTGCGCGGGCATCTGGCGGCGAACCTCGATCCGCTGCGCCTCAACGTCACGCGCGAATTGCCGGCCGATCTCACCACCGAATATCACGGATTCTCCGACGCCGATATCGATCGACCGGTCTATCTCGGCGGGACGCTGGGGCTGCAATGGGCGACGATCCGCGAAATCGTCGATATCTTGCGCGCTAATTACTGCGGCAACGTCGGCCTGGAATATATGCACATCTCCGACGTCGAGGAGCGGCGGTTCCTGCAAGAGCGGATGGAGGGCAAGGACAAGGCGATCGAATTCACCCCGCTCGGCAAGAAAGCGATCCTGAACAAGGTGATCGAGGCCGAGCAATGGGAGAAGTTCCTCGGCCGCAAATATGTCGGGACGAAGCGGTTCGGGCTCGACGGCGGGGAAAGCATGATCCCCGCGCTCGAAAGCGTCATCAAATATGGCGGTGCGATGGGGGTCAACGAGATCGTCATCGGCATGTCGCACCGCGGGCGGCTGAACGTCCTCGCCAATGTGATGGCGAAGCCGTTGCGCGTGATCTTCCACGAATTCGCGGGCGGTAGCGCCACGCCGGAGCAGATCGGGGGTTCGGGCGACGTCAAATACCACCTTGGCACCAGTACCGATCGCGAGTTCGACGGGATCAAGGTGCATATGTCGCTAGTCGCCAATCCGTCGCACCTCGAGGCGGCGGACTCGGTCGTGCTCGGCAAGACGCGCGCGATCCAGACGATCGCGGGCGATCTGAAATATCACTGCAATTCGCTCCCCGTCCTGATCCACGGCGACGCCGCCTTCGCGGGACAGGGGATCGTATGGGAATGCTTCGGGTTTTCGGGAATCCGCGGGTACAACACCGGCGGCTGCATCCATTTCGTCGTCAACAACCAGATCGGGTTCACGACCAGCCCGCAATTTGCGCGGTCGTCACCCTATCCGTCGGATGTCGCCAAAGGGGTGCAAGCGCCGATCTTCCACGTCAACGGCGACGATCCCGAGGCGGTGACCTTCGCGTGCAAGATGGCGATCGAATTCCGCCAGAAATTCCACCGCGATATCGTGATCGACATGTGGTGCTATCGCCGCTTCGGCCACAACGAAGGCGACGAGCCGAGCTTTACCCAACCGCTGATGTACAAGGCGATCCGCGCGCATCCGCCGGTGAGCGAAATCTACGCCAAGCGCCTGATCGCGGAGAAGGTCGTCGATCAGCCGTGGATGGACGACAACGTCAAGCAGTTCACGACCTTGCTCGAAGGCGAGTTCGAAGCGGGGGCGAGTTACAAGCCCAACAAGGCGGACTGGTTTTCGGGGCGCTGGTCGGGGCTTGGCGCGCCGGTCGATGCCGAGACCGCGCGGCGCAACGTCGATACCGGGGTCGAGGCGAAATTGTTCGAAGCGATCGGGCGGACGCTGACGACCGTTCCCGAAACGGTCGCGATCCACAAGACGCTGGCGCGCGTCATCGACGCCAAACGCGAGATGTTCGCGAGTGGGACGAATTTCGACTGGGCGACGGGCGAGGCGCTGGCGTTCGGGACGTTGCTCTCCGAAGGTTACGGCGTGCGGCTGTCGGGCCAGGATTCGGGACGCGGCACCTTCTCGCAACGCCACGCGGTGTGGATCGACCAGAACGACGAGCACCGGTTCGTGCCGTTGTGGAGCGTCGAGCATGGCAATTTCGAGGTGCTCGATTCGACGCTCAGCGAATATGGCGTGCTCGGGTTCGAATATGGCTATGCGCTCGCCGACCCGAAGACCCTGGTGCTGTGGGAGGCGCAGTTCGGCGATTTCGCCAATGGCGCGCAGATCATGATCGATCAGTTCATCGCCTCGGGCGAGGCGAAATGGCTCCGCGCCAACGGACTCGTGCTGCTGTTGCCGCACGGCTATGAGGGCCAGGGGCCGGAGCATTCGTCGGCGCGGCCCGAGCGGTTCCTGCAACTCTGCGCGGGCGACAATATGCAGGTCGCCAATTGCACGACACCGGCGAATTATTTCCATCTGCTGCGCCGCCAGATGCACCGCAATTTCCGCAAGCCTTTGGTCATCATGACGCCGAAATCGCTGCTGCGGCACAAGCTGGCGGTATCGAAGGCGGCGGATTTTCAGGGCGGGACCCACTTCAAACGCATCCTGTCGGACACGAACGGCGCGGCGGATGCCGAGACCAAGCGGCTGGTGCTATGCTCGGGCAAGGTCGCGTACGATCTGATCGAGGCGCGCGATGCGGCGGGCGACAAGAATACGCAGATCGTTCGGATCGAGCAACTCTATCCGTTCCCCGGCGAACCGCTGGCGGTGCGGCTGAAACGGATGACCGCGCTGGGCGAAGTCGTCTGGGTGCAGGAGGAGCCGAAGAACCAGGGCTATTGGTTCTTCGTCGAACCGTTGATCGAGGAGGCGCTCGATGCCGCAGGCTGCAAGGTGGCGCGTGCGCGTTATGCCGGTCGGACGGCGGCGGCGTCACCGGCGACCGGGCTGATGAAACGCCATCAGGCGGAACAGGGCGCGCTTGTCGCCGACGCGCTGGGGCACAATGTCCGTCAGGAAATCCGGCGGACGCGGAAGGCTTAGGAAAGCGACATGGCAACCGAAGTTCTCGTTCCCACGCTGGGCGAATCGATCACCGAGGCAACGCTTGGCGCGTGGCTTAAACAGCCCGGCGACGTGGTCGCGGTGGACGAACCGATCGCGAGTCTGGAGACCGACAAGGTCGCGATCGATGTGCCGTCGCCGGTGGCGGGCACGATGGGCGAACATGCGGTAGCGGTCGGCGACACGGTGCAGGTCGGCGCGATGATCGCGACGATCGATGCCGGGGATGGTGCGTCAGAAAAGGAAGCCGCACCCGAACCGGCGGTGACCGAATCGCCGAAGGAGTCTCCGGCGGCAGCGGCCGGTCAGCAGGCCCCCGCAACACCTCAAGACGACACGCCCGCGGCGCTGTCGCCGTCGGTGCGCCGGGCGATCCTGGAGCACGGCGTCGATCCCGCGACGATCACCGGTACCGGCAAGGATGGGCGGATCACCAAGGAAGACGTCGCCGCGGCGGCCTCGGCTAAGCCTGCGGCTGCGGCTACGAGCGGGCCTCCGACGCCTTCGGTCTCGCAGGCGGGCGGGCGCAAGGAAGAGCGCGTCCGGATGACGCGGCTGCGCCAGACGATCGCCAAGCGGCTGAAGGAAGCGCAGAATACCGCGGCGATGCTGACGACGTTCAACGACGTCGATATGAGCGCGGTGATCGCGGCGCGGACCAAGTATAAGGATCTGTTCGAGAAAAAGCACAATGTACGCCTCGGCTTCATGGGCTTTTTCGTGAAGGCAGCGTGCATGGCGCTGAAGGACGTGCCCAACGTCAACGCCTCGATAGACGGCGACGAGATCGTCTATCACGATTACGCCGATATCTCGGTGGCGGTGTCGTCGCCGGGCGGGCTCGTCGTGCCGGTGATCCGCGATGCCGACCAGCTTTCGGTCGCGGGAATTGAGAAGGTGATCGGCGATTACGGCAAACGCGCCAAGGACGGCACGCTGAAGATGGAGGAGATGAAGGGCGGCACCTTCACCATCTCCAACGGCGGCGTGTTCGGATCGCTGATGTCGACCCCGATCATCAACCCGCCGCAGTCGGCGGTGCTCGGCCTGCACCGGATCGAGGATCGCGCGGTGGTGGTCGACGGCGCGGTCGTGGTGCGGCCGATGATGTATCTCGCGCTCAGTTACGACCACCGTCTGGTCGACGGGCGCGAGGCGGTGACGTTCCTCGTCGCCTTGAAGAATGCTATCGAGGATCCGACGCGGATTTTGATCGATTTGTGAGGGCGAGATGAACTGGCGCGATTATATCCACTCCGACGAGGGAATCCTGGCCGGCAAGCCGGTTTTCCGCGAGACGCGCTATTCGGTGGAGCGGGTATTGAAGCTGGTTGGCGCGGGATGGGATTCGGTGCGGATCGCCGATGAATATCCCGGCGTCCTTCCCGAGCATCTTCGTGCTGCGGCCCTGTTCGCCGCGGAATTGATGCATGATGAAAGCTATGTGGCGATCGGGCAGGCGCGCGCCGCTTGAGAGTGATCTGCGACGCTAACGTCGGGAGTATATTAGCGCGCGCCGTCGCTGCCGAAGGGCATGACGTCGTCCGCGCGATCCATGTCACGCCGCACGCCGATGACGAAACCGTGCTCGCGTATGCGGTTGCCGAGCAGCGTGTGCTTATCTCGTGCGACAGCGATTTTGGCGATCTCATATTTTTCAAAGGGCATGCGTCGCCTCCAGCGATCATCTACATTCGTTTCGAGCCGGATGACGTTACCGACATCGTTCCCAAGCTGATCCCGTTGCTCGATTTCGAGCGGCTCAACAACCATATGACGGTCTTGGCGGACGAGCATGTGCGCCGCCGTCCCTTCGTTCGAGAAAGTGCGCCCGATGCCTGATTACGATTTCGACGTCCTGGTGATCGGTTCCGGTCCTGGCGGCTATGTCGCCGCGATCCGCGCCGCGCAGCTTGGCCTCAAGACCGCTTGCGCCGAGAGTCGCGAGACATTGGGCGGCACGTGCCTCAACGTCGGGTGCATTCCGTCGAAGGCGATGCTGCATGCGTCGGAATATTTCGATGCGGCGGCGAATGGCACGATGGCGAAGATGGGGATCAAGGTTACGCCGGAGCTCGATCTCGACACGATGCACGCGCAGCGCAAGGATGCGGTGAAGCAACTGACCGGGGGGATCGAATTCCTGTTCAAGAAGAACAAGGTCGAATGGCTGAAGGGCCAGGCCGCGTTCACCGGCAAGGATTCGATCAAGGTCGGCGACCGCGAGGTTCATGCGAAGAATATAGTCATCGCGACCGGTTCGTCGGTGACGCCGCTGCCGGGTGTCGAGATCGATCAGACGGTCGTTGTCGATTCGACCGGCGCGCTGGAGCTGGCGAAGGTGCCCGATCATATGGTCGTGATCGGCGGCGGGGTGATCGGGCTGGAACTCGGCAGCGTGTGGCGGCGGCTCGGCGCGAAGGTGACGTGCGTCGAGTTTCTCGACCAGATTTTGCCGGGCTTCGACGGCGAGGTGCGCAAGGAAGCCAACAAGATATTCAAGAAACAGGGGATCGTCTTCCAGCTTTCGACCAAGGTGACGCGCGTCGAGGTGAAGGGCGGCAAGGCGACGCTCACGACCGAGCCCTCGAAGGGCGGGGATGCGTCCACGATCGAGGCGGATTGCGTGCTCGTCTCGATTGGGCGGCGGCCGAACACCGATGGCCTTGCGCTCGACAAGGCGGGGCTTGCGACGAATGAGCGCGGGCAGATCGAGATCAATCACAGTTTCAAGACTTCGGTACCCGGCATATGGGCGATCGGCGACGTCGTTCCCGGCCCGATGCTCGCGCACAAGGCCGAGGACGAGGGGATCGCGGTCGCCGAAAATATCGCGGGGCAGACGGGGATCGTGAACCACGATGTCATCCCGTCGGTCGTCTATACGATGCCCGAGATCGCGGGGGTCGGGCTGACCGAGGAAGCCGCCAAAGAGCGCGGCGAGATCAAGGTCGGCAAGTTCCCGATGATGGCCAACAGCCGCGCCAAGACCAACCACGAACCCGACGGCTTCGTGAAGATCATCGCCGATGCCAAAACCGATCGCGTGCTGGGCGTGTGGGCGATCGCGAGCGTCGCGGGGACGATGATCGCGGAGGCCGGGCTGGCGATGGAATTCGGCGCGACCTCAGAGGATATCGCCTATACCTGCCACGCGCATCCGACGCATTCGGAGGCGATCAAGGAAGCGGCGATGGCGGTGACGGGGAAGCCGATCCACATCTGAGGACATCGGCGATGAAGATCAGCGCACGCAACCAGTTCCCCGGCACAACATTGCACGCGACATATGTGGGTGCGTGGCCTTGTCACGGTATTTGTGGACCAACGGCGAGCTGTCGACCGCCAGCGCGGAATCGAGACTGTCGTAGGTCAGCCGGTTCTTGAGCGCGGATTCGACATTACCCGCGACCGAGGCACGGATATATTATTGCGTGTCGTCGTTGGGCGTGTAGGCGAATTCGCCGCCATAACCGAAGCGCTGGCGATGATAGTCGTATCGGCGGTTGCAGGACTCGGGCGCGGATAAGGCGATACATTGGCGTAATTTAATGAACCGCGCCGCAGAGCCTCGTCAGCGCAGCGAGACCACGACGATGTGGAACGATCCCGCGATCACGGTCGGCTTCGCGCCGGGCGTCGCCCCCGCCGCGAACCGCGCGGCCGGAAGGTAGAGCGTCCCGTCGACGGGATCGAGCGCACCGGTCCGCGCGCCGGTCGCGGTTTTAATGGTGCCCGCGACGTGTGGGCCGCCAGCCGCGTCGAGCGCGATCATCGTCAAAACGCCGTCCTTCCCGCATGGCACGAAGGCGAGGCGGCGCGCGGTATCGACGATCACCGCGTCTGGGCCGAGGCCGATCGGCAGCAGCGCTGTCATCCGCTTCGCCTTCGCGTCGATCACCGCTGCCTTGCCGTTGGCGCAGGCGCTGATAAGCCGCGCGGTTTTCGCGTCGTAACCGAGGCCCGTCGGCCCGGTGCAGCCCGGCATCGCGATCGTCGCCCCGACCTTGCCCGATTTCAGATCGAAGCTCTCGATCTCGTTCTCGTCCTCGTTGTTGACGAAGACTGTGCCGTCGTCGGCGAGCACGCCATATTCGAGGCCGGGCTTCAGCGTGACCGTGCGCGCCACCGACCGGCGCGCGATATCGATCAAGGAGACCGTGCCGGCCTTGGCGTTCATAACCACCGCCTCGCCCGTCGCCATGACATAGAATGCCGCATCGGGATCGCTGCCGACCGCGATCCGCGCGATTTCTTGACCGTCGCTGATGTCGAGCAGGCGAACGCTGTCGTCGTGCGCGCTCGTGACGAGCAAGACCGTGCCGTCGATCGGCACGACCGCATGGCTCTTCGCGATGTCTCCGATCGCACTGACCGCGTCGGCGTGCCGCGGATCGACGACCATGACGTTCGTCGCGCGCGAGACGTAGAGTTTTCGCGTTGCAGGATCGATCTTCGCGTAATCCCAACCGCCATCCGGTCCGGTGATGCTCCGCGCGACCGCATAATGCGGGGCCGGCGCGGCCGCAACGGTGACGCAGGCGCACAGTAACACGGCCAGACGGCGCGATTTGGCAAAGGAGATCATGCGGGCGTCCTCGCTGGATATTGGAAAGTCCGGCGCGAACATGCCTGCGTGGTTCGCCAAGTGCGAGGCGCTAATCGCCCTCGCCGCGCAACATTGGGATTTTATAAAGAGACAGTCGGATGACAGCGGCGGTGATTTCGTTCAGCTACATTGGGGCAATCGAAAGCCCGCGCGCCGTCCGGTCAATCCCGTGTTCGCTAGGGGTTACGCCAGATCCGCATCCCGCGGATTTCAATAGTCAGGAGTTCGCAATGCGTACCACCCTCTTCCTCCTCGCCACCGCGGCGATCGCCGCGGCGGCCCCGGCGGCGACCAAACCGTCGCAACCGCCGGCGAAGCTGACAATGGCGAAGGCGCAGGCCATCGCGCTCAAGCGCGCACCCGGCACGGTCGTCGATTCGGAATATGAAAAGGAGAACGGCGGCTGGCGCTATTCGTTCGACATCCGCCAGCCGGGCCGCAAGGATATCCACGAAGTCGGCGTCGATGCGAACACCGGCCGGATCGTCGAGGACGGCTTCGAATCGACCAAATCGAAGGATTGATCGTGGCGTCGGCCTTTCCCCGCAGACGAGGGTCCGGATGCGTATCCTGATCGCCGAGGACGATGCCGACACCGCCGGGTTCGTCGAGCGCGGGCTCGGCGAACTCGGCCATGCCGTGACGCACGTCGCGACCGGCGAGGATACGCTCCACGCCGGGTTGGTCGAGACATTCGACCTTGTCGTGCTCGATCGGATGTTGCCGGGAATCGACGGGGTCGAGGTACTGAAGCGCTGGCGTGCGGCGGGATTGCGGACGCCGGTGTTGATGCTCACCGCGCTCGGCGGCATCGGCGATCGGGTGACTGGGCTCGACGCCGGCGCCGACGATTATCTCGTCAAGCCGTTCGCCTTCGCAGAGCTTGCGGCAAGGCTCAACGCGTTGCACCGTCGTCCGCCGATCAGCGACGTGCCGACCCGGTTCGCGGTCGGCGGCATCATGCTCGATCTGCTCCGGCGCGAAGTGTACCGGGACGGGCGCGAGATCCATCTGCAACCGCGCGAATTCGCGCTGCTCGAACAATTGATGCGGCACGCGGGCAAGGTCGTGACGCGGACGATGTTCCTCGAATCGATCTGGGGTTTCCATTTCGATCCGCAGACCAACATCGTCGAAAGCCATCTCAGCCGGATGCGCTCCAAGATCAACGAAGGCTTCGATCGCGACCCCATCGAGACGCTGCGCGGCATCGGCTACCGGATGCGCGACGATGCGTAAGGTGGCGACGAGCGCCGCCTACCGAATCGCGTTCGTCTATTCGGCGGCGTTCGCGCTGGCGATTCTCGTGCTGGGCATCGCGGTATATTTCGCGGCAGATGCCAATTTCCGCGCGCAGCAGGACGCCGGGATCGTCGAGGAAAGTAAGGAGCTTGTCGGCGACTTCCGCGACGAGGGACTGAACGATCTTCGCGAGACGATCAGCGCGCGCGAGAACGGCGGCCCGGCCAACCCTTACGGTTACGCGCTCTATGATCGCTTCGGCAGACGGATCGCGGGGGCGCTCGACACGCCACAGCCGCGCCCCGGATTGCGCGACATCGTGTTCAAAGATCCGCGCGAGGGATCGGATCCTGCGCGCGCGATGACGACGATCCTGCCCGACGGCCACGTTCTGACCGTCGCGCTCGATCCGGAGGCGCTGGAACGAATCGACGCCACGATCCTCGCGCTGTTCGCGGGCGCCTTCGTGTTGCTGATCGCGGTCGGCGGTGGCGGTGCGCTGATCCTCGGCGCGTATCTCAGGCGGCGGATCGAGCGGATCAGCGGGACCGCGCGCGCGATCGTCGCCGGGGACTTCGGGCAGCGCGTGCCGGTCGGCAAGCGCAACGACGAATTCGATCAGCTCGGGCAGGCGCTCAACGTCATGCTCGACCGGATCGCGCAGCTGCTGGACAATCTGCGCCAGGTCTCGAGCGACGTCGCGCACGATCTCCGCACGCCGCTCGCGCGGCTGCGCGCCTCGCTCGAAGCCGCGCTCGATGGCGGCGCCGACCGCGCGGCACTGAAGAGCGCGCTCCGGCAAAGCGATGAGCTGCTCGCGCTGTTCGCCGCGATCCTGCGGATTTCCGAGGTCGAAGGCGGCGCGCTCGGGCGGTCGTTCGCCCCGGTCGATGTCGCACGGCTCGCGATCGACGTGTGCGAGACCTATCTTCCGGCGGTCAACGATGGCGGGCGAAACCTGTCGTGCGATGCGGCGGGCGAAGCGATCGTCCACGGCGACCGCGAACTGATCGCGCAGGCGCTGATCAACCTGCTCGACAATGCGCAGGCGCATACGCCCGAGGGCACGGCCATCCTCGTCGCGCTCAGTTCCGATCCGGAGGCCGTTCGCCTGAGCGTCGCCGATGACGGACCCGGCGTGGCGGAGGAAGACTGCGAACGGATCGCGCGCCGCTTCGTCCGACTGGAGGGCAGTCGTTCGACGCCGGGTAACGGGCTGGGCCTCAACCTGGTCGCCGCGATCGCCGCGGCGCACGGCGGGCGGCTAGTCATTACCGACAATGCGCCGGGATTGCGCGCAACGATCGTCTTGCCGAGGGCGGCTGCGTGAAACGCCTGGCGCTTGTCGTCGCGCTGTCGCTGGCGGGCTGCGCGACCTATGCGCCGCAACCGCTCGACGGCGACACGTCGGTTCTGGCGCCGCCAGTCGCCGCCGCTTTGTCGCGCGACGCGGCGGCGATTGATCGGCCGTATCTCACACCCGCGACGGTCGATCTGTCCGCGCCGCTGACCCCCAGTTCCATCGCGACGCTGGCGGTGATCGCAAATCCCGATCTGAAGGCGCAGCGGGCGCGCGCCGGCGTCATCGATGCGCAGGCCTTCGCGGCGCGGCTGCTGCCCGATCCGACCTTCAGCATCGGCGCCAGTCCGGTCCTGTCGGGCCCCGATCCGTTTCTCGATATCGCGAGCGCGCTCGGGCTCGACATCAACGCGCTCCGGACGCGCGGTGCCCGACTGGCGCAGGCGCGGGCGGCGGCACGACAGGTCCGGCTCGACCTCGCCTGGGCCGAATGGCAGATCGCGGGACAGGCGCGGTTGCAGGCGGTGCGGATTCAGGGACTCGAAGCGTCGCTCACGCTGGCGCTTACCAGCCGTTCCGCGACGCAATCGTTGCTCGACCGCACCTTGCGCGCGGCGGGGCGCGGCGACCTGTCCGCGGATCAGGTGCAGGCGGCGCGAGTTGGCGCGTTCGATGCGCAGGAGCGCGTCCGCACCGCCGAACGTGATCTGACCACCGCCCGGTTCTCGCTGACGAAATTGCTCGGCCTGCCGCCGTCATGGCCGCTATCGCTCGCGCCGGTCGCGCTGCCGCCGGTGCCGCCCGCAGCCGCACGATTGTTCGCGGTCGCGCAGGATAAGCGCGCGGACCTTGCGGCGCTACGAGCGGGCTATGACGCGCAGGAGGCCGCGGTGCGCAAAGCGGTGCTCGATCAATTCCCGAATCTTACGTTGACGCTCAACGCCAACCGCGATTCCGCGGGCAACGCGCTGGTCGGCCCGGCGGTCGATTTCACGCTGCCGCTGTGGAACCGCAATCGCGGCGGCATCGCGGTCGAGCGCGCGACGCGCGATGCGCTGAAGGCGGAGTATGACGCCCGCCTGTTCCAGACCCGCGCCGAAATCGCCGCGGCGGTCGGCGGGCTGGCGGTGGCGCGGCGGCAATATGATGCGATCACGCGCGATCTGCCCGCGCTCGAAAAGTTCGCCGCCGCCAACCGCCGTGCCGCCAATCGCGGTGACCTGGCGCCCGCAACCGCTGAAACCGCCGAACAGGCGCTCCGCGACAAACGCATGCTGCTGGCTCAAGCGGCGCAGGACATCGCCGAACAGACGATCGCACTCGAACTCCTGACCGGAACCCCGATGGAAGATTGGCCTCGATGAGACGCCCGAAACCTTGGATGATCGTGATTGCCCTGCTGGCGCTGTCGGCCTGCTCGAACGATACGGCGGATGAATCGCCACCGACGCCGGTCGCGCTGGTCAAGCTGGCGCGGGTGGAACAGGGCGCGCTCGCCCAGCGCGTCACCTTGTACGGCATCGCCGAGGGCGGCGCGGCGGGCAAGATCGCGCTGACCGCGCCCACCGAGGCGCTGGTCGCGCGAATCATCGCGCCGGTCGGGACGCGCGTCGCGCGAGGGCAAGTGATCGCGCAACTGAGTCCCGCCCCCAATACGCGGCTCGATATCGCCAGGGCCTCGACCGACACCCGTGCCGCCGATGCCGCCTACGCGCGCGCCAAGCGGTTGCGCGGCGACGGGTTGGTCGGCGATGCCGAAGTCGAAACCGCGCGGGCCGCCGCCGCCAGCGCCGACGCGACTCGCGCCAGCCTCGCCGGACGCGCCGGCGCACTGACGTTGCGCGCGTTCGCGTCCGGTTTCGTCGAGAGCGTCGCGGTCAACCCTGGCGATCTCATCCAGGCGGGTGCGACCGTCGCGACGATCGCGCGAGCGGGCGACCTGCGCGGCCATTTCGGGGTCGATCCGACGACCGTACGCGCACTGCGGCCGGGCACACCACTCAAAGTCGAGCCATCGGCCGGTCGCGCCGCGTTCGCGGTGCCGATCGACTCGGTCGCCCCCGTCGTCGATCCGACGACCAAGCTCGCCTCGGTGTTCGTGCGCATCCCCGCCGCAGCCGGGCTCGGCGTCGGCGAAACACTAACCGGCACCGTTGCGGTCGGCGTCAGCAACGACGCGCTCACCGTCCCGTACGCCGCGCTGCTCGACGACGCTGGTCAGCCCTATGTCTTCGTCGTCGCGAGCGGCGTGGCGCATCGCCGCGACCTCGTGATCGGCGCGACCGAAGGCGATCGGGTCGCGATCACCAAGGGTCTCCGCGCGGGCGAGCAGGTCGTGACCGACGGTGGCACCGCGGTCGAGGACGGCATGAAGGTGCGCACCAAGTGACCCGCGCGCTCGCCGCCCATGCGCGGGCGCTGTGGCTCGCGGCGTTGCTGCTGACACTCGGCGGCGTGGTCGCGGCGACGCGACTGCCGGTCAGTCTGTTCCCGCATATCGACTACCCCCGCGTCGTCGTCGCGGTCGATGCCGGCGAGCGCGACGCCGACCAGATGGCGGCGGAGATCACCCGCCCGATCGAGATCGCGTTGCGCGGCGTGCCCGGCGTTACCCGCGTCCGGTCGACCACCAGCCGCGGATCGGCGGAAGTCTCGCTCGATTTCCCCTGGGGGCAGGACATGGTCGCGGCGACGCTGGCGACGCAGGGTGCCTTGGCGACCGTGCTCTCGGATCTGCCGGCGGGAACCCGGTTCGACGTGCGGCGGTCCGACCCGACGATCTTCCCGGTGCTCGGTTTCGCGCTGACCTCGCGCTCGCTCGATACGCAGGCGCTGCGGCAGATCGCGGAACTCAAGGTCCGCCCGGCGCTGACCGCGGTCACCGGGGTCGCCGGAGTCGACGTGCTCGGCGGCAGTCCGCATGAATTCGTCGTCGCGGTCGATCCTGCGCGCGCGCAGGCGTTGGGGCTGAGCCTTGCCGATATCGCCGCGACGCTCGGCAAGGCCAATGACGTGCAGGGCGTCGGCCGGATCGAGGATCGCCACCGCCTCTACCTCGTCCTGGCGCAGAACCGCGTCGCCTCGATCGCCGATCTCGCGGCGTTGCCGGTCAAGGCCGGGCAGAGCCCGGGCGCGGGCCTCGTCACGCTCGGCCAGATCGCGACGATCAGCCCGTCCGCAGAGCCGAACTATACACGCGTCACGTCGGATGGACGCGACGCCGTGCTTGTCAACATCCGCCAGACGCTTGACGGCGACAGCGTCCGCATCGTCCAGCAGGTCAATGCCCGGCTGACGGTGCGCGGCCTGCCGCCCAGCGTCAAGGTCACCGCGTTCTACGACCAGTCCGAACTCGTCACCGGCGCCGCCAATGCGGTGCGTGACGCGATCCTGCTCGGCGCGGTTCTCGCGGGGCTCGTGCTGTTCGTGTTCCTGCGCTCGGGCCGCCTGATGCTGATCACCGGGCTGATGCTGCCCGCCGTCCTCGCGGGCACCTGTCTGATCCTGTTCGCGCTCGGCATGAGTTTCAACATGATGACGCTGGGCGGAATGGCGGCGGCGGTCGGTCTCGTCGTCGACGACGCGGTGGTGATGCTCGAACACATCATGCGGCGGATGCAGGAGGGCGCGCCCAAGGGCGTAAACGGCGTGCTCGCCGCCGCCGCCGAGATGGGACCGCCGCTGCTTGGCTCCACCTCGGCGACGATCGTCGTGTTCCTGCCGCTCGCGTTCATCAGCGGGGTCACCGGCGGCTTCTTCAAGGCGCTGGCGCTGACGATGGTCGCCGCGCTCGGCCTGTCGCTGCTCTACGCGCGCTTCGTGATTCCGCTCGTCTCGGCCTATTGGCTGCGCGACAAGGATGCCGAAGCGGCGGAGCGCGCGGGCGGGTTCATGACGCGCCTGTCACGTGGTTACGACCACGCCGCCGATCGTGCCTTTGCGCGACCGAAACTGTTCGCGATCGTCCTTGCCGCCGGGATGGCGCTGCTCGGCTGGCTGGCCTGGAGTCACGTCCCGTCGGGCTTCATGCCGCAGATGGATGAAGGCGGCTTCATCCTCGACTACAAGGCGCAGCCCGGCGCGGCGCTGACGGACACCGATCGGTTGCTGCGCCAGGTCGAGACGATCATCACCGCGACCCCCGAAGTCGCGAGCTATTCGCGCCGCACCGGCGTCCAGCTCGGCGGCGGCCTGACCGAGGCCGACGAGGGCGATTATTTCATTCGGCTAAAGGGCGGCTCGCGCCGCAACATCGAAGCGGTGATGACCGACATCCGCCAGCAGGTCGAGGCGAAGGTGCCGGGCCTCGAAATCGAAACAGCGCAGCTGATGGAAGATCTGATCGGTGATCTGACCGCGGTGCCGCAGCCGATCGAGGTCAAATTGTTCGGCGACGATCCCGACGTACTGGAAGCCTCGGCGAAACGCGCCGGCGTTGCGATCGGCAAGGTTCAGGGCGTCGTCGAGGTGGTCGATGGCCTGCGCGTCGCGGGCGATGCGATCAGCATCCGGGTCGATCCCGCGCGCGCGATCCAGCAGGGCCTCAATCCGCGCGCGGTCGCGGACCAACTCGCGGCGCTGATCGGCGGGACGCAGGCGACACAGGTACGGATCGGCGAGCAACTGATCGCAGTCCGCGTCTGGGCGCCTGCCGATCTTCGTTCGCGGGCCGACGCGATCGGCCAGTTACCGATCGTTGCGCCCGACGGCCACGTGCTGCGTGTCTCGCAGATCGCCTCCGTCAGTATCGCCGCCGGCCAAAAGCAACTGACCCGCGAGGATCTCGCACCATTCCTCGCAGTGACAGCGAGGCTGGAGGGCCGCGATCTCGGCTCCGCGATGAAGGGCGTGCGCGCCGCGGTCTCGGGTCTCGCGCTGCCGTCGTCGATCCGCGTCGATTACGGAGGCCTGTACGCGCAACAGCGCCAGAGCTTTTCCGATCTGTCGATGGTCTTCGCCGCCGCGCTGCTGCTGACCGCGCTGCTGCTGACCTTCCTGTTCGAACGCATCGTCTGGACGCTCGCGGCGATCGCCACCGTCCTGCTGTCCGCCGCCGCGGTGCTGGCGGGACTGTGGGTCACCGGGATCGAACTCGACATTTCGGCGCTGATGGGACTGACGATGGTCGTCGGCATGGTCACCGAACTGGTGATCTTCTTCCTCGCCGAAATCGATACGTCGGGTCAGGTCGATCTGCCCGCACTGCGCGAGGCGGGCGCCAGAAGGCTGCGCCCGATCCTGATGTCTGCGCTGATTGCGATCCTGACGTTGAGTCCACTTGCGCTTGGCCTCAGCCGCGGCGCCGGCCTGCAACAGCCGCTCGCGACCGCAATCATCTTCGGCTTGATCGCCGCGGTCCCGTTCGTGCTTTTGTTCCTGCCTGCGTTGATTCACGTGATGTCCACGCGTTCGATCCGCGTTGTGTCGAATGCGACCTGATCGATTTCAGCGAAAAATTGGTTCCGGGCGGCGACAAGGCCGCGCTGAGCGATGGCAAGCGGGCGTTGGCTGGCGGCTTCATTCGTTTCCGTTTCGGTTCGGGCGGATAACCAGCAGTCTCCCCACAACAGCGGCCCCTACCCGCTATGCGAGGGCAGTCCGGTAGAAGTAAACCGCGCCGGGTTTGTTGGAGGCTCCAACTCCTGAGAAGGTGGAGCGATGACAAGCAGGACAACGAACAAGTATGCGCCTGAAGTTCGCGAGCGTGCGGCGCGGATGGTGCTGGATCACGAGCGTGATCACGCATCGCGATGGGCGGCAGTTATATCGATCGCGGGCAAGATCGGCTGTGCGGCGCAGACGCTGCGTGAGTGGGTCAAGAAGGCCGAGGTCGATAGCGGTCGACGCGTCGGCGTGCCGACCGAGGTCGCGGCACAGCTGAAGGCGCTGGAGCGCGAGAACCGCGAGCTGCGCCAGGCCAATGAGATTCTGCGCAAAGCATCGGCGTATTTTGCTCAGGCGGAGCGAGCCCAATCCCTTGGCGCCCGTTCACGCGATGATCGCGTTACGTCAACCGGCAGTTCCGCGCGCCAGCGCCGAACATGCTGTGGGTCTCGGACTTCACCCCCGCCTTCGCGAGGGCAGGCTCTACGTCGCGACCTGGGCGGGGTTCGTCTACTTCGCGTTCGTCATAGACACGTTCGCACGGCGGATCGTCGGGTGGCGAGCGAGCCGGACTGCTCACGCAGGCTTCGTGCTCGACGCATTGGAACAAGCCCTCCACGATCGCCGACCGGCACACAGCGGCGGTCTCATCCATCACTCCGATCGCGGTAGCCAGTACGTCTCGATCAAGTACACCGAACGGCTTGCCGAAGCGGGCATTGAGCCATCGGTCGGCAGCGTCGGCGACAGCTACGACAACGCTTTGGCCGAGACGATCAACGGTCTTTACAAAGCCGAGGTGATCCATCGGCGTGGGCCGTGGCGATCGTTCGAGGCCGTCGAATACGCGACGCTGGAATGGATCGACTGGTTCAACCACCGGCGGCTGCTCGAAACCATCGGCCGCGTGACTCAAACCAAACAGCCTCCAGCAAACCCGGCGCGCGGTTCACTTGCGATGCGGCGGAACGCGTAGTTGTTGAGTCGAGTCGGCTCACATATTATCGATATCGACGGCGCGGCTCCAGCATCATCGCCACTTGGCCAAACACGGATGGATCGATGATCCCATCATGCTCGCCGGGGTATGGCGTACCCTTGTGGCTGACATCTCCGATATGAATGCGGTTCCTCGGGGTCGAGCTCGACCGAGTTGAATCGGTTGGGACTCGCACGGGGCTGATGTTCTGTTCATGCTGCTGGCCGGAAGGAGGCTGGCATGGATGGGCAAAGCATATTCGGACGATCTGCGCCGTCGGGGGGTTGCGGCGATGGCGGAGGACAGGAGTTGCCGCGACGTCGGCGCGGTGTTCGACGTGGCGCCGAGTATGGCGGGCAATTGGTATCGTCGCTATCGGCGCGAGAACAGCCACGCGGCGCGCACGATGGGAGGCGATCGGCGCTCAAGCTCAAGGCCTTGCTCCGCCGCGCCGCGCCGCGATCGTTCGATGCCATCGTCGACGCCCTCAAACACATCCTCAAACGCTTCCGTCCCGCTGAGTGCGCCAACTGCCTCACACACTCCCGATATGGGCAAAACATCAGCGAGTTCGACTCTAGACGCGAGCGCGTTTCACCACTGCGGAATTTCTGCGGATGATGGATAGCGGTGCTTTCGACGATATGTTGATGGAACTGGTCGACGGGGAACCGGAGCATGCCACCGCCGGGAAACAGGCACTCGGGGCGGCAATCAATCGTTGCACTTCAGTCGTGGCCCCTCACCCCCGCCGGCGCCGGGGAAGCAAGTCTCAGCACAAGTCGAACCTAAAGCTGATGCCCGGTCCGGTCGCGCTTGGTCGCCAGATAGCGTTCGTTGTGCGGGTTGGCCGGCAGGTGATGCGGCACGCGCTCGATGACCGCGATGCCGGCGGCTTCGAGCGCGGCGACCTTGGCGGGATTGTTGGTGAGCAAGCGAATCTCCCGGCGCCCGAGCAGATCGAGCATCCGCGCCGCGACGCGAAAATCGCGCGCATCGACCGCAAAGCCCAGCCGCATATTGGCGTCGACGGTGTCGAACCCCTGATCCTGCAAGGCATAAGCGCGCAGCTTGTTGATGAGGCCGATTCCGCGACCCTCCTGGCGAAGGTACAGCAATATCCCCCAGCCGCTCGCGGCGATCGCGGCGATGGCGGCGTCGAGTTGCGGCCCGCAATCGCATTTCAGGCTGCCGAGCGCGTCGCCGGTCAGGCATTCGCTGTGGAGCCGGACGAGCGGCGGCCCGCCGTTCGGCTGGCCGACCAGCAAAGCGATATGCTCGCCGGGCGATTCGGCGGTGCGGAACGCGACGATCTCGGCGGTCTCGGCCTGATCGATCGGCAGGTGCGCGCGCGCCGCGATCGTCAGGCGCGTCGCATCCTCATGCACGTCGATGTCGGCGGCGGAGAGCGTGACTTCGGCCTCACCGGCTTCGCGAACGAAAAAGGCCGGGAGGAGTCCGGCGATCCGGGCGAAGCGCAATGCCGCCGCAGCGTCGTCGGCATGCGTTAGCGGCACGGCGCGGAACGGCCCTTTCAGCGGCGTCGCGAGATCGAGTTGCGGATCGGACAATGCGGTCGCGGCGGCGAAATCGAGCCACGGCGCGCGGTCGATCAGCACCGGCGCGTCGGGTATGGCCGCCTCTATCTGGTTCGCGAGTTTCAGCGTCAACGCCCGTCCCGCCGAGATCAGGACGCTCGCTTCCTTCGCGGGATCGAACGCCGCGAGCCGTGTAGCATCGGCAGTTTCGATCGGCAGCAGCGACAGCGCACCGATCCGGATCGGCCATCCCCGCCGCAGCGCATCGATCGCGCGGGCGGCCCGTTTCGGATCGGGCGGCGGCGCGTCGCTCAAAACGCGAACTCGGTCATGATCGGAACGTGATCCGACGGTTTGAGCCAGCTCCGGCATGCCTCGAACACCTGATGCGCCGTCGCCGCTTTCGCCGCATCGCCGGTCGCCCACATATGATCGAGCCGCCGCCCGCGATCGTTCTTCGTCCAGTCGGGCGAGCGATAGCTCCACCAGGTGTGGAGCCGCGCCGGCGCGGGATGGAAATGCCGGCCGAGATCGACCCAGTCGTTCGACGCCTTCAGCCGATCGAGCGCACCGACCTCGATCGGCGTATGGCTCACGACCTTCAGCAGCGCCTTGTGCCCCCACACGTCGCTCGGCAGCGGTGCGATGTTGAAGTCGCCGGTCAGGATCGTCGGGCAGTCGAGCGTTTCGGACCAGCGCGTCATCCGTTCGACGAAATCGAGCTTCTGGCCGAATTTCGGGTTCACGTCGCGATCGGGGATGTCGCCGCCGGCGGGGACGTAGACGTTCTCGAGCCGCACGCCGTTGGGTAGCCGGACGCCGATATGTCGCGCCTCGCGGTTCGCCTGCCAGTCGAGCCGGTCGTCCTCGACCAGCGGCACGCGCGACAGGATCGCGACGCCGTGGTGCATGCGCTGGCCGTGAAGAAGAATGTGGTCGTAGCCGAGCGACTTGAAGGCGGTGGTCGGGAAGTCGGCGTCGATCACCTTGGTTTCCTGCAGGCACAGGATGTCGGGGGCGGCTTCGCGGAGGAATTGCTGCACGATCTCGATGCGGAAGCGGACCGAGTTGATGTTCCAGGAGACGATTTTCACGCGCTCCGCCTTAGCGAGCACACTTGCTGCGCGCCAGCCAAGGCGGAGCGCGGCGGTGCGTCAGTTTGAAATCCATCGGTGCTGCTTCACGCGCGTGAGCGCGTCAAAAAACTTGCGCGACGCGGCAAAGCCGCGTCGTCGGTCGTCGCTGCGCTACGCCGTCCGTGCTCGCGCGAGTCAGCCGAACGCGGTCGGCTGCCGCGCTTCGCAGAAAGGCCCCCGCTCCGGGGGCATGGAGCGAGGGCCGACCTGGCGTTCGTCACGCAGGCGGGATGTGAAGCTGCGTTCGAGCAACAGGGGGGAATCCCGAACCGCCCCACATCCGCGATATCGGCTCTAGGTCCGCAAACCTGTCGCGCGAATGAACGGATCGGTCACTTGCCGCGGCTCTTCGTCCGCGGGTCGTTCCAGCGGAACGTTCCGTCGCTAACCGGCGCGTTGAAGCGCTGGTTCGCGAGGCGGATCGTCGTGCGATTGCCCTGGCTGTCGAGCTGGACCCAGCCCTGCAGCATCAGCCCGGCGGGGGCCGAAGCATCGCGCGCGAACACCAAAGTGATCCGCCCGTATTCGGGGTGTTTGGAATCATACCCCTCGACCGACAGCACCTGGTCGTTGCCCGTCGGCACCACCTTGGCATAGCGCGTGATGTCCTTGTTCGGATCGAGCAGGACGCCGAGCGGCGAATTGCCGATCGGCCAGCGCTGCACCTGGCGGACCGAATAATCGATGAAGGTCAGCGCCTTGCCGTCGCCGACGATCAGGATCGGCACGCCCTTTTCGTATTGAAAACGGATTTTACCCGGCTTCTTGAGCGTCAGGACGCCCTTCAGCGTCTTGCCGTCGCGATCGGTCTGCGTGAAATTCGCGGTCATCGTCCGGGTGGCGCGCAGATGCTGCTGAATCTGCGCGAGATCGCCCGTCGCCTGCGCGGCGATGGGGCTCGCGACGACGGCGATGGCGGCGAACGGAAGGAATGTTGTCTTCATGCTACGGTTGCTAGCGTTTGCGCTTTAATCGCGCCTGAACCCGTCATTCGCCAAGTTCGAACCGGGCGATACCGCGCCGGTCGATCGTGAGGTCGCCGGTTCCAAGAACGTCCATGCCGATCAGGACAGGATAAGCAAAGCCGGGATGAAGTTCGAAGCCGACGCGCTCGCGTTCGAGAACGAACGGCTGCTGACGCCCGGACTCGAACGCTGGATCGGTATAGTCGCCGCAAACGAAGCCGATGCGAACGACATATTCCGCCGCCATGATCACCCCGTTCGCGGTGTAAACCCGGCGCTGGCCCTTCGGCCGCAACCGCAGCGATTCCGCCTAGTCGCGACGGATGCCCGTTCCGGTCGCGCCGGTGTCGAGCAGGCCTTCGGTCGATAACGATTCATTGGGATTCGGGCTGTTGTATCCGGGGAGAATGACGATCGGCAGCAACAGTCGTTCGCGATTATGCCGCCATTCAATCCCCGGAATTGGAGTAGAGGCCGAGTTCGACGGGCTCGGACGTTACCTGCTGGATCGAATAGAGATGATCGTCGAAGCGCGACCACCCCTCCTGATCCGCTTCGCCAACCGATTCGTAATAGCCGTGAACGCGTTGCGATTTCAGCAGTGCGTATTTTCCGGCCTGTGCGCGAAGATGCTGGGCGAGCGTACGTTGAAAATAATCGAAGTTGCAGGCGATCTCATCGAGAAGCGGGTCGGGCGACATTTCCGCAGCCTTATCTAAAACGCCGACGACGTGAAGCCCCGGCGCGACGAACGGAATATATCGCGAGTCCAGCCGCCGTCAGATCGCGTGCCCCTCGGTATCCCGCAGCACCTCGCGCCGCCCGACGTGGTCGGGTCGCCCGACGATGCCGTCCTTTTCCATCCGCTCGATCAGCCGCGCAGCGGAATTATACCCGATGCGGAGCTGGCGCTGGAGCCAGCTCGTCGAAGCCTTTTGCGATTCGCACACCAGTTGGATCGCGGCGCGATATTGCTGGTCCTCCGCCGAATCCTCGCCGGTCGGGGAGCCGTCGAGGACGAAGCCATCCTCGGGTTCCTCGGTAACCGACTGGACATAATCGGGTGCCCCTTGCGCGCGCCAGTGATCCGCCACCGCCTTGACCTCGTCGTCGCTCACGAACGGACCGTGGACGCGGACGATGCCTTTGCCGCCGGGCATATACAGCATGTCGCCCTTGCCGAGCAGCTGCTCCGCACCCTGTTCGCCCAGGATCGTACGGCTGTCGATCTTGCTCGTGACGTGGAAGCTGATCCGCGTCGGCAAATTCGCCTTGATGACCCCGGTAATGACGTCGACCGACGGACGCTGCGTCGCCATGATCAGGTGGATTCCCGCGGCGCGCGCCTTTTGCGCGAGGCGCTGGATCAGGAATTCGACTTCCTTGCCCGCGGTCATCATCAGATCGGCGAGTTCGTCGACGATGATGACGATCTGCGGCAGCACCTGATAATCGAGCTGTTCCTCCTCGTAGACCGGGCGCCCCTGCTCGTCCCAGCCCGACTGAACCTTGCGGCCGAGCGGGGCGCCCTTGGCGCGGCTCGCGCGGACCTTGTCGTTGAAGCTGGCGAGGCTGCGTACGCCCAAGGACGACATTTGCCGGTAGCGATCCTCCATCTGCTCGACCGCCCATTTCAGCGCGCGCACCGATTTCGCGGGATCGGTGACGACGGGCGACAAGAGGTGCGGAATATCCTCGTACATGCTCAGTTCGAGCATCTTCGGATCGATCATGATCAACCGGCACTGATCGGGGGTCAGGCGGTAGAGCAGCGACAGGATCATCGCGTTGAGCCCGACCGACTTGCCCGATCCGGTCGTCCCCGCGACGAGCAGATGCGGCATCGGCGCGAGATCGGCGATCACCGGATCGCCCGCGATGTTCTTGCCGAGGATGATCGGGAGCGACGCGGCCTGGTCCTCGAACGTCTGACTGCCGATCAGTTCGTGAAGCGACACCGATTCGCGTTTGGCGTTGGGCAATTCGATGCCGATCACGCTGCGTCCCGGAATCGTCGCGACGCGCGCGGAGATCGCGGACATGTTGCGTGCGATATCGTCGGCAAGCTGGATGACGCGGCTAGCCTTGATGCCCGCGGCGGGTTCGAGTTCGTACATTGTCACGACCGGGCCGGGGCGGACTTCGACGATCGACCCGCGGACGTTGAAATCGTCGAGCACGGTCTCCAGCAGCCGCGCGTTGCGTTCCAGCGACGCCTTGTCGATCGCCGCCTTGGTGTTGGCGGGCGCGGGAGTGAGCAGATCGATCGAGGGCAGCTTGTAATTGTCGCGCAGGTCGAGCGAGGCCTGCGTTTTGGGCTTGGCGGCCGACGGTGCGATCGTACGCTCGCCGATCACCGGGCCGGGGCGCGGATCGGGCAGCGCGACCGGGCGCGGCGTGACCGGTCGGCGGACGAGTTCCAGCGGTTCTTCCGGCTCCTCGACCTCGCCGCGCGCGCGCCAGCCCCAGGACCGACCGCGAAGATCGACTTCGAGGCTGCGCGCCCACACGATCACGCCCGCGATCGCCGCAGTCAGTCCGACGACGATCGTGCTCCAATGCTCCCAGACGGGATCGCCGATGAACGCGAGCGCCCAATGCGCCGCGGCAACCGCGGACAGCCCGACGACGCCACCCCATCCCGCAGGCAGCGCGAGCACCGCGTGGTTCGAAACGAAGGCCAGCGCCGCCGCCATCAACGCCACGCCGATCGCGGCGCCCCGCAACATCCGGACCCACTGTCCGGCGGGGGCCTCACGCCAAAGCCGCATCGCGACGATCGCCGGAACCGGCAGCAGCAGCGCGACCGCGGGGCCGAACAGGGTCAGCGCGATATCCGCGAACCACGCGCCCGGCACGCCGATCAGATTGCCGACCACCGCGCCGGCATCGGTGTTGAGCGCCCCGTCGCTCGGGTGATAACTCGCCAGCGCGAGCGCCATCAGCAAGGTGCCGATGAACAGCACGATCGCGGTGATCAACGCACCGCTGCGCACCACCCCCGCCTTCACCGTCTCACGCCACAAGCTTGGCTGCGCCCGCGTCGCCATCGAATTTCCTCGAAAATGCCCGGTGGAATCATCCTCTTCGGCGAGTCCGGCGTCAAGATGGCGCGTTTTGATCGCCTGTCGGCGATGAGGGCGAGTTTTGTTTGACGCCCTCACGGGCGTAAAGCGGCGCCAGCCCACTCCCCCACCCCACCTCCCAAGACATTATACTGAATGGGAGGTGGGGTGGGGGAGTGGGCTGGTGCCGCTCTATCGCCGAGAGGCGATCAAACAAAAAGCGCGCTGGTGCCGCTCTATCGCCGAGAGGCGATCAAACAAGACTCTCCGCATTGGCACCGCCACCCAACCCCGATAAAGCCCGGTCGATGGATCACGCGGACGTTCTCATTCTCGGTGGCGGGCTCGTCGGCGGTACGCTGGCAACCGCGCTGGCGCGGCATGGGCTGACCGCGATCGTCGTCGATCCCGCCGATCCGGCGGTGACCAACACCGCCGCGTTCGACGGCCGCGCCTCGGCTGTGGCGAGCGCGAGCCACCGGATGCTCGATTGCGTCGGCATCGGCGAACGGATCGCCGGGCAAGGCTGCGAAATCCGCCAGATCCGGGTGAGCGACGGCCTGGAATCGGGCGCGCTCGATTTCATCCCCGACGAAACCGACGATCCGCTCGGCACGATGTACGAGAACCGGCTTCTTCGTTCGGCGATCCACGCCGCCGCGAGCGAAGCGCCGGGCGTCGATCTGCGCACCAAGACCCGCGCGGTTTCGGTGGAACGCGGCGCGGCGGGCGTGACCGCGACCTTGTCGTCGGGCGAAACCGTCCGGGCGGCGCTGCTGATCGCGGCGGAGGGGCGCAATTCGCCGACGCGCGAAGCGGCGGGGATCAAGGTCGCGCGCTGGCGCTACGATCATCACGCGATCATCGGCGCGTTCCACCACGAACGCGATCACAACAACGTCGCGTTCGAGATTTTCTACGCGAGCGGCCCGTTCGCGCTGTTGCCGCTCCCCGACGACGATGTCGGCCACCGCTCGGCGATCGTTTGGACGGTCAAGGCCGAGCACGGCCCGGCGATGCTCAAGCTCGGCGACCGCGCGTTCCTCGCCGAAGCGGAGCAGCGGATGGGCGGCTTCCTCGGCACGCTTTCCGCCCCCTCCCCCCGCGCGAGCTATCCGCTCGGCTTCCACCACGCCGCGCGGATCACCGGCGAGCGGCTGGTGCTGGTCGGAGACGCCGGGCACGGCATCCACCCGATCGCGGGGCAGGGGCTGAACCTGGGGTTTCGCGATGTCGCCGCGCTTACGGAAGTGCTGGTCGAGGGCAAGCGCCTCGGGCTCGACCTCGGCGATGCCGCGCTCCTCGCACGCTACCAGGCGTGGCGCGGTCTAGATACGCTGATGACCGCGGCGGCGACCGACACGCTGACCCGACTGTTCGGCGTCCCCGGCAAGACGGCGAGCGCGCTTCGGCGCTTCGGCATCTCGGCGGTCAACGCGACTCCGCCGCTCAAGGATCGCTTCATGGCGGAGGCGCGCGGCGAGAGCGGGGATTTGCCCAAGCTGTTGCAGGGGATGGCGGTTTAGCGCGAAGGCGTATCGATCTGCCGCGCCTCCTCGATCAGCATCACTGGCACACCGTCGCGGATCGGATACGCGACGCCCGCCGCCTCGCTGACCAGTTCCTGCGCCGCTTCGTCGTAGCGCAACGGGGTGCGGGTGACCGGACAAACGAGACGTTCGAGAAGCCACGGGTCGAGCGGCATTACTGCCCAACCCTCACTGCCCAACCCTCACTGCCCAACCCTCACTGCAACGTCACGCGCTCATCGCCGTCATGGCGACCGAAGAATTGCATCAGCTGGATGATCAGCTCGGCGCGTTCCTCGATGTCGGGCGCTTCGAGCAACGCCTGTTTCGCCGCCGCGTCGAACGGCGCGATCTGGGCGATGCCGTTGACGAGGTTCTGGTCGTCGAGCTTCGCGACCGCCTCCCAATCGACCGCATAGCCTTGCGCATCGGCGAAGCGACGCGATTCCATTTCCAGCGACGATCGGCGCCCGAGCGACAGCGTCTCGTCCTCGCCGACCGGCAGCAATTCGGCCTCGACCTGACGGAATTGCGTCGTCACGTCGAGTTCGCGGACGATGCGGAACAACGCGACGCCCTCAAGGATCAAATTGTAGCGCCCGTCGTCGAGCGCCTCGAACTCCGCGATCCGCCCGACGCAGCCGAGATCGAACAGCGCCGGATTCTGGGGCGGCGTGTTCGGGTCGGCGATTGGCTCGGTCAGCGCGGGGCGCGGCTGGACCATCCCGATCCGTCGGTCGCGCGCCATCGCGTCGGACATCATCGCCTTGTAGCGCGGCTCGAAGATGTGGAGCGGCAGGTGCATGCCAGGGAATAACAACGCGCCGGGTAGCGGGAACACCGACAGCCGCGTTGTCGTCTTCGCTCCAGAGGCCGGATCGCTGCTCATCCGAACAGGATCGCGGAGAGGCGGCGGCGCTGCGCCGAGACCCACGGGTCCTCGATGCCGACGACCTCGAACAGCTTCAGCAATTGCGCCCGCGCCGCGCCCTCGTTCCACTCGCGATCGGTGGCGATGATATGGAGGAATCCGTCGGCCGCCGCCTCGCGGTCGCTCGTCATCTGCGCGTTGGCGAGATCATATCGCGCCTGGAGATCATCCGGATTTGCAGCGACCGCAGCCTCGAACGGCGCGAGATCCTCGACCGGCGGCGCCGACTGCGCCAGCGCCAGTGCGGATTGCGCGCGGCTGATGTCGGGCAGTTTCGCCACCTCTTCGGGCAGCACATCGATCGCGGCCTGCGCCTCGTCGGTCCGGCCGAGCGCGACGAGCGCGCGGATGCGGCCCGACAACACCGCATGATGATCGGGCGCCATTTCGCCAATCTGATCGAAGACCGATAGCGCGCGTTCGGCGTCGCCGCTGGCGAGCACGTCCTCGCCCATCGCGATCAGCGGTTCGAGTTCGGCCTCGGCGCTCGTCGCCTCGCTCTCGATCGGAAACTGTTTGAGGAGCTGGTCGAGCATCGCCTTCAACTGCGATTCGGTGCGCGCGCTCGTCAGATCGCCGACGAGTTGCCCCTGGAACATCGCATAGACCGTCGGGATCGACTTGATCTGGAATTGCGCGGCGATGAATTGGTTCTTGTCGGTATCGACCTTGGCGAGCACGACTCCCTTGTCGGCATAGTCCGCCGCAACCTTTTCCAGCACCGGTCCCAGCGCCTTGCACGGCCCGCACCATTCGGCCCAGAAATCGATGATGACGAGGTTCGTCATCGACGGTTCGACGACGTCGGTGCGGAACGCCTGGACGGCATCTTTCTCCGCGGCACTCATTCCCAGCGTGGCCAAAGGTAACTCCCGGTTGGTGGCAGGCCCCTTATGTGGGCGTATCGCCGCCGACGCCAACCCCAAAACCGGCTTGCGGGTGCGCAGGGGCGATGCTAGTGGCCCCGCCTCACCCGCCCGGACGCGTCCGGGCCACGGCGCCAGAGCGGGCGTAGCTCAGGGGTAGAGCACAACCTTGCCAAGGTTGGGGTCGAGGGTTCGAATCCCTTCGCCCGCTCCAGTTTTTCCAAATGATATCAGAGATATATCAGTGGGCCGACTGCGCTTTGCGTGGATACGAATGGCCAAGTCCACGCGCTCGTCTCCAATTCATATCCATATAAAATCGCGTTGACGGTCATGATCGGCGGCAAATTTCAAATTGATAAAGGGGAAAGCCTTCCCCTGCCGTCGCGCCGAGGTCGCGACGGACCCCATCTGCGGGCGGCTCCGCCCCCGCAACGCCCCCAGTTGAGCGCGGGCTTCAGTGGTGCGCACACGGGCGGCGGGGGCGCCGCCAGAGGTCGCGCGTCTTGTCCAGACCGCGCATGCGCTCTTGGCTCAGGCCGGAGGGCACGGAGGCGACTGGCCCCCAGGCCCGCGCGCACGCCGCCGCGCCAGCCGGCTCCGCCAAGGGCGCCATTGTGTTTTCGGAGGGTCTGCCGGCTCGTGCCCGATGGGCGCGCCGCCGACCGACCCAGAGGAAGAGGAAGGCCGGAAGAACCGTGACGGGTTGAGGCTGAGAGAGAGGCTCTCGGTGCCCGTCGCGGAGATGATCCATGGCTACTGTCCTTTCCCAGACCCCGGCATCGCGTCCGGCCACCGCCGGCTATAAAGTCGATGTCTCACGCGGCGAACGCATCGGCCGGGTCTCGTCCGAATGGTTCTCGCGCCCCGACGACGAGCGCTTCCTGTCTCTGACCGAGCTTCATGCCGCAGCGAAGGCCCGCGCCGAGCGCGCGACCACGCGCACCGTTGAAACCCGTGAGGTCCGGATCGAGGCCAGTCGCGACAATGCCGAACGACTGGCGCTCATCGTGCCTGGTCGCGATCAGCCCGTCACGCCGACCCATTGGTCGTTCGGCCAGCTCGCCAGCCTAGTCGGTGCGCCGGCCGGCTATCTGCACCAGCTCCCAGCACCGCTTGCCGGAATCAACCTGCAGCATGGGCTGATCGAGCATCGCGCAGAACTGATGAAAACCCTCGAAACCGAGGATGGCCGGGTTGAACTGCGCGCCGTCACGGGCCCGGACTATGGCCGCATCTGGGATCATGAGCTGGTCGCCGCAGTGATGAAGATCGCCGGCAATGGTACTGGCGACACGCGGTGGAAGGTGCCGGGTCTGCTCGACTGGTCGACCATGACCTACAATCCGCTGGTCGACATCACCAAGGACACCACCACGCTCTATGCCAGCGATCGCGACGTCTTCCTGTTCCTTGTCGACGATCTGCACCCGATCGAGGCCGGACGCCTCCCGAACGGCGATCCCGATCTCTTCTTTCGCGGTTTCTACGCCTGGAACAGCGAGGTCGGTTCGAAGACGCTCGGCATGGCGTCCTTCTACCTTCGGGCAGTGTGCATGAACCGGAATATCTGGGGGGCGGAAGGCTTCGAGGAGATCAGCATCCGCCACAGCAAGTTCGCCGCCAACCGCTTCGCGCATGAGGCGGCGCCCGCGCTGGAGAATTTCGCATCGTCGTCGCCGGCTCCCTTCATGGCGGGGATCAAGGCCGCGCGCGAACGCATCGTCGCGCGCAAGGACGAGGACCGCGAGAGCTTCCTGCGCAAGCGCGGTTTCTCGCGCGGCGAGACCGAGAAGATCATCGCGACGGTGCTGGAGGAGGAAGGCCGCCCGCCCGAATCGATCTTCGATTTCGTCCAGGGCATCACCGCGCTCGCGCGCGACAAACCGCATCAGGACGCCCGGCTCGACCTTGAGGGCAAGGCCGCGAAGCTGCTCGTCTCGGTGCGGTGAGCGAACTCCCGGTCTGATCGGCGGCGCGGCTCTCCCCCTCTTAGAGGGAGAGGGCTGCGCCGTCTCCATGACGGGTTGGAGGTGAAGAGAGAGTTTCTTCGCCGCCCGTCATGGAGAATGACCATGACCAAGATCGTCAAAATCAGCCTCAGCGGTTCGCGGGACATCCCGTTCAACCAGTTGGTGCTCAGCCAAGCCAATGTCCGGCGCGTCAAGGCGGGTGTCTCGCTCGACACGCTCGCTGCCGACATCGCCCGCCGCGGCCTGCTCCAGAGCCTCACCGTCCGCGCCCAGCACGATGCGGACGGCGCCGAGACCGGCCTCTACGAGGTTCCGGCCGGCGGTCGCCGTTTCCGGGCGCTCCAGATGCTCGTCAAGCAGCGCCGGATGACCAAGACCGAGCCGGTACCGTGCATCGTGCGCGACGACGACGTGATCTCGGCGGAAGAGGATTCGCTCGCCGAAAACACGCATCGCGAGGCGCTCCATCCGCTCGATCAGTTCCGGGCGATGCAGCAGCTTGCCCAGCAGGGCACCGACGTCGAGACCATCGCCGCGACGTTCATGGTGACGCCGTCCGTCGTCAAGCAGCGGCTGAAGCTCGCCTCGGTCTCCCCGAAACTGCACGACCTTTATGCCGAGGACGGCATGACCCTGGAGCAGTTGATGGCCTTCTCGGTGTCCGAAGACCATGAGCGCCAGGAGCAGGTCTGGGATCTGCTGCAGTCGAGCCACAACAAGCAACCCTGGTTCATCCGCTCGCGGCTGACCGAGGATAAGATCCGGGCGTCCGACAAGCGCGTCCGTTTCGTCACGCTCGACGCCTATGTTGCTGCGGGCGGCTACGTCCTTCGCGACCTGTTCGAGGCCGACGATGGCGGCTGGCTGCAAGATGTGGCGCTGCTCGACCGGCTGGTCGACGAGAAGCTCCAGGCCGAGGGCGCCCGGATCGGCGAGGAAGGGTGGAAGTGGGTCGCGATCGCGGTCGACTTCCCCTACACCTATGATGACGGTCTGCGTGTCATTGATGGCGAGCAGCCGCCGGTCGGCGATGAGGGCGAAGCGCGCCTTGAGGCACTCCGCGAGGAAGCCGATCGGCTCGAGGACCAATGGTCCGGTGCGGACGACATCCCCGACGATGTGACGGCCCGCGTCAACGCGATCGACGTCGAGATCGCCGCGATCGTGTCACCGCCGCTGGTCTATGATCCAGCCGAGGTGGCGCGCGCCGGCGCGTTCGTCAGCATTGACGTCGATGGATCGCCCTATGTCGAGCGCGGCTTCGTGAAACCCGAAGACGAGCCCGTCGAAGAGCCGGCCGATGATGAGGGCGAGGACCGATCCGCCATCGATGGCGACGGCGAGGCCGGCACCGGCGATGACTTCGCGGGGCTGATCATCAGCGTCGGCGGCGCGCCCGGAACGGCGACCGAGGCCGAGGAGGAGGAGCAGGACGATATGCTTCGTCCGCTTCCCGACCGGCTGGTGACCGAGCTCACCACGCACCGGACGCTCGCCTTGCGCGAGGCTGTGGCGACGAGCCCGCAGGTCGCGTTCGCGGCGGTGCTCCACGCCTTCGTGCTCGACACCTTCTACACCTATGCCGCCGAGAACAGCTGCATGCAGGTGTCGGTTCGCGGTGCCGGGCTTGGTGTTCACGCGCCCGGCCTAAACGACAGCATGTCGGCGAAGGCGATCGACCAGCGGCATGAGGGATGGTCGGAGCGCCTGCCTGATGCGCCCGCCGATCTGTGGGAGACGCTGATCGCCTTTGATGCCGATGAACAGGCGGCGCTGTTCGCGCATTGTGCCGCGTTCGGCATCAACGCGGTGTGGGAACCGGCTAACCGGTACAATGAAAGCCGGGTGTCCGCGCGGGCCGTCGCGGGACGGATCGCGCATTCGCATGTGCTGGCGCGGGCCGCGAACCTCGACATGGTCGCGGCGGGATGGACTGCAACCATTGGCAACTATCTCGGCCGGGTGACCAAGCCGCGCATCTTGTCGGCGGTCGAGGAAGCCAGGGGCGGAGAGGCGGCGGGGCGTCTTGCCGGTCTCAAGAAGCCCGAGATGGCGGAGGCGGCCGAAGGCCTGCTCGCCGGCAGCGGCTGGCTCGCCGAACCGCTGCGCACACCAGCGCTCGAACCGACGGCGGCAAACGACGGCGAACAGGCTGTCGACGCCGAGGCGCAGGATGATCAGCATGGTCTGGACGCTGACGAGGCGTTCGCGGTCGCTGCCGAATAATCGCCCTTCCTTCGGGGCCTGTCCGCAGCGGCAGGCCCCGTTTTTGTTGTGGAGGATTTTCATGGCCGGTCCCGCATCAGACCTGTCGCGTGCCCTGGCGCGCAACGCCGAGGCTGTCTGTCGCCATTATCTCGGCGCTGGCCGGCGCGAAGGCCGATACTGGATTGCCGGCGATGCCCTGGGGTCACCGGGGCGCAGTCTCTATATTCGGCTGAAAGGCGGCGACCATGGTAAGGGCGCTGCCGGCAAATGGACTGACGCCGCGACCCATGAGCATGGCGATCTTCTCGACCTGATCGGTCTCAACTGCGGGCACCGCTCGCTCGCCGAGACCATCGAGGAAGCACGGACCTTCCTATCCTTGCCACGTGCGCTGCCGGACTTCGACCCGGACGAACCTCGACCGCCAGCAGGATCGCGCAAGGCCGCAAGACGCCTGTTTGCGGCATCTAAGCCGATCAGCGGCACCCTTGCCGAAACCTACCTGCGCCATCGCGCCATCACCGGCATGCGATCGGAACGCTGGCTGCGTTTCCTTCCCCGCTGCTGGTATCGCGCCAATGGGGACGACGTGCCGGACACACCGAATACCTTCCCGGCACTGATCGCAGCGGTGACCGACCTCGACGGCGCCATTACTGGGGTCCACCGCACCTGGCTCGATACTGCGGGCACCGACAAGGCGCCGGTCGCGACGCCGCGCCGGGCGATGGGCGATCTGCTCGGACATGGCGTCCGGTTCGGGGCATCAGGGCCGGTCATGGTTGCCGGCGAAGGCATCGAGACGATGTTGTCACTGCGCATGGCAGTCCCTCCGTTGGCGATGATCGCCGGCCTTTCCGCCCCTCATCTCGCCGCGATAGCCTTCCCGCCGGAGCTACAACGCCTCTATGTCGCACGCGACGACGATCCCGCCGGCGCCCATGCGGTGGCGACATTGACCGAACGCACCCACGCGGCCAGCATCGCAATGATCGTGCTCGAGCCCCAGCTTGACGACTTCAATGCCGACCTTCGCCTGATGGGACTCGACCGGCTTCGGGCGCATCTTGCCCGGCAGCTCGTCCCCGAAGATCGTGCACGCTTTCTCCTGTCCGCAAGTTGAGGCCAGCAAGAGCGAGGGACGGCAGCGGCGTCATCGGGGCACCCGGGACGGTCCGATCCTGCCTCACGTCGACGAAGAGCCGCGCCTATCGGCCTTCTTGAGAGGGCGACTGGAACGGCAGGCGGGCCTGCCGCGCAACGGCTGCGCCGCGACTATTTTCCGCCGCGCACCCTTCGGGTTGCGCTTTGCATCGCGAAACAAAATAGCCGCGCTTCGCCGTCCTTCGCTTCGCTTCGGCCCCCCGCTCGCTTCGCTTGGGGTGCGCGCCCGGTCCGCCCACCGTCCTGTCGTCGCCACGAAGGCCGCGAGAGGCGCGGTCAAACGACGAGGCGACTATCATGACCACCGACCCCGAACGTCCCAACGAACCCGAGCATGAGGAATCCTCGCTCTCCCACCTCCTCCAGGAACTTGAACTTTATGGGCGCAGACCCTTCGAGGACGAAGCCGATCCAAGACCATTGCCCGAAGGCCGCCTGGTCGAGGCCGCAGCCGCCGACACCTTTGACGCGATGGCCGCCTGTCTGGCTGACACGCGGCTCGAACCCGATCTCGAAGATTTGCTCTGGGGCTTCACCAATGTGTTCCACCGGGCAGGCGAGCGGATCGAGCGCGAACTTGATCGCAACGAGCTGGCGCAGAAACGCCTCCAGCGCGAGCAGGATGGCAGTGAGGTCAGATCGGTCGAACTCGAAACGGCAATCGCAGAAGGCCGCACGATGATCGAGCGCCGCGACGCGATGGAAGCCTTCCGCGAAGCGTTCGCCGATCAGTTCCGCATCCATCTTCGCAAAGCGTGGATGCCACGGTCGGGATCGATGGTGAACCGCAAGGCGCTTACCGCCAGCATCGTCGACAGCCGTGATTTCATCAACGCGCGCCGCTGGACCGAAAGCCAAGTGCTGATCCCGCCGGGAGAACGCGTCTATCTCTCCGGAGGCGCCAGTTATAACGATCACCGCACCATTTGGTCAGTGCTCGACAGCGTGCTCGCCAAGCATCCGACGATGATCCTGATGCACGGCGGATCGAAGACGGGTGCCGAAAAGATCGCATCGCTCTGGGCCACCCAGCGCACTATCCCGCAAATCCCGTTCGCGCCGGACTTTGCGAAGCACGGCAAATCCTCGGCACCCTTCAAGCGCAACGACGTCGTGCTCGCGACCGTCCCCGTCGGGATCATCCTGTTTCCGGGTGGCGGCATCCAGGAGAATCTGTTCGACAAGGCCCGCAAGATGGGCATCCCGGTCTGGCGGTTCGAATGACGGCCGCCATGTGCGCAGGGCGCCTTTAGTCGAGACGCGCATTCACCGCCGGCATCGGCGGACAACGGATTTAGGCTGACCACAAGTGGCGCATTCGGCGGTCGTGCGTTCATAACCACGCTGACCGGCGAGCTCGCGCGTGCGCTGGCTCGCCTGGTGGAGCGCCGCCAGATGGAGGCGTTCGACGATGCATTCGTCGCAAATCGGCACGGGCGCGAGCCTGGTGATCAATGCTTCGACTCGATCCATGTACCCACTCAACCTCCCAAGCCCATCATAGAAGCAAATCGCAGCCGGGCGGGAAAGATCGGATCGGATGACCGCACCGACCAGCGAGGCAGACATCCTTGCCAATAGAACCATCTGGTCGTGTTCCCGGTGCCCAAAAATCGTCAAGCACGTATCCCCACGGTTTCAACCACCACGTCCCCTTTGGCTGTCCGCGGAACCTCTTCCCGCTCTTGGAGGCGCTAGTCCTTTCCGACCTCCGGCCTTCCACGATCAACCCGTAAAGGGTCCGCTATGCTTTGCATGCGGCCGCTAATCGGCTGCGCCTCCTGACGCGGTGATCGCGGCCGGACGCCGGATGCGTCGGCGCCTGTCGAGCGGGGAGAGGCCCCGCTCCGAAAAACGACAGGAGCCGGTCATGTCCCTCGAAACCGCACAACGCTACGCCTGGAACCTGGCATGCACCCTCAAGGTCATCATCATCCTGATCGAGACGGACGACGGCTATAACGCGATGCCGAGTGACGAGTACGACGGCGACGCCGATCATGTCGTTCGCGAATATGATGTTTTCGCAGCCTGATCGTTATGGGCGAGCGCCCGACCGAACCCGGCGGCGGTTTCGTCGCCGGGCAATTTCTGCTATATTCTGCACGCGCTGTGGTGGCTGGTGGAAGCGCGTCCAACCCTTTGAAGAAAGGACGTGACGCCATGTTTATCCTGTTCCCACTGATGCTGATCGGCGTCGGATTTCTGATCTACGCGCTGTTTGCCGGCGCGACGCTGGCGATGCCGATCGGCGCCGGCCTGGCGGCCGGCTTCGGCAGCGCCGCGCTCGGCATCGCTCCGCTGCCGTCGATAATCATCGGCATCGCCACGTTCATGGGCATCATCGCGCTCGGTCGCTTCGCGGCGCTATCGCTTTCGAACCGCCCGGCACGCGGCATGCTGATCGCCGTTTTTGCCATCCCCGCTGCGATTGCCGGCTTCTCGGTCGCGAGCACCTTTGCATCGCTCGCAGGCTTTGCCAGCTTCGCCATTGCACTCGTTGCGGGTGGCTTGAGCGGGGCTATCGCCGCGCAAAAGCTCGCCCGTCCGGTCGCCTGATCGCGGCAATATCGTCGTCATTTCTCCGCACTTCGCCCCGCCGGGTCGGTCCGGGCGGGGCTTTTTGCAGGCCTGCCTTGCATTGCCCGGGAGGGGCGATGGGATCAGGCCAGTCTTCACCCGCTGCCGAGCACAGAGGCGTAAATGGTCGCGGCATGGATGGCGAGCCGGCACCCATTTTTTGCGGCGGTCATCGTAGGATCAGGCTTCAGGAGCGCGACCCCGCGCAGGCCGAGTCTGTAACCGGCAGCGGGCATTTGGCGATTGAGGCGGCGGTCGTAATCAAGAAGGACCCCGCCTGTTTGCAGGTAGATCTATCCAGCATCACGCTCACGATGTCGGGCTTCTGGACGGGGGCCGATGCCGACGCCACGTCTCCTGTCGGCAGATCCAGGCCAGTGCCCAAACAGCCTCTCTTCATGGCTTGATGACCGAAACCGGCTTCGCCTCTGCCGCTCCGGGCCGCAACGGCTTTGGGTCACTTTTTTCCCCTGCCGGCTTCGCCGTCATTCCTCGCGGGGACAAAAAAGCGCCCCGCCGCCGTCTTCCGCTGACGCTTCAGGTCTTCGACTGCAGCCGCGGCAGCCCCGGTCACCTTGCAAGCCATCGAGGCCGTGATGGGCACGGGCTCGAGGATCAAAGACTGGAGACTTAACATGGCTACCATCGGTACTTTCAAGAAGACCGCCAACAACGAGTTCGTCGGCGAGATCGTCACCCTGAGCGTCCAGGCCAAGGGCGTCCGCATCGTTCCCGACAGCAACCGCGCCAACGACAATGCGCCCTCGCACCGGGTGATGGTCGGCCGGGCCGAAATCGGCGCCGCCTGGACCAAGGAGTCCAACGAAGGCCGCGCCTATCTGGGCCTCAAACTCGACGATCCGAGCTTCACCGCTCCGATCTACGCCAACCTCTTCGACGACGAGGATGGCGAGACCTACAACCTGATCTGGTCGCGCCCGACCCGGCGCAACGGCGACTGAGTCGGACCGATCAAGCCCCGCCCGGACCGACCGGGCGGGGCTTTCATTCGATCCATTTTGGCTGTAATATTAACCACTTGGGATAAGGCGCGCTTATTCGGCGATAAGGTCGGGCGGCCTTGATTCGCGAATCATTCGCAACATACTTCGAGTTCGCAGGGGGCATCGAGGAGTATTGCGATGCCAGGTTACAATAGAATGCGCCTGCCCGAGGCTTATCGGGCGTTGCTGACGTTGAATGCTCGAGGGTTCGCCTGGGAATGGGTCCGTCGCAATCCCGACTTCCGCGCGATTTGGACGTCAACCGGTGAGGCCGCACGACGCAGTTCCGCGCTCGCTTTGGCCGCTGTCCGTCGCTCGGCACGGCCCGTCATCAATCTTCCGCAGCATTCCCTGGCGAGGAGGTGGTCCCCCTGGGGCCTCACCTTTCGCGGTCGATCCCGACACGCCGGCGACCGTAGCGCCGCCGGTCGCCTGGCTGCCATCTCTCGAAGTAGGCGCGCTGACGATCGTCCGGCCAGTGCCCTGGGCGCGATCGATCGGCGATCTCCTTTACCGGCCGGCGGCCTGGGGCGATCGCGTCGTCCGCATGGCCGCGCCCGGAGGAACGTCGATCCTGATCCGAAGGCACGGCGCCCCGGAGCTGCCGCTTTGGATTCCCGCCGACCTTGCGCCGGTGCTGGGCAAGCCGTTTGGGCTCTATCTCCATCCCGACCGCAGCCATAGCGACCGAATCCGCTCGGCCGACTCATTCCGGCGCGCGGTCGGCCTTGGCGCGCCGCTGCGCGCCTCGCCGAACGCCCATGCACACCGGCAGGCAGCAATGGTCTGCATTTACGATTTGCAGCGCTCCGGCGCGTCGCTGCGCGACATCGCCGGGCAACTGCTCGACCCACCGCCTGACGACTGGCGCCTGAGTTCGGAGCGTTCCGATCTACGCCGCCTCGCCGACGCGGCGACCGAGATGGTAACGGGCGGCTATAGGCGGCTGCTTGGGGCACGTCCCAAAACATAGACACCATCATCAACCCCCATGTGGTCGGATCGCGGACCCCCGCTTTCCGGCCACCCGTGGACGCCGTTCGACGCCGATGATCGCCGGGCTCGCGAGGCCCTGCCCCGCATCGCATCGCGGGTCCGACATCCACGGAGTTCACCATGCCCGATATCATCAAGGATACGCGTTATCTGCGCACCAAGGAGGCCGCCCATTATGTCGGCCTCTCAGCGCGAACACTCGAAAAGCATCGCACCTACGGCACCGGTCCCGCTTACCGGAAAATCGGCGGGCGCGTCGTCTATACGATCGAGGAACTGCGCGCCTGGTGCGATCGCGGCGCCTGCGCATCCACCTCCGATCCCAACAACGGATCCGTGCTGCCGGCCGTGCGTCGTCCCGGCGAACGCGCGGAGCAACAATAATGGCTGGCGCGCTCGACCAGCACACCGCCGGTGGTCCTGCGGCGGCCACCGGCCTGCACCGCCGTCCGCTTCGCGTCGGCGTGCTCGCCGGGACGGGAACGGCGCTCGCAGCTTTTCTCCTCCCGGCCTTGCATCACCCCCAACTGCGCCTCGTCTGGAATGCCTCGGCGAGCGTGCCGCTCGGCCTCTACGGAATCGAACCCAGCGCCGCCCCGCGCGTGGGCGATCTCGTCGCAGTGCGACCGTCGCCCGCACTCACACGCTTCATGGCTGAGCGCCGCTATGTCGAGGCCAACGCGCTGCTGGTGAAGCCGGTCGCAGCGCTCGCCGGTGCGACCATCTGCCGCACGAATATGCGTGTCACGCTCGACGGACGCGCCGTTGCGACCGCGCTGCCGCGCGATCGTTTCGGCCGCCCACTGCCGCGTTGGTCGGGGTGCCGGCGCCTGGCTCGCAATCAGCTGGTGCTGATCGCGCCGGCGCTGCGCGCATCGTTCGACAGCCGCTATTTCGGCCCGATCGATCGTGCGCAAGTGATCGGTCGCGCGATCCCGCTGTGGACCTGGTCATGACGCGGCGATGGATCAGAATATTGGGCGTCGTTGCGATCGCCGTCTCGGCCTCGCCATCGCCTGGCGCCGCGCCGGTGCTGGCAGGCTCCAACAGCTGCGCCGTGCACGCGCCCGAGGCGGCGCGGCGCTCGGGCCTTCCCGAGGATGTGGTGGTGCGCGTCATGCTCGCAGAGTCGGGCGGGAATTCGCGGATCGTCTCGGCCAAGGGAGCAATCGGCTGCATGCAGATCATGCCGGCGACATGGTCCTATCTGACCGCGCGCTACAATCTCGGCGCCGACCCGTTTGATGCGCGGATGAACATGATCGGCGGCGCGATGTACCTCGCCGAACTCGCCGCACGCTATGGATGGCCGGGCGCCTTTTCGGCGTACAATGCGGGACCGGGGCGCTATCAGCGCTATGTGCAGGGCGGCATGGCGTTGCCAGCGGAAACGATCGCCTACACCGCGCGTCTGGGCGGAAATGCAGCAACTCGGCCGATAACTACGCCTGCGCCTCGCTGGCAGGAGGCGCGCCTGTTCATCACGCGGCCGACATTCGAAGATAAGGGTGTACTGCCGCCCACGCCAACGGTCTCGGGCCGCAGCGTTGAGGCACGACCGCGCAATTCGCTCTTCCCGCTATCCGGCGGTCCTGATGGCGGCGCCGCAACCAGCGCCGCACCATGACGCGCGGCGACCGATCCGTTCCGGGAATGGGTGCCTTCAGGGCGACTTTGAACTATGTTCTCTCGTCGCAGCTGTTGGCCGATTTGATGGAGGCCTGATCGTGTTGAACACCGAAAAAGCCATTGAGTCGGCTGCCCGTGCGCTGTGTCGCCTGGAGGGCAATCCGGAGAATACGAAGTTCGAAGGCAAGCCCATGTGGCAGAGCTATGTGCCCGCGGCGAAGGCGGCGATTGAAGCTGCCTTGCCGCATCTGCGCGACGACTAATTTCCACGCGCAAAGTCGCCTCGCCGCCGACCATGATTCCAATCCGGACCACAACCAGTCGACAGCCTTGGGACCGACACTATGCTTCATCATCTGTCCCGGCGCTCGAAGCTTTCGGCTTGCCGTCTTGCGCGCGTGCGTCGGCGGCTTCGTCAGCTTCGGTTGCGAAGGCCCGGGCGCCGCGTCGCCGGAAGAGCAGCTTGACCTGCGGTCCCTCCTCGCCCTGCATCCGCAGCGCAACATCGAGGAAAGCGCCGTACAGCATCGCGCGGTCGTCGTCGGCGATTTCGACGAGCCCGGCTTTCTGCACAAGACCGCCCAGTTCGATCAAATGCCGCGTGCGTTCGCGCCTTGCCACCACCCAAGCCCTCGTATCCGAACGCGATCGTGCTGCATCAAGCCGATTGCGAGCCTGGATCAGCCGCTTTGCCGCCTTCGCCACCGCCAGCATTGCGACGCAAGGATCGCCGGCTTGTGTCGCGAAAGAATTGAGCGCCCTGGCGACTCCATGCGGACGTGGTGGCCTTATCCTTTTCCGCGACCGCCGCGAGGAGAGCGCCGGCAAGCAGATCAGGCTCGAGCGCGTCCGCACCAGTCGCCTCGATCAGTTCGCCGAATTGCTGGATCTTGCGCTGCTTGAGCAGCTTGGCGCGGTCGTTGAGCGCTTTCAGTTCTGCGTCGAAATCCCGGACCTTTCGCATCGTGCATCTCCATTGAGTGTGTCGATGCAGCCGAATTGGGCGGTCTGATCCCCGGTTCAACGGCACAAATCTCTCAGGAGCGCTCTAGCGTATGAGAGCGCGCTTATACGTCGTACTGACGTCGCGAGGCATGGCGTAAATGGGTTGCCGTCATGGCAATCTTCCACCTCTCGGCCAAGGTCATCGGGCGCGGCACCGGCAGGAGCGCGGTGGCGGCCGGGGCCTATCGGTCGGCCTCACGCCTCCATGATGAGCGGCTCGGCCGGCACCATGATTTCACCAATAAACCCGGCGTCATCCATTCCGAAGTGATGTTGCCCGAAGGTGCGCCGGACCGACTCAGCGACCGCGAAACGCTGTGGAACGAGGTCGAGGCGAACGAGAACCGCAAGGATGCCCAACTCGCGCGCGAGGTTGAATTCGCAATCCCTCGCGAGATGACCAAGGAGCAGGGCGTCGCGCTCGCCCGCGACTTCGTCGCCCGAGAATTCGTCGCCCGCGGCATGGTTGCCGACCTCAACGTGCACTGGGATATCGGGGCCGACGGCGAGGCCAGGCCGCATGCCCACGTCTTGCTGGCAATGCGCGAAGTTGGCCCCGACGGCTTTGGTGCCAAGGTTCGCGACTGGAACGCGACCGCGCTGTTGCAACACTGGCGGACGGCGTGGGCCGAGCACGTCAACGAACGGTGCGCCGCGCTCGGGATCAGCGCGCGCATCGATCATCGCAGCTACGAGGCGCAAGGGATCGACCTCGAGCCGCAGCACAAGATCGGTGCGGCCGGCGCGCGTCGTGACGCGCATGGCGAAGAGGCCGAACGCGCAGACGATCATCGGGCGATCGCGCGCCGCAACGGGGCGGCGATCATCGCCAATCCTTCGGCCGGTCTCGATGCGCTGACCCGTGCCCAAGCGACCTTCACGCGGCGTGACTTGGCGAAGTTCGCGCATCGTCATTCGGACGACAAAGAACAGTTCGATCGCGTTCTCGCGGCGATGCGCGGGTCGGATCAGATTCTTGCGCTTGGTCACGATGGGCGCGGCGAAGACCGCTTCACGACGGTGTCGATGCTCAGCACCGAAGAGGCGCTCGCCCGCGATGCCGGGGCGTTGGCGGCGTCGAGCCGCGCCATCGGTCGGCATGATGTCACAAGGGCCGTCGATGCGGCAACGCGGCGCGAACTTGTGCTTGGGCGCGATCAACGCGCCGCGCTCGATCACATCACCAAAGCACCGGGGCTCAGCCTCGTCGTTGGCTTTGCTGGCTCGGGCAAATCGGCGATGGTCGGTGTTGCGCGCGACGCATGGGAATCCGCTGGCTACACTGTCCGCGGCGCCGCCCTCTCCGGCATCGCCGCCGAGAATCTTGAAGGCGGCTCGGGCATCGCGTCACGCACCATTGCCAGTCTCGAACATGCCTGGGCGCGCGACCGTGAACGCCTGACATCGCGCGACGTGCTGGTCGTGGATGAGGCCGGCATGATCGGCACGCGCCAGATGCAGCGCGTGCTGGCGGAAGCCGCCGGCGCCGGTGCCAAGGTCGTGATGGTCGGCGACGTCCAGCAACTCCAGGCGATCGAGGCGGGTGCCGCTTTCCGACTCCTCGCAGAAACGCACGGCGCCGCTGAGATTGGCGAAGTGCGCCGGCAGTCCGAAGGCTGGATGCGCGAAGCGACGCGGATGTTCGCGACCGGTCAAACGGGCGATGCGCTCGCCGCTTACGCCGATGCCGGGATGGTCCACGCCACCGACACGCGCGATGCCGCGCGTGCCGCGCTGATCGACCGCTGGGCCGCCGATCGGAGTGCGTGTCCCGGACATTCGCGCATCATTCTCACCCACATGAACAAGGAGGTTGCGATGTTGAATCAAGCCGCACGCGAGCGATTACGCGCGCAGGGCGAACTCGGGCGCGACGTCACCGTGCAGACCGAGCGCGGCGAACGGCAGTTCGCTGACAACGACCGTATTCTGTTCCTCAGAAATGAGCGCGAGCTTGGCGTCAAGAACGGCTCGCTCGGCACGATCGAAAAGGCGAGCCGCGATAGCCTGGCGGTGCGGCTCGATGACGGCCGCAAGATCGCGGTCGATCTCAAGAGCTACGGTTATGTCGATCACGGCTATGCGGCGACCGTTCACAAGACCCAGGGCATGACCGTCGATCGTACCCATGTGCTGGCGACCCCCGGAATGGATGCGCACGCAACCTATGTCGCGCTCACGCGCCACCGGGCAGACACCGCACTCCATTTTGGCCGCGATGATTTTGCCGACGAGGCGCACCTGCGCCAGGTTCTTGCGCGCGAACGGCCAAAGGATATGGCGCTCGACTATGCGTCGCTGCCGACATCGTTGCCGCGCGACGGCGGCAGCCTCTCAACCATCGCCAGCAGTGCGCGCGACACTAATTCCGCCCATGTGCCAGCGCATTTAGCGGCAGCTGCGCAGCCACAGGTGCCGGTCGGTAAGGAAGCAGGCGGGACGGCGGATCACGAACAGGGCCGCACCCGGTCGCTGCGCGAGACTTTTGCTGCGCTGCGCGGCGCGCCGCAGCGTTCGGCCGAGCAGACCCGCGCCGCGTTCGCCGCCGCAGCCAAAGCGTCGCCGTCCCCGGCCAAGACCCGCGATTATGGCGCCGAGCGGTGAGCAGTGCGAGCGCAGCCGACGGCGGCGGACCGAGCGGCGGCTCGGACACTGTCGTACACCAGATCGCGTTCCTGCTATCGCTCGTCACGATCGGCCTGAGCTGGCCATTGGTGGCGCACTTCATTCCTGCGGACGCGCGATTTGCATGGCGCGATCTTGTCCTCGAACACTGGCATCACCGCGCTGCGTTGGAACCATGGCTCGATCAGCGATGGTCCTGGCTGGCGCTCCACCGTTACTCATACTGGTTCGGACTGGCTGCGTTGCCCGGGGCGCTGGCGATCGGCGCGGTTCACGCGGTCGATCGTCGCACGCCCTTGGCCTTGCTGTCAGCGCCGCTGGGTTGGGGCGGCGGGATGGCAATCGGGCTTTGGGTGTCTGCCGGTCTCCTCGCCGACACCCCGACGCTCGCCGTGATCCTGCCGGCAATCTTTGCCCATCTCGGCGGTGCGGTCGCCGCACGCCTTGGTGCCGCGCGGCACGGCGTCACACACCTGCGCGGCACCAGGATGCGCGGGTACACCAGCAAACTGCAAAGCTGGGTGGTCCCCGCCACCACCAACCGCCTCACCCTCGCTGGCGTGGCGCTGACTACCGAAGACGAAACGATGCATGTCGCCGCGATCGGTGCGACCGGCTCGGGCAAGTCGACGGCACTACGCGCGCTAATGGCCTGCGCTTCGCGGCGCGGCGACCGACAGGTCGTTGCCGACCCCGAAGGCTCATCGCTCAGCGTATTCTACCAGCCAGGCGATATCATCCTCAATCCCTACGATGCACGCTGCGCGAACTGGGATTTGCTCAGCGAGATCGAGCAGGACAGCGATTTTGCGATGCTCAGCGCCTCGTTGCTCCCGCATCTGGGGCACAGCGACCATGACCAGTGGATCAGCTACGCGCAGCAATTTCTCGCCAGCGCGATGGAAAGCTGGGTCGACAATGCAATGGGCAGTTCATCCGACTTCGTCATTGCGCTCAATCAGGCAAACCGAGCGCAATTGAAAGCGCTGTGCGACGGTACGCCGGCATCTCGATATTTTGAGGAGGGCGGCGAACGAATGCTGGCCAGTATTCTCGGCACGATCACCCCAGCGGTCGCCAGCTTGCGCAGCTTCGGCCTACAGTCCGGGCCAGAGTTTTCGATCCGACGCTGGGTGCGAGAAGGCGAAGGCTCGCTGTGGATGCCTTACGCGGCCAATCAGGTGGCGGCCTTGCGCGGGCTGACCTCGTGCTGGATGAATTTGGCCATCGTGGAAACGCTGTCGCTCGCCCCGTCGACCGAACGGCGTATATGGTTCCATGTTGATGAGCTCGACGCGCTTGGTCGCATCGAAGGTCTAAAGGACGCGCAAGCCCGTCTGCGCAAATTTGGTGGTCGCGTTGCGATCGGCTTTCAGAGCTTTGCTCAGGTCAAGCAAATCTACGGCGAGGGCGCTCACACCATCATCGAGAATTGCGGCAATCTGTTGATCTTGCGGTGTGGACTAAGTCAGGGTGGCGGCACTGCTGAACTGGCCTCCGATCTCATTGGCAATCGCGAAGTCAAGCGGGACGACGTCAGCCGGTCGCGCACTCGCGGAAGAGTTACATCACGATCCACATCGACGCAGACCAAACGGGCAGTCGAAGAGGTCGCGCTCGCTAGCGAAATCATGCAGCTCGCCAATCGCGAGGGGTTCGTGAAACGGGCTTCGGCACCGGAATGGCGGCGGGTTCGATTCGCCTATATTCAATATCCCTTACGCACCGCAGCATTCGAGCCATCTAGCGCTCTTCGAGTGGAGCGTTGACGCACTGGTACTCGCCTCGCCGTCGGGGACTAGTGCCAAATCATCGACGGAAAGCGCACGCGTTGCATCATGTGCGTGGTCTGACGGCCCGCCTTGAGCGGGTATGCAACGATTCTTGCCGTTTCGGTTGGCGTTGTGGCGATCTCGAGGTCTTGGAGCCTACGAGTGAAGATACGAGCAATCGCATGAGCGGTCGGATCGAGGTGGTGGCGCGGGTGTCGGGGCGACACGCTTGGACGGTGGAGCAGAAGCTGACGGTGCTGCGCGATGCGTTCGGGTTGGGCGGTTCGGTGCGCGGATCGATAGAGCGGTACGAACTGACCAGCGGCCAGCTTTACACCTGGCGGCGTCAGGCGATGTCGGGTGAGTTGGCGGAAGCGCCGCGATCGGCGGTGCCGGGTCCGTTTGTGGACGCGCCCTGCTTCGCCGAGGTACGGATAGCGGATCAGATTCCACCAGCGCCACTCGTCACCATGACGCATCCGACCCGTGCCGAGGCTCCAGACCGGATCGGGATCGAATCGCCGTCTGGTGTGCGGCTGAGTGTGGAAGCGTCGGTCGATGTGGGCGCGCTGGAACGGGCGTTGGCGGAATTTGGCGCAGGGGTTAGGGGCACCGCTCCCCGCGTTCACCGGAAGCGGGCCGATCCGCGTCTGGCTGGCGCGCGGCGTGACCGATACGAGGGAGGGGTTCGACGGTTTGGCGGTCCTCATCCAGGGGGTCTTGCGCGAGGACCCGCACTGGGGCGTACTTTCCTGTATCGCTCCGCGCTGCTGGTGGTGGATGAGATCGGTTATCTCCCAGTCCACCCGGCGCGGGGACCTATTCTTCCAGCTTGTCAACGCCCGCTACGAAGGGGGCGATGATCCTTACCTCCATCCGCGGCTATCCGCACGCAACGATGAACAATCACGATTGAAAGCAGCCGACCATGAGCGATGTATGCCGCTCATGGTCGGCTCAGAACCTAAATTCTATTCGCAATTGAAGAGTTGGCCTTATTCAGCGCGGCTTTCGGTTCGCGCCATAGAAATAAAGTCAACGCAAGTGCAATACCAGTTCCTATCATACTGACCGATAGCGTCATGAAAAACGCCAGAATGTCCCCAACGTTGGTTCCCCACCATCTGACGGCTACGACGGCGACCCAATAACTCGCCGCAGATACCCATACCATACGAGCTCTGATACCAAGAATAATGGTGAGGGCCAGGGTCCCCATCGCCGCTGAAATGGGAACGCCAATCTGAACCGAACTGAACGCATGACCGATGCCATCTCCTACGACCGTCCCAAGCGCACCAGCCGTCAGCATTGTGAACCAGTAAAATCCGTTGGTCGGGGGAAGATCACCGGTGGAATCTTTTGGCCCCGAGGATCGGTGTATCGCGATCAAGATAGCGAGAAGGAAGGCGAATACGGCAGAGACGGCAATATATCCAAAATGCTCGGTATCAATCGAGAAATCGGCAATATTTGTCGCCGCGGCCCTGACCGTCAGGATCGCGAGCCAATAAAATGCCTCACTACCTCTGCGGCTAGCTCGGTCGATCAAAACGATGCCAATGAACATCAACATCTGGATAATTAGACCGACACCAGTGCTAATGTGTAATACATCTGGAAAGAAATCTCCGAGATTAGTGCCGCACATACTTGCTATTAAGATTGCGCACCAATAACGGGAATTGACTTTTGGTGTGATTTTCAGTTGCATTATAATCTCCTAAAGTCCTTGGCGATTTACCGATCTAGTAGTGCGCATTGCCGCAGTTCTGATCGTGATAAATGTTACAGTGATAAAGCGACCATTCACCCCGTGATTGGATTGGATGCAGCGCGATAGTCAGCAGAAGACTTTCGCGTCATTGCGATGATTGCCGCTGGCAGGAACAGCAGTACAAGTGGCACCGCGGTAACAAGTCCGAAGATGATGGCCGTCGCGAGGGGTTGCTGGAGACCCGCGCCGCGGCTGAGGCCGAGAGCGAGTGGGCTTAGTGTCAGGATCGCGATCAGCGCGGACATCAAGATGGGCCGAAGGCGCTTAGCGCCCGCGTCGTATAAAGAACCGGGATCGACGGGGCGTTCCGTGTCTATCTCGGCGAGAAAGAAGATCACCAGTTCGGTAACCATGCCGACAACCATGGTCAGCCCCATCAGCGCCGAGATGTCGAGCTCGATCCCCGTCAGCCATAACCCGCCGAGCACCGCTGCTGCCGAAAGTAGCACCGTGGCGATCGCAGCCAAAGTCCAGATGATGCGCTCGAACAGGAACGTGAGCAGCAGTGCGGCTAGCAGTAGCGCGGCAGCGAAGACCATCGATAGGTCGGAAAAGCTTTGCTGCTGCTGTGCGTAGAGACCGCCGTAATCGACCCGGATCGAACCCGGCAGATGAAGCCCCGATACCGCCCCGCGCACGTCCTTCATCGCTGAGCCAAGGTCGCGCCCCTCAAGCCGCGCAGTAACGGCGATGAAGGGGGCGAGGTCCTCGCGTGTGAGCTGCTTCTGCCCCGCCGCGATCGAAACGACTGCGATCTGGCCGACGCGGACGGCACGGCCATCGGGCGTTGTAAGGACAAGCCGACCAATCTCATCTGCGCGGGCGCGCAAGTCGGCGGGCGCTCGGACACGGACGGAGACAAGTTGTTCGCCAATCCGTACGTATGTCGCTTGCGTGCCTCCAATCATCGATTCAAGCTGGCCGCCGACCGTGGTCGGATCGAGTCCCTGCTGAATTGCGCGGGCAGGATCGACGCGAATACTGAGCGAATCGCCTGCCACCCGCAACCCATCCACAACCTCGACCACGCCAGAGACCTTGCCGATCGCACCACCGACGCGTTTCGCTGCTGCTTCGAGGCTCGCGGAATCATCGCCAAATAGCTTCACCTCGATCGGCTGCGGCACTGCGGTGAGATCGCCGATCAGATCCTCCATCAACTGCGCGGTCTCGATCTCAATGCCCGGCACATTTGCTTCGACTTGTTGCCGAACATCGGTCATCACCTCTTCAATGTTCCGCCGCGACCCGCCATTTAGCCGAATGAAATAGTCGCCTTCGTCGGCTTCGGTCAGTCCACCTCCGAGTTGAACGCCGGTGCGTCTAGAATAGCTCGCGACCTCGGGCGTGGCTGATATGATCGTCTCGACTTGGCGGAGCAGTCGATCGGTATCGCTAAGCGCCGCCCCCGGCTGTGCCTTGTAGTCAAGAATGAACCCGCCTTCGTCCATTTGCGGCATGAAACCGGAGGGAACATGGTTCCAGGCGGCATATCCCAGCAGCGCCATGCCTAGCGCGAGTAGCCCCACAAACAGTGCCGGACGGGCGAAGGCTCGACCCGCCGCGCGATCATAGCCGTGGCCCAACCGCGCCATGAAGCCGCCCGCCTGCTCGGCTGCCTCGGCGTCCTTGTCGCGCAGCCAGTATGCGGACACGAGCGGGATGACGAAGCGCGCGTACAGCAACGAGAGGCCAAGCGCTGCGACCATCGTCAGCGCCAGCGCCTTGAAGAACCCGCCGGTCACGCCACTAATGAAGGCGAGCGGCAGGAAGACGATGATCGTCGCCGACGTCGATCCGAACAGCGGCGTTCCCATTTCGGCGGCGGCGGCGAGGATACCGGCCACGCCCTTGGCGGTTCCCTCCTGCATCCGCCGCATGATGTGTTCCAGCATCACCACCGCGTCATCGACGACGAGACCGACCGCCGCCGCCATGCCGCCTAGCGTCATCATATTGAAGCTCATTCCGAGCGCGAACAAAATCAGGCAGGTGCCCGCGAGCACGGCAGGCAGCATCAGCCCGGTGATCAGCATCAGGCGCCCCGACCGCAGGAACACGAATAGCACTATCCCCGCCAACACTGCCCCCAGAAGGATCGCATCGCGCACGGCGTTGGCGGCACCTGTCACTAGCTCCGACTGATCGTAGAAAGGTGTCACCGTCACGCTCGGCGGGAGGCCGAGCGTCTTTAGCCGGGCATCGACATCCTTCACGATCCGCACACTGTCACCGAGCGGCGTCTGACGGATGTTGATGAGGACCGCGTCGCGTCCGCTGGACGCGACGCGAGTGTAGCTTGGCTCTGTCGCCGTGGTGATCGTCGCAATCTGCCCTAGCGTGACAAGTCCCGCACCCGCGCTTTGCCCAGCTTTAACCGGCAAAGCGGCGAGATCGGCGATCGAGGCGATGCGATTCTGGGCAAGAACGAGGTAGAGCCGATGGCGGTCCTCAAGACGACCGACGCCCTGCACCGTGTTGCTCTTGCCAATCGTCGCAGTAATATCCGCTAAACTGAGCCCTAGCCCCTGCGCGCGCGCCGGATCGACATCGACCGCGAATTCGCGCGGCGCGCCGCCTAACACATCGACGCCCGCAACGCCGGCAACCGCGCTCAGCGCGGGACGGACCTTCAGTTCGGCGATGTTGCGCAGAGCGTGGCTGTCGAGCGAAGCCGAAGTAAGCGCTAGGCCCAGCACGGGAAAAATCGTGGGGTCGGACCGACGAACATCAAACCGAGTGCCCAGCGGCAAATCGGGCAGCACTGTGGCGAGCGCGCCCTGCGTCGCGAGCGTGGCCGCAACCATGTCCTGCCCCCAAGGGAAGTTCAGCGACACCTCAGCGGAGCCGCGGCTGGTGGTCGACCGAATTTGGGAGACGCCGGGAACGGCGCGGAGCGCGATCTCGATCGGGCGGGTAATCTCAGCGGCCATCTGCCCAGCGTCGCGCTCGCCCGCATCGATCGCGACAACGACGCGCGGATAGTCGATGTGCGGGAATAAGCTGACCGGCAACCGTGAAGCCGCGATCACGCCCCCTAACGTCAGCAGGAGCGCCGCGAGCCATAGTGCGCGAGCGTGGGCAGCGAGTGTCCGCCTCACTTTATGCGAACCTTCATGCCATCCTCAACCGCAGTGCCCCCCTGGGTCACGACCAGCTCACTGCGCACGATGCCCCTGGTAATCGCGACACGGTTGCCTTCAGTGGAGCCAATGGTGACATCGTGTCGGTGAGCGACGCCGCTATCGACCACGAATACGAATGGTTGGCCGCCATCATCGAGCAGCGCAGTATAGGGGATAGTCAGCGCGTCCCCCCCGCCGCCGACCGCTGCGGTGCCGGTCAGCGTCTCGCCGATACCCAATCCAGCGCTGGTGGGTAATTTCGCAAATACGGATGCAAGCCGAGTCTGCGGATCGACCACTGGATCCACAGAGGCGATCGGCACGGTGAACCGTGCCCGACCGGTGCTGCCGCCAATTCGGATCGGGACCCCAGGCCGGAGCGCGCGTGCGGTCGCTGGATCCACACCGAAGTGCGCACGCTGATCGTTCAGCCGGGAAAGTGTGGCGACAGGCGCACCAGCCTGAACCAAATCGCCTGGATTGAACGCGATCGCCTCGACGAATCCTGCGGCGTTCGCACGCAAAGTGAGCGCTCGCGCGCGTCCGGTCAGGCTCGCGCGCGTCGCATCCGCGCTGGCAGCGGCGGCGCGCGCCGTTTCGACTTCGGCATCGCCGACCAGCCCGTCCTTGCGGAGCCGCTGGACCCGGGCATAAGCGGCGTCGGCCGCCCGCGCGTCGGTGGATGCCTTGACGATGTCAAGTCGCGTATTGGGCGCAAGTGCCAGCTGGACAACGACATCGCCCGCCGCCACGCGCGTACCGACCGGGCTCGTGACGCGCGCGACCATTGCCTCCACAGGCGCAGTAAGGGTGATCTTGCCGCCTGGCCCAGCCTCGACGATACCGTACAGCGTCGCCTGCTGCGCAAGCGCGCCTTGCTCGACCCGACCGAGCGCCACGAGCGCAGAGGGCGTGGGCGCTGCGTCGTCAGTGCTGTCGTTGCTGCCGGAGCAAGCAACGCAGCCGAGCAATGTCAGAGGAACGATTCGCTTCATCGTGGCCAGTCTTCCCTTGGAGTGCCCGTCAACAGTTCGAGCGCGATGGTCTGCTCGAAGATGTCCTGTTCGGTTTGCGCGAGCAGTAATTCCTTATCGCTCAGCACCTGCTCGGCGGTTTCTGCGGTGGCGGGTGCGAGATCGCCCCGGTTCGCGGCGCGGCGACTGGCGCGCGCGAACGTCTCGATGGGCGGCAGATCATGCAGAACCGAGGCTCGTTGCGTCCGCGCGATTATCAAACCGCCGACCGCGGCGGCGATTTCCGCGCGAGTCTGGAACAGCCGCGCGTCATATTCCGCTTTCAGTGTGGCACGAGTCGCGCGTTCGATGGCAATACCGCCGCGATTGCGGTTCCACAGTGGCAACGTGAAATCGATCGCCGGACCGAGCAACGTATTGCCCGCTGAATCTCGGTTGGCGTTGACAGTCAGCGCGAGTGTCGGGAACTGATCGAGGATTGCCTTGTGCACGGCGGCTTCTTGCGCCGCATACCCCACTTGAAGCGCCATCAGATCGCTCCGGGTGGAGCGGGCGAGCGCGAACAAGGCTTCGGCGGCTGGCGGCGGCGCGGGCAGCGAGACGGCAGCCAGCCGCAGCGGCGTCGAAGGCGGCAATCCGATCAACCGGGCGAGTTCAAATCGCGCGGTCGCAAGATCACGCTCAGCCGTTCGCTCGCGTTCCTGTGCGTCGAATACGGAAATGCGCGCCGCTTGGGTCTGGTCGGGTGAGAGATCGCCGCGCCCGGCGGCGCGCAGCGTGCGATCGAACAAAGATTGGGCAGCTTGCCGACTGGCGCTCGAGAGTGAAAGCGAGTTTTCGAGCCCGCTGATCCGAACCGCTTGGATTCGCGCCTGGCCTGCCGTCTGCCATTCCGCCCAAGCAAGATCGAGACGCACCTGCTGCGCTTCCGCGCGCGCCTGCGCAATCCGGACACCCCGAGTGCGAAGCGCGTTGATGTCCAGTCCCAGTGCGTTGGCGAAGTCCAGAAACGTGTCGGGTCCCGTTAGCACCTTAGCCGCACCGACGCTCAGTGTCGGATCGGGCAGTAGCCGGGCCGCAAATGCTTGCGCGTCGCTGACACCAGCGCGCAGCCGCTGCGCTTTCAGGTCAGGATTGCCTATCACGGCGAGCGTCGCGATCGCATTTGGATCGAGCGGTGCCGAAAGATCGATCGCCCTGGGAATGAGGTAAGGCCGCTCGATCGCCGAAGCGTCACGCGACAGAGCCGCAGCGATCGGTGGCGACAGCGTACTTTCGATAGCCGTCAGCGGCAGCGCCGAATAGGTGGCGCAGCCGGCGAGAAGGCTGACCACCAGCGATAGACCTATAGTAGCTGGTCTCATCTCGCTCCCCTCATTAGGACGACGACCATCTTGACACCGGGCTCGTTGTCTCCGAGCGTGACGGTGCCGCTATGAGCGCGCACAATGGCGGCGACGAGACTTAGGCCCAGACCGTGCCCTGAGGTTGATCGGCTGCCCTCAAGCCGTATGAATCGCTCAAAGACTCGCTCGCGTTCTTCCGCCGGGATACCCGGCCCAGTGTCGCTAACCACAAGTTCCACCGCGTTTCCCTGCGCGGCCAACGCAATTGCGATTGCTGTCCCTCTCGGAGTGTGGCGAAGCGCATTATCAAGAAGATTGACGACGAGTTGCGCCAGCAATTCTCGGTTGCCATTGACGACGATGCCTGGTTCAATTTCACGGATGAGCACCCGGTTGCCGTCTTCGGCTGAAGGCTGATAACTTTCGGCCAAATCGCTCACCAGCACGCTCAAATCGACCGGTCGAAGCCGAACGCCCGCACCGCGGGCCTCGACCTCCGAAATGCTCAGTAGATCGGTGAACAGCTCAAGGATGCTGTCCGTCTGCGCAACTCCTTGACGCACGGATTGGCGCAGTGCGCAGATATCATGATCATCCGTTAATACCCGATCGAGCTTTTGGCGGAGCCTCGCCAATGGAGTGCGCAGGTCGTGCGCGATATCACACGAGACCTGACGCAGGTTCTCCAGCAACGCTCCGTTTCGGTCGAGCATGCGGTTGAGCGTTTCCGAGAGCCGGTCGAATTCATCTCCTCCGTCGGAGATCGGAATGCGCTGGGACGAATCGCCAGCAATGATCGCGCTCGCGGTGCGCTCAATCAGATCGAGACGTCGGCGCAGCGTACGGCCCAAAAAAAATGCGCCGCCTACACCTATTACCGCAATGAGCCCGAAGACTAGAATCAAAAGCGGCACCGTGCTTTCCGTCAATTCCTCAATCGCGTCGGAATCGGTGCCGACAACAAGGAGAGCATTCGCGTCGGAGAGCGAGGCAATCGCGCGCGCATCATGCCGAGAGCCATCTCGCTCCACAAAGCTCACCTTGCTCCACCCAGGTTTAGGTGCCCCAGCAATTTGCTCGCCCGCGATCTGGCGATGGAAGGAGTCCAGCAGCGCGTAGCGCATCTCGCCATGTTCGTGTGCGGTGCGATCGACCACCACCTTCAGGAGGCCCGCACTCCGCGCGTCCCGCAAAACTGCGGCGTGTTCAGTCGCTACCCGCTGATCAAGTTCGCTCCGGAACTCGGATCGGATGGCCCAGTAGATTGCTGCGCCGAGCACCAAGGTGAGCATCGTGAAGGCTGCGCTGAAAAAAGCCGCTAGCCGGAACGCGGTCGACGATGGGAATTTAGGCATCGATCAGATAGCCCGCGCCGCGCACCGTCTGAATCAGATCGCTATCGCCCTCGGCGCACATTTTCGATCGCAGACGACTGATGTGCGTCTCGACGATGTTCGTTTTCGGATCGAAATGGAAATCCCATACCCTTTCGAGCATCATCGTTCGGGTTACGATTCGTCCCGCGTTCCGCATAAGCTCTTCAAGTACCGCGAATTCCCGCGCTTGGAGCTCAATCCGCCTACCGGCCCGCCGAACCTCGCGTTTAAGTAGATTCATCTCCACATCGCGGGCAAAAAGGACGGTTTCGACGTTTGCGCCGCTAGGGCGCCGCGACAACGCGTTGATGCGAGCAGATAGTTCTGTGAAAGCGAAAGGCTTTACGAGGTAGTCATCTGCACCGGCCTCGAGGCCTTCTACCCGGTCCTCGACACGCGCGAGGGCCGTCAGCACCAGCACAGGAGTGATCACCCCGGCGGCACGGATGGATTTTAAAACCGCCAATCCATCCAATTTGGGCATCATGCGATCCAGAATTATGGCGTCATAGGCCTCACCGGTCGCAAGGAAGAGCGCGTCATGTCCGTCATTCGCATTCGTCACTGCATGGCCAAGTTCACGCAGACCGCGCTCGATGTAGTTTCGAGTTTCTGCATCGTCCTCTGCGACAAGAATCTTCAACATCCTCGGTGCCCCTTGCCACGTCGAATAAATCATCAGAGTTTTCGTGAGCCTTTCCGACACTATACATCGACCCAATGTTCGACCAGCGGATGCGTTGTCTCACGCACATTTGCCGAAGGCACGAAAAAACGGCTCTGATATTCGGAGATCGCGAACTGGTTTTATTAATCCCGATATTGACATGCAAAGCGAGGCCGGCCTCAGATTTTCAACGTCTCAAAGCATCCCACTGTTATCGTCCAATTCGATATCGAGCAGACGAACATAGGATTGACCCTGATGCATATCGCGCTCCCCCTCCCATCCCTGAGGATTTGGTCGCGGAAACGATATCTTCAGTACGGATAGTGTCGGCACAGCCACGCGTTTTACGAACGAGGCTTCTGCATTATATAGCAGAGCGATATTGGCAGAGCTGAGGAGTTTATTATCGATGTAACGCTCGAGGCCTACTGTGTTTGTGAAGAAAAGGTCGATTGTTACCCAGAACGGTCCTGCATTTTTTGAGCGAACGTGGCGGCAAGCCTCACGAAGTGTAACCATTCACGACCTCCTTTACAGGCTGATCACAAGACACCCACGCTGTTCGTACGAGGTCGAAAGCATCGGCTGTTTCAATCACATGATTCAGCTTAAATTCATAAACTTGCCCACGTTCTATTTCGGCCGGAGTAAATGGAAAAGCGTAACTCGGCAGTTCCATCTCACTGCGTAAAGGAAAGTGAAAAAAATACGGATTGCAGGCTTTAGCCATTTGCGTTGCAAGTGACTGTGTTTCCGCCGTTATGACACACATCACACCCACCTCACGTGGCGGGACCGCATCGCTTGAAACAGATCGACCGGATACTCCGTTCCAGCCGTAGATTCGCAGCGACACGTCAAAGACACCGGCGTCGTCGCCAAACATATCCGAAATCCGGTCTTGCAAAGCCTCTTGCAGACGCTGGTGGAATTGGTCGAGATTGGCCAGCACGTATGGATCTTCGATACCGATGAACATTATTGTCTGAAAGTCGCCCCCTCCCGCACCCTCGAGTTTCATCGTGTATTGTTGGGGGCGCCACTTTGATCCTGTAACCCTTACCGTCCGTTCATCGATCGCCTCGTAAATCGCGTCTGCGGTTTCGACGATACCGCCCGGCTCGATTAGATTCAGCGGATCAGTATTCTCGTATAATAGATGTGCGGACACGCTATCCGGTGTGCACGCGTTGGTCGGATCCAACGGTTCGACCTCGAAGCATCGCGTGCCGACTGAAATCAGCACGCCACCTTTACGAGAATTGATGGTACATTGCCCTCCACACTCAGCCACCTTGGCGGCGTGCCAAGCCGCTCCCACCGAGGCGCCTCTGAGCAAAGCAGCAGCAGCAAGGACTGCGGTGTCTGTCGTGCGTCCACCCAAGACAATGTCGGCCCCTTCCTCCAACGCGCGCATATACGGTTCCGGACCCAACAGCGCGACGACATGCCAGCAAGCGTCGATCGTTTCGTCGAGCAAGGGCCCGAGCGGCGGCAACGGGTGAATCGCTCCCTTGGCGTTTCTCGCTTTCAAAAAGTCACGGTCCTGCTCACTGTAAAGCAACGCGATCTTTGGAGTGAGGCCGAGCTCTTGGGCCACTTCAACCGCGATATTGCAGGTCCAGTCGACGCCGCTATCCGTCCCCGCCGTGCCGCACGAGCCAACAAGAAGCGGGATTCCGGCATCGGCGGCGGATTGCATGAGGACTGAAAGATCTCGCTTGACCGCCTCCCGATTCATTTTCGATACGCCGCGCGCAAGATATGAGGGGCCGCTGTCGGTCGACCCGGAATCACAAGCGATCGCCCTCGCGCCGCGCGCGACACCATAAGCAACCTGACTGGCACTGACGCCCGCTCCCAGCATTCCAGTCGGAACGATGACGCGAGTGACGTCCACCTCGAGCATTTCCGGTTCGGCCTGCATCTCCACTCCTGAATTTTAGAGTCTTGAAATCGCAACTTTGACGATCAGTTCACTAGCCCGATGCGAGCCACTGCCGTCAAGATATACAGCGACTGTGAATATATAGTCTGTTTCATGAGGCGCGCGCATATGCGGAACGATTCATTCGCCCTTCTGGTCGATACGCGAATTAGGAATCGCCTATACAGAAGCCGTAAAGATTGACGACCTGCTTTCGTTGCCTGAAAAGCGTTGCTGTGACCCGCGAAACAGCTCGGCGCTCAAAGCGGTCGTCAGCGGACGACACCTTGCTTTGACAGTCGGAGGACTTCGCGTCGCTGGCGAAGGGGCCTCTGCTCGGGCAGGGAACAAAAGCACCTCGCTAAAACCGGACCTAAGGTCCGATTTGGGGAGGGGATTTATGCGCTCGAAATCCGGTTTTACGACCACATTCGGCATTGCGACTTATACGCTAGCCCTACTGAGTTCCAGCGCGTTCGCCGCGCCAGCGGTCGCGGCGCCCCAGGATCAGGCGACGCAGGATCGCCCCGTATCGGACCCACCGGTCACGCCGCAGACCCAGTCGCAGGAAGGGCAAGCCACCGAGGCGAACTCGCAGTGGGATATTATCGTCACCGCTACACGTCGTGACACATTGCTCCAGGAGACGCCCGTCGCCGTCACGGCATTTAATGCCGACGCAATCGAACAGCAGCGGCTCATCAGCTTCACCGATATCGCCGAGAAGTCGCCTGGTTTGGTCTATACGCAATATAGTCGGCAGGAGGCCTATTTTTCGATCCGCGGGACGACGATCGGTAACGATGCGCCTGGTACCGATCTGGGTGTATCCGTGTTTATTGATGACGTACCGACGACGGGCATCGCCGACAATAACATCGACCTTTTCGACCTACAAAGCGTCGAAGTCCTGCGCGGGCCGCAAGGGACGTTGTTCGGGCGGAACGTGACCGGTGGCGCAGTTGTAGTCCGCACTCTACCGCCAAGCTTTGAACCCCATGTGAAGGTTCAGGCGACCTATGGCGACCACAATTTGGCAGAAGTGCGCGCCTATGTGACCGGCCCTATCAACGACAATCTCGCTGCAAAAATCACTGGTGAATACCGACGTCAAGATGGCCTCTTAAACAATGTCGTCCTGAACAACAGAACCCTGAGTACGAATTTGTATGGGCTACGCGGTCAGCTCCTGTGGACGCCTACTGACAGTCTCAAAGTCCTTGTCGGCGGTGATTATAATGATGACTCGTCGCCTTACAAGGTTCAGCAATTGATCGGCAACTTCCAGCCAAGCCTATTCACTCCACTTTCATATCAGCCAAATGACACCAATCAGGGGATAAACTCCCAAGGGAGTGCCAGGACCGGCGGTGGCTTTGCGCGCGTTGAATTTACCGCTCCATGGGGGACGCTCACCTCCATCACCGGCGTTCGTCGCGTCCACTCTCGCGAGAGATTTTCAACGAGCGCAGAACAATTCAACGAGCTGATCCAGACCGCCAGAGAGAATGTTGGCCAGACCACACAGGAATTTCGCTACACATCTCCCGACGGCCACAGGCTGAGCTGGGTTGCGGGGCTATTTTATCTAGATGCGCATCGGCAGCAGTTCAAGCATTACGATCTCAACATCCTTCCGGGAACGCTCGTCAGTCTCGTTGATCCTTATAGCGTGTTGGTCTTTGGGGCTGACAAGGACCAGTCAGTTATCAGCCATAGTTACGCGGCGTTCGGCGAAGCAACCTATGCACTTACACCGGAGCTAGAACTTACGCTGGGTGCTCGTTACACCGGTGAGGACAGGTCGGGTCACTCAGAGGTCACCGACACCAGCGGCCTATCCCCAGACCTCGTTGTTCCCAATTTCTATCACAGTTGGAGTTCATTTACGCCAAAGGTTTCGCTATCGTACCAACCTAATAGCCATATTCTCGCATATGCGACCTATTCGACAGGGTTCAAAAGCGGCGGCTTTGACCTTGCGAACGAAACATTGATCGGCCTCCAGACCCCGTTTCGACCTGAAAAGGTCAAAAGCTACGAGGCTGGTATCAAATTATCCGCCTTTGAGAAGCGCTTCGTTCTCAACGTCGCGGGATATTATGCAGATTATACCGATCTCCAAGTCCAGGCCTTTAACCAACAGCTAGTGACATTCGTCACGAGCAACGCTGGTAGGGCACACATCCCTGGCGTAGAGGTTGAGGCTGTCGCTAATCCGGTGAACTGGCTAACCCTAAACGGCAGCTATTCCTATCTTGACCCCACTTACAAGAGGTATAACAACGGGGAGGATGATTTTTCGGGTAATCAGATTCCGTTCGATGCGAAGCATCACGTAAATCTAGGGGCCGAGCTCCATGCGACAATTAAAGCCCTCGGTGGGGGAGAAGTGCGGGCCGGTGGTGACGTCACTTTCCAGTCCAAACGCTACTTTGATGATGCGAATGAAACTCCGCCCTTTGTTCTCAATCATACCCCAATCCGAGGGCTGATTAATCTTCACGCCTCGTGGACGTCTGCTGACGGGAGTCTGGAAGCAACGATTTGGGGTAAAAACCTTACCGATCGCCGTTATCTTGTCTTTGGAACCGATCTAACGGTCTTTTACGCGACTCCAGGAGAATATTTCTCGCCGGCCGGAAACAAGGTTTTTGATACCGATTGGAACTTGCGACCCGCCTTTGGCCTCACACTCACATACAAGCGGTAATTTGGCCGAGCGAGTCCATTGAGAGGCACCTCCGGAGGCTCGTAGCCAGCGCTCGACGCACTCGCGAAGTTGGCCACATTACTTACGTGAAATGTGGCTGGTTCGCTTCGAGCCGCCGCCGTGCTACGAATTGGAACGACGATTTATGACGATTCGACCTACGACATTGCGCAAAATGCATACGTACATTGGTGTATTTATTGCGCCGACAATATTGTTTTTCGCAACTAGTGGTGGCCTCCAGCTCGTCGGGCTCCACGAGGCGCATGGCAATTATCGTCCTCCGGTGTTCGTCCAGAAGCTCGCAAGAACCCATATGGAGCAGATTTATGGGATCAAACCCGATGATCGTGGACATCCCAAGCAGGACGCGCTTATGCATGAGGACTCACAATCAAGCGATGGACCCAACCTTCCCGTCGTGCTCCTCAAACTGTTTTTTCTTCTGGTCGCCTGTGGCCTAATTGCAACCACGGGGTTGGGACTCTGGTTCGCTTGGCGGGCGCGATCCGGTCCGCGGGCGCTTCTCGGCACGTTCCTGATTGGCGTGCTGATTCCAATTTTCCTACTTGCAGTATGATGGACGCGGCCAGCACCAACGAGCCTTGACTTGAACTGGCCGACCCTACCGTGCAGTAGGACTATACAACGTGGGTATACATAGGTGAGGGTTTGGATAACCGCTATCTTACGGCCGCCGAAGCCGCTGAGGCTCTCGGCGTCAGTGTGCAAACCTTGTACGTGTATGTCGGGCGCAAAGGGATTCGATCCCAGGAAGTGCCTGGATCGCGAAGTCGCAAATACTGGAAAGCGGATATCGATCGGGTTCGCAGAGGCGACCGGTCTCGGAGCACCCCTTCAGCTGGCGATTTCCGCCCGGAAACGGGCATCACTTTAATCACCGAATCCGATGTTTTTTACCGGGGACAGAGCGCGATCGACTTGGCAGAGACGGCGAGCTTCGAGAGCGTTGCTGCGCTGTTATGGGATGCCGACGAGCATAAGGCGTTTTCGCCGGAGAATCCGCAAACACCTAAACTCTATGCCCGCCTGGACAAGATTCTTGAGGATCAGGACGACGTAAACCGTGCCACCGCATTGTTTCCAATTCTGGAAGACTGGAATGCCAAGGCGTTCGATCTGACGTCGGAAGGAATGGCACGGACGGGCGCTGACATACTTCGCTGGCTGGCGGCGCTCACCGTCAAGAGTCACGAACCCACAACAGAGCCGCTTCACCTTTTTCTCGCCGACAGGCTGGGTAAAGGATCGATTGAGGCAGAATTGATCCGCCGGATGCTGATTCTCTCCGCAGACCATGGGTTCGAGCCCGGCACGGTGGCGGTACGTGCAGTTGCTAGTACTGGGATCACGCCTTGGCGGTCGGTGATTGCCGGACTGTCGATTTCCTTTGGGCGGCGTGGTCACTTGGGTGGTATCGAGGCGACAAGGCGTCTCTTGCAGGAAATTGCGATTGCCAAAGATCCTGCAACCCCGATCTTGCAGCGTATCAAAGACGGCGAAGCGGTCCCGGGCTTCAATTCGCTTGTCTATACACACGGTGACCCGCGCGGTCACGCGCTTATTAAGGCTTTCACCTGTTTGTTGACGGACGATCCCAGCTTCGTGCGGTTACAAAAGGCATTACTGGTGGCCCGCGATATAAAGGACCTGGAGCCCAACTTCGCGCTTGCCTGTCTCTTCATATTGGAGCGCGTCGGGGCAGGGCCTCGCAGCGCCTTGTTTCACATAGGCCGCGCCGCCGGCTGGATCGCACATGCGATCGAACAATCCCAAGCTGGCGAGATGCTACATCAAGCCGAGGTATATACCGGGCGGCTGCCCAGCTGACATCCCTACAAAGTCTGTAAAGATTGACGAACCTCCCTGTCGCGTCGATATCTCGGCCGATCAAGCCGGGACAAGGCGGGAAAGCCAATGTTGCGCATATGCTGCGGACCGCGTGGTGAGATTAGACTAGTCGGTTGGCATCCGATGCCCGCTCCATTTGGTCCGGGACGGATGTTAAAAAAATGACTTGCCAGCCTCTCGGAGAACAATCCTCGGCTTCTTCGCCTTCGTCCGGTGATTTCGGGCGCCTTAAGCCCATTCGGCAAATAAAAAGGTTGGGCCGATGTATAGACTGGGAAACATCTAAGCAAAGAAGATCACCGTAAGATCGGCGAAAATGTCTACGTAACGGTTTTGGAGAGAAACGGATGAAAAACATTGTCGCTATCGCACTAACGGTTCTGGTTACGCTCCCCGCCCAACCCGCGCTAAGCCAATCCCGCCCTAGCAATATGATCGACTATGAACTCGTCAGAGATATCGAGGTTGGGACACCTGGCTTTTGGGACTATCTGACCTTCGATCCCTCATCCAAGCGTATTTATGCGTCTCACGTCGACAAGGTGAGCGTCATTGACGCGACAACGGGAAAAACTGTGGGGGAAGTCGGTCCCCTCGCTGATTCTCACGGAATCGCTATCGTCCCGGAACTTGGCAAGGGTTATGCTGATAGTGGCGACGACGCAGTTCTTAAGGTGTTCAGCCTAAAGGATTTTCATATTATTAAGGAATTGAAGGTCTCCGCCGACTCCGACGGCGTGATCTACGATCCATATTCGCGCCGAATTCTGATCGTCGCGGGAGACAGCAAGGATCTGACCATCGTCGATCCGGCGACCGACGAAATCATCAAACGCGTTGCCCTTCCAGGCAAGCCGGAATTTCTCGCGGCGGACGGACATGGGACCGCTTTCGTCAACCTTTCCGACACCAGCGCGATTGCCAAGGTCGATATCGCGACGGGCACCGTCACCGCCTCTTTTCCACTGGAAAACTGTGAGGCCCCGCACGGTCTCGCGTTTGATGATCGAACGAACCGACTGTTCAGTGGCTGCGAGGGCCGGTTAGTCGTAGTCGATCCAGCGTCGGGCAAGAACCTTGCAAATCTTCCGATAGGCCCCCGCAGCGATGGAATTGTCGTCGATTCGGCGCGCGGTCGCGTATTCAGCTCGAGCGCCTTTGGTACTCTCACCGTCATTTCGGAGGCTGGGGGCGAGTACGCCGTAGGAAGGACAATTCCGACATTCTTCGGAGGCCGCAATCTGGCCATCGATCCGACGACGGGCAATTTGTTTATATCGCATGGCAACATGGCAATTGCGGGTCCCGCAAAGCCGCTCGATTTGAGATTCCGCTGGGACGGTCTCGACATCGCCATGTTCGCTCCGAACGATTGAGGACGGCCTGCTTGCAATTAAGCCTGCGCCTTGCGGCCAGCGAGGCGCGGAATGCCGGGCCGGCATCAAAGCGACAGGGGGCACGCCAGAATGGCAAAGTCTATTTTGAAGTACCGTTGGGTGATCGTGTTTGCTTGGGTGGCGTTGACGATTATCGGCGTACGCACCATCGGCATGATCGGCCCAAGACTGGACTATACGTATTCGACTCCTGGTCAGCCTGGTTATGAGTCCAATCTCAAGCTGACCAAACGATTCGGACTTGATCCGGCGTTTGAGGCGGAATTGCCGGTTCTCCGACTGCCTCCGGGAGTGACGATGGCGTCGCCTGAAGGCCGGGCGATGGCCGCCAAGACCTTTGCCGGCGCGCGCGGGGCAGGACCCCTTTCCTATGCCGATTTTGCAACGACGAATGACCCAAGGTTCATCCTGGATAACGGCCGTGCGACCTGGGCATTGATATCAATCCCCAATCCCGATTACGGTCCGGGCGTCGGGGTCGAGCCCGGATTGCAACCCGCCCTCGATGCAGCGGCGCCCCCCGGCGGGAAGGTCGTGCTAACGGGATTCGGGCCTATGCTCTCCAATGCAGGGCCGAACGCCGGAAATCTGATTTGGGCAACGATCGTCGGTGCCACACTGGCGTTCGTGGTATTGTTGCTGGTGTACGGATCACCGATCGCAATCCTCCCCATCCTGATGGCGATACCGGCGATCTGTGTCACGTTTCTCGCAGTGCTGGGCATAACCTTTGTAGCAAACGTCAGCTACTTCGTTCAATATATGGTGATCTTGTTGAGCCTCGGGATCTCGATCGACTTTTCGTTGATTGTAGTCATACGCTGGCGTGAAGAGCGAGAGAAAGGGCTAAGCAACCACGATGCGGTCTTGGCAGCGACCCAAAACGCTGGTCGCGCGGTCGCGCTAAGTGGCTTGACCGCGGCCGTCGGATTGTTGTCCCTCATCGTGCTCCCGGTGCCCTTCCTTCGCAGCATCGGCTATGCGAGCGCACTCATACCCTTTATCGCCTTCTGCGTCGCGGTCAGCTTGTTACCTGCCGCGCTGTTCTGGTTCGGCCCTTCACTCGACAAATATTGCTTCTGGCCGCGCTCTGCGACCACCTACAGCCGACCTTGGGAGCGGTGGGCGAAGTTTGTACTCCGCCACCAATGGCTAGCGGCGATGGTCGGTATCATGATCATAGCAATATCAACCGTCCCGGCTTTTTCGCTGAAAACAGGTGAGCCACTGATCGGATCGCTTTCGCAGGTGGGACCGGCCGCCGAAGCATTTCATGAGCTACAACGACACGGAGTCCCTTCCGGCATCGCCTTTCCTATTTATGTGATGAGCCATGGCGGCGCCCGCAGCGCCGGGCAGGCTAAGGCCATCATCGAGTCGACCCCCGGTGTCTATGCGGTAATTGCGCCTGAGACGCCGTCGTTCCGCAAGGGCGACGATGCATTACTGACCGTCATCCCATTCGCAGAGGGCAGCCAACAAGAGGGCAAAGCCCTGGTCGGAACTTTGCGCAATCGTTTGGCCAATCTTTCAGGAGGAGCGGCTGACGTTGGCGGCTCGACTGCCGAAGACATATCCTTCACCCACGCAGTGTACGGTAATTTCCCACTTCTGCTGGCGGTTGTCGGCCTTGCAACCCTCTTCATTCTAATTCGAGCACTGCGGTCTGTCGCCTTGGCAATCAAGGCGGTAATTCTCAATATTGTGTCGCTCGGCTCCGCATATGGCTTCATGGTGTTTTTCTGGCAGCAGGGACACGGCTCCGATTTTTTTTATGGAATGCCGGCCACCGACGCCATTCGGGCTTGGATCCCGACCGTCGTTTTTGCTTGTCTGTTCGGCTTATCGATGGATTATGAAGTGTTTGTTCTTTCGCGGATTCGCGAAGAGTATGTCCGGACTGGGTCAACGGAAGAGGCGGTTGTCGCTGGTCTGGCGCGGACTGGCCGACTGGTCACCTGTGCCGCGCTCATCCTCATGGTGACGTTCCTTTCATTGAGCATCGACCCAAATCAGATTGTCAAAATTCAAGCAACTACCCTGGCGATTGGCGTAATTATCGATGCGGTCGTCATCAGAACCCTGCTCGTGCCCGCCCTGGTTGCGTTGATGGGACGCTGGAATTGGTGGATGCCGGGGTGGCTGGACCGGCTTCTTCCGCCCGAGAGGGTCGGCATTCATTAATGTCGCCGCTCACTCAATTGATGAATCGCACAGAAAGTTGCTCACGCAGCAATAGAAACCGAAGCTGTCAAGCCGTACCTCCTTTAGAAGGGGTCTATCGATGATGCCGTCTTCGCATGCCGCACTTATTTCCGCCCGTATCGATCGAATTCCCGGGACGCCGTTTTTGTGGTCATGGATCGCGCGGGTATCGTTCGGAGGATTTTTTGAGATTTACGAAGTCGCGCTAACGACCTTCATGGCTCCTGCGCTCGTCGCGACGGGAATTTTTCACAATGATGCGGGCGGCATTTTTGGCTTACCAGACCTCGCCAGCTTTGCATTCGCGACCTTTGCAGGCCTATTCTTAGGCGCTATCGGGTTTTCATGGGTTGCGGATAAGTGGGGACGTAGGCCGATCTTCACGTTCTCGTTGATTTGGTATGCCGCCGCTACTTTGATCATGGGCCTGCAGGACAGCGCCGTCTTGATCTGCCTCTGGAGATTTATTGCAGCTGTGGGCATCGGCACCGAAGTCGTGGCAATCGACAGCTACCTCTCTGAACTTACGCCAAAGGGGCTGCGGGGACGCGGCTTTGCCTACAGCAAGTTTCTTCAATATCTCGCCATTCCGATCGCCGGCATCCTGAGCGTCTTGGTAGTAAAACATGGTTTTGCGGGGATCGCCGGCTGGCGGGTGCTCGCGCTCGCACCAGTACTCGGAGCAGTGGCGATCTGGTTTGTCAGAGCCGGACTCCCAGAGTCCCCCCGCTGGCTTGCAGAACACGGGCGGATCGAAGAAGCCGAGGCGATCGTAGGCCGTCTCGAAGCGCGGACCGTTGCCGCGCTGGGCCGCGATCTGCCGGAGGCGCAAGTGCCTTCCGTAGCGCCGGGGCGCTACTCCGATCCTGCCGCTTTGTGGGCGCCAAAGCTCCGCTGGCGCATGGTGATGATCAGCATCGCCAGTTCGACTGGAACGATCGCCTATTTCGGGTTCAGCAATTGGTTACCCTCGTTGTTAGAAGCTCAGGGCGTATCGATTACAAAGAGCCTCGCCTACACCGCAGCTATTGCGCTTGCCTACCCATTGGCTCCTCTCATCTTTATATTGTTTGCTGACCGAATCGAGAGGAAGTGGCAGATCATCATAGGGGGATGCCTGGCGGCGTTTCTCGGTGTGCTATTTACCCAGCAGTCAAGCGCATTGGGGTGGATTGTGTGCGGTATTCTGATCACCGCTTCAAATAATCTCACATCTGCGGCGACCCATACTTACAGAAGCGAATTGTTTCCAACACGCGTTCGTGGGCGTGCAATCGGACTCGTCTACTCAATTGATAGACTAGCAGCCGCATTCAACAGCTATATAATCGGTTTCCTTTTGATTACGTTCGCCGTCCCGGGAGTGTTCGTTTTCATCACCGGGGCGCTGATAATCTGTTCCGTAACGGTTTGGCTGTTTGGACCCCGCACTTTAGCCCGTGCGTCTGAGGAGATATGAGTCACGCTCGCCACTAAACTTCGATTACGCATTGAGCTTGGGTATTTCCAATTCTGGAAAACAACTTGCGAAGCGTCCTGGGCGAGCGTAGAATTTGAAGTAAACGTCGCGCAGACCGGGTCAGTCTTGTTCCAGCAGATCCAATGCCGAGACGTCCAGCAGCGATTCTGCCTTCAGCTTCTTCAGCCCGCTATTCTCCTTCAGCACCCGCAACCGCGTCGCGTCGGACACCGTCAGCCCGCCGTACTTCGACTTTCAGTTGTGAAAGGTCGCATCGCTGGTCCCTTGCTCGCAGCACAAATCGGCCGTCTTCACGGCAGCCTCGTACTCGCGGAGCACCCCAATGATCTGATCCTCGGTAAATCGGCCGCGCCGCATCCCTCGTTTCCATCTGACGAGCTAACTTCCCATTGGCATAAATTCCGGGGAGCAGGTCAAGATCTGCGTGACGCACAAAATTTTGCCAATTGCATTTGGTCGGACGGGAGTGGAGTAGAAAATGACCGGCTGTTTTAAACTGGGCAACCCCGCAAGACTCGTCGAATGACCCATTTGCCACCCGGGGACGGCATCGCGCCTTACGAAGGACGGGTACTCGAGAGCCCTGGCCTAGGATGAGCGCCGAACGATTCGACCGACTTACCGATCGGCAGCGCGATTACTTGAGGCTGGTCTTCCAACATCGCAATTCCCAAGAGATTGGTTTTGCTGTCGGGGTCAGCGCGCGCGCTGTCGACAAACAACTCCAACTCGCCAAGGATATCGTTGGAACGACCAGCCGGTTCGAGGCGGCACGGCTCTTTGCCGAGCATGAAGCCGGGGTAGAAGGATTCTACCCTGCAAGCATTGCACCTTCACGCCCTCCCTTCTGGCCGCTTCCAATGCCGTTGCCGACCACGGCGCGTCCGACCAATTCTCTGACGTGGCGACAGGTGCTGGCCTGGGGCGTCATCATCGCGATTGTCACCCCGGTCGCCATCACCGTCGCTGCGATGCTGATTGTCTCCCTCGCGCTGCTGTTCGGCATCGACACACGATGATCGGCTCGCTCGCCGGAGGAGATGGTATGAACACGAACCTATCAAAATCGAGCCGCCTGGTGGCGGACGAACTACGCCGCGCGGAATGTTCGATCAACGCTGCGGCGCGCGACACGGCACAATTTCTGCTGACGACCCTCGACGTAACCCAGACTCGTGGCCTCTCGCCGAGCGTCGCACATCGCACGGTGCGGGCGACCGTAGACGCGCTGAGGGCGTTGGTGGAAGGCCAGCAGCATCTGGCTGTCCGCGCTCATGCAAGCGCAGAGAAAGCTGGCGCTGGCCTTGGCCTGACGGTCGTCGATTGGGGCGAAGGCGCGCCGAAGCCTGGGATCGCCGACGAAGCGATCCGCGAGCTGGCATGATACTGCAACCATCACTTCGGTGGCTCGCGCGGTGACACTTCGCGTGATGCTCGCCCTCGTCTTCGATGGCGTTCTCATCGCGACCTGCCTCTACGCAGTTGTCCGAGGAGGCTCGCCCGAGCGGATTGGGGCGGGCATCAACATAACGGCCTCGGGCCTGACGACGGCGTTGCGGCTCGCCAACGCCACCTTCTATGCGCCCGCCCAACTCGTCGTCCTGTCGATCGACGCGCTGGTCATGGCCGGGTTTTATTTGCTCGCGATCAAGACCACGCGCTTCTGGCCGATCTGGGCGTTCGGTTTCGCGCTCGCCGATCTTTTCGTCAGCTTGGCTGGTGGAATCCTGCCCAAAACTCCCTTGTTCGCCTATCACACGGGCTTGGGCGCGTACGCCTATCTCGCCTTGGCGTCGCTCGCGGTGGGTACATACTGCCTTTCGACGCACGAGTCCGACGGCGCCCGCGATGAATGGCAAAGGCCAAAAGATCCAACGCGCCGATCGCTCGACACGCGCGCAGCGAGCCTGGTTCCCTGCTCTGACGAGTGTCTAGCGCGTAAAGACATGCCATGATCTCACCTCGTCGCAATCTGTTGCGACAGCCGCCATCGGCGCGGCGCGGCTGTTTGGCACTATGTGCCTGCCGGAGGAGGGTGAAGGATGGACTGCCGTGACGGACCACTCGCGTGCCAGCGTCAGTCGCCGGACGGCGCGGCGCCCCGACTTCAATCAGCTGGAGACCTTTCTCAAGGTCGCCGAAACGCGCAGTTTTGCGGCCGCAGCCAAGCTCATGGGCGTCAGCCAGCCCGCAGTGAGCCAGACGATCCGGCGTCTCGAAGAATTATACGGCGGCGATCTGTTCGAGCGCCACCGCGGCTCACCCGTCGCGCTGACGGTCATGGGCCGCGCGGTTCTGCCGACCGCAAAACTTCTGCTGTTCACGGTCGATCAGCAGATCGAACGTGCGCTCGCCACCGCGCAAAGCTTGATGGGATCGCTGACCATCGGCTTCTATCCGGGGCTGGCGTCAGGCCCGCTGAACGCCGGCATCGCCGAGTTCTGCGCGACGCGACCTGATGTCGAGGTGCGCTTCGTAGAGGGTTCGCCGGGTGACCTTCACCGCCAGCTTAACGAGCGCGTCATCGACATCCTCTTCGCCACCTTGCTCCCCGAACTTGCCAATGGCGTCAACGCGCAGGATCGCCTCTGGACTGAACCGTTGGTCGCGGCGTTCCGCGATGATCATCCGCTCGCGTCTCGGGAAGGCGTGCAGTGGAAGGATCTCGCCGCGACGTCGATCATGTTGCGATCGCATCAAGGCGACCTCTCCGCATTCCGCGCCATCGCGGCACGAATGGGCGACCTGGTCTTCGACTGCGACCTCCACGATGTATCGCGCGGCGCGCTCCTGGAACTGGTCCGTCTCGGATTGGGCGCGACCATCCTGCTGAGTTCGGCAGCGATCCCGCGCGACGGCATCGTTTATCGGCCGATCGTCGATGCGTTGGCCTTTGCCGAGATTCAGGCAATCTGGCCCAAGGACGACAGCAACCCCCTCCGGCATCGACTACTAACCTACGTGCGCAAACATGCTGCCGAGACGTGATGCGGGCTATGCGTCAGTCGCCGCTCTTGCCTTTGCCCGGCTTGAGCAACGCGCATGGGCTGACGGCCAAGGTGTCGGCAAATCTGCCGAGGAGCGTGACGCTCGGCGACACGCGCCCGCGCTCGATCGATCCGAGATAGCGCAGGCTGATGCCCAGCAGATGCGCCATTTCCTCTTGTGTGCGTCCGGTTTCGTTCCGCATCAGGCGAAGATTGGTCGATAGAACGTCCTTCAAATCCATCCGACACTAAGTCACCGCGTCGGCACGATCGTTCTAGGAACGATCGTGCCTATTCGGTAATACGGAAAACTGCTATGATCACGACGGAAGTAGAGATGCCCACATCGTCACCGCCAACGGAGCGCCGCACGCAAGCCAAGGGTCTGATCCAGGTCGCGCGCGGGATGCTCGATCAACCGGAAGAGGAAATGGTGGTGCTCTATCTCGATCACGCGATCGAGGCATTGCACATGATCGGTGAAGCGCCCTGTCCGAGCGGGCACGGCCTATCCGGCGGCGGCGTCAATTGCCCGTCCACGGCACCAGCACCAGATCCCGGCTCACCAAAACCCGCACCCGGGCGCCGGCCCGCACGGTGATCATCGGCGCGACGTCGAGTTGCCGCCCGACGATCTTGTCGCCCGCGTTCTCGACCGATCGCCCCGCGCTTTCGCGAATGGCATAAGCGATGTCGCTATTGTTGCCCCCGCTGGTCGTCGCCGCATTTGCGCCGACCCCGAACAGAGTCGAAAGCAGGCCGGCCATCAGCAACTTGCCGGTGTGGTTATCGACCTTGTCGGCGAACCCCGATTGACCCGCCGCGTCGGTCCCCACCAGGCGATCAAGGTCGATCGACCGGCCATCGGGCAGGATCATCCGCGTCCACACCACCAGCGCCCGCGATTGGCCGTAGCTCACGCGCGCATCATAGCTGCCAATAAGCCGCGTCCCCTGCGGGATCAGCCGCGTCTGGCCGCTCGCTGAGTCGAAGACATCCTCGGTAACTTGCGCGACGACCTGACCCGGCCGGTCGGACGACAGAGCCGTAATCATCGCCGCCGCAATCGTCGATCCGGCGGAGACGACATAGCGCCCTGCCGGCGCGGTCACGCGACCGCTGTTAACGGTCGGCTCGCGCGCACCGCCCGCGACGAACGCGGCCTTCGGGTCGCAGGCCTCCTCCTTCCCGGCGGAACCCGGCTCGGCCGCGGCGACCTGACCGGGAAGCGCGGACGCCGGTTCGCCTGAAGCGGGCGCTGGCCGTGCGCCGTCGCTGGTGCCGGCGAACAACTTGCTCGCCCTTGCGCTCTCGCGCTGCTGGCGCCTTCTTTGCTGTTCGGGCGTGCCGCCGGGATTGGTCGCCGGGCCCGGGGCCGGTGTTGCGCCGGGAAGCGGGGCCGGGGCGACCGGCGGGGACGCATCCGGGGGTGCGCCGATCCCGGCCGCCTTGCTGCGCGCGACATCGGCATAGTCTTTCGGCGCATCGGCCAGCGCGTCGGTGTTGCGGCGCTCGACCGATACGGTCTCCTGCGGCGCGACGGCGCGATGGCTTGCAGTGAGGCTATACCCCAGCGCCGCTGCCACACCGAGCGCGCTCGCGCCGGCGAGCGTCGCCAGCGCCTTGCGCGACAGCCGCCTGGGCGTCGGCGGTGCCGCGCGCGTCGCGATCGGGATGCGCGGCTCGGCTGCGTCCTGGGCACGATCTTCGTGATCGATCATGACCGAGGCGCCTTCGAGCCAAGGCGCTCGATCCGGACGATCTGCGGCTTCTTGGTTCCCAGCCGTAGCTCGGCTGCGGTGAACAGTCGATCGACAACCATGTAACGCCCGACGACGCGGTAATTGACGAGTTCGGCGCGCTTTCGCTCGCCGATCAGAAACAGCGGCGGCAGCTCGCTCTGCGCGATCTTCGCCGGAAACAGAACATAGGTCTTCGCCCCGTCGTCGAACACCTGCACCGGCTTCCACGGCGGGCTATCGCCCGACAGCAGGTAACCGAACTCGAGCGTCGCAGGATCGATATTGGTCTGAACTTGCGTGCTCGCGACCGCGGTCGCCGCCTCTTGCCGGGCGCGGATCGCGATCAACTCATCCTGCGGATAGGACCAGCCGACGCTCGCCATATAGGTCGCGGGCGTCGAGCGCAGCTCGACATGATAGGTCCGCCGGTCGGTGTTGATGACCAGGTTCGTCCGGATGCCCGGATCGGTGGGCTTGATCAAAATATGGGTCCGACGGCCCGGGCCAGAACCGCTCGCCGCTTCGCCGATCACCCAACGCACCGTGTCGCCGGCTGCGACTGCGCCGGTGTCAGACAGCGTTTCGCCTTCTTGCAGCATGATGTCAGTGACCTGACCGACCGCGGCATAGACCTGATACAGGCCGCCCGGCGCATAGACGAACAGCTGGGTCGCGCCCTGCCATCCGGCGGCGCGCGCGCTCACCCGGGCCGCATCCGTGGCTGCGGCAACCGGCCGTGCCGATGGCGGCGCGGATTGCGCGTGCGCTGCGGCGGCCGAAAGCAAAAGGGGTGTGGCAAGCAATAGGGTACGCATGGTCATTCTCCGAGATCCTGGGACCAGTTGATGGCGTGGACATAGAGCCCGAGCGGATTGCGGCTGAGCGTCGCCGCGTCAGTGGGCGTGCGGACGACGATGGTGAGGACCGCCGTCCAATGGGTAGTACCGCTGAGCTGGCCATGGTCGTACCGCCGCTCGTCCCAGGCGATACGGAAGCTATCGGCGGACGCACGCACAACATTCTTCACATCGACCGACACTTGCTTGTCCGGGAGATCGGCGAAGGGATCATGGCCGCGCGCATAGTCATTGAGCGCGGCCGCCCCCTGTTCGGTCGTGAAATCGTAAGCCGCGGCGAGGTTCTGGCGCAGCACGATCGCATCGGCCGGACGCGACCGGATATGCTCGATGAAGCGCGCGAGATGCCAGGCGATCTGGGGATCGGTCGGGCGGTAATCGGCGTCGGCCGGCGCGACCGCGCGCGCCGCGCCCAGCCGGTCGACCTCGACCACATAGGGCACGATATGCGACCCGAACCGCAGCCGCAGATTGTCGACGACCGACAGCGACAAGAGCGCGGTCGCACCGAATGCCATCAACCGCCAGCTTCGCGCCTGCACCCGCGCCGAGCCGATCCGGTCATCCCACGCCTGGCCCGCGCGTTGATAGGGTGTTTCGGGCAAGGGCTCGCGGCCGAAGCGCGATGACGGGCGACGAAACGGGTTCATGAACGATCCTCCAGCGAAATGTGCGCCGACCCGCCATGATGATCGGCCGAGCGCAGCGTGTGGGCGGCCAAGGTCGCGCCCTGGATCATCGCCTGACGACGGCGCAGTTGCGTTGCCCACGCCGGCGCTGCCGCCTCCGGCGTACTGCCGAGTGCGGCGGCGCTAGGACCTGGCTCGATCGCTTCTGGCGCTGCGCCACCGTCCGCGCCGGTCGCGCTCGCGGCCGGATCGGCGCTGGCGCTGTCGGTCGCGCCAGCCGTAGCCCCAGCGCTCGGCCCGCCTCCCGGCGCTCCAGTCGGCGGGGGAACCGACGGAGCGCCGCCGCTCGACGCCTGGGGAGCGGGGGGCGCCGAGGGCGATCCGCCAGCCGGGGGAGAACCGGCGGATCGGGAAAGGGTGGACGCGGCAGCCGAGCCGGCGCTTTTGGCGAGACCCGCCGCGCCTGCAACGCCCATCGTCGCCGCCGCGCCAATCCCGCCGACCACCACGCCGGTGGCAACCGCGGCGCCGGCACCGAGCTGGGGACCGCCCGAGATCAGGCCCGAGGCGATGCTGGGACCGAAGATCGCAAGACCGAGCAGCGTGAGCGCTGCCAGCGCGAGGCTGACGACCTGCTCAATCGTCGGCTGCACGCCGCCGAAATCGATCACGAAGTCTCGGAAGATCGTCGAGCCGATGCCGATGATGACGGCGAGCACCAACACTTTGACGCCGGTCGCCATTACATTGCCGAGCACGCGCTCGGCGAGGAAAGCGGTGCGGCCGAACAGCCCGAATGGCACCAGCACGAACCCGGCGAGCGTCGTCAGCTTGAACTCGATCAGCGTCACGAACAGCTGGATCGCGATAATGAAGAAGGCGAGCAGCACGATCGCCCAGGCAAGGAGCAGCACCGCGATCTGGACGAAGTTGGTGAAGATGCCGACCGGCCCGACCAGCAGCGATGCCTGGTCGAGCAACGGCTGTCCGGCGTCGATGCCGATCTGCGCGATCTTGCCGGGATGGAGCAGATCTTCCGCATTGCCCGAGCCGGCCGCCTTGAGGCCGATCCCGGAGAAACTCAGATAGATGATCTTGGCGAGGCCATTCCAGTTGGCGATCAGGAAGGCGAAGAATCCGACCTGCAGCGTCTTGCGCACAAGCCGCGCGACGATGTCCTCGCCTTCACCCCAGGTCCAGAACAGCATCGCCAGCGTCATATCGATGACGATGAGCGAGCTCGCGAGAAAGCCGACATCGCCGTGGATCAGGCCGAACCCTGAATCGATATAGCGCGCGAAGAGATCGAGAAACCGATCGATGACGCCTGTGCCTTCGCCCATGGCTCAACGCTCCGTAGTCGAGGAAGGCGCAGCCGCACTGGCTGCCGGCGTCAGGCTATCGACCGGCGCGGCTTCGATCGGCGCAGGCTCGACGGGTGCCACGTAGCTCCGGCTTTCGCCCATAAACCGGCGTCGGTTCACCTCCCACGCCGCCTGGCAACGCGCGTCGTCACTATTTGCCGGGAGCATGCGGCACCGCGCCAGTTCGGCCCGGAGCGGATCGGTATTGGCGGCTGCCGGCGCGTCGGAGGCTTCGCCGATAGCATAATGTGCGGCCGGCGGCGCCGGATCGCTCAACGCGACCATGGCGCATATCCCCGTCGTTGCCGCCGCAGCCGCTACCGCGATCGATCGCCAGCCCAATCCGGCGAAGCGGCCACGCGCCGTCCGTGCGCGCTCCTCAGTCATGAAACAGCGTCACGCTATGGGGCACATAGCCCTCGCCTGGCGCCAGGAACCGGCGGGTTTGTTCTCGGCCCTGCGCTTCGTCCGCAGCGGCGCGCGCGGCCTGGATCGCCGCTGCCCGCGATTGCGCCGCGACCATGGCGGTCAGGTCGGCGAGCTGGCGCGTCTGTAGCGCCAGAAGCTGGTTGCCGGCCTGCGCCGCCTGCAACGCGCCGGTCGCGCCCTGGCTGGCGGTCACCAAGGTCGACGTTTGATCGCGCGTGCCGTCGATATTGCCGGTCACAGTCGCGCCGGTGTGCAGCGCATCCTGATAGGCCGCCAAGGCATCGGTCCAACGTGTCTGTGCATTGGTGACGAGCGCGCCCGACGACGTCCCGGCGAGCGATCCCGAAGGATAACGCTGGCTGAACACCTGATCGATATTCTCGACCTTGTAGGCGATCTGCTGAGCCTGGGTGATCAGCTGGCGCGTGCGGTCGATGTCCCGCTGGATGCTCGACAGCATGCTGGTCGGCAGGTTGGTCAGGTTTCGGGCCTGATTGATCAGGCTCTGCGCCTGATTCTGGATCTGGGTGATCTGATTGTTGATTTGCTGCAGCGTACGTGCGGCGGTCAGCACGTTTTGCGCGTAGTTGCTTGGATCATAGACGATCCCGCCGAACTGGGCGTCGGCTGGAGCGGCAATCATCAGCGCCAAGGCCGCGACGCCAAGGGCGAGCGTTGGTTTACGAAAGCGGATCATGCGAAAGTCTCCTCAGGTTTGAGTGCGTCGGCGGTGAGATGATCGACGGCCCACGCGAGGCCGCGGTGGCGTAGCCAGGCGGCGGCAAAGCCATCGGCCCCATGTCGCTCGATCAGCGCGGTGATCGCGGTGAGGTCGCTGCGCTGCGACGCGGCGGCGAAGGCGAGTGCGACCGGCCCGAGGCCAAGGTCGAACAGCCGGTTGCCGAGTGCCGATTGGCAATAATAATCGCGCTTCGGCGTTGCCGAGGCGATGATCTCGATCTGGCGATCGTTGAGTCCGAACCGCCGATAGATGCCAGCGATCTGCGGCTCGAGCGCGCGCTCGTTGGCGAGGAACAGCCGGGTCGGGCAGCTTTCGATGATCGCCGGTGCGATCGCCGAGCCTTCGATATCGGCGAGGCTTTGGGTGGCGAACACGACGCTCGCATTCTTCTTGCGCAGCGTCTTCAGCCATTCCTTCAGCTGTCGCCCGAACATCGGATCATCGAGCGCGAGCCAGCCCTCGTCGATCAGGATCAGCGTCGGTCGGCCGTCCAATCGGCGGCCGATACGGTGGAACAGGTAAGCGAGCACCGCCGGCGCGGCCGGTGTACCGATCAGCCCCTCGGTCTCCAAGGCCTGGGCGTCACTTTCCCCGAAATGCTCGACATCCGCATCGAGCAACCGGCCATAGGGACCGGACAGCGTATAGGGCGCGAGCGCGCGCTTGAGGCCCGATGCCTGGATCAACACGGTGAGGCCCGTCAGCGTGCGCTGCGCGACCGGCGCATCGGCCAGGCTGCCGAGCGCGGTCCACAGATGATCCTTCACCTCTGGCGTGATCGCGAACTCTTCGCGCGCCAGGATCGCGGCGAGCCAATCGGCGGCCCAGGCCCGTTCATCCGGCTCGTCGATCCGAGCGAGCGGCTGCAGCAACACCGGCGCGGCGTCGCCGCCAAGCGCACCACCCAGATCATGCCACTCGCCGCCGACACCGAGCGTCGCCGCCCGGATCGAGCCGCCATGATCGAAGGCGAAGATCTGCGCGTCCGCGTAGCGGCGGAACTGGAGCGCCATGAAGGCGAGCAGCACGCTCTTGCCCGAGCCGGTAGGACCGACGACCAGGGTATGGCCGACATCGCCGACATGGAGCGAAAGCCGAAACGGGGTCGCACCCTGCGTCCGAGCATGAAACAGCGGCGGGGCCTTGAAATGCGTGTCGCGATCTTGGCCCGCCCAGACGGCCGACACCGGCGTGATGTGGGCCAAGTTGAGCGTCGAGATCGGCGGCTGACGGACATTGGCGTAAGGATTACCCGGCAGCGAGCCGAGCCACGCTTCGATCGCGTTCAGCCCTTCGGCGATGCAGGCAAAATCACGGCCGCGCACGATCTTCTCGATCGCCTGAAGCCGGAAATCGGCGTCGCGGGGCGTGTCGCCCAGCACCGTGATGGTCGTGGTGACATAGGCGTAACCCGCGATATCGGCACCGAGATCCTGCAGCGCTGCATCCGCTTCGGCTGACTTGTTCGCGGCGTCGCTGTCGACCAGCGCGCTCGCCTCGTTGGTCAGCACCTCCTTGATGATCGCGGCCAGGCTCTTGCGCTTGGAGAACCAGAGCCGGCGGATGCGGGTCAGCATCCGCTGCGTCGAAACCTTGTCGAGGCAGATCGCCCGCGTCGTCCAGCGATAGGCGAAGCCGAGCCGGTTCAGCTCATCGAGCATTCCCGGCACCGTCGAGGCCGGAAAACCGGTGATCGAAAGGCAGCGCAGATGCTTGTCGCCGAGCTGCGGTGCAAGGCCACCGACCAGCATCTCGTCCGCTAGCAGCGCGTCGAGATGCATCGGCGTCTCGGGCACGGTGATGCGCTGATCATGGGTCGAGATCGTCGAGTGGATATAGGTCAGCGTCTCGCCCGGCGAGAGCCACGCCGCTTCGGGCATCACGCCCTCGATCATGTCGAGCACCCGGCCCGTATCACGCTCGAAATCGTCGAGATGGTCCGCGGCCGTCGCCACGTCCTGCGCGCCGCCCTCATAGAGTAGAGACGCCGCCTTCGATGTGTCGTCGGCCGGCGGCAGCCATTGCAGCGTCAGATAATAGGCGCTGGTGAAATTGGGCTGGGTGACATCGCCGCCCTCGAACAGGTCGCGGCGTTCCTCGTCGATTAGCGCCGAGACCGGATCGGCGAAGCCGTCCGACAACGGATAGCCCGGCGATGGCTTGCGCTGCGCTTCGACATAGATCGCCCAGCCGGTGCCGAGCCGCTTGAGCGCGCTGTTGAGCCGCGCCGAGGTCGCCATCAGCTCGGCCTGGGTCGCGCTGTCGAGATCGGGCCCGCGAAACCGCGCGATGCGCAGGAAGCTGCCATCCTTGTTGAGGATGATGCCGGGCGCGATCATCGCCGCCCAGGGCAGGAAATCCGAGAGCCGCGACGCGTGGCGCGCGTGTTCACGCAGGAACATCATGGGGTTCAGCTTTCGAAAAGAGTGGGAAGGGCCATGTGTCGGCGGGCGACGGGCAGGATCTGCGGATCGCGGCGCGCGGCGAACACGGCGAGGCCGTGCCCCACCACCGCCATCACCAGCCCGGCGACCCAGAGCCGCAAGCCGATGCCGATGGCGGCGGCGAGCGTTCCATTGACGATCGCCAGCGCGCGGGGTGCGCCCGCGAGCAGGATCGGTTCGGCGAGCGCCCGATGCACCGGCGCCGCGAACCCGGGCAGATCCTCCTGCATCAGACCAGCGCCCCGCCGCCGAAGCTGAAGAAGCTCAGGAAGAAGGACGAGGCGGCGAAGGCGACGGACAAGCCGAACACGATCTGGATGAGCTTGCGGAAGCCCCCCGATGTGTCGCCGAACGCGAGCGTCAGACCAGTGATCACGATGATGATCACGCCGATCACCTTGGCGACCGGACCCTGCACCGAGTCGACGATCGACTGGAGCGGCGTTTCCCACGGCATGCCGGTCCCGCCAGCCCAGGCGGGCATGGCGTAGAGCATCGCGGCAGCAGCAAGGCTGGCGCGCTGGAGGGTCTTCAGTCTGGTCATGATGCGGCTCCTTGGGGCTTGTGGATCGCGAGAAGGCGGTAGCTGCCGTCGGGCTCGAGCCCTTGGACGCGGACGAGTTCGGACAGCCGGCGCTCGGTGCCGCGGCCGGTCAGCACGGCGATCACATCGATCGTTTCGGCGATCAGCGCGCGCGGCACATGGGCGATGGCCTCGAGGATCAGCTGTTCGAGCCGATGCAGCGCGGAGGTCGCGGTGCCGGCGTGGATCGTGCCGATCCCGCCCGGATGGCCAGTGCCCCAGGCTTTTAGGAGGTCGAGCGCCTCTGGGCCGCGGACCTCGCCGATGGGGATGCGATCGGGGCGCAGGCGCAGGCTGGATCGCACGAGATCGGTCATCGTGACGCCGGGAGCAGTGCGCAGCGCCACCACGTTGGCGGCATCGCAGCGCAGTTCACGCGTGTCCTCGATCAGGATGATGCGGTCCTGTCCGCCCGAGGCGACTGCCAGCAGCGCATTGGTCAGCGTCGTCTTGCCGGTCGAGGTTCCGCCGGCGACGAGGATGTTGGCGCGGGTCTGCACTGCCTGGGCGAGATAGGCTGCCGCCGTCGCGGTCATCGTGCCGGCGGCGACATAGTCGGCCAGTGCAAGCGGTAGGCTTGCCGGTCGGCGGATCGAGAAGACCGGCTCCATCACCACCGGCGGCAGCAGTCCTTCGAACCGCTCGCCGCCTTCCGGCAACTCCGCCGAGACCCGCGGGGTCGCGCGATGAACCTCTGCGCCGACATGGTGCGCAACGAGGCGAATGATGCGCTCGGCTTGCGCTGGCGAGAGTCGTTCCTCAGTCTCCACCATCCCGCGGTCGAGCCAATCGACCCAAAGCCGCCCGTCCGCGTTGAGCATGATCTCGGCGACCTGGGGCTCATCGAGCCACGCGGCGATCGCCGGACCCAGCGCACTCCGCAACATGGCGGTGCCGCGAGCATGCACGATGGCCGAATGCTGGGTCACAGGGGGCTGTCTCCATAGGTTCGAGCCGCATCCGCGGCGTCGGAGACAGGTAAAGAATGCGAATTTCAGGCGGTTACAACAGCATTGCGCGGGCGTCGTACGATCGGCGCTCAACGGATATCTAGCGGTCGGACAGGCTTTGGCTGAAGCTGGTGGAGCGAGGCCAATGCAAGCCCCTCCCAACGAATCAGTTATCGCAGCAACACGCACGCAGGAGGTTCACCTCTGGAAGATAGAGGCGTTGCCCGGTTAGAATGCGGCATCCGGCAGATGTGCCCGGTCTGGCCGCGATGAGGTGCCTATGCCCGATACCCCGCATTTCATTGCATGGATCGACTATCTAATTGCCAGCGACGATCCGGCGGATCAGGCGCTTGCAACCGAATATCGAACCCAGAGCTGGGCGATGCGAGAGCTCGTCGAGGCAACCGCGGCCGAACTGACGGCAGGGCAGATCCCCGCGGGCTGGATCGAAAAGATGGAGGCGCAGCGGGGCGTCTGCGATGAACTGACAAAGCGGGTCTACGAGCGGGCACAGGTTCTCGTGGCCGCGGGGGCGTCACCGGCCGACGAGGCCGCGGTCGCCCCGTGATTGGCGGGCACGGGCGGCTGGAATTCGCCTCGCCGAATGGCCTGACAGCGATAGTGATGATCCGTCATCGACAATCAACTGAAGCCGCCACCAATGATCATTGTGTTCTCAGCGTCCCAGCGACATATTTGGGCCGGGCCACCCCGGCGTCATAATGAAGGGGCCTCCCGCGATCGCGCGACGCACTGGATTGACCGATACGGGGGAAGCCATTGAATCCTTGGCCAGCGATACCTGACGATGTCGTCACCTGGTTCCGCAGTGTCTTCGCCGAGGCTAACCGGGCGGTCTGCGAGCGCCTCGTCAATCTTCCGAACATCCGCGAGACCTCGCTCGATGATGGCCTGATCGAAGCGCTGATCCCCGACAGTGCGCCGACGCTCCTGCCCTCCGGCGCGATCGTACGCATGGACACGCATAACATAGGTGGACTGCGGCGGCTGGGAGCGCCGCATTTGGACTGGGATTTTCCGCAGCGCCGCCGCTGGGAAACCGCCGACATTGCAATCCTGGTCTTCGTCTACCGCCGCGATGTCCTCGTCGCCAAGAAGATTGGCCTCCTGCAATCTAAACGCCTGTTTCCGACGAACCAGGATGTCGATGACGAGGATGAGATCGGTTTTCTTCACGGCATGAATGCGTTCATCCGCCGCGAGGGCCACCAAGCTGCCGCCAGCCTCCATCGGACCTACAGCTTTGATCAAACCTGCACCTATGCGGCCATGCATGCCGGCGATCGGCAGACCGGTCTGATCGATAATCTCAACCGTGAGTTCGGGAAGGCGGTATTCTATCTTCTCTACAATCCGCCACAGCTTCCATATTCTGTCAGCTACCCGCTCCGGCAGCGGATCCGGGTGGACGAAATGCCGGTCGGCAATCGCGTCGTCGACGCCGACGACGTGCATCGGGCGTTGTCCGGATTGAACGAGGGAGCGTCGCCAAGCTTCGATCTTCTGCGATCTGCTTGTGCGATGCGCGATTGGCCGCTGGAAACGTGGGCAGCAGACTTGCTGCTTACCTGCCAGGTTGGACAGCAGTTCGATGACAGCAATGACGATCGCGTCCGGTATTTTCTCGAACGCCGATCGGGACCGATCGGCGCGGCGCTCGCTGCATCAATCACACTATCCGATGAGGCCTGACGCACCTATCTTCCGGCGATGAGAAGCGGAGACATCCCATTCAAATTTGATCTCACTGAGCTCATCGCGCGAGCTCGCCGGCAGGTGGCTGGGCGGATCGGCGACGTCTCATTGAACCTGCCGTTCGTCAGCATCGCCGTCAGTCCGAAAGACCGCGAACGCCAAGTTGCCCGCGAGATCGTTCTGCGGCTCCGCGATCGCCGGGTGCTATCGGCTTGGGAGTGCTGCGATGGTTGCATCGACAATGCGCTCACATCGCTCAAAGAGATTCGGCAGCTCATCGTGGACAAGGAGGTCGAGCTCGCCGAACTCCAGGATGGACCGCTTTTTCTCCTGCTCGACGCGATGGCGACGGGCATCAGGCAGTTCATGACCTTCGAGGAACTGCTGCGACGCGACGAGGACGCACCGCCCCATCCCCGCTTCGCTGAATTTCACCGACCACCGGACATACGTCAGGCTTATTTCGATGGTCTCGAAATCTTGCGCGGACATTTGAGCCGGTGCCTGGGTCAAATCGCCGTGATCGCTGGTATGCCCGTCCCCAGCGACGGCATCATCGCGAACTATCAGGGTCCATGGCAACTTGAAGCCTATAAGGAGCCACCTCAACTCATGGCGCCGCCAGCGCCCGACCCAACCGTGATTGTCAGAATTGAAAAACCGGCTCTTCTATCGACGTCAGAAAAAGCAGCATTTGTCGCGTTTGTTGCAAGCGCCGGAGAGGTCGATCCTGATACGCTGCCCGGGCTTGTCGATCGCGCTACCGCGCTGGTGATGCTCCTTGAAGGCGATGCGATCATCGGCACCGCGGCAATCAAAACGCCGTTCGCGGCGCACCGCCAGGATGAATTCGGAAAGGCAAAGGTTCCGCAGCAGGCGGCTGCCTTTCCGCTCGAGCTCGGCTGGATCGTCGTCCACCCGGATCATCGCCGTCAGGGGCATGCCCGCACGCTCGTGGCCACAGCCGTCGAAGCCGCGTCGAACAACGGACTCTACGCCACGACGAAGACCGATCAGATGCGGCCGATCCTGGAGGAGAACGGCTTTATCGTGCAAGGAGAGCCCTATAGGTCGCTGCTCAATCCGGCTATCATGCTTACATTGTTTGGCAGACCTCAGCCTGCATAAGCGGCAGAAGTATGATGGGAGGGCCAGCGAGAATGGAGCCGATCGGGCCAGCAATCCACCTGCTCGAGACGATCCGCCAAGAATTGGGCGACATCCATCGGGGAAAGCATTTCGCGCAGTGGCGCCCGGACGCGGTCCATCGCCTGGGAAGCGGCCTCGCCGCATCGCCTCCCTTCGATGCCTATGCCGAAACCCGCATTTTTAGCGGCGATGGCAGCAGCCTCATTGCGAGCACACGCCTCGGAGATTGGGCCATCGATCGTCTCGTGGCCGGTGAAACGGCCGGTGCCATATTGGCAGCGTTCGACCTTGAGATAACGCGCAATTCGGCAACCTATCTCAACGTCTCGCCGATCTTCGGCGTCGATATTGATGCCGAGTGCGAGCTTGCCGAGGGCATCAGGATCGTTCCCGCGTCGGAGGTCTTGCCATGGTGGGAGCCGCATCCGATCCATCGCTGGATGGCGCTTCCCAACCTGCCCACCGGCACCTCCTATCTCGCGCAATCCTACCGGGTCGAACCTGCCTTCGATACCCGAACGGACAGCGCGATGGACCTCAAAGGCGCAGACACCACTCCGGTCGCGACCGAGCGCGACCGCGCCCGTCAGCAGGTCAGACTAGCCTGTCTTCTGGCCGGCACGGGAGAGGTCGCGCTCCCAATCTCCATGCTGATTCCAGATCGCCAGTCGCTGTTCGTCGGCGGCGACGGAAATATCGCCTCCCGTCCGATTGCAGCCTATCCGGTCGTGTCCTTTCCGACCGAGGCTGCTGCCGTGAAGCGGGCCTACGATCAACTCGCCACCTTCGCCGAGAGCGAAAGCCTGGTCCGCGCCATTGATCGGCTGGGCCGCGCCCGCATGGCGCGCAGTCCCGTCGATCAGGCCCTCGAACTCGGGATCGCCGCCGAGATCGCACTGATGCACGGCGATAGCTCCAGCAATACCGAGATCACGCACAAGATCGGCAGCCGGGCCGCCTGGCTACTCGGCGAGGATGCCGCAGAGCGTGCCGCCATCTTCGACGACATCAAGGCGCTCTATCATGCGCGGTCCAAAGCGGTGCACGAAGGCACATTGCCTAAAAAGTCGAAGGTCGATCTCAACGACGCCGACAGCCTCGTCGCGCAGATCCTCAATGCGATCGCCACCCGCGGCCGTTTCCCGGATTGGTCGAACCTCACAATGGGCGGAGAAGGATAGCAGAGAGGACAGAGCGGGACCGGTCGCGGCTTCAAATTTGTCCGGCAGGCGCTACGTGTGACGCATGGCAATGTTGCTCGCTGACTCTAACGCTCTGCGAAACCCCGATCTCAAGGTCTATCTGAGCGCGTCGCGCGACCATCACATCGCGTTATCAGACCTTACCCTGATCGAGATGCGGAAGAGAAACGCCCTTTCTACCTCGCGAGAATCTCTCCAGATAATGTCGCAGTTTCCGACTCAAGTGTTCGTGATGAAAAAGACGTACGAGATTTTGGAGTTGAACATCGCCTCGAACGCGGATGTCGATCGGCTGTTCGACTATGACGCCGGCCTAGAGCTCGACCAGATTTCCGCTGACCTTGTGACGCTACCGCCGCCTGATCGGCTGAAGGCCCGCATGACCGAACTCGAAGAGGAGGCGGTCAATGTTATCGCCGAGCTTGGGAAGCAGATGGAGGACCTTGAAGATGCTCTGGTCAGCATGACCAAGGAGTTCAAGCAACCGCAGATCAAGCAGCTGCGAACCGGCGAAGGCGTCAGCGACGAAACCCAGCAAACGCTTTTTCGGCTGCTGAAAGAGACAACGGCCCGATTTTTCGTGGACAATCACGCGCCGCTCAAACGGAAGGGCATAAAAGTCACGGAAGCTAGGGGAATGTTCGGATTCCGCTACTCTCTGTGCATGATGATCTACTATATTCTCTGGGTTCAGCAGGGTCGCCAAACCGGCCGCGCCGAGCATCTTCGGGTCAACGACGTCATCGACATGCAGCTCGCTGCGATCAGCACCTATTTCAACGGGGTGCTCTCCGGCGATAAGCTGGTGTGGGATACGTCTCGAGCAGCCCGCGCGATCCTAAGACGGTATGGCGCTTACGTCGGCGAGGATTGGGTGCTTCCGGCATCGCTCTCGACAGACGCGCCGGCCTAAGTCTGCGATTCAGTCGGCAACTGGCTTCGCCTTCGGGTGCCGGAACATTCGATCGCCGACCAGATCGCCGCTGCCCCAGTTCCAAAACGCGTCCAGGTTCTTCGCTAGCGGATGGCCCGCCACGGCGTCCGGCCGATTGAGCTCCGCATAGAGTTGGTCCGGTCCGCGATTGCGGAAGTGGTGGTAGAGACTGTTCGCGAGCACATCGGCCGCCACCACAATGGGGTCGGCATCGCTGACGATCTTGAGATCGAGCGACTTCACCTGCGTGGTGATACGCAGTTCCTCTGGCCAGTGCGTCTCGAAATGAAGCTCGCGCTTGACGACCTGGTTCGCGACGGGATCGAACCCGCTGGCGACTGTCTTCCGCGGCGCCGTGTCCAGCAGCCGGTCAGCTTCGCGGCGGAAGGATTTCGCGATCGGGGTATCGACGCGATCGGTGCGCGCCTCGATCTCGACTTCACCCGGGGAGCGTTCCTCAATGAAGGCGACCATATGCCCGTAGAGAGCCCGGAACAGCTCGACATGGAGGGAGTCCGGCTTCTCGCGCGACGCTCCGGTCTTCACACGGTTCCCGAGGGTGCGGGCCTGCTTGGCCGCATCCTCGAGCAATCCGACCATCCGGTTGTGATGGGCGTGAAAGCCGGCGACGTTGATGGCGTACCAGAAGCACGGCAGTCGGCCCGCTTGGATCGCCTCGTAAAGACCCTCCCGCAAGGACGCCTGCGCGGGCGCGGGCAGATCGGTGATATGGAGCTTGCCGTCGGTTCCTCGATGCGGCGCGATGGCCGCCTCCAAGGCAGCTTCGGTCTGGGCGAAGATGGACTCCGGGACCAGCAATCCAGCGAATACACCGACCTGTCCCAGGTACTGCTCATCTTGGTCCGCATAACCTTTGGCGCCGGATTCGTCGCAAGCGAGGATGAATTTCATGTCCGTCTCCAGATTGGGTGGTGGAGGCGAACGCGTCCAGTCCGATTACCGGTACTTAATCTAGTGAAGCGTCGGGTCCGATACCAGAGTGAGGGCGACGGCGTTTCTGATGACGAACCATGCCGACAATTGCTCAAGATCACGCGAGGTCATCAGTTCGTCGATCTTTGCTTCCAGAACGGCGGCAACATCGTCGCCGTGCTTGGCGATCAGCCCGCGCGCGGCCTGAAAGGCTCTGGCTTCATCGTCAGGGTCCACGCTCCTCGGCTCCTTCTCTACTCGTCGACATCGTCAAAAATCGTCGCGAGCTGCGACAGCGACGGGCCGACAGGGCTGACGGGGCTCGCATGCCGCTCGACAGGCTCATCCTCTTGCTCCTCCAGCTCCGTGATCTTGGCATCGATCCGCTCGATGCCAGCCTGCACGATGGAATGATCTTCGCCGACCGAGAACATGACGTAGCGCTCCAGGCTCGTCTTCAAATCTTCGAAATGAGCGCGTTCGTCCTCCACTGACCAATCTTCTTCCCAGGACCTAATCACCTGATCGAGATTGCCGATGATCTCGTTCTGGAACCGTTCGCTCAGTTCCTCAATTTCCTGTTGCGTAAGAATTGAGGCGAGATTGGTGTCGCGAAACACCGAACTGTCCACCACGTCGATCGTCAGCTCAGCAATCTTATTGGCGGCGGTCAAACGGTCGACCTCATCAAGCACCCCAATCTCATTCAGCCGCGCTAAAAGATCAGTGTTGGCATCATACGCCATGGTTGACCGAATTGCTTTGATAAGCGCCGCCACGAGTGCCGGCTCCTGGTCAAGATGCGTTCTTAGGAATGGCTCATCGCATCGCCTTGCCAGGAAGCGCCGTACGAACCAATCGCTTCGAGACTCGTCTAGGCGCGTGCGAACCGCGCCGTAGAGCTTGGAGGGCACTCGCACGCTCGCGCCCTGAATCTCGATCGCACCGCAGATCACTTCGTCGAGCAGGCGTTCGATTTTCGCGCCCCCGACGTACAACTCGATCAGCTCCGGTGATTCCCCCACCATCGTTGCGAAAGCGTCGCTGATCGTCGGATGCTTGTAGATCCAGCGCGGCCCGTCTTCCTGCTGAACAAGCAGGGTCAGGCTGTTGTTCATCGCTTCCAGAGCTCGACCTATGCTCGGCAGGCTCACGCCGAGCAAGCGCTCGACGGTCTCAGACGCCAGGGATGGTTCGAGTGGAGACCGTAGTCCGGCCTGACCATGCAAGAAAATCAGCGCCATCGCGGCGCGTGAATGATCATCAAGATTCTCGAGCACCTCGCGCAGGAACGGCTCGGGCTTTTCGATGAACTCGATCACGCCGGCCTGATCCAGCGTCAGCGTGGTCGTGAAGATGGTCGACCCAAGCCGTCGTGCGGTTTCAGGAAGGAAACCGGCGTTCGCCGCCGCGGCAGCGAGCAGCGGTTTCAATATGGTCCGTGTTTCGGGGGGCTGATCGCCCATCTTGAGGTGGTTGTAGAGGATCTGGGCACGCTCATCGTCCGACAGGCCGTGGACGTTGATGATCACCTGGCTCCGCCCCAACAGGGGAAACTGGCTGATCTTGAGATTGGCGCGCGCCGACTCCCAGATATGGGTACGCGACGTGAACAGAATGCGTGCACCCGCTTTGATCGCCGCCCGGAGCATCACAAGCTCCTGGTTCCACCCATCTACGCGCGACTGGAGATATTGGGTGGGTCCAAAGGCATCATCCACCCAGAAGAACTGGTCCGGCTCGTTGGGATTCCAGTGCCGCTTGAATTCCTCCGCCGATGTCACGCGCACGGTACGGCTACATCCATCATCGAGCGCGCCGACCGCCAAGGTCGCGCCGATCGTCGATTTGCCCGATGCCGGATCGCCCAAGAGCAGAACGAACCCGTGACGGGTCAATGCCTCGATACTTCGGCGATGCGAGTCTGTCGTCACAAAGCAGCGCAGGTCATCGCCCATCGCACTCAGGATGTACTGAGCCTGCAGATAGGCCCGCTCATCGATGATCTGGGACAGATCACCCAAGCCATAGACTCGCGGCACCATCATCCTCAGACGCGGACGCTCCCGGATCTGCGCGGTGATCCAGTCGCGGCCGAATGTTCGGACGGTCCCGGCACCAGCCGCCTTGAACCGAGCTTCGATCTCGGCGGCGGCAACACCTGACACCCCATGGTTGGTCAAGATGACATAGTCATCTGCCAGCCCGCGGCTGGCCAGTGACTGTACCTTCGAGAGTTCCGCGGTTAGTTCCCCTGCACCCAAGGTCGCATCCGCGCGACTGGTGAACTTGCACTGGATGGTCGATCGGCTCCCGTCTGATATCCCGACAAAGGCGCCGTCACGCCCCCCGTCACGGGATGACAGAAATGTCTCCACCGGCTTGCCGAGCACCTCGGTTGCCACCGCCACGGCCAGATCCTGGAATGCTTTCCAACCGAGCGTGTGGAGATGATAGTCGACGAGCGCCGCTTGCGCGACGGCCGTGCGCCCGCGTGGCTTCCCGGACCGGAGCACTGTCCCAGCCGATCGAGCCTCGGCACGGGGCTTGCGGCTAGGCAAGGGATGCCTGGCGTTGACGAATGTCTCCGATCCAGCTCGCCAGCGCTTTGATCTCCCGATCTATTGCCGCCGGCTCAGGCAGCGCCGGGTTCAGTTCACCGGGCTGACTATGCAGCAGCAGCGAGCACCGGCCAAATGCCTCCCGCATCAACGTGCAATCGGCCGGCGTTAGGACCGTAAGCTTGATCAGCCCCGTCGTATCGACCTTGCGGGCGAGCCGCTTGATGACGGGACAGACGGCCTCCTCGACCGCCCGTTCCCAGGTCGTGCGCAGTTGGTCCTGAAACGAGGTCACCTCCCGCGACCATTTCGCCTGATCGCCACGCGCATGATGGATCGAGACGTTCGCGAGGTGATTGCCCATGGCCTCGATCACCTTGTCGAGCGGCATGACGTTGGCAGGGGGATCCTGATGGCAAAAGCCGACCACCCCCTCGCCGCGGCTGATCAGGCGATACGCGATCGGGGTTGCGTCCCTGTCCTTCGTCGCCCGGCAGGCCTCCTCCATCAGCAGCAGGAACGCCATGTCATGTGTGAAGATGATGACTTGCCTCGCACGCCCTTCCTCCGCGAGGCGCGCAGCAACCTTATCGCGATGAAGATGGTCGAGCGACGACACCGGATCGTCGAAGACGATCGCCGATTTGGCGTCGATGGTGGCCAGTTCGGCAAGAAAGGCGGCCAGCGCCACGCACCGGTGCTCGCCCTCGCTCAGCACCTTGCCCACCGGCTCGGACGGCTTGTCGATGAGGCGCACCTGAAAATAGGGCACGCCGGCGTTGGTTTTCGCCTGCTGCAGCTCGATCGCCAGCCCCGCTACGCCGAGTTTGTCGACCTCGCGGGCAAATCGGCCACGCAGCCGGTTCGTCACCAGCAATCGGGCGATCTCGGCACTTTGCGTGGTGATCCGGTTGGTTGCGGTATCCTTTGCCGCACGCGCAAGGTCGGCGATGGCCTGGAGCCGAGCGATATGCGCGATCACATCTTCACGCACGATCGCCAGCCATTTGCGGTCCGCCAACTCGTTCATTTCGGTCACCAGCGCTAGCCGCTCCGGCGAATTCGTTTCTGACTGCAGCGCCGCCGCCCGCTTGGCCAGCTCGTCGCTCATGGCCTGAAGCGGCTCGAGTGTCAGTGTCGTTGCCGGCGGCAGCGGTGCGGTTTCTCCACGCGACACCATGCGCAACAATGCCCGCAATCGCCACGCATCGATGACGGCGGCTCGGCGAATGGCCTCGGCAAGCGTCGCCTGTGCGAGTTCGTCTCGCAGCAGGACCACCATCGCCCGGACATCCGACATCGAAATTCGCGCGGCGATCGCGCCATTCCGTGCGCGCGCATACGCGTCGGCGGCCTCACGCTCTCGGCGCTTGCTTTCGTCCTTGACGAAAGCCTCGAAGCTACCGAGCCGAACCTTGGCCTCGCTGTCGAGTTCCTGGTGGCAGAGCACGCACCGCGCGCCATCCTCTGTCATTGGAAACTGCCGTTCTGGGTATGCGGACGCTTTCGAAAAGGCGCGGGCCGCATCCCATAGCGCTCGCCACACATCAGACCCGACGTCGGGCAAGGGCTCTTTAGCGAAGAGGTCGATCGAGGCTGCGCGGGCGGCTGCGCGAGCGGTGACCAGTGCTTTTGCGGCCTGTTCGAGATCGTCCGCTGTCGTGGCCGAGACCGCTTCGGCTTGCGCGTTCAGCTTCGCGACAAATGCGGAGATTGTTGCGTGCATCGCGAGAAGGTGGCGCGCCGCCCTGGCTGGATCATTGCCAAGATCAGCCCGAAGCGCCTGCAAGCGATCTGTCTGTACCACATCCAATCCCGCAAGAGCATCAATCTGGGCGACGGTGGTCTTCGCGGTAAGGCCAGCGATCAAGCGGCCGACCGGGGTCGAGGCCGTGCATCCCGGCTTCGTGATGACCGCGGGTGTTTGCGCCTCCAGGGAGGCAATCTCGGCCGAGAGCTTGGACTTCAAATCTTGGCAGGTCTGCGCAAGCGCCGCCAGCACCTTGAGCGGCAGGGGCGTGTAGGCAAGATCGTTGGTGTTCTCGACATGGACATTGGCCGTCCGGCTATCGAAGATGCTGACCGCCGAGAGCAGCGCCTCGGCGCTGCTGCCCTGCGTCCAGCGTGAGGCACGCTTCTGGCCACCCACCTGAAAATCGATACTGGCGGCGGGCACGCCGCCGATGGCCGCATAGATGTTTGGAAGAATCGTTTCACCTTTGGGCGAGCGTGCGCGGCAGGCCTGTTTCAGAACGCGCGCATAGCCCGATTTTCCAGCGCCATTGTCGCCATAAATAACGGTCACGCCTGCCTTGTTGAACGTCAGGCGCTCGCCGATGGCAAGCGCATTGACATGCTCGAGCGCGTAGAGCGCGCTTAAGGAGACGTCGGCCCCGCTCGCGCTGCTGTCCCGGATATGGGCTGACGTCAGCGGCTGCGCCTCGACGGTCCCTTTGCAGATGTCGAGGAGCGCAGCATGGTCAGTCGGCTCAAGCTTCTCCTGCGTGCAGAGCCGGCGAAGAGCATCACGTTGCCATACTGGACAGTCGTTCGACCATGTCAGCAGCTCGGCAAAAACCGCAGCCTCGCTCGTCGATCCGTCGCTTTGAGAATGTTGGTCGACCACATCGCCCCCCGGCATTTTATTGTTGCGCTTGATCCTGGGCGATCAGTGGCCGGCTGAACAACCTCCGCCACAATGTCTTCCAGAAAGGTTCGGACTCAGCGACCGGCCCCGGATTGCGGCACCGGACAGTGGCCTTGATCCGCTCGAACGCCGCCTCGTGAAAGCCCATCAGAAACAGCGCCCGCAACAGGTCCTCGGCGCCGGGCTTAGCCTGAACCGTTTCGGCTTCGCGGCGTGCATAGTCGAGCAACAGCTCGCAGCGCGCGTGCAGATCGGCAACGTCCAGCAAATATTCCTCAAGCTCGGTCTTGAGGATGTTTCGGCGACCAGGCGTACCGGCCGCAGCATTGGCCTGCATCTCGCGAATGCGTCCGGACTGCACCTGCAAGTGGCCGAGAAGGTCGGCGATGACGTCCGCCGTGTCGTTCGCCGCGGCCTCGATCACGGTGGCCAGGGCAGCCGTTTCACCCGGGGGGACCGTCGGGATATCCCACGCGATCAACTGGTCCCGGTCGATGTGATTGCCTGCGCTCGACAGATAGAGCTGCCGCATGCCCGCGGCGACTTGCCGCGCATAATTCATGATGCTGCTGAGAACGAGCGGCAGCGTCGACCGTGCCGCTGCGTGGCGGCGCTGTAACCGGTCCTCCTCGATCGCGCGGGTCTGGCGTGTCTGGTGATACACCAATCCAGCACCGAAAAGCGCGGCGAGGATCGCAAGGATGCCTGAGATCAGCGTCTGCCAATGATCCGCAAAGAGGATCCACTCATCCATAGGACTGACCTTCCGTCGCGATGGATGCCGGTTCGGTCATTCCGCGTCGCCAGGGCCGGCGCGGCGGAGTTCCGCGAGCAAAGCGGCGCCTAGCTCGGCAGCTTCCTCGGCCGCCGCCGGATCAATCTCGTAGCCGTGAGCGGCGTGGTTCATTGCGTCGATCGCGGGACGGAACGCGGGAAAATCCGCCGGAAGCTGGCCGGTCCTTTGTAGTTCCGCCACCATTGATCCGATGCTCAGCGGCCTCGATGGGGTGCCGTTGTCGATCAGCCGCCTCAGCTCACGCTCGATTTCGATACGCAGTTTGACAAGCGACATCAGCGGGAACTCGCGGGCGAATTCTGCGACGGTCGGCAGCTCGGCCTGCAACCTTTCAGGCAGCGCTGTGGACAGTCGGTATTCCGCTACGCCCATCGGTTTCTGGGAATCGCGCAGGGCATATTCGACAATGACTTCGTTTTTGCCCTTACAGAGGATGATGCCGATACTCGGCGCGTCGTCGGTATGGCGAAGCTGCGCGTCGACGGCCGAGAGGTAGAAGTTCATCTTACCGGCAAATTCAGGTTTGAAGTCCTCGATCTTCAGTTCGATGATAACGAAACAGCGCAGCCGCAGGTGATAGAAAAGCATGTCAAGATAATAGTCTTGGCCGCCCACCTCGAGATGGTACTGGCTCCCGACAAAGGCGAAGCCCTTGCCCAACTCGAGGACCAGCGCGCGAAGATGGTCGATCAGTCCATTTTCAAGCTCTCGCTCAGAAATCTCGGCGCCAAGCGCCAGGAAGTCGAAGCTGTAGGGGTCCTTGACCAGTTCCTGAGCGAGGTCCGACTGAGGCGCCGGGAGTGTCCGCGCGAAATTGGTAAGCGCCTTGCCTTGTCGCCGAAACAAGCCGGTGTCGATCTGATGCGCAAGGACGTTGCGGCTCCAGCCATGCTCGACCGCCTGACGCGCATACCAGAGGCGCTCGTCCTCGTCCTTGATCGCTTCGACCAGTTTGATGTTATGGCCCCACGGCAATCGTGCAACGAGCTGTTGCACGATTACCCGATCGCGATGCGCTTCAGCGAAGGCGCGCATATATTTCAGGTTCCGCGACGACAGACCCGTCATGTCGGGAAAATCGCGCCGCAGATCCTGCGCCAGCCGGTCGATGACGCGGGTTCCCCAACCCTCGGCGCTCTGTCGCGCCAGGATGTCGTTGCCGATGCTCCAATAGAGCAGGATCAGCTCCTGGTTGACGGTAACTGCCGCACGCAGTCGAGCCGTACGGATTCGTTCCTTCAGCTCATCCAGCAGCGCCGCATAACCATCCCCACCGAGCGCGGGAACAGAGTGACTCATATACCCAGTCTCCTAGCAGGTCGCGCGTGCAAATGCGTGCACACTCGTCGCGAACGCAGCCGCTTAGCTCCGTCCGCTGAGGCTGATCGTCACCAGTCCACCGCTCATGCTACGGCTTGACGACAGGATCGGCCCGGAAAAGCTGAACGAACTTGGCAGCGCCGGCCGGTCGCTCCTACCTTCAAGCAGCATGGCGATCTCGGCGGAAACCCGCTCGACGGCCGAGCGGACGGCTTCATCTATATGAACATATCGACCTGTCACCGATCCTGCGGCGTGGCCGAGCATCGCAGCAATTGTCAGCTCGGAATAGCCGAGTTCTCCGGCGATGCTTCCGAACGTATGCCGCAGCGTATGGGGCGTCACATCCGTCCAGCCCAGTCGCTTGCATATCCGGCCCAGCACGCCATCAGCGGCGATGAAATGCGACTGGCCGCCGTCCGATGGGAACACGTAAGGACTGCCTTCGTGAACCGGCTGTTCGCGCAGCAGCCTCAAGGTTGGCCGGCCGATAGCTCTGATCTGCGCGCCCGTTTTGGTGTCGCCAAACGCGATATAGCCTGCATCCGCGATCCATTTACGCTCGACGCTCTGCGCTTCGTTCAGCCGCAGACCGCTGAGCGCCAGCAGGCGGACAACCGCGATGCCGACCGGATGCTCAACGTCGGCAACATCGCGCAGCACCCGCCCGAATTCGCGCAACTCCTCCCGGCTTAACCGGCGCGTCTTCTTCTCATCGGGATATTTGCGCACACCTAGCGCGGGGTTGGCATCGATCAGGCCCGCGCGCTTCCCGTGCGCGAATATGCTGTGCAGCGTCGTCACCGACCGTGCCGCGACGCCCTTGCCCCCTTTGGTCACGCCGCCTCTGCCTTCGCCCCTCGGCTTGGCGGTCTTTCCGGCCGCGATATCGTGCTGCATCGTCTCGATGTCGGGAAGCCGGATCGCTGCGACTTTTCGGCGACCGATGAGCGGCCGGATATGCGTCTCGATCCGACTGCGATCCATCGCGAGCGTCGAAGCCTTGATCGCCATGCGCTTACGCCCCAACAGCCGACCCGCCACCGCCTCTGTCAGGTACCAATCGCAGAGTTGGCCAACGGTCATGCCATCGCGAGCGCTCTTCTTCTCATCTGCGGGGTCGATGCCCTTGGCGACCTCACCGAGCTTGATGCGCGCTTCGTCACGAGCCTGCTCGACCGTCATGACGCCAAAGCGGCCCAAGACGATGCGGCGCTTACGCTTCTCCGAGTTCCTATACTGGAGGATGAAGGATTTGGTGCCGGCGCCTTCGATCTTGCAGCCGAAGCCGCGCAATTCCTTGTCCCACAGGAACGTCACATGGCCGGGCACGGGTTGCGCATCCACGATCGTCTTCTTCGTCAGCCGTTGAGGTTCGGACATGACCAACTCCTTCCGTCCGGCAATCTAAGGCGTCAATGCTTCGTACCCAAGTCGAAAGGCGCGCATCCAATTAGTATCCACCTGAAATCGCACTACCGGTGGCAATCGGATATATATAGGAAGGTAGATTGTGGTACAACCATATATAAAATATGGATATATCGTATAATCTCGCAACAGTGAGCACAGCCGGATTAGCGCTCAAAGCGCCTTGCCAAGGTTGGGGTCGAGGGTTCGAATCCCTTCGCCCGCTCCAGCTGCCCTAGCGATTTGGCTGCGCTTAATCATGCCCAGCGGCAGTTCGGACGGCATCGCTACCGGCGGGTGTCCGGAACGCTCAAGTCTTCGTTGACGTCACGCCCTGCCGAGCTACCCGCGGGTTCGAAGCCCTTCGTCCACTTCAAAACGCTCGAATCGGACGACTGCGGCGTCGAACCGCGCCATCACGGCCCGCGGCTATGATCTTTGCGAAACCCCGACGCGCAAAGCCATTCTCTGATGGATGCCCCCGCGCCACACCTGTCGCCCAAAGCGTCCAACAGCGCTGTCCTACAGGCTTCCGTTGTGTTCCAAACTTGTGGATGACCAACTCACCGCACCGCAACCGCCGCAAGGCCGCGACCGAAACCCGGGACGATCCCGCCTCGGACAGCCTCCCCACCGCCCAGCGCGAACCCCGCGCGCTCGCTGAAATGGAAGACATCCCGCCCCCCGCGCCGGTCGATCTCCACGGGTTCGATCCCGCCGCCTACGAATGGGTGCCGCGCCCGCGCAAGCACCGCAAGGACGGGTGGTCCGCGGAAAAGCAGCGGACCTTCATCGAAACGCTCGCCGACACCGGACTCGTCGTCGCCGCGGCTCGCGCGGTCGATATGTCGCTCGCCAGTTGTTACCGCCTGAGGCGCGAACCCGGCGGGCACGGCTTCGCCGCCGCGTGGGAGGCTGCGGTGCAGCAGGCGTCGCGCCGCCTGACCGACATCGCGTTCGATCGCGCGATCAACGGCGTCGAGGATCCCGTCTTCGTCGACGGCCGCCGCATCGGCTGCCGTTATCGCTACAACGATCGCCTGCTGATGTTCCTGCTCCGCGCGCATCAGCCCGATCGCTATCGTCAAGCGCACCGATCGACCCGCACGCCCGACGAGCCGCCGGTCCCCGACGTGCTGCCCGTCCCCGTCGCGCTCGCACGCCTGCTCCCCGCGCAGCCCGAAGCGCCGCATTTGCTGCTCGACGCCGAGAGGCTGGCCGACGAGATCGAGGTCCACGATCAGATCGCCGCGATCTACGCCGACACCCCCGAGGACCCCGCGCACGAGCCGTTCCGCGAAGCATGGCGGAAGCCTCCCGAGCCGGAACCCGAGATCGACCCGCTCGACGCCGATTTCGAGCGCCGCCTCGCCTGGGCGAAACGCGGCGAGACCGATCCCGAAGACGGCAGCTGGCCGGTCGAGGAACCGTGGCAGGACGCGGACGAAGAGGAGGCTTGGGACTAGGCGAAAACCCGAGGAAATCCGCAGTGTCCAGGCGTCACTTTCGTTTCACTTTCGGCGTTTCACTTTTGACGGCGCTCGTTACCGCTCGTCGCGATAGAACGGCCGGTCCCCCGCGACCGTCACGCGCTCCATCCGCCGGACCGCGGGGAAATAATCGCTCGCCGCATAATGCTGGCCCGCGCGATTGTCCCAGAACGCGATCGATCCCGCGCGCCAGCGGAACCGGCATTGATATTCGGGCAACGCCGCCTGCGTATAGAGATGCTGGAGCAGCCGGTCGCTTTCCTTGGCGCTCAGCCCCTCGATATGGCTGGTGAAGCCGATATTGACGTACAGCGCCTGCTCGCCGGTCTCGGGGTGCGTGCGCACCACGGGGTGCGTCTGCGGCGGATATTTCTCGTGAAGCTCCTCCACGCTTTTGCCCAGCCGTTTGGCGAAGACCCGCGCGATATCGTGCACCGCGCTCAGCCCGCGCAGCCAGTCCCGCATCGCCGGCGAAAGCCCGCGAAACGCCGCCGCCATGTCCGCGAACAAAGTGTCGCCGCCGACATCTGGCACCTCGATCGCGCGCAGGATCGAGCCGAGCGATGGCTCCGCGCGCCAGGTGACATCCGAATGCCAGTTGTTCTCGCGCCCGCGCGACTCGGGCCCATGCGCGATGTGCAGCACTTCCGGATTCGCCTGGCCCTTCGGCGTCGCCGGGTGGATTTCCAGTTCCCCGAAGCGCCGCGCAAAGGCGATATGCTGTTCCTGCGTCAAATACTGATCGCGAAAGAAGATCACCTTGTGTGCGAGCAGCGCGGCGCGGATATCCGCGATGACGCCGTCGTCCTGCTCCTCGCGCAAGTCGACCCCGCCGATCTCCGCGCCGATCGCCGGGGTCAGCGGCGCGACGGTGACGCGTGAAAACACGCGCTGCGATGCCATGTGGTTCATCCGCATTCTCTCCTGTGTCGCACGCATTAGCTGCTCGCGCGGGAGACGAGTCAACCTGCGGCGACGGGAGTTCAGCCCGGCAACCGCCACGCGATCGGTGCGAGTCCGTGTTCTTCCAGAAATGCGTTGGCCTTTGAGAAATGCCCGCTGCCGAACCACCCTTTATGCGCCGAAAGCGGCGACGGGTGTGGCGCCTTCAGCACCAGATGCCGCCCGTCGCTCGCGACGAACGCCGCCTTCTTCTGCGCATAGCTGCCCCACAGCAGGAAAACGACGGGCTCCTCCTTCGCCGCGACCCGCCGGATCACCGCGTCGGTGAACCGCTCCCACCCGCGCTCGCGGTGCGACGCCGCCCGGCCGCTCTCGACGGTCAGCACGCTATTGAGCAGCAGCACGCCCTGTCGCGCCCAAGGTTCGAGGAACCCGCTGCGCCCCGGTTCGATGCCGAGATCGCTGCGCAGCTCCTTGTAGATGTTGACGAGGCTCGGCGGCAACGGAACGCCGGGCGGGACCGAGAAGCACAGGCCATGCGCCTGCCCCGCACCATGATACGGGTCCTGCCCCAGGATCACGACGCGCACGTCGGGCAGCGGCGTCAGTTCGAGCGCGCGGAACCAGTCGCACGAATGCGGGAAAATACGCTTGCCCGCGGCCTTCTCCGCGACGAGGAACGCGCGGAGCGCCGCCATATATTCGCTCGCGAATTCGTCGCGCAGCGGTTCGAGCCAGCTCGGGTCCAGTCGCGGTTCGGCCATCACCCGCGGCGATGCCCGCATGACGATGACGCGGTCAAGCGCGCCGCTGGCGGTCCCTCAGGCCGATCCGAGCATCAGGCGATCGTACCCCCGCGCGCGATATATCCAGGCGGAGAACAGCCAGCTCGCGATCAGGATGCCGATGATGACGAGGCCGAACGCGCCGAGATTCGCGTTGAGATCGCCAACCGCGTTCCACACCGACCCCTCAAGCGCCAGCTTGTCGCGGATCAGCCCCAGCGCCTCCATCCCGCCAACGAAGATCGCGACGAAGACCGAGGCGGCGGTGATCGTCAGATTGTACCACAATTTGCGGATCGGTCGCTCGAAGGCCCAGCCATAGGCCCCGGTCATCAGCATCGAATCGGCGGTGTCCATCAACGACATGCCCGCGGTGAACAAGGCGGGAAAGATCAGGATCGACCAGATCGACAGCCCTTGCGCGGCCTGCGTCGCGGAAATCCCGAGCAGCCCGATCTCGGTCGCGGTGTCGAAGCCCAGCCCGAACAGGAACCCGACCGGATAGAGGTGCCACGATCGCGAGACGATTCCGAACACCGGGCGGAATATTCGCGCGAGCAATCCGCCGCCGCCGAGCAGCATGTCGAGGTCGGCGTCGACGACGCGCTCGCAGCGCCGCGCCCGCACGAAGGTCGCCCAGATGCCGCGCAGGATGACGAGGTTGGCGAGGCCGATCAGCAGCAGGAACAGCGCCGATACGCTCGTCCCGATCACCCCGCCGACGGAGTGGAATTCGGCGAAGCTGCGCCGCATCGTCACCGCGGCCACCGCAATCGCGATCGAGGCGAGCACGACGACGCTCGAATGACCGAGCGAGAAGAAGAAGCCCGCCGAGATCGGCGCCTTGCGCTCCTGCATCAGCTTGCGGACGACATTGTCGATCGCCGCGATATGATCGACGTCGAAGGCATGCCGCAGCCCGAACAGATAGGCGAGGAACGCCGCGCCGAGCAGCGCGGGATGGTCGCGAAACGCGACCCAAGCCCAGGCCCATGCAGCGATGTTGGCGGCGAGCAGCACGACGATGATCGCGGTCGCCTTGGCGCGTAGCCGGACCGGGGCATCGTCGAAAGGATTGGCGACCACGACCCGCGACTCCTCCTCTTGTCGCCAGGGAGAATGCGAGTAATCTGTCGCCTGCTCTACTCGCGATGCGAAAGGCGGTGCCGTGCAGCCCGAACAGCCCAGAAAACTGCCGCGCCAGGAACGCTCGCGCCGGCTTGTCGAGGCTGTTCTCGACGCCACCGCTCGCATTCTGGCGGAAAGCGGCTACGCCCGGCTGACGACCAACGCCGCGGCCGAGCGCGCCAATGTCAGCATCGGATCGCTCTACCAATATTTCCCGAACAAGGATGCGCTCGTCGCGGGTGTCGTCGATCGCCATGGCCGCCGCGTCTACGACACGATCATGGCCGAGGCCGGTGCGGAGGAACCCGCGTCGCTCGACGCCGCGATCCGCAGCATGGTCGCGGGCGTCGTCGCGGCGCACCGGATCGATCCCGTGCTCCACGGCGTGCTCGAAGCCGAAATGCCGCGGCTGCGCGTGTTCGACGGCCACGCCGCCACCGTCCGCGCGATCGCCGACCGGCTCCACGCGATGCCCGTCACGATCGCGACAACGATCGCGGTCACGCCGATCGACCATGCCGCCGCAGTCGTCGGCGAGATGGTCCATGCGCTGGTCCATTCGGTGCTGATCCCGCCCGCCACTTCGGGCCTGACCGCGTCCGAACTGGAGACCGAAACCGTCCGCGCGGTGATCGCCTATCTGACGTCGGCCGCGCCCGAGCCCCATCGCCACCACGACCATGATCATCCGCACCATCACGGGTCGAGCACGGATTGAATGTAGCGGGTCCGGCGCGTAAGCCGTTGGGCAGATTGGAAACACGCTTCGCATGTCGCCGATACCAGCAGCCGACAGACCTTTTCGCACGCAAGATCGATGCGAAACGGGCAGTCTGGATGACGACCAGGCCCCGATCGAAGCCGTCGAAATCCGCGTCCGCGGTCGCGTGCAGGGTGTCGGCTTCCGCCCGACCGTCTGGCGGATCGCGCAAGACCTCGGGCTCGACGGCGACGTCCTCAACGACGGCGAGGGCGTGCTGATTCGCGCGCGCGGGACGGGCGCGAGCATCGCCGCGCTGACCAACGAAATCGGCGCGGCGCCACCGCCACTCGCCGAAATCACTGCGATCGAGACACGGCGCCACGGCGGCATGATCCCGCCCGGCTTCGTCGTCGTCGACAGCATCGGCGGCGCGGCGCGAACCGAGATCGCGCCCGATGCCGCGACTTGCCCGGCCTGCGCGGCGGAAGTGCTCGATCCGCTCGCCCGCCGCTTCCGCTATCCCTTCACGAACTGCACGCATTGCGGCCCGCGGCTCAGCATCGTCGAGCGCGTTCCTTACGATCGTGCGACAACGACGATGGCGCGCTTCCCGCTCTGCCCGGCGTGCGAAGCCGAGTACCGCGACCCCGCCGACCGCCGCTTCCACGCCGAGGCGACCGCATGCCCGGCGTGCGGCCCGACCGCGAGACTGATCCGATTCGATGAGGGTGCCTGCGACGAGCGGTCGTTGAAGCTGGACGATGTCGACGCTGCGTCGAGCCTGATCCTGAAAGGCGATATCGTCGCGATCAAGGCGCTGGGCGGCTATCAACTCGCCTGCGACGCGACGCTGCCGGAGGCGGTGGCGGCGCTGCGCGAACGCAAGCACCGCGACGCAAAGCCCTTCGCGCTGATGGCGCGCGATCTCGATGTGATCCGGCGTTACTGTTCGGTGAGCGACGCCGAAGAGGCCGCGCTGACGAGCAAGGAGGCGCCGATCGCGTTGCTCTCCGCCGATGGCGCGGAGCGATTGCCCGAAGCGATCGCGCCGGGGCTCGACACACTCGGTTTCATGCTGCCCGCGACGCCACTCCACCTGTTGATGCTGCCAACATGACGCGCCCGATGGTGATGACGAGCGGCAATCTGTCCGACGAACCCCAAGTGATCGACGATCACGCGGCGGCGAAACTCGGCGCCATCGCGCCTTATGCGCTGACCCACGACCGCGCGATCGCCAACCGAATCGATGATTCGGTGGTGTGCAGCATTGGCGGCACGGTCCGTGTGCTGCGTCGCGCGCGCGGTTACGCCCCGGCATCGATCGCGCTGCCCGCGGGGTTCGAGAACGCGCCGGATATTTTGGCGTACGGCGGCGAGCTCAAGTCGACGTTCTGCCTCGTCAAGGACGGCCGGGCGATCCTGTCGCAACATCAAGGCGATCTCGAAGACGCGCCGACCTACGACGATTATCGCAAAAACCTTTGCCTTTACGCGCAGTTGTTCGATCACCATCCGACCGTGCTCGCCGCGGATCTTCACCCCGAACATCTGTCGAGCAAGCTGGCCGCAGCGAGCGCGCGCGACACCGGCCTCCCGCTGTGCGGCATCCAGCATCACCACGCGCATATCGCCTCTTGTCTCGCCGAGAACGGCCGCCCGCTCGAGGCCGCACCGGTGCTCGGCATCGCGCTCGACGGGCTCGGCTATGGTGCGGATGGCACGATCTGGGGCGGCGAATTCCTGCTCGCCGACTATCGCCGCTTCGAACGGCTCGGCACGTTCAAGCCCGTCGCGATGCCCGGCGGCGCGAAGGCGAGCCGCGAGCCGTGGCGCAACCTCTACGCGCATCTGGCCGCGGACGTCGGCTGGCCCGCGTTCGCGAAGGATTTCGGTGGCCTAGATCTGTTCGCGGCGCTGTCGGCGAAGCCGCTCGATACCATCGCCGCGATGATCGGCGCGGGGATCAATTCGCGGCAAGCGTCGTCGTGCGGACGGCTGTTCGATGCGGTCGCGGCGGCGCTTGAACTCTGTTTCGATCGGCAGGCTTATGAGGGGCAGGCGGCAGCGCAACTTGAAGCCATGGTTTGCCGCGAAACACTGGCGAGCGAAGGCGACGTCCTCGCCTATCCAATCGCCATTTCGTCCCTCGCGAGTTCGGGCCTGCCCTATCTCGAGCCGCTCGAGATGTGGCGCGCGTTGCTCGGCGACCTGGCCAACGAAACGCCCGCGCCCGTTATCGCCGCACGTTTCCACAAGGGCCTGGCGAAGGCGATAGCGATGATGACGCTCGATCTCTCGCGCCGCGACAGGGACGAAGCCCCGAGGTTCAATACGGTCGCGCTGTCGGGCGGGTGTTTCCAGAACAAGGTGCTGTTCGAGCAGGTCGTCGCGCGCCTCGAATCGCTCGATTTCAATGTACTCGCGCACGTCCGCGTTCCCGCCAACGACGGCGGGATCGCGTTCGGACAGGCGGCGATCGCGGCGGCGCAACGCGGCGACGGGGCGCGCTGACATGCCCGGCGTGACCATCGACGCGCCGCCGTCCAAAGACCGCAAGCGCTCGCTCGGGCGGGTGCAGGTGGCCAACGTCACGCTCGCCCACGGCGGCGGTGGCAAGGCGATGAAGGACCTCATCGACGACGTCTTCGTTTCCGCGTTCGGCGGCGGCGAATTGCTCGAGGATCAGGCGCGGATCGGGCTTGCGTCGCTGACCGCACATGGCGACCGGCTGGCCTTCACCACCGACAGTTTCGTCGTCGATCCGCTGGTCTTCCCCGGCGGCGATATCGGCACGCTGGCGGTGTGCGGCACCATCAACGACCTCGCTGTCGGCGGCGCGAAACCGTTGTATCTGTCCTGCGCGGTGGTGATCGAGGACGGGATGAGCCTCGATATGCTGCGCAGCATCGCGCGGTCGATGGCGGCCACCGCGCGCGCCGCGGGCGTCGCGATCATCACCGGCGACACCAAGGTCGTCGGGCGCGGCGCGTGCGACAAGATCTTCATCACGACGACCGGGATCGGGGTGATCCGCGCGGGGCTGGACCTCGGCATCGACCGCGTCGAACCCGGCGACGGCATTCTGGTCAACGGCCTGCTCGGCGATCATGGCGCCGCGATCCTGTGCGCGCGCGGCGACATGGCGCTGGAGACCGAAATCGAAAGTGACTGCGCCGCGCTCCATACGCTGATCGATGCGTTGCTCGCCGCAGCCCCTGGCACGCGCTGCATCCGCGACGCGACGCGCGGCGGCGTAGCGACGGTGCTCAACGAGATCGCCGACGCCTCGGCCTGCGCGATCGAGATCGACGAGGCGGCAACGCCGCTGCGTCCCGAAGTGCGCGGCTTCTGCGAGATCCTCGGGCTCGATCCGCTTTATCTCGCCAACGAAGGCAAGATCGTCGTCGCGGTCCCTGCCGACGAGATCGACGCCGCGCTCGCCGCGATGCGCGCGCATCCGCTGGGCGAAGGCGCCGCGTTGATCGGCCACGCCGTCACCGGTATCGCGGGTCGCGTCACGATGCAGACCGGATTCGGCGGCAAACGTATCGTCGACATGCTCGTCGGCGAACAGCTTCCGAGGATCTGCTGATGCGCGGACCCGGCATAGTAGAATTGGCACCGAAGGAGACGACCTGATGTGTGGAACCTGCGGCTGCGGCAGCAAGACCGGGACGACCGTGCGCAAAATGCAAACGGGCGAAGCGACGATGCTCGACGACCATGTGCATCTGCACGCGGCGGGGATCGCGCACAAGCACGACCACGAGCATTCGCATGGGCATGCGCACGATCATGGCGACGGGCATGTCCATTCTCACGAGCTTGATCACGCGCCCGGACAGAGCCACGACCACGCCGCTTCCGCGGTCGTCAAGCTGGAGGCGCAGATCCTCGCCAAGAACGACACGCTCGCCGCGCGCAACCGGGGCTGGTTCGAAGGGCGCGAGATCCTCGCGTTGAATCTCGTCAGTTCGCCCGGCGCGGGCAAGACGATGTTGCTCGAACGCACCATCCGCGACCTGAACGGGGAGTTGCTGATCTCGGTGATCGAGGGCGATCAGGCGACCGCGAACGACGGCGAGCGCATCCGCGCGGCGGGGGCGGAAGCGGTGCAGGTCAACACCGGCGCCGGCTGTCATCGTGAGGCGGACATGGTCGCCCGCGGGCTGGCCGAACTCAAGCCGCCGATCGGCTCGATCGTGATGATCGAGAATGTCGGCAACCTCGTCTGCCCGGCGATGTTCGATCTCGGCGATCGCGCCAAGATCGTCATCCTCTCGGTCACCGAGGGTGAGGACAAGCCGCTAAAATACCCGCATATGTTCGCCGCGGCCGAACTGATGATTCTCAACAAGACCGATCTGTTGCCGCATGTCGATTTCGACATGGACGTCGCCATCGCCAACGCGCGCACCGTCAACCCGGCGATCGAGATCCTTCAGGTTTCAGCGCGATCGGGCGAAGGGCTGCCCGATTGGTACGACCGCCTGCGCCGTTACGCGCGGGAAGCGAGCGCCGCTTCCCTCAGCCCTCAGCCCGCCTGAGTCTCGCTCGCGGGCGGACGACCGCGCTTGCGTTTGGGCTTTTCCTCGGTTGCAGGTTCGGCGGCGATGCCGAGCGACGGCGGCAGCAACGCGGCATCGAACGTCGGCGCGTCGTCGGTCGCGGGTGCGGCGGTCGTCTTGCTGCGGCTGCGGATCGATCGCTTGCGAACCGCCTTCTCGCTCGGCGGCGGCGCGGCGTCGTTCTCGCTCGCGGCGCCGTTGCGATACGGCGTATGGCCGTTGGCCGCGGCCTGCGGAGGACGCGGATCATCACGGCTATGATCGTTCCGGCTATCGTCGCGCGAGGAATCGCGATTTTGCGTGTCCCGCTGCTGGTCGCTCCGGCTCTGGCTATCGCGCCGGCTGTCGTCGCGCTGATTGTAGTCGCGCCGCTGAGGATCGCTCCGCCCGTCATCGCGGCGCTGATCGTCACGCCGGGAGTCGTCGCGATTGCCCTGCGACTGTTCGCCCGAGCGGATCGGTTCGCCCTCGTCGCCGTAATCGTCGTCATCGCCATCAATGCCGTTGCTCTGCGATTGCGGACGCTGGTCCTCGTAGCGCGAGCGGCTGTCGTTCAGCACGCGGAAATAATGATCGGCGAATTGCAGATAATATTCGGTGTTGACGCGGTCGCCCTGCATCTGCGCGTCGCGCGCCATGTTCTTGTATTTCTCGAGCAATTGCGCGGCATTGCCGCGTGCCCTGCTGTCGATCCGGTTGCCGCTGTCGCGCTGCCCCGAACTGCTGCTGCCCGACGAACGCTGGCTGCTGCCGCCACGGCCACGCCGGCGGCTATTCTGCCGATTGCTGATCAAATTCCTGTCCCTACTTCGACTGAAAAGTCCTTAAACCCAAAACGGCGTTTGCTCCCGAATACGCGGTGCAATCCCCGACTACGGCGTCGCACGATGCGACCCGAGCCTGCCATGGCCACCGGACTGTAGCGACCTTATGACGAAGGGTGCGGACCAACGCCTATTCAACACCTTGTGTCGATTTTGCGTGCCCCTGTGCGCTCAATAGCGGCGGACGGGGGCGTTCTACAAGAGAAATATTGCGATCGGGCGACGACTAATCAAGGTGTGACGACGAGGCAACGGTCGCGCCCTGCGAGATCGCGGCGGATCGCGACTGACAGATCCTGCGCGGCGAAGAGTGCGGTAGCGGCCTGCGCCTGGTCCGCGCCGATCTCGATACAGGCGACCCCGCCGGGTGCGATCTGCGGCGGCAGCAAAGGCGCCAGGCGGCGATACTCGTCGAGGCCGTCGGCGCCCGCGAACAACGCGGCGGCGGGTTCGTGATCGCGCACTTCGACGGGCAGATCGGCTTCGGTTGCGACATAGGGCGGGTTGCACAGGATCAAATCGTGCGGGCCGTCGCATCCGTCCCAACCGCCCCGCTCGATGCGCGCGCGTCCCGCCATGCCGAGCAGGTCGGCGTTGGCGCGTGCCATGGCGAGCGAATCGTCCGACGCATCGACGCCGATTCCCGTGGCTTCGGGCCATTCGTCGAGCGCGGCGAGCAGCAGCGCCCCCGATCCGGTGCCGAGATCGAGAATCGTCTTTGGCCCCGCCGTCCTCGCGAAATGATCGACCGCCGCCTCGATCAGCGTCTCGCTATCGGCGCGCGGGATCAGCACGCCGGGCGCGACGTGGAGGTCGATCGTCCAGAAGGCGCGGGTGCCGGTGATGTAGGCGACCGGCTCGTGCGCCGCGCGGTGTTCGACGAGCGCGGCGAAGGTGGCCGGGACAATGTGGTCGTCGATCGTGAGCAGCAGGCGTTCGCGCGAGATGCCGAGTGCATGGGCGAGGAGGAGTTCGGCGTCGAGGCGGGGGGTGGCGGAAAACTCAAATCTCGCAGCGGCTTCGCCGAGCGCCGATCGTGCGCCCACCGTCATGCCGGACTTGATCCGGCATCCACCGTTCCACAGGAGCATCGGCCGTTTGCCGCGCCGCACGGTGGACCCCGGAACAAGTCCGGGGTGACGGATAGGTCAGCCATCGAGACTGGCCAACCGCTCCGCCTCGTCCTCCGCGATGAGCGCGCCGACGAGTTCGTCCATGTCCCCCGCCAGCACTTCTGGAAGTCGATGGAGCGTCAAGTTGATCCGGTGATCGGTCACGCGCCCTTGCGGGAAATTATACGTCCGAATGCGTTCGGAGCGATCCCCCGATCCGACCATCGACTTGCGCGCCCCCGCGCGTTCGGCGTGGAGCCGCTCGCGCTCGGCCTCGTACAGCCGCGTCCGCAACACCCGCATCGCCTTCGCCTTGTTCTTGTGTTGCGACTTCTCGTCCTGCTGGATGACGGTAAGCCCGCTCGGGATATGGACGATGCGCACCGCCGAATCGGTGGTGTTGACCGATTGCCCGCCGGGCCCCGACGAGCGGTAGATATCGATCCTGAGATCCTTGTCGTCGATCTGGACATCGACCTCCTCCGCCTCGGGCAGCACCGCGACGGTCGCGGCTGAGGTGTGGATGCGCCCGCCGCTCTCGGTGACGGGGACGCGCTGGACGCGGTGGACGCCGCTTTCGAACTTCAGCTTGGCGAACACGCCCTTGCCCTCGACCGAGGCGACCGCTTCCTTGAACCCGCCGCTGTCCGACGCCGACGACGAGATCAGTTCGACGCGCCAGCCCTGCCCCTCGGCATAACGCTGGTACATCCGGAACAGATCGCCCGCGAACAACGCCGCCTCGTCGCCGCCGGTGCCGGCGCGAACCTCGAGCATCGCGGAACGCTCGTCGGCGGCATCGCGCGGGAGGAGGGCGAGCGCCAGCTTGCGGTCGGCGGTGGCCAGCGCGGCCTTGTTCTCGTGGAGTTCGTCCTCCGCCATCGAACGGAGTTCGGGGTCGGCGTCGTCGGTCATGACCGTCAGGCTCTCCGCCTCGGCGCGCAGCCGCCGCACTTCGGACGCGGCGGTAGCGACCGGCTCGAGTTCGGCATATTCCTTCGACACCTGGACGAAGCGATCCCCGGCAAGATCACCCGTCGCCATCAGCGCGGCGAGTTCATCGCGCCGCGCTTCGATCTGGCGGATCCGGTCGAGGGAGATCGAGGTCACTGTTGGACGTCCGCTTGCCAGAGACCTTGGCGCCACTCTTGGATCATCTCCTCCAAGACGCTGGAGGACTCGACATCGTCATCGGTAACGCCTGACGCGTAGAGCGTTGCCGCGTGGACAAACGCATCAACGTCAGTGCCTGAAAGATCGATTTGCGCGCCAGTCGACATGATCTTCGCCGTGATAGTTCCTAGCTCTCCGTCCGTGCCGACGAGTGCGACCATCGCGGCACCTTGCACATCTGCCTTAGCCATCCGCCGTTTCAAATTGCCTCGGAACCCCATGTCGGCGGACGCACCCGCGCGCCGCAAATCGGAAACGAGCGACAGGGCCGCCGCTTCATCGTCACCGCTTCTCGGCACCACGGCGACAGCAAGGCACTTCTGTGCCGGCTCCTCAATCAACATCGCCAGTCGCTCGACCCCGGCGGCCCAGCCGACCCCCGGTGTCTCCGGCCCGCCGAGCGAGCCGATCAACCCATCATACCGCCCGCCCGCCAGCACCGTTCCCTGTGCGCCGAGCCGGTCGGTGACGAACTCGAACGCAGTGTGGCGGTAGTAATCGAGGCCGCGCACCAGACGCGAGTTGCGGGTCCACGCCACGCCCGCCGCGTCCAGCCCTTTGGTCACCGCCTCAAAGAACGCGCGCGCGGCGTCGGTCAGGAAATCGTCGATCCCCGGAGCGCTGTCCGCGATTGGCCGATCGCGCGGGTCCTTCGAATCCAGAATCCGCAGCGGATTCTTCTCCAGCCGCGCCAGCGAATCCTCGCTCAACTCGCCGCGATGCGTCTCGAAATGCGCGACCAGCGCCCCGCGCCAAGCGTCGCGCGTCTCGGCGTCGCCCAGCGTGTTGAGCTGGAGCGTCACGCCCTCGATGCCAAGCTCGCGCAACAACTGATCCGCCAGCACCAGCAGTTCGACATCCGCCGCGGGTTCAGCCGCGCCGATCACTTCGGCGTCGATCTGGTGGAACTGGCGGTAGCGCCCCTTCTGCGGCCGCTCGTAGCGGAACACCGCGCCCGACGTGACCAGCTTCAACGGCGCATATTGCTGCCAGCCCTCGGTCAGATACGCGCGGCAAATCCCCGCGGTGAATTCGGGGCGCAAGGTCAGCGAATCCCCGCCGCGATCGGGGAAGGTGTACATCTCCTTCGAGACGACGTCGGTGGTCTCGCCGATCGACCGCGCGAACACCTGCGTATCCTCGAACACCGGCACTTCGACACGCTGGAAACAATAGAGTTTGCGCACGCGATCGAACGTGTCGAGCACCTGCGCGAAGCGCCGTTGCTCGTCGCCGAAAATGTCCTGGGTGCCGCGGACGCGCCGCGGGGTCTCGATACGGGCCATGATTGCGGCGGTTCTCTAGGCGAGACGCGCGCTTAGCGCTAGCACCCGTTGCATGGCGCAACGCGACTCCGGTTGGAAGCTAGGCAACAGGATCGCGCCGCCGCGCTTCCTGATCTTTATCGCACTGTTCATCGCGGGCACGGCCGCCGCCATCCCGACGTTGGGGCTGGAGCGCGGCGTGATGGCGGCGTTCGACGGCGCGGCGACCGTCTTCCTGATCTCGCTCGCTTCGCTGTTCCGCAACGGCCAGGCCGCAAAGATGCGCGACGCGAGCCGCGCGAACGACGCGAACCGCACCTTCCTGCTCGGCTTCACCGCGCTCGTCACGCTCGTCATCCTGATTGCGGTCGGCGCGGTGGTCGGCGATAGCAAGGACGCGCTCGCCAAGGTGTTGGTGATCGCGACGCTGACGCTCGCGTGGTTGTTCTCGAACGTCATCTACGCGCTCCATTACGCACATCTCTTCTACGCCGAAGACGACGGCGAAGACGCCGGCGGGATGAAATTCGAGGATTGCGACGAGCCCGATTATTGGGACTTCCTTTATTTCAGCGTGACGCTGGGCATGGCGTTCGCGACCTCCGACGTGAAGATAAGTTCGCGGCGGATACGCAGGATCGCGACGGGGCAGGCGCTCGCGGCGTTCGTCTACAACCTCGGGGTCATCGCCTTCGCGGTCGGCGCGCTCGGCGGCGCGTAAGGGTAAAGGGCTGGACGGCTGTCCTTTCGCAGGCGTAGGCCCGCACCATTCCAGAAAAAGAACACGAGGGCCGCCTTATGATCCGCCGCGCGCTTGCCGCCACCCTGCTCGCCACCTCCGCCATCGCCACGGCGCAAGTTCCCGCAGGCAACAGCGCACCCCAGCCGGTTCCGATCGTCGATACGATCCCGCCCGCCGCCGACGTGCTGTATCCCGGCACGATCGACCTTACGGTCGATACCACCGACACGCTTCGTGGCATCTTCCGCGTGACCGAGACGATCCCGGTCGCGAAGGCGGGGCCGATGACGTTGCTCTATCCAAAATGGCTGCCCGGCAACCATTCGGCGACGGGGCAGATCGAAAAGGTCGCGGGCCTCGTCATCACCGCGAACGGCAAGCCGCTCGCGTGGACGCGCGATCCGGTCGACGTTTATGCCTTCCACATCGATGTTCCCGAAGGCGCCAAGGCGCTCGACGTCGCCTTCCAGTTCATCTCCGCGACAAAGACGAACCAGGGCCGCATCGTCGCGACCCCGGCGATGCTCAGTCTGCAACCCAATTCGGTGAGCCTGTATCCGGCGGGCTATTACACCCGGCAGATTCCGATCCGGATGACCGTGAAATATCCCGCAGGCTGGACTGCGGCGGGGGCGCTCCGCGCGAAAGTGACGGGATCGACCTACGTCTATGACGTCGCCAATTATCAGACGCTGGTCGATTCACCGATCCTTGCGGGCAAATACGGCAAGGTCTGGCCGCTGACGCCGAAGGTCGATCTCGACGTTTTCGCCGACACCCCCGCCGAACTCGCCGCCACGCCCGATCAGATCGCGGCGCACAAGCGCCTCGTCGAGCAGGCGGTGAAGACCTTCGGCGCGCAGCATTACGACCATTACGATTTCCTGCTGTCGATCAGCGACAGCCTCGGTGGCATCGGGCTCGAGCATCACCGGTCCAGCGAGGACGGCGTGAAGACCGGCTATTTCACAAAATGGGATGAAGGACCGGGTAGCCGCAACCTGCTGCCGCACGAATTCACGCATAGCTGGAACGGCAAGTTCCGCCGCGGCGCCGATCTGTGGACCCCCGATTACCGGATGCCGATGCGCGATTCTCTGCTCTGGGTGTACGAAGGGCAGACGCAATTCTGGGGTTATGTCCTCCAGGCGCGCTCCGGGCTGGTGTCGAAACAGGGTACGCTCGATCAATATGCGTCGATCATGGCGAGCTACGACAGCCAGCCGGCACGACACTGGCGCGACCTAGTCGACACCACGAACGATCCGATCATCTCGCAGCGTCGGCCCAAGGGCTGGACGAGCTGGCAGCGTTCGGAAGATTATTACAACGAAGGGCTGCTCGTCTGGATGGACGTCGACTCGCTGCTCCGTCAGATGTCGGGTAGCAAGAAATCGATCGACGATTTCGCGCGCGCCTTCTTCGGAGTGCGCGACGGCGACTGGGGCGAACTGACCTATACGCTCGACGATGTCGCGGCGACGCTGAACGGCATCCAGCCGTATGACTGGAAAGCGTATCTGACGAAGCGGCTGACCGAACATGCCGCCGGCGCGCCGCTTTCCGGCTTCGAGCGCAATGGCTACAAACTGATCTACACTGCCGAGGCGACGCCCGCGTTCAAGCACAACGAGAAGACGCGCAAGTTCGTCGACTTCACCTACTCGGGCGGCTTCATCGTCGGCAACGATGGTTCGGGCGGGGCAACAAGGGCGAGTTGATTGGCGTCACCTGGCAATCGGCGGCGTTCGACGCTGGGCTGACGGTCGGCACGAAAATCCTGTCGGTCGGCGGTGAAGCCTATACTCCCGAACGGATGCGCGCCGCGATCACCGCGGCGAAGGGCACAAAAACACCGATCGCGTTGATCGTAAAGGACGGCGACGCCTATCGCGACGTCGGCCTCGACTATCACGACGGCCTGCGCTACCCGCGCCTCGAAAAGACCGGCACCGGAGAGACTGGCCTCGATCGGTTGCTTGCCCCGAGATAGGCGGGCCACCTTCCCCCGTTCGGAGTTTTCATGCGCATTGACTTGATACCGGTGGGCAAGAACCCGCCCGACGATCTGAACGTCATCATCGAAGTGCCGACCGGCGGCGAGCCGGTGAAATATGAATTCGACAAGGCATCGGGTGCGCTGTTCGTCGATCGTATTCTGCACACGCCGATGCGCTACCCGGCAAACTACGGTTTCGTGCCGCACACGCTTTCGCCCGACGGCGACCCGCTCGACGCGTTGGTAGTGGCACGCTCGCCGTTCATCCCGGGCTGCGTCGTCCGCGCCCGCCCGATTGCCGTGCTCAATCTCGAAGACGAAGCCGGCGGCGACGAGAAACTCGTCTGCGTGCCGGTCAACGAGACGTTCCCTTATTACGCCAACGTCGCCGAGCGCGAAGATATGCCCGAAATCGTGTTCGAGCAGATCGAGCATTTCTTCACCCACTATAAAGACCTGGAAAAAAAGAAATGGGTCCGCGTCGGGGTGTGGGGCGGCGCCGACGAAGCACGCCGCGTGACGATCGAGGCGATCGAGCGCGCGAAGGCGGCGAAGGGTTAATTCGTATCGGCATTCGATGTGAGTCCACCCTCCCCCTCCGCCGCGCCGCGCGCGCCACTTCCCCCAGACGGACGGATCGATTCAAACCGTGCCGGCTCGATGTCGATACAGGCTAGGGATTGTGGGGATTGATCGTGAGTTGATGACGGCGGCTGCGAGGTAGATCATGGCCTCGAAGCTCTGGTCGGTTTTGCAGGCGCGCATGGCGATGCGCTTGAGCTCTTTGAGTTTGCAGAAGTAATTTTCGATCAGGTGACGCCATTTGCAAATGTCGGCGTCGCACGGGATAGGCTTGGTTCGTCGCGGGTGCTGAGAGATCACGATCTTGGCGCCACGCTCGTTGAGATCAGCGACGCTATCGTTGCTGTCGAAAGCCTTCGCCGAGCAATGCGCCGAACTCGACCCCTTCGATCAGCGGGGAAATGCCAATGCTGTCGAAGCGGTTGCCAGGCATCAGGCGGAAGCGAACGAGGTTGCCCGGCGCATCGGTGAGCGCCACGATTTTGGTCGTCTGCCGCCTTTGGAGCGACCAACGGCCTGTCCCGAGCGACGCCGCAGGCGGCGTCGAAGGGGCCTGGCGATGAAGTCCCCCTTTTGCGCCCTGTCCGTGACGGTGGACCTTGACGATGGTCGCATCGCCCATGGCGTATTCCATGTCGGGTTCCTCCGACAAAGCGTCAAAAATCCGCCTGAAAACATCAGCTTCGTGCCAGTCCCTGAAGCGACGATACGCCGTGCTCCAGTTCCCGAACAGCGCATGCAGATCGCGCCATGGACTGCCGGTGCGCGCTATCCAAAGCTTCGAGAAGTCGAGCAGCGACCGGGTCAGCCGATCGACCTTGTAGACCACGATGATATCGACCCGGCCCGCCGCCACTTCGCCCAGCAGCCGCTGGAGGGCAGGCCGCTCGAGCGTGCCGCCTGACAGCCCGCCATCGTCATAGAGATCGGGCAAAGCGGTCCATCCCTCGCTTGCCTGCGAGAGGATATAGGCGGCACACGCCTCACGCTGCGCATCGAGGCTGTTGAAAGCCTGCTCCAGCCCCTCATCGCTCGACTTGCGCGTATAGATGGCACATTTGACCGTCTTCATGCCGCGGCCTTGCGCTTCAGACCGAAGAACGCCGGCCCCGACCAGCGCGTACCGGTGATCGCGCGCGCGACCTCGCTAAGGCTGTTCCAATCCTGGCCATTCCAGCGGATCACCTTGTCATCGCCGATGGTCACGACATGCACGGCGTCGTTACATTCGCGCACCAGCCGCATGCCCGGCCGCGCTGGCGATGTCCTGGTTTTGGCCGCCGCGAGCTGCGCCAGCTTCTGAAGCGTAGCGCGGCTGTGGCCGCCGAGCAATTTGGCCTGGATCTCCCAGTCGAGCGCCAGCCGCAGCATCGCCGGACTGATCTTTGGAATGAAGCGACCGGTAACTACGGTCCAATGCTCGCGGAGTTGCGCTGACGACATCGTCGTCAGCGCTTCCAGGCTATCGTTGAGCCTCTCCTGTCCGGTCGCCATCGTTCAGGCCTTCGCGACGATGCGGTAGCAGGTCGTGTCATCGCGCTTGCTGCGCTCGATCTCGTGTCCCTTCTTGCGCAGACCGGTTAGCGCGGCCCGCGTGGTGTGCGGAAGCCAGTTGGTCGCTTCGATCATCTCCGCCAGTGTGGCGCCTTCCGGTCGGACAAGCAGCGCGATTGACGTGACTGACGTGACCCCCGCCTTTCATCCAGCGGCAACCAGAGACCGACCGGTGTTGTCGCGCATGAGCGCGGTTGAAGCAACGGGCGGGGTCAACCCCGCCCGTTGCTGTTCAAGTTCGGCGGCGAACGCCGCCGGTGTGGCATAGCCGAGCGAGGAGTGCGGTCGTTCGGTGTTGTAGTCATCGACCCAGCGGGCAAGGATCGCGCGGGCCTGACCGATCATAAAGAACAATGGGGACTGTCAGTAATTTTGTGCGGGAGGCTGGTTATCGTCATCAGATGACGAACCGTTCGCCGAAGATCACGGCGAACTGGGTCTTTGCCTCGGACCACTCGCGCGGTGGCCGTTTCCATTCCTGGGCCGCGTTGTTGAGAACGAGGTATAGCAGCTTCATCGCGGCATCGTCACCCGGGAAGTGGCCACGGGTCCGAACCGCCCGCCGCAGCTTCGAGTTCAGCGTCTCGATCGCGTTGGTCGTATAGATGATCCGGCGGACGCCCTCGGGGAAGGCGAAGAACGGGATGACCTGGTCCCAGTGGCGTCGCCAGCTCAGGGCGATCGCCGGATGCCGCTTGCCCCAATGGCCCGCCTCGAACGCATCGAGCGCCGCCAGGCCGGCCTGTGCGGTCTCGGCGCGGTACACGCTGCGCAGTGCCTGCGCGATTGGCTTGCGGTCCTTCCAAGATGCGAAGCTCATCGAGTTGCGCAGCAGGTGGACGATGCAGGTCTGGACGATCGTTTCCGGGAACGCGGCATTGATCGCCTCGGGGAAGCCCTTCAGGCCGTCAACGACCGCGATCAGGGGTGGGTTCAACCGATCGACGCAACGCTCTGAGCGAACTTCTCAGCTGGCGTTTGGTACATCAAGGTTTTTCTCGGCCGCTCGTTGAGCTGCCTGGCGATGGTGCTGAGCTGGGCCTGGCTGAAGGTCGACAGGTCGATGCCGTGGGGCAGGTACTGGCGCAGCAGGCGGTTGGTGTTCTCGTTGGTGCCGCGCTGCCAGGGGCTGTGCGGATCGCAGAAGTAGACCTCGACATCGGTCGCCAAGGTGAAGCGCCGGTGGTCGGCAAGCTCCTTGCCGCGGTCCCAGGTCAGCGACCGGCAGAGGTCTCCGGGCAGCTTGCGGGCCTGCCCGATCAGCGCCGACACGACGGTCGCGGTTTGCTTGTTCGCGACCTTGGCGAGGATCACGTAGCGCGATTGCCGCTCGACCAGCGTCACGACATGGCTGCCGCGCGCGCCCGAGATTAGATCGCCCTCCCAGTGCCCGGGCACGGCGCGATCGTCGACGCAAGCGGGCCGTTCGCTGATCGAGACCGCGTCCTTGATCTGGCCGAGCCCGTCGCGCTTCAGGCTGGCATGGCGCGAGCGGCGGATCGTGCGCTTGGCGCGCAGATGCTCGAGCAGCTCTTTCTTGAGGACGCCACGCGCCTGAATATACAGGCTTTTGTAGATCGTCTCGTGTGACACGCGATGCTGGTCTTCGTCCGGAAAGCTATGCTTGAGCCAGCCCGCAACCTGCTCTGGCGACCATTTGCGGCGCAGCTTGCGCGATACTGTTCGTCGCAAGCCCGGGTGGCAAGCGAGCTTGCAGCGCTTCGGGCGCAGCGCACGATCCCATGCCGCCTGATCCGATAGCGTGGCACGATACCGATCAGCGCCGCCGTTACGGCCAACCTCCCGGCTGATCGTTGACGGCGCGCGGCAGAGCTGGACTGCAATCGCACGCAGCGAACGACCGGCGACCAGACCCCTGGATATCTCCTCGCGTTCGACCAAGCTCAGCGCACGGCCCGATCGCCTCCGATCGGGTGGGCGGATTCCGCCCGACGGTGAGAGCACCGAGAAGATCGACGAGCTCTCCCGCTCAAAGCCGCGACCGATCGAACTCATCGACTCGCCGCGCTGCCACCGATCCCAAATCTCCGCCCGCTGAGCGGCCGAGTAATATATCCGACGACGCTGCTTCATCGCACCACTCCTTCTCATCATGAGAATGATGCGTTGCGACCACCCGTTGAACCCACCGGATATCGGCGACGCCGCGATTCTTGAGCTCATTCATCACTCGCAGCCAGAACTTCGCACCCTCGGTCTGCTCGATCCAGATGCCGAGGATCTCCTTGGCGCCGTCGGGCAGGATGCCGAGCGCAATGTACACCGCCTTGTTCCGGACGAACCCTTCGTCGCGGATTTTGACGCGGATCGCGTCGAAGAAGACCAGCGGATAGCAGGCGTCGAGCGGCCGTCCCTGCCACTCGGCAACGGTCTCCAGAACCGCATCGGTGATCGTCGAGATCAGGTCGGGAGAGACATCGATCCCGTAAATCTCCTCGAGGTGCCCGCGGATCTCGCGCACCGTCATCCCGCGCGCGTACATCGACACGATCTTGTCGTCGAAGTCCGGGAACCGCCGCTGGTATTTAGCGATCAGCTTCGGATCGAACGTCCCCGCACGGTCGCGTGGGACGTCCAACGTCACCTTCGACGTTCCTGTCAGCATCGTCTTGCTCGACGAGCCGTTGCGTCGATTTGTTGCGCCTTCGGCGCCTTCGCTCTCCAGATGATCGTCCAGCTCGGCCGACAGTATCTGCTCCGAAAGCGCCTTCTTCAGCTCGTCGAGCAAGCCGTCCTTGGCAAACAGCTCGTGCGGTTCACGACCAGCCAGCAGCTGGTCCAACATGCCCTTGTCGATCGCCATATCGATGGTCCTTCCTGTTCCATCCTATGGCCTCCCGCACAAAATTACTGACAGTCCCGACTGTTGTTGACAACGAAAGTCTACTTCCATCGATATTACTATCCATTATTATCTGGCGATTGATCCTGTTGACAGTAGTGCTATAGATGATGCGGTCTCTTGGGACTGGCATTGTCGCATCGGAGTGTAGGCGAATTTTCTGGCCACTGACCTTCGTTGCAACAGTTGCAGATGGCGCGAAGGATTTTATATATGACGAAGAAACAGGCAGCTGCTGACGGCAGTTCGTCTTCACCTTTGCGGCATGTGCTCCGGCATAACCTGCGGCTCGACCGCATCAGGTATGTGCCGATTGATGATCTGAAGGTCTACGGGCGCAAGCTGCGCACTCGCACCGCGCCGACCTCGGCCGCGCTGGACCTTCCACTTTGTGCCGACGTCATGCTCCTGGCTCAACGCGGTCGAGGGCTTCTTCGCAAAGCTGACCCGACGACGCCTGAAGAACGGCGTCTTCCACTCCGTCATCGACCTCCAGGCCGCCATCAACCGCTTCATCAAGGAGCATAACCAGCAGCCCCGCCCCTTCGTCTGGCACGCCGACCCCAACGACATCATCGCCGCCGTCAGGCGTGGGCACCAAACGTTGGAATCAATCCACTAGTTTCGGGTTCAACAAAGCTGAACCGGGGCGGCACCAGCCCGCTCTCCCACCCCACCTCCCACTCAGTATAATGTTTTGGGAGGCAGAGTGGGGGAGCGGCTGGTGCTGCCCATCGCCGAGAGGCGATCAAACAAGAACTCGCTGGCCGCTTTTCGCGCTTGTGGGTGTCAGACAGATACCTACCGCTCCCCCACCCGCCGCGCGAGGTCTAGCGCCGCCTGATCGGCCCGAACGTTGCCCGCGGTCGCCGCCGCCATAACCGCGCGTTCGGCGGCGCGGAGCCGCGCGTGCGCGATCGCCAACGTTGTCGGGGTCCAGCGTGACAGCGCGTGTTTGGTCGCCGCCTCTTCGCGGAAGAAGACGCGGTGGCGCTTCATCACTGAGGCGATGTCGTCGCCGCCGTCGAGATCGGCGCGCATTTCGGCGAGGCTCGACAGCCGCCGCGCGAGTTGCCTGAGCCACACGATCGGCGAGACGCCCGCTTCCCCCAGCCGCAACAATTCGTCGCCGAGGTCGTCGGCGCGCCCCGCGACGAGCGCGGCGACGGCGCGATTCATCTCCGCCTCGCCGAGATCGGCGCCGACCGCGTCGAGCGCATTATCCTCCAGCGTTTGTGGGCGATCGGGCGCGGCGTCGAGGTACAGCGCCAGTTTTTCGATCTCTCTTGCGATCACCGCGCGGTCGCCGCCGCTCGCCTGCGACAGCCGCCGCGCGACATTTCCGCCCGTGCGCAGGCCGTGTTCGCGTGCGAGGTTGGTCACCATCGCTTCGGCGTCGCGCCCGGTCGGCACGTAGCAGGCGCACGCCATCGCGTTGGGCGAGGCGAGTGCGAGCTTCACCAACGCGCTCGTCGCCTTCAGCGTCGGCGCGATCAGTACCGCCGGATTGCCCGCGCGATCGGCGTCTAGCAGCGTCGTCGCGGCGGTGACGCTTTCATCGCCGACGCCGGTCGCGCGGATATGGCGTACGCCGCCGAACAGCGACAGCGACGCGGCTTCGTCGGCGAGCCGCGCCGGATCGGACTTCAGCGTCGCGGTTTCGAGATCGATACGCTCCGCCTCTGGCCCCATCGCGCGCGCTAGCCGGTCGGCGAGCGCCATCGCGCCTGCCTCGTCGGGGCCGTAGAGCAAATAGAGCCGAATATCGGGCGAGGGACGGTCCAGCGCGGCGCGGGTCTGCGCCTCGCTCGCTTTCAAGGCGTTGCGCCCGAAGACTTGCCCTCGCGTCGCACGTAGAGCGCGACGCGCGCTACGATCTGGTCGGCGACGATCTGCGACAGATTTTCGAGCGCGGTGCTTTCCGCCGCGATCGTCGCATATTCCGAACTGACCACATCGATCCCCGCGTCGGAGCCTGCGGTCGCGTCGAGCACCGTCGTGCCGCGCCCGATCTCGACCAACTGGTAACGCGCGCGCAGCGCCCGGCGCTCGCGTGTGACGCTGTCGTCGCGCTGGATGCCGAGCCCGGTGATCTGGTCGTCGAGCTTGATCTCGAGCCGGTAGCGCGGCGTCGAGGTGCCACCCGCGGCCAGCCGGTCCTTCAGCGCATTCGCGATGAGCCACCCCGCACGCCCCTCGATCGGTGCGACCTCGACCGCGCCGAGCGTCGCCGCGACAGGGCCCGAACTTCCGCTCGAATAGAGCGGGTGGAGGCCACACGCGGTGAGCGGCGCGAGCGCCAGCAGCGCCCCAGCCACCTTACATCCGTTCGTTTCGAGCGTAGTCGAGAAACGCTTACGCAACGCCAGCCAAACGTTTCTCGACTTCGCTCGAAACGAACGGGGGAAGGGGCGTCGGCTGGTCACGCGACGAGGTTCACGAGACGGTCGGGGACGACGATCACCTTCTTCGGCGGTTTGCCGTCAAGGATGCGGACGATATTCTCGCTCGCCAGCGCCGCCGCTTCGACATCCTCGCGCGGCGCGCCTTTGGGCAAGGTCAGCGTATCGCGCAGCTTGCCGTTGATCTGGATCGCGATCGTTACCTCGTCGTCGACCAGCATCGCCGGATCGACCTCGGGCCACGTGGCTTCGGAGATCAGGCCCGAATTGCCCGCAGCGTCCCAGGCTTCCTCCGCGACATGCGGCACCATCGGTGCGACGAGGCGGAGCAGGGTCGCGAGCGCGGCGTCGCGATCGGCGGACGGCGCCGCCTTCTCGATCGCGGTCGCCAGCGTATAGATGCGCGCGACCGCCTTGTTGAACTGGAGCGCTTCGATATCGCCTGCGACCCAATCGGTCGTGCGGTGTGTGAGCTTGCGCAAGGCGATGTCGTCGCCGGTGCCCGCATTGTCGTTGGCCCCGACGAGCTTCCACAGACGCTGGACGAAGCGCGACGCGCCTTCGATCCCGGCCTCGCTCCACGGCAGATCGCGCTCGGGCGGGCTGTCCGACAGCATGAACCACCGCACCGCATCGGCGCCGTAGCGATCGACGATAGGCTCGGGATCGACGGTGTTCTTCTTCGATTTCGACATCTTCTCGACGCGACCGATTTCGACGGGCTCGCCCGTCGCGATTTCGACGCCGTCCCTAATCGCGTCGGTACCGAGCCATTGCCCGCTAGCCGATTTGTACGTCTCGTGCGTCACCATCCCCTGCGTGAACAGACCGGCGAACGGCTCGGCCACGTCGAGCATGCCGATATGCTTCAGCGCCCGCGTCCAGAAGCGGGCGTAAAGCAAATGGAGGATCGCATGCTCGACCCCGCCGATATATTGCCCGACCGGCAGCCATTGCTCGGCGATCGCGCGATCGAACGGCCTGTCGTCGGGCTGGCTGGCGAAGCGAATGAAATACCACGACGAATCGACGAAGGTGTCGAGCGTGTCGGTCTCGCGCACCGCATCGCCGCCGCACGACGGACAGGCGACGTGCTTCCACGTCGCGTGACGGTCGAGCGGGTTGCCGGGGATGTCGAAGCTGACGTCCTCGGGCAGCACCACCGGCAATTGATCCTTCGGCACCGGCACCGCGCCGCAATCCGCGCAGTGGATGATCGGGATCGGCGTACCCCAGTAACGCTGACGGCTGACGCCCCAGTCGCGCAGGCGATAGACGGTCGAGCCCTCGCCCCAGCCGCCCGCTTCGGCGCGGCGGATCACTTCGCGCTTGGCGTCCTCGACTTGCATGCCATCGAGGAATCGTGAGTTCACCAGAGTGCCTGGCCCGATATAGGCTTCGGTGCCCTCGAACACCGGCTCGACGAGGTCACCCCCGGCCTCCGCCGGGGCATGCTGAGAGACAACGCGGGTCACGCTGAGCCCGTATTTCCGCGCGAAATCGTTGTCGCGCTGGTCGTGCGCGGGAACGCCGAATACCGCGCCGGTGCCATAGTCCATCAGCACGAAATTCGCGATATAAACGGGCAACTCCCACGCATCGTCGAACGGGTGCCGCGCCTTTAGGCCGGTGTCGAAGCCGAGCTTTTCCTGCGTCTCGATCTCCGCCGCGGTCGTCCCACCCTGCTTGCACCGCGCAATGAATGCTGCCGCCTCTGGGTTCTCCGCGGCCAGAGTCTGCGCGATCGGGTGATCCGCCGCAACCGCGACAAAGCTGGCGCCGAAGATCGTGTCCGGGCGCGTGGTGAACACCTCAACCGCGCCCTGTTCATGCGCCAGCGTCCAACGGAAGGTGAGGCCGGTGCTCTTGCCGATCCAGTTTTCCTGCATCAGCCGGACCTTATCGGGCCAGTCCTTGAGGTCGTCCAACCCTGCGAGCAATTCGTCGGCGAAGTCGGTGATCTTGAGAAACCACTGGCTGAGTTTACGCTTCTCGACCAATGCGCCCGATCGCCAGCCGCGCCCGTCGATCACCTGCTCGTTGGCGAGCACGGTGCTGTCGACCGGGTCCCAATTGACCGCCGATTCCTTGCGATAGACCAGTCCGGTGGCGAACAGATCGAGGAACAGCGCCTGCTCGTGGCCGTAATACTCCGGCTCGCACGTCGCGAGTTCTCTGGACCAGTCGAGCGCGAAGCCCAGCCGCTTAAGCTGCGCCTTCATCGTCGCGATATTCTGGCGCGTCCACCCACCGGGATGCACGTGCTTTTCCATCGCCGCATTCTCGGCGGGCATGCCGAACGCATCCCAGCCCATCGGATGGAGCACCTCCATGCCCGTCATCCGGCGATAGCGCGCCAGCACGTCGCCCATTGTGTAGTTGCGGACGTGTCCCATGTGAATCCGCCCCGACGGGTACGGAAACATCTCGAGCACATAGCTCTTGGGCTTGGGGCTGTCGTCGCGCGCCGCGAAGGTCTGGCGTTCGTCCCACACCGCCTGCCATCGCGCATCCGCCGCCTTCGCGTCGAAGCGGGAAAGAGTCATTGCCGAACTCCGTTCGGGTGCGGTGCCGGCCCGCTCCCCCACCCGGCCGCCCATTCAGGATATTCTATGGGCGGCCGGGTGGGGGAGCGGGCCGGCACCGTCTCCGGCATCAGCCGGCCAAAGACGCGCGTCGCAGATCGCGCGCCCGCGTCAGGATGATGTCTTCCAGCTTCTGCGTCGTCGCCGCCTGCACCGGGGCTGCGACCCATTGCCCGCTTTGGTTGACCTGGCGGATCGCCGCGACGCGCACCGCATCGGCGCGCAGATCCTGATCGAGGATTGTCACCGTGACTTTGATCCGTTCGCTCGGGGTCTGCGGATTGGCGTACCAGTCGGTGACGATGACGCCGCCGTTCGAATCGGTCTGGACCAACGGCATGAAGCTCAGCGTGTCGAGCGAGGCGCGCCACAGATAGCTGTTCACCCCGATCGTCGTGACCTTCGACGCCGCCAGATCGGACTTGGCGACCTTGCGCCCGCCGCCGCATGCGGCAAGGCTGGTGAGAGCGGCGAAAGCGAGCATCGTGCGCGAAGGGCGGAACATGGCGGCGGATCGTCCTGAATACGGGGAAAGCCCGCCTCACCTACAGCCCGCGTCCGGCACTCGCAAGCAGCCGCGATATGCGGCAGCGATGCAACAGTCCCGATAAATCGGACGCCCGCAATGGTGACGCGCGTCCGATCCGTGATAGGCGCGTTGTGCAAGGAAGCCCCGAGAGAGGATTTTCGAGTCGTGGTCGCTATGCGCGTGATCTTTGGCGGAATGTTGGCGACCGGCCTGTTGGCCGGGGCCATCGTCGCGCCCGCGATCGGCGCGACCGAAGACGGCAATCGCGTGGTTCGCAAACCGACCGCGGCGGTGCGGGCGCTCACCGGTTTTACGCCCGCAGCCGCCGATCCTCGCCTTGCCGCGGTGTTCGCGCGCGGTGGGCTCGACGCCGGCAGTTTCCGCTTCACCCCGTCCGAGTCGCGGCGCAGCGCCAAGGCGGTGACCGTCGCGGTCCGCGCGCGTTCGAACCGCAGCGTCGGCGATGCCGAGCGGCTGGCCGCGGTCGCCGCGCCGACCGTCGGGCTGGCGCCGATCGCGTATAATCTGGGCGCGGCGGTCGGCTGGAAGCGATTCGCTCTGTCGGGTGACGTCGCCAAGGTCGATCTCGCCGGTCTGCCGGGCGGTCGCGATTCGGCCGATGTCGCGCTCAGCTACGCCGGCAATCGCTTCGCCGGTCAGGTCCGCGCGTCGAGCGACAAACCCGCCGCGAACGGCCCGCAACTGGTCGAAAGCCCGCCGAGCTATTCGCTCGACGTCGGCGGCTCCTATTCGCTGTCGCGCCATATCGATCTGACCGCGGGCGTCCGTTACAAGAGCGAGCGCGACCGGTTGGTGCGGCTGAACGACGATCGCCGCGACAGCCAGGCGGTCTACGTCGGGACGGCCTTCAGGTTCTAGGCGCAGCGCGGGCGCGGCAAGCCGCCGCGCAACTCGCGCAAGCCCGGCCGGCGTAGCGTAGCTACGGCCGATGGCGCGGCTTTGTCGCGATGCGCTTCCATAACCATCGTCACCCCAGCGAAAGCTGGGGTCTCCCTGTTATCTCGGGCGCGCCCTTATCGCGTAAGATGCCAGCTTTCGCTTGCATGACGTGGAGGAGAAAGCATCGATCGCGGCCCAACTGTCGAATCCGAGTCGCGTGATCGCCGAGAACCGCCGCGCATCCATTCCCCCGAGTGCGACCAGCGTTGCCCGCAGACCGCGCCCGATTGCCGCCGCATGCATCGCCCCAAGCACTTGTCCCCCCGGATGCGAGTGCGTCGCGAACACCGGCGACACGAACAGCGCGTCCGCCCCGGCACGCATCCCGGCCACTGCTTCGATCCGCGAATGCGCGGCCCAAGTCCGCACCCCCGGCCGGATCATCCGCCCGGCGCCATGCACGCCCATCTCGCCGCGCATCGCGACCTCACCCGCGCGGACCAGCACCAGCCCGCGCCGTTTCGCGACGCGCAACACCTGCGCGAACAGCTGCCGTCGCTCCGCCAGCGGCGTCGCGTGATGCCGAAACACGATCCCATCGCCCCGTCTGAGCCGCGCCACCGCCGCATCGAGATCGGCGATCCGCTCGTCGGTCATCAGCCAGCGCTTCGGAAGCTTGGGGTGGCGGGGGCGCATCGCGCTGCCTATAGCCCGCCCGCGATGACGCCCCTAGCCGAGATCACCGACCGTATCGTGCGCGCCGCCAAGCTCGCCGGGCGCGAACCCGACGACGTTACGCTCATCGCGATCTCTAAGACGCATCCAGCCGAGGCGATCGAGCCTTTGCTCGCCGCCGGCCAGCGCGTCTTCGGCGAAAATCGCGTGCAGGAAGCGCAGGACAAATGGCCCACGTTGCTCGCGCGTTACCCCGATACGTCGCTTCACCTCGTCGGCCAACTCCAGTCGAACAAGGCGGCGGAGGCGGTGGCGACGTTCGATGCGATCCATTCGGTCGATCGGTTGTCGCTGGTGACCGCGCTCGCCAAGGCGATGGACGCTGCCGACAAACGCCCCGCATGCTTCGCACAAGTCAACATCGGCGACGAGCCGCAAAAGGGCGGCTGCCCGATCGCCGACGCCCCCGCGTTACTCGCCGCGATCCGCGCCGCCGATCTGCCGCTTGCCGGGCTGATGTGCCTTCCCCCCGCCGATACCGAAGCCGCACCCTATTTCGCGCTGCTGGCCAAGATCGCGCGCGAAGAAGGCGTCGCGGGCCTGAGCATGGGGATGTCCGACGATTTCGAGACCGCGGTGATGCTCGGCGCGACGCACGTCCGTGTCGGCAGCGCATTGTTCGGCGCGCGCGGGTGAAGTTCGCCGCGATATTGTTCGATTTCGACGGCGTGCTGATCGAGAGCGAATATGCCGGCAACGCGCAGATTGCTGACTATCTGACCGCGATCGGCCATCCGACCACGCCGGAACAATCGATGGCGCAATTCATGGGATATTCGGGGGCGGATTTCCTCGATCGGGTCGTGCGGTGGATCGGTCGACCGCTGCCCGAAGATTTTCAAACCGCGCGACGAGCCGAGGACGACCGCGTGATGCGCGAAGGGATCGACGCGGTCGCCGGGGCGGTGGCGTTCGTGCGGTCGCTCCCCGCCGATCTCCCCAAGGCGGTAGTGTCGTCGAGTTCGACGCGGTGGATCCGTCGCCATCTCGATCATATCGGACTGAGAGACGCGTTCGGCGAGCATCTCTACAGCGGCGCGGAGCATGTCGCGCGCGGCAAGCCCGCACCCGATCTCTATCTCCATGCTTCCAAAGCGCTCGGCGTGCCGATCGCGGAATGCCTCATCCTCGAGGACTCACCCGTGGGCGCGACCGGCGCGGTTGCGAGCGGCGGTTACGTCATCGGCCTGTGCGCGGGGACGCATTGCGCGCCCGGCCATGCTGCGCGCCTGACGGCGATCGGGGTCAATGCGGTGGCGGGGAGTTTCGGCGAGGTCGCCGCGCTGATGGCGTAGCGTCAGTCCTCGTCGGGCCCCAGCGTCGCGTCGAGATCGCGCGGGCGGACGAATCGCGCCAGCGCCGCGCCACCCGGAACGAGCGCGCGCCATTCTCCGTCGAAGCTCAGTTCGGCGATCGTCGCGGTCGGGTATTTCTCTTCGACCAGCTCGCGGTTTTCGGCTCCTGCCGGGACCAGCCACAACACCAGATCCTCCAGCCCCGGATTATGCCCGACCAGCAGCGCCGTTCCAGCGGTCTCGGGCAGATCGTGGATCACGTCGAGCAGGGTCGATGCCGACGCCAGATAGACGCGCTTGTCCTCGTTGATCGAAAGCGCGCCGCCATAGCCGTCGGCCAGCGCCGCCAGGGTCTCCGCCACGCGCACCGCGGGCGAGGCGACGACGTGGTCGAACGCCAGCCCCTCGCGCTTCAGATGCTGCCCGACGATCCCCGCCGCGCGCCGCCCCTTCGCGTTGAGCGGGCGATCGAAATCGCGCACGACCGGATCGTCCCAGCCGGATTTGGCGTGGCGCAACAGCGTCAGCGATTTCACGTAGGATTCTCCGTCAGTCGGCGGGAGCCGCCTCATGCCCGATCGCGGCGCCCGAGGAAAGGCGAAGACGTACGCGGTTCACCGCTTCGTCGAGGGGCACGCGCGCGACCGGCACCCCTCCGGGAAACGCGTCGAGCAATCGCGACGGCATCGCCGGGCTGAGCAGCACGAACGCGCCACGGTCGTCGGCGCGGCGGATCAATCGCCCGAATGCCTGCGCCAGCCGCGCGCGGACGATGCGGTCGTCATAGGCGCTGCCGCCCCCCGCCAGCCGCCGGGCGGTGTGGAGGACGGTCGGCTTGGGCCACGGCACGCCCTCCATCACCACCAGCCGCAGCGAATGGCCCGGCACATCGACCCCGTCGCGCAGCGCATCGGTGCCGAGCAGCGAGGCGTGGTGATCGTCGCGGAAGATATCGACGAGCGTCCCGGTGTCGATCGGATCGACATGCTGCGCGTGGAGCGGCAGGCCGTCGCGCGCGAGACGGTCGGCGATCCGCGCATGGACACCGCGCAACCGCCGGATCGCGGTGAACAGCCCAAGGGTGCCGCCGCCCGCCGCCGCGATCAGCCGGGCATAGGCATTGGCGAGCGCGGGGACTTCCCCGCGCTTCACGTCGGTGACGATCAGGACTTCCGAATGCGCGGCGTAATCGAACGGGCTGTCGACCTCGAACCGGTTGGGCGCGCGGAGCAGATGCGGTGCCCCGGCGCGTGCCTCCGCACCCGCCCAGTCGCCGCCGCCCTTGAGCGTCGCCGAGGTGACGAGCGCTCCGTGCGCGGGTTTCAGCACGATCTCCGCGAAGGGCCGGGTCGGGTCGAGCCAGTGGCGGTGGAGGCCGATGTCGAACTCGCGGCCTTCGATACGATCGACCGCGAGCCAGTCGACGAAGTCCGCATCCGCCGGTCCGCCGACCCGCGCCAGCAACGACAGCCAAGCTGCCACGGTTTCGGCACGCCAGCCTAGCGATGCGACCGCGCCCTCGATCCGTGCGCGCGCCGGTCCGTCCATCCAGTCGGGGGCCTCGGCGAGCACCGCTTCAAGCCGTTTGCCGAGCGTGACGAGCGGACGGACCAAGGCGTCGAGCGCGGCGGCGGCGGGGGCTGCCGCTTCGATCAGTTCGGGTGAAGGCTCGGCGAGTTCGGTCTCAAGGCCGTAGCCTGCATCGCCGGACTGGGCGGCGCGCGCATACGTGAGGCCACGCACCGCCGCGAGCAAAGCCTCGATCGCACCGAAGGGCTGCCCCTCGGCGAGCCGCTGGAGCCAGCCGTCCGACGCCAGCGCCTGCGCTGCGGCCACCGCATCGACGATGGCGCGTCCGCCCCGCTCGTCGTAGCTCGCGACATCGCTCAGCCGTGCGGCGAGCCCGCGCCGCCGTCCGCGCGACGCCGATTCGGGGCCGACGATCCAGCGCCGAAGCTCGATCGTCTCCTGCCCCGTAAGCGCGGTCGCGAACATCGAATCGGCAGCGTCGAACAGGTGGTGGCCTTCGTCGAATACGTAGCGCGTCGGGCGTGTCGCCATCTCGCGCCCACGCGCGGCATTGACCATCACCAGCGCGTGATTAGCGATGACGATATCCGCCTCCGCCGATGCCCGCGCGGCTCTCTCGATGAAACACTTCCGGTAATGCGGGCAGCCCGCATAGACGCATTCGCCACGCCGGTCGGTCAGCGCGGCGGGGCCGTTGCGGCGGAACAAGGTCATCAGCCAGCCGGGCAGATCGCCGCCGACCATGTCGCCGTCGGCGCTATACGCCGCCCACCGCGCGACGAGTTGCGCCAGCACCGCCGCGCGCCCCGCGAAGCCCCCTTGCAAGGCGTCTTCGAGATTCAACAGGCAAAGGTAATTCTCGCGGCCTTTGCGCGTGACGACCTTGGCCTTGCGCACCGTTTCGTCGGGGAACAGCCGCACCGTTTCGTGCGCCAATTGCCGCTGCAGCGCCTTGGTGAAGGTGCTGATCCACACCGCCCCGCCCGCGCGTTCGGCCCAGAGCGAAGCAGGGGCGAGATAGCCGAGCGTCTTGCCGATCCCGGTCCCGGCCTCGGCGAGCACGTAATTGGGCGAGTCGCGCATGTTGCGAGGTGCAAAGGCGCCCGTCGCGGCATCGGCGAAGGCACGTTGACCGACGCGCACCTCGGCGTCGCGACCGGTCAGCGTGGCGAGCCGCGCCTGTGTCGCCTCCGCCTCGATCGTCACCGCGCGCGGCGCGGGGCGGGGCGCGGCTTCAGACCATTCGGGCAGTTTCGAGAACAGCCAGCGTTCGGCCTGCGCGGGCTTCTTCATGCGATCGACCAACGCCGGCGCCCAAGCCCAGCGCAGACGCAACAGCGACTGCGCCGCGTTCCACGCGCCCTCGCGCTCGGGCCACTTGCCGCCAGCAGCATCATCGGCGGGAATCGCCAGCAATCGCGCCGCCGCCGCGAGCAGAAACGGCGCCACCGCCGCTTCGTCTTCGGGTGCGTCGATACCCGCTGCCGCCGCAAGTCCCTTCGGCGTCGGCACCATGAACCGCGCGGGTCGCAGGAATGCGAACAATTCGAGCAGGTCGAGCCCCGACAGCTCGGCATAGCCCAACCGCTGCCCGACGAGCGGCGCGTTGAGCAGGATCACCGGCGTGTCGGCGGCGACGCGGATCGCCTCGCCGCGTCCCACCGCGCGGGTTCCCTCCCCCGTTGCGAGCCAGATGCCGGCGTGGTTCGCGTGGAGCGCAGGATAAAGAAACGAGAGGTCGCTAATATGAAGCGCTGTACCGCGCGATGCGCATTCCGTCACCTGGCGGTCCGCCACTCCCGAATTTGATTATCAGCGATAAGGTCTTCCGCACGGTCAGTCGAGCGCCTGACGATACTGTCAACCCACAGGCGATTTGTTCAGCTCGCATGGGAATCGACTTTTCGTTTCGGATATCAGGCGCTGACCGATGCGAAGGGCAATCTCGTTCGCTTCCGCCTGATGTCTGGCAAACCGATCAATAGCCGAAGGTCAGGCTAGAAAAGGTCGTTTCGAAATCGGCCGCGCTGTTGCCTTCGATCTTTTTCGTCCAGATGACGTTGACCAGCCAGCCGCCATGACGGGGGACCGCAAAGCTGGTTCGGCCGTCGGCGGAGGTGCGGTGCATCTCTACGGGGCGCGTGTCGAAATCGAGGTTGGTCAGTTTCACCAGCGCGCCGACCAGAGGCTTGCCCTCGAAATAGACCCGGACGGGCAGGCGCTGGCCCGGTTTCAACAGATAGGGATGCCGTTCGGGGACGATTTCCAGGTTGAGGCCGAGCCGCTTGGTGACAAGTTTCGCGGATCCCGGCTGCACCGGTCCGACCTGCACGATCGACTTGGCGCGACGGCTGTAGATCTCGCGGCCGTCGGCGCGTTCGTTGCCGGTGCGCTTCCGATAATCGATCGCGGGGGTCAGGCCCTCGAGCGCGATATAGTCGTTGTAGCGCAGGAACGGCAGGTCGCTCGCCGTGCCGGTCGACTGAAAGGCGAGGACATACGTGCCGGGTTGCGACAGATTCACCGCGGCGTCAGCTTCGTCTTTCCCAAGCGTCAGTTCGGGCCGGCGATCGATCACGCCGCCCGGGCCGACACTGCGGAAGATCAGGACGTGATCGGCCCCGACGCCCCAGCGCTGACGATTCGGGCCGTGGCCGACATAGGCGACGATCGGCAGGGTCAGCGGCTTCTGGAACTGGAAGCCGCGCGGCTGCAGCCAGAAATCATGCGCGATCGCCGGAACCGCCAGAACGAGACCGATTGCGAACGCGACAACCTTACGCAAACCCGTTACTCCTTGTCACCGAACACATTTTAAAGCTTGTCGATCCGACGTGATTTTAGCAAGCGCAATCGCGGCCGGGCAACCGGGTAGACGACCGATACGAGCTTGGAGACTTTAATGCCCCGGTCGATCATTGGTGCCGGACGATGGGCGATCGGCGCGGCGGCGTTGATTGCCGCATCGCCGGCGTTGGCGCATTCCGATCCGGCGTTGGGCGGTGGCCTGATCGCAGGTTTCGAGCATCCGCTGACGGGCCCCGATCACCTCCTTGCGATGGTTTCGGTCGGCCTGTGGGGTGCGTTCCTGGGACGGCCGCTCATCGTTCTGCTGCCGGTCATTTTCCCGACGGTGATGGCGTTCGGCGGTGTCCTCGGCATGATCGGTACGCCGATGCCGCCGGTCGAGATCGGCATCGCGCTGTCGCTGCTGCTGCTCGGCGGGGCGATCCTGTTCGCGTGGTCGCCGCCCGTCTGGGTCGCGTCGGGGGTCGTCGCGATCTTCGCGATCTTCCACGGCTACGCGCACGGCAGCGAACTGCCGTCGATCGCCGATCCGATCGCGTTCAGCCTCGGCTTCGTATTCGCGACGGGCCTGCTGCATATCGCCGGGATCGCGATCGGCCTGCTCCATTTGCGCCCCGGTGGCGTCGCGGTCACCCGCGTGCTCGGCGCGGGCGTCGCGGTCGCCGGGATTTATTACATGGTGGTCGCGATCGGGGCGTTGCGGTGATGGCGACGAATTCATGAGGGGCGCGATCCTGCCCGCGGCGCTGCTGTGTGCGGCGCTGGGCCTGATGCTGGGTTTTGTATCGACGCGGGTCGCGGCCATCGGCGTTGCGATCCTCGTCGTCGTCGCATTGGTTACGAGCCGGGTGTCGGTTCCGGTGGAGATGACCGAGGGCGTGTTCCTGGCGTGCTGGGGCAGCGCGGTGGCGATCGTGGCGTGCGTCTATTTCCCGCGACCGGTGCCGGATCTGGTTGCATGGTTGTTGGCCGGCATCGCCGGGGTTTGCGCCGGGCTGGTGATCACGACCGAGGCCACCACGCTCGATCTGGCGAAGGCGCTGCCCGGGGTGCTGATCGTCGTGCCGAGCGCGCTGGCGGTCCGGATGGGCCAGCGGATCGCACCGCGGGTGGTGGCGAGCTGGCTGATCGCGGTGTCGCTGCTGGCGGCGATCATTCCGCTGACGACGGTTCATCCGGGGTATGTGCCCGATCATATGGAGTAACTCGGGTGGGCGGTTCATTCCGCCGGATCGAGGATCGAATCGTAGCGTTCGTTGCCGCGGACGAACCTTGCGCGGTCGGCCTCGAGCGCGGTCAGGCGCCATTCCATCGTCGTATCGCCGACCTTCATGGTCTGGGTGGACTCGCCGGGGAGGCGCACCAGCGCGACCGCGTCGTCGGGCAAGCGGCCCGCGACTCCAATGAGCTTGGGACGGCCGTCTTCGCTCGAGTCGCGCATGGTCGATTCGGCGAACGCTCCGACCCCGAATATCGACGGCAGGGAGTCGAGGCCCGTCGTGGCTTCCGACGCTTTCATGGCGATCGGTATGCGGGCCGTCCCGACGCTGCGATCACGCGGGAGAAGCAGAAAGGACGCGACCAGCATTGCGACCAAGACCGCGCCGGTCCGAATCGCGAGATGCGTGCGCGCCGTCATCGCCAATCCCGAAGAAGCGCGACGGTCTCGCCGGTCAGTCGGACGCCATCGCTCGATCGTTCGATCCGCCATTTCCGGAAGCGCGTGACGCGCGACCCCGTCTCCACGGCATCGATGAAGGCGAGGATCGCGGGCGGTGATCCGGTGGCCTCGACCGAATCGCCGATAACGGTCGTCGTTTCGCCCGGACGGGCGGCGGTTCGCAACGTGACGCCATGATCCAGCGCGGCGAGGCGGAGGTTTCGAGTCAGCCGACCGTGAGCCTTGGCTAAACCGGCTTCGCGCCGTACGGAGGTATCGGCGTCGATCGTGTGCAATCCCCGCAACGTCGAACGGGCGGCGTGCAGTCCGGTGATTGCGTGCGATGCATGATAGACCAACGGGATCATCATAACGGCGGCGGCGATACCGAACGTCCCCACCGAAATGTCCGCACTGCGCGTCATTGCGGCACACCGACATAGGTGATCCGGTATCCGTCGCGTGTTCGCGTTCGCGAGACTTCGCGCAAATTGCGAAGTGTGCCCGCGCGCTCCAGCGCACGCCTCGAGCGATCGGGGGCGGCCGCATCGACCGTGATCGCGACGCGTCGCGCACCGGCATCGGCGATCGCCACGGTCGCGCCTTCATTGGGCAATCGCCGGGCGACGGCGGCGATCCGCGCGGCGACCGTGGATGTTGCCGCCAGTTCGCCGAATGCCTTTCGCGCCGCGATATTGGCCTGCTGGGCGGCGGCGAGCACGGCGACATTTCGATCGATCCGATCGGTGAGGACTGCCGCACCCAGCGCGGTCAGGACAGGCATCGCCAGAATCGCCGCGAGGACGACGATCGCGGTGACGCGGGAGGCCCGATCGGTTCCCGGATCGGGCTGTTCGAATGCGCCGATTCCGTCGGGCGCGAAAAACAGCGGCGGCGGCACGTCATTCCTGGCGAACGTCTCGCGGAGCGACCGCAAGCGTTCGGCGTGCGCGATCGTGACGGTGATGTCACCGTCCAGCGCCTGTCTGGCCGGGGTGATGGTGAGATAGCGTCGCCTTATCGGCGCCAACCCGTCGAGAAGCGCGTCGGTCTCACGCCGGGTTCGGGGGAGGCGCGGCAGACGGACGGCGTAGCTTTCGGGCGTGTCCAGCACGACCGGAATGGTGTCGCGACCGGAAGCATAATGCCGCACGCCTTCCCACCATTCGCGGTCCTGCGCTTCAATCGGCCCGATCGCGGTGTCTTCCCCATCCGGAGTCGATACCACCACCGCGTCCGCGGTGAGCCGCAGGGACAGGCGATCGGTCACCGGGTGATGACGACAACGGCGACGATACCCAGCATCAGGATCGCAGCGGCCCGCGCGATCGCCATCGCCCGGCGGATTTTCCGAACGGCGCGTGCATGCAGGTCCGCCGATGCGAGAGCCGCGGCGTCGGCGGGCAGCGCATCGCCGGAAAGCAGCAGCGCCGCGACCGCGGGCAGATCGATCGGCACCGACAGCAGCCGGTCGATCGGCATCGTCTCGGGTGCGACCGCCACCGCTGCCCGCAGCGCGACACTCTTGTGCGCGTCCCCGATTTCATCCGCCGCGAGATCGATCGCATGCCGGGGCGCCGCGCCGAGTTCGATCAGCGCGGAAACGATCGCGAGGAAACGCGCGGTTCTCAGCCGTGCGATGGCGTGGCCGATCGGGCCTTTGGAGGCTAGGAGGTAGATCGCGGCGCCGGTCGTCAGCGCCGCAGCCAGCCCGCCAAGCGGTCCATTTGTCGCGAGGAGGAGCAGGCCGATCAGGACGAGCGCGATGGTTTCGAACGCGCCGGTGGCCGCATCGCGCCTGCGCTCGTCGAGGACGTGGATCCATTTCGCGATCACCTCGACATGATGTTCGTCGCTTCGCTTCGGTTCGATCTCCAGCGCCGCCTCGATCCAGCGCGGCATCGCCATCTCGGCACGGATCGACGGCGCCAGTCGCTGCCCGGTCGCGACGCGGGCGGAGATGGCTCGGAGCGTGTGTCCGTCCACAGCGCGCGGGGCCAGGCCGTCGAGCGCCTCGCTTGCGCTTCGCCCGCTCCGGACAACTACAGCCAGATCGACCAGCAATTGTTCTGGGGCGGCGCCGACTGTTCCGGCCCACGCTCTCTGGAACACACTCGGCGCGCTCGGTACGATCGCAAGCGGCGTCGCGCCGCCGACCAGCGCGAGCAGATGCGCATGTTCGCGGTCGCGCGCCGAGATCTCGCGCACGGTGCGACGCCCGTCTTCCTCGATTAGCGTGCAGCGGAACGACGTCGCCATCTAGCGCGGCTCGGTCGTCGCGAGCAGGAGCGCAACGCCGGTCGGCGACGGTTCGATCGTGACCCGCATGTGCCTGCCGCAATGGGCGACGGGAACACCGGGTGCGTCGGTTCCCGGTATGCCCGCAAGAGCGACGGCGGCCGCCGTCAGCGCATTGGCCTCGACCGTTCCGAGGTCGTGGCGTGCGACCTCGCGTCCGGCCCGTTGCATCAGCAGATCGCCGATGGCACGAATTTCGACCCGATCGGCCGACGTGGAGATCGCCGCGACCAGATGCGCGCGCAACCGGATCACCGCTTCGGCATGGGGCACCTGGCGGGTCGAAGCGCGATCCCTGAAGTCTTCTCTGGTCAATCCGGGGCCGACACCGAGCAGGGTGCGGATCGTGGCTTCGGGTAACCGAACCGGCGCTATCGGCGCGCGCGACGCAAATCGAAGTGCGTCCAGCGTGTCCTGATCCTCGGGAGCCAATATTCCCCACCGCATCGCAGCACCTTGCGTGCCGAGCGGGACAATCACGCGGTTACGCAGAAACGCCGGGTTGATTCCCGGCACGAGCGTTTCCGGTGTCGCCACGGAGGAAAAATCCTCCTCCGTCTCGGCAGGGATTTCGACCTCGATCATGAGAAATCGAATCGGTCGCTCGTGATCGGCATGCCCATCGCGCTAGCACATTCGGTGGCAGGGACTCAAAGAACAGCGCGAGCCCGAAACTCGTGGACGCAGATATTTTCGCGCTTCGCCAATCGCATGGATATAAGACGCCTCGATGCGCCGCCCGAAACTTGATTCGCTTCCGGTCGGCGATTCCGAGCGCGGGTCTGTCGATGTCGCCTAGATTCTCCCGGACCGCATCGTGATCACCCGGCGCGAGCGGCTGATTTCTCTGACAGCGGCGGTGAGCCTGCCGCTTTCGGTTATGCTGGCGCTATTACTGACGACGATACCGAAGGTAGTCGCGCCGGAGGAACGACGCGTGGCCGTATTCGACGTGCCCTCTGCGAATGCGACCGTCCCGCCGAAACCTCGCCCGAAACCGATCGTCAAGCCGAAGCCTGCGCCGATACCGCCGGTGCCGCTGCCAGTGCCCGCCGAACCCGTTCTGCCGCCGCAGGTGGTGGCTTTACTGGCGGAGGCGTCGGCGCAGGCGGGGGCTTGCGATCTAACCGCGCCGGTGGAAGCGGCGCTGCGGGCCGATCCCGCGATTGCCGACGCGGTCGCCACGATCCCGCGCGATTCGCGGTCCGTCGCAAACGCGATCCTGCTCTGGAACCAAGATTGGCTGGCTCCGGACGAGATCGGTTCGGGCGCGCTACCGACGATTCGCGATACGATCGTCGCGACGATAGAGGCTGCAACACCGGAATGTCGAAACGCCGTCCAGACCGGTCCGCGCTTCATGCCGCTGGACGATGCCGGCGCGACGATCGTGGTGGTCGGCTCGGACGAATGGCGCTGGCAAGACCTTGTGGATTCGTCGAATATTTCGAAATCCGTATCCTTTCTGAAATATTAACGACGTAAGTTGCATCCGCGGGGCCCGGTATAGCGTAGCTGAGTCACGTCTTCATGACGCAACAAGGGAGATTGGCGATGTTGAAATTTAGAAAGGCAGTTCTTTTAACCGCGATGGCGGCGACCGCACTCGGCGGGCCGAGCGCGGTTTTCGGCTCTTCGCACCGCGAGGCGCCGGGTATCACGAAGACCCCGAAGGTCGATAACACCGATTTCTACATGTTCCGCAGCTACGAGCCGGGACGCGAAGATTACGTCACGATCATCGCAAACTTCCAGCCGGACCAGAGTCCGAACTCTGGACCGAATTATTTCACTATGGATCATAATGCGAATTATGACATCCACATCGACAGCGACGGCGACGGTGTCGAAGACCTTACTTACGAATTCAACTTCACCAATTGGATCAAGGCTGCAAACGGCCCGATCTCGCTGAATGTCGGCGGTAAGAACGTTGGTATCGCCCTGCGGGCGATCGGACCGATTGATAGTGCTGTCGATCAGGATCAGAACGATACCGAAAACTTCACCATTGCGCAGATTACCGGTGATGCTCGTACCGGGAGCCGCGACCGCGTGAAGGACGTCAGCGGAGGCCGGCCGGCATTTGCGAAGCCCGTCGATAATATCGGAAACAAGACGCTTCCGGAATACGCCCAATATGCGAACAGCTTTATCTATGACGTGAACCTGCCGGGCTGTAACGCCCCGGGACGGGTTTTCGTCGGTCAGCGCGCTGAAGCGTTCGCGATCAATCTCGGCGAGGTCTTCGATCTTGTGAACTTCGTGCCGATCGAAGGCGACAGCGCCCCGTTCGCCGGTGACGGAAAGGGTTTTCCCGGGGGCATCACGCAGAGCCGAACCAACGACGATCTCGTCGGCAAGAAGAATGTGACCTCGATCGCCATGGAACTGCCGATCTCATGCATCACTGGGGCCGGCAACGGGGTCATCGGCGGCTGGTCCACCGTAAGCCTGCCGCAGGATTCGAAGCGTGACCCGTCTCCGACATATGATGCCACGACGAAGGACGGTGGCGCGTTCGTACAGGTCTCGCGGCTCGGCAATCCGCTGGTCAACGAACTGGTGATCGGCCTGGCGAAGAAGGATCTGTTCAACGCGTCCGAGCCGAAGGACGATGGTCAGTTCGCGGATTTCGTCACCAATCCGACGTTTCCTGCGATCCTGAACGTTCTTTTCCGGGACGCGGTGAATACCACTTTGGGTACCGATATCCCCGATCTCGCGCCCAACAACTTCCCGCGCAACGATCTGGTCGCGACGTTCCTCACCGGGATCAAGTCGCTCAACCAGCAGAAGATCGTCACCGCGTCCGAAATGATGCGGCTGAATACCGCGATCGCTCCGACGCCGCGGGCGCAGCAGAGCACCTTCGGTGTCGTCGGCGACGATCTGGCGGGGTATCCCAACGGCCGTCGCCCGGGCGACGATTCCGCCGACATCACGTTGCGCGTCGCAATGGGCCGACTTTGCTACGCGGTGCCGATCAACGGGAAGAGGACCGGTCTTGGACTATGCAAGCCGAGAAATGCGCCTGTCGGGCAGGTCGCGTTTACCGATGGCGCTCCGATCAGCGCGCGTGATCTTCAGAACACATTCCCGTATCTGAATACGCCGATCCCGGGCTCGCCGCACGAGGTGCGTGAGCAGATCGCTGCTGAACCCGCAAAGCCGTAAGGCGCGTCGCATTAACAAGCGACTCTCGATCCTGGCCTTGGGTGGCGTTCTCGTATCCGCGTTCGCCGTGGGTGGTTGTGACAGCCACTCACGGGACGCGGGGTCGGGAGCGGCACTTCGAGGTTCGGATAATTCCCAGAGCGCCGGCGGCTACATAGCCGACAATGTTACGGAGCCGGTGGCAGTAACGAATTCCAGCGTTCCGGCACCAGATCCAACCGGCGAGCCGGAAGACTTCTAGGAAATCATGGCATCGGCGGCGCCTGAATGGGTGCCGCCGCTCCTCTCCATCGTGCGATCGCCGCGACGATCGACTGACCTTCGCTCATCCGCCGCTGCAACAGGCTGGTCCGTTGCTGGCTCGTCGTCCCGATGACGACGCGCGCGCGCACCCAGAACAAATCCGACGTGAAGCTTGCACCCACCGGCAGGATCGTCCGGCGAGCGGCGAAATCTTCCGGACCCAGCTTACCCGCGCGTTCGCGTTGCGCGACAAGCCCACGCGCCGCTTCGGCATTGCCCAGCATTATCGTCAGCAGCGCTTCCGGAGCGGTATTGACGTTCACCGTCGTCGTGCCGGGCAGGACGGTGCCCAGCGTGGCGAGCCGGACGATGTCGGGATCGGACACGCCCGCGTCGCGCAAAACCGCCAGATTCCGGATTTCGCCGCGTTGCGCGATCAGAGCGGGGACGCGGCTGGCGACGGCATTGTCCAACCGCAGCGCCGAGACGATCTGCGCGAAGGTCCCGCGCGACTGGACGTCGCCGCCGGCAAGCGCGTTCAGGTTGAACCGGCTCTGCGCATCGGCCACGACGAGATCGAACGTTCCGCCATCGATCCTCGCGCCGCGATCCGCGATGTTGGCCCAGGCTTCAGACAGATTGTCGGTGTCGGTTCCCTCGGCCGCATCGCGCCGAAGCGCGGCGATGGCGGACAATTCGCCGCCATGGACGATCGCCATCGCCTGCGCCGCTTCGCGCAATCGCAGGCTGCGCGAGAAGGATTCGTCGTCGCTTGCCAGCATGATCGCGAGGATGCTCGCGGCCAGCGCGACGATCAGCAGGACGTTGACGAGGATCATGCCGCGTTCGTTGGGCGGGGGAGTCTTTTTCACGGAACTTCCGGGAGCGAAACGACGCGTCGCAAGGTGCCGCCCGGAGCGATCGCGCGGTCGTCGAGGCGGAGCGTCAGCGCGATCGCATCGGGTCGCGTCGGATCGTCGGGGATCGCGGGCAGGGCTTGCCAGCCGCGGCCGGGCAGGTGAAATTCCCAGCCGAGCGACGCGACGTTCGGCACCAGGATATGCGACACGCCGTCGACCGAACGGTCGAGGGCGCCGCCTTCGAATCGATACGCGATCCGGCGATCCGCGCCCGCACCGTTGCGGCCGAACGTTACCGTGCTTCCGGCAAGCGCGATCACACTGTCGAGCTGCTCGAAATCGGCGGTCATCAGGTACATCGCACGTTGTAATTGCGCGATCCGTTCGAGGCGGTCGCCGGTGTGTCGCTGGATGTTCATCACCGTGTCGATCAGGCTGACCCCCGCGAGCGAGATCAACGCGAACAGCGCGAGCGCGACGATCATCTCGATCAGGGTGAAGCCCGCGTCTCCAGCCGGACGCGGCATGTTACGTGATGCCGCTATGGTCGGTTACGCTGTACGCGCCATTGCGGACGGTGAGGATCGCGAGATCGCGGACCGCCGAGCCATTGTCGCGGAAGCGGACCGTGCCGCTGACCCCCGCGAAGCCGTTGCTCCGAAGCAGGCCCGACCGATCGACCCCGCCAGCGGTGCGGAGCGCCGCGACGATCGTCGCGGCGTCATAGGATAACCCCGCGATGATTCCCGGCGGGGTGCCGTTGCGTGCTTCGAAATTGTGGCTGAAATCGCTGAAGACGCTCGGATCGGGCGCGGATAGCCAAGCGCCGTCGAGGCTTTCGACCGCCGCCGGGCTATACGTCAGCCCGTCGAACGCACCGAGAAGCTGGATGCCGCTGCCGCGCAGATCGCGAGAGGCGGCAAGCAACGGGTCGCCGGTCGCGACCAGCAACGCGTCGGGCGCTTCCCCGCCCGCGGCGGCGGCCAGAGATTCGGGCTTGAGCGGCGTTCCTTCGGGCAAAACCGCGATGTCGATCCCGATCTCGGTGGCGGTCCTGCGCGCCGCGGCAAGCATCTGCGAGCGCCATCCCGTCGCTGCGGTGAAGACACCGACGCGCCGGATGCCGCGGGCGCGCGCGTAGCCCAGGATCGCGGACACGCTTTGCTCAGCGGTGATGCCGAGCAGGAACGCGCCGCTGTCGATCAGCGCCGCGTCGTTGCTGAACGCGACGACCGGAATCTCGCCGCCCGCGATCGCGATCACCGGGCGGACCTCGTCGGACAGCAACGGCCCGATCAGGATCGAAGGCCGCTTGCGCATCGCCTGCTTCGCCGCCGCCGCCGCGCCTGCGGGCGTACCTTGCGTATCGAAAACGACGAGCGAATCCTTCGCGATCCCTTGCGCCAGCATGGCGGCGCGTTCCATGCTGCGGCCAAGCGCGGCGCGATCGCCCGTGCGCGGGATGAGCAGGGCGGCGGGCTGGACCGATTTCGCGGCGTTCGCCGCGCCCGCTAGCAAGGACGGAAAAGTCGATGCCAACAGGATTGACGGGACAGATCGCAGCAGCCGACGCCGATCGTCTTGCACTTCAGGATACTCCGGTCGCGGCCCTGCGGCACTGGCGCCGGATGACCGTCATCGGCGCATGTGGGGTGATAGCATATCTGCTGGCGCTGGTCGCCTTTCTGCCGGCGCGCGTCGCGTTCGATCCGGGGCCGCGCTGGACGTTGAGCGGCACCGTCTGGAACGGCGAAGCGCTGCTGGCGGGAACCCAGCGGCTGGAGTGGCAATGGTCGCCGATCCGGAGCCTGACCGGCTTCACCTTCGCGGCGGACTGGCGGCTGACGAGCGCTGGGTCCGATTTGACCGGCAATGCCGCACTCAGGGGTTCGCGCGTCCTGCTGGAGGACGTGTCGGGCGAAATCGACGCCGGATTGCTTACCGCGCTGGACCCGACCTTGCCGTTCGAATGCGCGGCGACGATGCAGGTGCGGATCGATCGACTGGCGGTCGGCGGCGATGCGCAGGGCGGTTCGGGTCGGCTGCGCAGCGAGGGCGGGCAGTGCACGTCGAAAGCGATCGGCATCGCGACCTTCGTGTTGCCGACGCTTACGGGCAAGCTCGCGCCATCGGGCGACGTCACCGCGCTGTCGCTGGCGGCGGCGGGGAGCCGGCGCGAACTGGTGCGCGGCAGTCTGACGCGGCAGGGCCATCTGCGTGTGGCGATGACGAGCGCGGGTGCGCAGGTCCTGCCTTTCGGGCGCGCCTTCGCGATCGACAAACGACTGTAGGCCATCACTGGCCAACCAGATTGTTGAGGTTCACGATCGGCATCAGGATCGCCAACACCATCAGCAGCACCAGGCCACCCATCGCGAGCAATACCGCAGGCTCGACGAGCGAGGTCAGCACCGAAACCTGCGCCTCAAGCTCGCGTTCGAGTTCGGCGGCGGCGCGTCCCAGCGCGGGGCCGAGGCGACCGCCGGTCTCGCCGCTCGCCACGATCGCGATCAGCATCGTCGGAAAGGCGTCACCCTCGCGCATTGCCTGATGCACGCTGCTGCCCTCGCGAACGCGCGCGGCGACCGCCTGCGCCTGCGCGCGGATATGGCGGTTGGGCGTCACCGCGGCGGCGGCGTTCAGCGCATCGACCAGCGGCACCGCGCTCTGGACGAGCGTGGCGAGCGTCCCCGCGAAGCGCGCGGCGTTGATCTGGCGACTGAAGCCAGCGAAGGGCCGCCGCGTCGCGAACATCCGGTCGAGCGCGAGGCGGTTCGCGGGCACGGCGAGCCAGCGCCTCAGCAGGAATCCGCCGATCACCAGCGCCGCCAGCACGAAGATGCCGAAATGGACGATGAAATAGCTGAGTCCGATCAACGCGCGCGTCAGGAACGGCAGGTCGGCGCCGTGCGATACGAACACACGGACGATATCGGGGACGACATAGATCATCAGCAGAATCATCATCAGCATCGAGACGCCGGCGAGGATCGCGGGATAGATCATCGCGAACTGCACCTTCTGCCCGGCGCGCTGGCGGTTCTCGACGAACTCGGCGAGGTGCGCGAGGACGTCGGACAATTTGCCCGATTGCTCGCCTGCCGCGACCGATGCGCGGAAATACTCCGGGAATACGCTCGGATGCTGCGCCAGCGCGCCCGCGAGACTGCGCCCGTCGAGGATCGCGCCGCGCACTTCGAGCAGGACGGTGTTCGCGACGGGGCTTCCCGCCTGCGCCGCGACCAGCCGTAGCGCCTCCTCGATCCGCACGTCGCTGCCGATCAGTGTAGAAAGCTGGCGGGTGATCGTCGCGAGGCCGCGCGCACGCAGGCGCGGCCGGAACAGGTGTTTGAGATCGACGCGTCCGATCGGCGCCGCGTCCGCCGAACCCGGCTCGACCGCGACCGGAAGCAAAGCCCGTTCTCGCAAGGCACGACGCGCGCCCGCAAGGCTGCCGGCTTCGAGAACGCCGCGTTGCTGGCGGCCCGCGGTATCGACCGCGCGGTAGCTGAAGGCGGGCATCAGTCGCGCACGACACGCGCGACTTCGGTCACGCTCGTGTCGCCGGTGCGCAATTTGGCGATGCCGTCGTCGAGCATGCTCGGGCCGGCGCGGCGCGCCGCCTCGGCAAGCGCGGCTTCGGATGCGCCGTCGTGGATCATCGCCTCCATCTCGCGATCGATCGCGATGACTTCGTATAGCCCCATTCGCCCGCGATAGCCTTCGTTGTGGCATTCGGGGCAGCCGACCGGACGGAAGATCGGCGTGCCGACGGGAAGCGCACCGTCGAGCAACGCGCCATCGGCGGCGGTCGCGATGTCGTCGGCACGGCACGTGGCGCACAGCCGACGGACGAGCCGCTGCGCGATCAGCCCGGTGACCATCGGGGCGAGCAGATAGCGCTGCACCCCCATGTCGATCAGCCGGGTGATGCTGCCGACCGCCGAATTGGTGTGGAGCGTCGAGAGTACGAAATGCCCGGTCATGCTCGATCGCACCGCGACCTCGGCGGTTTCGTGGTCGCGGATTTCGCCGACCATGATGACGTCGGGGTCCTGCCGCAGGATCGCGCGCAGCCCCCGCGCGAAGGTCAGATCGGTGCGCGCATTGACCTGCGTCTGGGCGATACCGTCGAGTTCGTATTCGATCGGGTCCTCGACCGTCATGATGTTGCGCGCGCGGTCGTTGAGGCGGGTCAGCGCGGTGTACAGCGTTGTGGTCTTGCCCGATCCGGTCGGGCCGGTGACGAGCAGGATGCCGTTGGGGCGTTCGAGCAGTCGCGCGAACACCGCGGCGTCGCGGTCGCTCATCCCGAGACTCGCGAGATCGAGCTTCACCGATCCGCGATCGAGCAGCCGCATCACGACGCGCTCGCCGTGCTGCGTCGGGATCGTCGAGACGCGGACGTCGATCTCGTGCCCACCGATCCGGAGCGTGACCCGCCCGTCCTGCGGCAGGCGTTTTTCGGCGATGTCGAGCCGCGCCATCACCTTGATCCGCGAAACGAGCAACGTCGCCAGCGCGCGTTTCGGCTCGATCATGTCGCGCAGCACGCCATCGACGCGGAAGCGGACGATCAGGCGACGTTCCTGGACCTCGACATGGATGTCGGAGGCGCCTTCCTTGACCGCTTCGAGCAGCAGCGCGTTGATCAGGCGGATGACGGGCGAATCGTCGCGGTTGTCGAGCAGGTCGTCGACCGCGGCGGCGCTGTCGGCGAGCGCGACGAGATCGGTATCGGCGGATGCGGCGATGCCAGCCACGGCACTCGCGCTGTCGCGATATTGCGCCTGAAGTTCGGCTTCGAAGACGGTGTCGGGCTGCAGCCGCCAGGCGATGCCGCCATAGAGCCGCTGAACCTCGACCAGCGCGTCGAGCGGCGTGTCGGCGCGGTACAGGCAGACCGCGCTGTCCGCCTCGGCGCGCACGAGCACGCCGCGTTCGCGCGCATAGGCATAAGGCAGGCCGATGATCGCGGGGCGATCGGGTTCGGCGACGTCGGTCACCGGCTGGCCAGCAGAAATTGGGCGGAGACCATGCCGGGGGTGTCGGTGCGTTCGATCCGCGCCTCGCCGACGCGCAGGGCGCTGGTTGCCTCGAGATCGGCAGTCCAGCGGATCACCGTCTCGAACGGCGCATCGGCGAGGACGACGCGGAGGCGGTTGCCCTCGGGCTCGATGCGCTGGACCGACAGGCCTGCGGCGACCGCGCTCTGCGTCACGATCGTCGATGGGGTGCCGCGCCGCACCTTGGCGCCGCTCGTCAGCAACGGCCCCGCCACCTCGGCGCGCGCGGAAATCATGTCCGCCGCGCGGATGTCGGCCAATGCGCCGGCGCGCACATCCTGCATCGGGCGGATGACGAGGATCAGCAGCGCCGCGAAGATCAGCACCGCGCACAATCCGCCGATCAGTATCTGTTCGCGGACGACGCGCTCGCTCCACCACGATCTGCCGCGATGCCAAAAGGGTTCGAGCGCGGCGAGCCTCATGGGGTGCGCACAATGTAGCTGCCGACCGCCTTGCCCTGATCGACCGACGCGGCGCCCGCCTCGGCGGTCAGTCCGGCTGCGGTCAGCGCGGCGGCGGCGCGTTGCAGCACCGCGATGTCGCCGGCTTCGAGATCGACGGTCAGCGACTTTCCGGCGCCGTCGAAGTTGAGGCTGCGGATGGTCACGGTCGAGCCGAGCGGCCTCAGCGCGGACGAGACGCGCGCGAACAACGGCAGGAACGCGCTCGGTGCGGCGGTCGAGGCGGGTGTTATCTCCGCCATCGACGCCGCGAGATCGTCGCCGAGTGCGATACCGGGGGCCTGCGCCGCAACCAAAGTCCGCGCGGTGGCGACGTGGTCGGCGGCGATCCGCGACAGCGCCAGCGTGTCGGCGGCGGCGATCGCGGCATGCGCGCCCGCGCCGATCGCCGCCACCAGCGCGATCCGGCGCCAGAGTGGATTGAACGCGGCGCGGGGCGCGGCATACCGCCCCTGCCGCAGGTTCAACGCCGGCGCCAGCAGGCGGGCGGCGAGCGGCGCGCGCTCCATCGCCACCTCTGGCGCGCCGAAGACCGCGGGCAGCGTGTCGCCATACGCGATGCAGCGCGGCTCTCCCGCCGCGCGCCAAGCGTGTTCGAGTAACGCGATCGGCAGCGCCAGCCCGGTGCCGTCGGCCGCGCGGACCAGCACGCGACCGGCGGCGAGATCGACCGCCCAGCTACCCTCGCCGGGAACCGGTAGCGCCAGCGCATCGGGGACGAGCGCCGCGCGGTCCAGCCCGGCGTCGATCAGGCGCAGCGTCCATGCCGCCATCGTCGCATGCCGCACCGCCCCCGCCACGAACCGCTGCGGCGCGACGGTTATGCCGAGCGCGACGTGGACGTCCTCGATCGGCTGCGCGATCCGGTCCTCGATCGCGAAGGGCAAAGCCGCCAGTTGCTTGGCGCGTCCGTTGATCGGCAGATCGGCGATCAGGATCGTTACGTCCTCGGTCGGCACCAGGACGACGGCGGGTCCGACATCGAAACTCTCGATGCAGGACAGCCGATCGCCATCGATCGACCAGATGCCGCTCGCATTGCGCTCGCGCGCCACTGCGGACTCTGCGCCAAGCTCCAGGATCGGCGCCGAAATCGGCAATGATTCAGGTGGCGGTTCAGGTGGCGTTTCCATCTGGTTCCAGTATAGTAGCGGGCATGAGTGCAAAGCCAGAGCCACGACGCACAAAGCGTCGCGAAATCGATCGACGCGACGGCGAGGCGGGTTTAACGTTGGTCGAGATGATCGTGGTGCTGGCGATCATCGCGGTCGTCGCGGCGCTGATCGTCCCCAACGTGATCGGCCGGCCCGATCAGGCGCGCGCGACCGTCGCCAATACCGACCTCAAGACGATCTCCGCCGCGCTCAAGATGTACCGTCTCGACAATGGCGATTACCCCTCGACCGACCAGGGGCTGGCCGCGCTTTCCGCCAAGCCGACCGGCTCGCCGGCCCCCGCCAATTGGGCGCCCGGCGGCTATCTCGATCAGGTCCCCGCCGATCCCTGGGGCAAGCCTTATACCTATCGCAGCCCCGGCGACGACGATGCGGGTTTCGAGCTCTCGTCGCTCGGCAAGGACGGCAAGGCGGGCGGCGACGGTGTCGATGCCGATGTCGCGATCAAGTCGCGCTGAGTCATGATGTCGTCCCGTTATCGAGGGGGCGAGGCCGGGCTGACGCTGGTCGAGATGATCGTGGTGCTGGCGATCATCGGCGTGATGTCGGGCATGGTGCTCCTGGCGATGGGCAATTTGGGCACCGGTGGCAGTGTCGAGAGCGAGGCGCGCCGGCTGGCGGCGCGGCTGCGGTTTGCGTCGGACGAGACGATGGTGACCGACCGGGGGCTGGCGCTTTCCGCAGATTCGTCGGGATATCGCTTCGTCGTCCGCGACCCGGCGAGCGACGAATGGCGCCCGGATGAAGTGCCCGAACTCGGCGACCGGCACGCCTTGCCGCGCGGGATGGCGCTCAACACCGACGAAGGCGGTCGCCCGCAACTCGTCGGCGCCGATGCCGGGACCGCGCCGATGCGCGCGACGCTCAGCGACGGCCGATCCACGTGGACCGTCCGCTTCGACGGAACCGACACCCGTGTCGAGGCAGGCGGATGAGTGCGCGCCGGCACCGAGGGGGCGAAGGCGGCTTCTCGTTGATCGAGGCCCTCGTCGCGCTCGCGGTGATCGCGGTCGCTGCGTCGGGAATCATCCGGGCGACGCAATCGCATGTCGATTCGATCGGCGCGCTGGAGGCGCGCGCGGGGGCACAATGGGTCGCCGAGAATCGGCTGACGGAGCTTTCGCTGCCGGGGAACGAGCGCTCGCATTTGCCCGACAGCGAAGCGATGCTCGGCCAGCGTTGGCAGGTCTCGACCAATCTGGCATCGAGCGACGATCCCGACCTCCGGTTGGCGACGGTTTCGGTCCGGAAGACCGGAACGGCGGCGCCGCTCGTCACGTTGCGCGGCTTCGTCGATGCCGGGACGGTGTCGCAGTGACCCCAAGACAGGTTCGCATCGGCGTTGATGTCTTAACCGTCGCGATGGTCGTGTCGGTGGCGGTGGCGCTGGCGCATTTGACCTGGCGCGTCGCCGGAGATCCGGGAACCGGGCTGGACGCCGCGCCGATCGCGACGCCGCCGTCGCAGCCGGTCGATCTCGGCCCGGTCATCGCGTCGACGCCGTTCGGCACGGTCGTGACGCAAGCGGCCGCGGTCGGCGGACCGCTGCAGTTGCGCGGGGTCATGTTCGCGCATCCGGAATCGGCGTCGGTCGCGTTGATCTCGATCGGCGGTGGTCCCGCCAAGGGCTATCGCGCCGGCGAAGCGGTGGGTGGCTCGGTGGTGGATGCGGTCGCGATCGACCACGTCGTGTTGCGCGGCAACGGGGCGCAAACTCTGGCGCTGGCCAACAGCGGCGCCAGAGCGACGGGGGTGACGTCCGCGCCCACGCCGCCGCCGGTAACGACGCCGCCGGCTTCGACCGCGCCGAACGCGCCGAGCGTGCCGCGTCCATCCCCTGCATCGGGTGACGGTATCGCGGCGATCCGTGCGCTGATCCCGGCCGAGGTGCGCGGCGACGAGTCCGACGATGCGACGACGCCCGGCCGACCCGGCGCTGTTGACTCGCCCCCGGCGGCTTCTACAAGTGACGGACGATCTTCGCCCCCGGCCGCTGCCCCCGAGAGGGCGACACGCCGCGGGCCTGGCTCGGCCGACGAGAGGCAGTGAAACCCGCGATGCCTTGTTGCACGATGCGGGTCTGCGAGTGCGTTAGCGTTATGGAGTGCGGGTGACCTGTTTCAGCCGCTCCTTGATCGCCGGGCTCACGCTGTGCGTCGCGGTGCCGCTTTCCGCCCAAGTCGCGCCTGCTCCTGCCGGCGATGTCGTCGTCAACATGCGCGACGTCGAGATCGCCGATGTGGCCGAACAGATTTCGCGCATCACCGGGCGGACGCTGATCCTCGATCCGACCGTTAAGGGCACCGTCAACGTCACATCGGCGGAGCCGTTGACGAAGGCGGGCGTCTGGGAACTCTTCCAATCGGTTCTGCGCGTCCACGGCTTCGCCACGGTGCGCAGCGGGCGGGCGTGGCGGATCGTGCCGCAAGCCGCCGCAACGCAATCGCCGGTCTCGGGCGCGGTGAGCGGTCAGCAGGTCGCGACGCGGATGATCCGGCTGCGCAACCTCGCGCCCGAAACCGCGGTCCGGGTGTTCAAGCCGCTGATCGCGTCGTTCGGCAGCATCGAGGCGGTGGCGAGCCCGAAGGCGATCGTCGTCACCGATTATGCCGACAATGTCCGCCGCATCGAACGGCTGGCGCAGGCGCTCGACGGCGGCAGCGGCACGGGCTTCGATACGATCACCCTGCGCCACGCCGCCGCCAAGGACGTCGCCACCGCGATCCGCGGCGTGCTCGGCGAAACCGGCGATGCGGCGGCGGGCGGGACGCGCGTCGTCGCGGACGAACGGAGCAACGTCGTGCTCGTCCGCGGCGACGCCCGCGCGCTGGCCGATGCGCGCCGAATGGCGTCGTTGCTCGACACCTCGGGCGGCGCGACGCCGGTCACGCGCGTTTTCCGTCTGAAGAACAACGACGCGGAAGCGGTGACGAACGTGCTGAGCGGGCTGATGGGTGGGCAGACCTCGGCGAACAATCCGGTCGCCCGCACGCTAGGTGGAACCGCAAGCGGGATCAGCGAGCCGACGCTCAGCCCCTCGAACGGCACGCCGCTCGGATCGATCGCGACGCTGGGCGAGAATCCCGCCGTCGGCGTCGGCGCGGCAAACGGCCCGACGATCGCCGCGCCGCTTTCCGGTTCGTCGCAAGGCGCTACCCAGGGCACCGGATTCCAGACCCCCGAACTCTCGGTTCAATCCGCGCCGGAACTCAACGCGATCGTCGTTCGCGGGACGGCGTCGGCCATCGCTGCAATCGAACCGCTGATCACCGAACTCGACGTGCGCCGTCCACAGGTGATGATCGAGGCGGCGATCGTCGAGGTCATGGGCGACAGGTCCGAGCAGCTCGGCATCCAGCTCGGGGTCAACCATGGCGCCGATGCGGTGAACAACAGCGCGACGACGTCGTTCAGCAACATCGGCGTGCCGCTGACGACTCTGTTGTCGGCGATCGGAGCGCCGATCCAGTCGCTGGCCGGCAACGGCTTTACCGGGAATTTCGGCAGCCGCGGCGATTTCGGCGTTCTCATTCAAGCGCTTGGCTCGTCGACCCGCGCGAACCTTCTGTCCACACCGAGCATCACCACGCTCGACAATCAACCCGCGCAGATCGTGGTCGGCCAAAACGTGCCGTTCCGCACCGGGAGCTACGCGACCGACGGCAACACGACGACGCCGTTCACGACGATCCAGCGCCAGGATGTCGGGATCACGTTGCGCGTCGTCCCGCGTGTCCACGACGGCGACGTCATCCGGCTGGAGGTGAGCCAGGAAGTCTCTTCGCTGGTCGGCGCAGTCTCCGGCGCGGCGGATCTGGTCACCAACCGGCGCGCGATCCAGACGACGGTCCTCGCCGACGACGGCCAGACGATCGTCCTCGGCGGCCTGATCAGCGACGACCGGACGAGCACCAAAAGCCAGGTCCCGGTCCTTGGCGATATCCCGGTCTTGGGCAATCTGTTCAAGAGCCGGAGCGAAAGTTCGACGCGGCGCACGCTGTTCGTCTTCCTGCGCCCGACGATCCTGCGCAATCCCGCGGCGGTCGCGGCGGCGGCGGCGGCGAAATACGATCGCGTCCGCAACGCCGAAACCGCATTGTACACCGATCGAAGCCTGCTGCTCGAACCGCCCCGCGCGCGTCTGGTCGTGGAAATCGACGGGCTCTATTAGCGGCCAGGCCGCGGTGTCGGACTGAATTTGTCGGACTGAATTTGCGCAACACGTGGCGACCGCGATCGAGGTCTGCGTTATACATCTCTTGACGGCGACGCCCTTGACGAGTCCCATTCCCATCCAAATCGGAATCATAGCTTCGAGCGCAAAAGGGATCGTCGTCGCGAGCATTAGCGAAGCAATCCAGAGTTACGAGCGCAGGACTGGATTGCTCCGTCGCTACGCTCCTCGCAACGACGATGCTGCAGATGTCACGCTCGCCGCTCTAAATTCCCACAGTCCCGAGCCGACGCACCTCAGCCGAACCGTTGCTTGAGCGCCAACATCGCCAGTGCCGCCTTGGCCGCGCCGCCGCCTTTGTCGAGTTGGGCGGGGTCGGCGCGGGCGATCGCCTGCGCTTCGTTTTCAGTGGTCAGGATGCCGTTGCCGATGGCGAGGCCGTCCATCGTCAGCGCCATGATTCCGCGCGCGCTTTCGCCCGCGACGATCTCGAAATGATAGGTTTCGCCGCGGATCACGACGCCAAGTGCGACGAAGGCGTCATAGTGACCGCTCTCTACGGCCATCGCGATGGCGGCCGGGACTTCGAGCGCGCCGGGGACGGTGGCGACTTCGGCGGTGTGGCCGGCGGCTTCGATCGCGGCACTCGCGCCGGCGACGAGCATGTCGTTGAGATGGTCGTAGAAGCGTGCTTCGACGATCAGGATATGGGCCATGTCTGTCTACCTCGTGCCAAAAAAAGCCCTCTCCCGCCTTTGCGGGAGAGGGTTGGGTGAGGGTCCTCTTCTTTCGGTCGATCGAAGAAGAAGACCCTCACCGCTGCGACCAGGCAGCAAGCTGCCAAGTCTCGCTCCTCTCCCGCGAAAGCGGGAGAGGGAAACTGTCTACTCCCCGCCCGTCCCCGCAATCTTACGCTCGTCGACAATCGACAAGCCGTATCCCTCCAGCCCGACCAGCGCATGATGCGTATTGGTCAGCAGCACCATTTCCTCGACCCCCAGCTCCGCCAGAATTTGCGCGCCGACACCGTAGTCGCGCAGTTCCTCGATTTCGGGCGCGCCCGCGCTCTTGCCCTCGCCGCGCAGTTTGATGAAGCGGCTGACCGAATCCTTCATCGGCCGGTTGATGACGACGATGACGCCCGCGCCCTCCTCGGCGATCAGTTCCATCGATCGCGACAATAGCCCCGAACGCTCGGATTGCTCGCCGAACATATCGACGAAATAGCTGGCGGTGTGCATGCGGACGAGCGTCGGCTTGGTCGGATCGATCCTGCCTTTTACAAGCGCGATCGTCTCGTCGCCGGTCGCCTTGTTGTGGAAGGTCATCGCCTTCCACTGGCCGCCCCATTTCGACTCGAAACTCATCTCGGCGCGCTTCTCGACGAGGTGATCGTAGCGGCGGCGATACGCGATCAGATCGCGGATCGTGCCGATCTTGAGATTGTGGTGCTGCGCGAAGGCGACGAGATCGTCGAGACGGCTCATCGTGCCGTCCTCGTTCATGATCTCGCAGATCACGCCCGACGGGTTGAGCCCGGCGAGCCGCGCGACATCAACCGCCGCCTCGGTATGCCCGGCGCGGACCAGCACGCCGCCGTCGCGCGCGACGAGCGGGAAGACGTGGCCCGGCGTCACGATCTCGTCCTTGCCCTTCGACGCGTCGATCGCGACCGCGACCGTGCGTGCGCGATCGGCGGCGGAAATGCCGGTGGTGACGCCGTCGCGCGCCTCGATCGAGGTGGTGAAGGCGGTTTCGTGACGCGTCCCGTTGTGGCGGCTCATCAGGTCTAGGCCGAGTTCGTCGATGCGTTTCCGGGTCAACGCGAGACAGACGAGCCCGCGGCCGTATTTCGCCATGAAGTTGATCGCGTTGGGGGTCGCCATCTGCGCCGGGATGACGAGATCGCCCTCGTTCTCGCGATCCTCGTCGTCGACCAGGATGAACATCCGGCCGTTCTTGGCCTCGTCGACGATCTCCTCGGGGAGGAGAGGTAGCCGTGGCGGAGGCGGGCGAGTTCGGCGGACTTATTTGCGGGCACGATAATGCTCCATGCGTTGGAGGTAGCGGGCGAGGACGTCGATCTCGATATTGACGGCGGCGCCCGGTTCCAGATTGCCCAGCGTCGTCATCTTCTGGGTATGCGGAATGACGTTGACCGCAAAGTGCGTGCCGTCGGATTCGTCGCGGACTTCGTTGACGGTGAGTGAGACGCCATCGACGGTAACAGACCCCTTTGGCGCGAGGAACGGCGCGAGGTCTGGCGGGACGCGGAAGCCGATGCGCTTCGAAGCGCCCTCGGCGCGGACCCCGAGCACTTCGGCGATGCCGTCGATATGGCCGGTGACGATGTGGCCGCCGAGTTCCTCGCCGAGCTTCATCGCGCGTTCCAGGTTGAGGCGCTTGCCCGCGGTCCACTGGCCCTGCGAGGTGCGGCTGACGGTTTCGCCCGACACATCGACCGCGAACCAGCCAGGCCCCTTATCGACGACCGTCAGACAGACGCCAGAGCACGAAATCGACGCGCCGAGATCGATCGTTGCGGTATCGTAGGTCGTTCTCACGACGACGCGCGCATCGCCGCGGTGTTCGACGCGGTCGATAATGCCGATGTCGGAGACGATGCCGGTGAACATGCGCGGTCCTATTGCCTGACGCGCTCGTAGACTTCGAGCCGGTCGCTGCCAAGCATGCGGGTGTCGTGCAGGCGCCAGCGGCCGTGCGCGCCTGCCAGATCGGTCAGGCCGATGTCGGCGAGCGCGGGCTTCCCGCCGCCGATCAGGATCGGCGCGCGGTAGAGCAGCAGGCGATCGACGAGATCGGCGACGAGGAACGCCGCGGCGGTTGCAGCGCCGCCTTCAACGAGGAGATGGTCGATGTTTTCAAGGGTGGCGATAGCGGCGGGGGAGTCGATTACTTCCCAAGATTTCGGGGTCCGTTTATCAACTTGCGCGATTGCTTGTGGTGCGGTGGATAACGGAACAAGTCCGGCATGACGGGTGGTGGAAAGCACGAACCGCCGAGGGCTGCGCGCCTCCAGCCCAGCCAGTCGCACGTCGAGCGATGGCGCATCCGCCGCGTATGTCCCCCGTCCGACTAAGATCGCCTCGTGCCGGCTGCGTTCGAGGTGCGCGTGCGCCCGCGCTTCGGGGCCGGTGATCCATTTGCTCTCGCCAGAAGCGGTCGCGATGCAGCCGTCCAGCGACGTCGCGAGCTTCAATGTGACAAAGGACCGACCGTCGCGTTGCCGTGTCAGGAACCCAGCCATCGTGCGCCCGGATTCGGGCTCTCGAACACCGACCTCGGTCGCGATGCCGGCAGCGGCGATCCGCGCGAGACCGGCGCCGTCGGTGCGCGGATCGGGGTCGCGTAGCGCGGCGACGACGCGAGCGACGCCTGCCGCAATCAGCAGATCCGCGCATGCAGATCCGCGCGAAGACTCATGTGCGCACGGTTCCAGCGTGACGTAAGCCGTCGCGCTCCGCGCCGCGCCACCGGCCACGTCGAGCGCCATCGCCTCCGCATGCGGCCGGCCGCCCGGTTGCGTCCAGCCGCGCCCGACGACGCGGCCCTGCTGCACGATGACGCAGCCGACGTTGGGATTGGGGGCGGTTCGCCCGCGCGCACGCTCGGCGAGCGCGAGCGCCGCGCCCATCCAGCGGACGTCCTCGTTCAGAGACCGTACCGCTTCAATTTGTCGTCAAGCCGTTTGAAATACGCTTGGCTCGCTGCCTGACGCTTCTTCAGACCGGCCTGATCGGCATCCTTTTTTTTCTGATCGATCTTCTGCTGCGCCAGGATATCGGCCTCGCTGCGGTCGAGCCGCCATTGCTGCACATAGACGATGTCGGGCTTGTAGATCTTTTCGACCTGCGAATCGCGCATGAAGCCGATCAGCAGCAAACCGGTGATGACGATCGCGAGTGCAAGGAAGCCGAGCTCGTAAGGCTGGCGCTGCGCGAGGAAAAACCGCAGGTCGCGGATTGCGCGGAACGGCGAGAGGCGGGTGAAAAAAGCCATCGCCTGCCAAGATAGGGGGGCCGGCCGCCAAGGGCCAGCCCCTTGCGCGTCAGCCTTCGAGTTCGAAACGGACCGTCATCGTCCGCCACGCCTCGACGGGTACGCCGTCGCGCGTCGCCGGGCGGAAACGCCATTTGTCGAGCGCGCGGCGTTCGGTCGCGGCCCAAAAGGCGTCGCTTGCGGCCGAGACGCGCTCGGCGCGCTTCACCCGACCATCGGTGCCGATCAGCACGCGGATGACGACCTTGCCGAAGCGTTTCGGCGCGGCGCTCGCCCGCGGGATATTCGGGCTGGAACTGGGCGGCGTAACGGGGATCGACGGTCGCTCCGGTCAGGACCGGCATCGGCGGCGGTGGCACGATGATCTCGATCGGGCCGCTCCCCAAGCCCGTCGTACCGGTCAGGTCTACCGAGGGAATGACATAACGCGATTTTTCCGCTTCCGTGATCCTTAACGTCACGTCCGGCTTCGCGGCGGTCGGAACGGTTTTCTGGTGCGGTTGCGGCTTGGCCTCGGGTTTTGGCGGCTCGGGCGGCGGCGGGGGATCGAGGAAGATACTCTTGATCGTCAGCGGAGGATGCTCGATCCGCGTCACGACGGGCGCCGAAAACAGGAGCGCGCCGATCAGGGCGCCGTTGACGGCAATGGCGATGGTCAGGCTGCCGGGCTTGATGCCCTCCGGCCGGGCGTAACGATCCGCATACATGGCCTCGATCCTCTCGAAACGTTTATCCTTTTGAGAAATATAATGTTACATCATTACATTCACGGTGCAAGCGCTTTATCGGTAACGCAATTGCGGGGACTTATCCCGATCGATCAGTGCCGAAGAGGTTGCCGTACTCCGGCGCAGGCCGGAGCTTGGATGAAGCGCGATCCGCTGGTCTGCCAACGCTCCGGCCTACGCCGGAGCACACCCTTGGTGCGAGTGGACACGGACCGACTTGTCACGGGTCAGCCGCGCCGGCCAAGTCAGCGTTACTGATTTGGAGTTTCCAGCCGCGCGATCGCCCGGTCGCGGCCGATCAGCGGTAGCAGCGCCGCCATGTCGGGGCCGTGGTCGCGCCCGGTCAGTGCGCGGCGCAGCGGCAGGAACAGCGTCTTGCCGGTTCGGCCGGTCGACGCCTTCAACGCGCTGGTTAGCGCGTGCCACGGATCGGCGCCCCAATCGATTTCGCCCGCGACGCGCGCCGCCGCGACGAGATACTCCGCATCCTCGCCGCGATCGACCGCGTCGATCGGCCCCTCGATAACGCGCCACCAATCCGCCGCCTCGGCGACGGTCTTGAGGTTGGGCCGCACCGCCTGCCATTCGGCATCGCGCATTCCCGCGGGCAGGCGATCCGCCACCGTCGCGAAATCGAGTTGATGGACGATCCGCGCATTGACCTGGGTCAATTCGTTTTCGTCGAACCGCGCCGGCGCACGCCCGAATCGCGCAAAATCGAACGTCGCGATCAGCAGCGCGGCATCGACGATCGGCTCGACCGGATCGCTCGTCCCGATCCGCGCAAGCAATGCGCGCACGGCCTGAGGCTCTATGCCGATCTCGCGGAAATAATCGATGCCGAGCGAGCCGAGCCGCTTCGACAGTTTCCCTTCGGCACCGGTGAGCAACGCCTCGTGCGCGAATTGTGGGGCCTCGCCGCCCATCGCGGCGAACATCTGAAGTTGCAGCGCGGTGTTCGAGACGTGGTCCTCGCCGCGCACGACGTGGCTGACCTGCATGTCGAGATCGTCGACCGCCGAAGGCAGCATGTAGAGCCACGACCCGTCGGCGCGACGGATCACCGGATCGCTCATCGTCTTGGGATCGAAATGCTGGGGTCCGCGAATCAGATCGGTCCATTCGATCGCCGCATCGTGATCGAGCCGGAAGCGCCAATGCGGGCGGACGTCCGCTTCCAATCGCGTGCGTTCGGCGGCGGTAAGCGCCAACGCGGCGCGATCGTAGATCGGGGGAAGGCCGCGACCAAGTTGCACCTTGCGCCTGAGATCGAGTTCCTGCGTCGTCTCGTAAGCCGGGTAGACGCGGCCCACCTCGCGTAGCGCCGCGAACCGCTCCTCGTAGAGCGCGAATCGCCCCGACTGCCGCACCTCCGCGTCGGGCGACAGGCCAAGCCAGTCGAGATCGGCGCGGATCGCAGCGACGAACCGCTCCTCACTGCGTTCCGCGTCGGTGTCGTCGATCCGCAGCAGGAAGCGCCCGCCCTGCTGCCGCGCAAACATCCAGTTGTGGAGTGTGGCGCGGATATTGCCGACGTGGAGACGGCCGGTGGGCGATGGAGCGAAACGCGTAACGACGGTCATGCCCCGCCCCTAGGCCAGCCCCCTTCCGCTCGCTACCCCCGCGCTCTAAGGCAGCGCGAGTCGGGGAGGGGCGTGTCCATGAAATTGATGACCGGCAATTCGAACCTGCCGCTGGCGCGCGAGATCGCGGCGTATCTCGAAAGTCCGTTGACCGAGGCGCTCGTCCGCCGCTTCGCCGACGAGGAGATTTTCGTCGAGATCCAGGAGAATGTCCGCGGCGAGGATGTCTTCGTGCTCCAGTCGACGTCGTATCCGGTCAACGACAATCTGATGGAAATGCTGATCATGATCGATGCGCTGAAACGCGCGTCGGCCAAAAGGATCACCGCGGTGCTGCCGTATTTCGGTTATGCCCGGCAGGACCGCAAACCCGGGCCGCGTACGCCGATTTCGGCCAAACTGGTCGCCAATCTCATTACCATCGCGGGGGCCGATCGCGTCCTGTCGGTCGATCTCCATGCCGGGCAGATTCAGGGGTTTTTCGATATCCCTACCGACAATCTCTATGCCGCGCCGGTGATGTCGGCGGATATCCAGGCGCGGTTCGCGGGGAAGAATCTGATGGTGGTTTCACCCGACGTCGGCGGCGTGGTGCGCGCGCGGGCGCTGTCGAAGCGCCTAAACAACGCCCCGCTCGCAATCGTCGATAAGCGCCGCGAACGCGCCGGCGAATCGGAGGTGATGAATATCATCGGCGACGTCGAGGGCCGGTTCTGCATCCTGATCGACGATATCGTCGATTCGGCGGGGACGCTCTGCAACGCGGCGGCGGCGCTCAAGGAAGCCGGGGCGGAGGAGGTCGTCGCTTACGTGACGCACGGCGTTCTTTCGGGGGGAGCGGTAGCGCGGGTCGAATCTTCGGTGCTGAGCGAATTGGTCATCACCGATTCGATCGGTAGCCACGAAGTGATCGCGGATGCGAAGCATATTCGCCATTTGACGATCGCGCCGCTGCTCGCCGAGGCGATCAAGCGAATCGCCGACGAATCGAGCGTCAGCAGTTTGTTCGATTGATTGCATCCGTCACCGTTCGTTTACCGGTTCGACAAGGCCACGATGTGATCGAACACCGCCGGATGGAGCGATTTGCTGAAGGCGCAGCCATAGAGCGTCTTGTCGCGCCATGCGACGACCGCTTCGAGCCCGGCTAGTCCAGGCAAGGTCAGCCAGACGGTCGTGCCGGGCCATAAGGTAAAGCTGGTCTGCGCGCGGAAGCCGGTGACCGACAGATCGATCACCTCGATCTCGAATCGCGTCGTGCCGCGATCGCGCAGATGCGCGCGCATCTTGACCGATTTGCGGAGAGCATGACGGCTTTCGTCGCCCTCGGACGCGTTCGGCAGGGGAATGGCCTGTTCCATACCGCCGTTTATCGGCCCGGAAAGTTACTTTTCTGCAAACGCCGCCTTGCGAATTCCGCGATTGTCGCGTCGTTTCAGTTCCGCTTTAAGCGCCTCGGGACTAGGTGCTACCAGAAAGCCGTAGCTGACCGTCCCGTGCTTGGTCTCGACGACATGATGGAGGCGGTGGGCCTGGACGATCCGCTTCATATACGTCGATTTCGGCAGATAACGCGTCGGCAGGCGGCGGTGGACAATGATGTCGTGGAAGCCGAAATAGATCGCGCCGTACGCCGCGATCCCCACGCCGATCCAGGTGCAGCCGGGCCACCAGCCGAATTGCACCCCGCCCGCGATCAGCGTGATCGAGGGAATCGCGAAGATCACCGCGTACAGATCGTTGAGTTCCCAGTTTCCCGTGCGTGCGCGGTGATGGCTCTCGTGAAGGAACCAGCCGAAGCCGTGCATCACCCAGCGGTGCATCACGTACGCAAAGCCTTCCATGCCGACGACGGTGGCGAGAAACAGCAGGATACCGGCGAGCATGCTCATGTTCGACGATATAGCCATGCGCGCGAAGCGGCGCTACGTCGCAGCGCAACATGACCGACGATCTCCGCAGCGCAGCCCTAGAGTCCAAGGCCTGGCCGTACGAGGAGGCGCGCAAGCTGTTAAAGCGCTGGCCTGCCAATGAATCGGGGGGCGGCAAACCCAGCGGCGATGCGATCATTTTCGAAACCGGCTACGGCCCGTCGGGGCTACCGCACATCGGCACGTTCAACGAAGTGCTGCGTACCACGATGGTGCGCAACGCCTTCCATGCGATCAGCGACCAGCCGACGCGGTTGATCGCGTTCAGCGACGATATGGACGGCCTCCGCAAGGTGCCCGACAACGTTCCCAACAAGACGATGCTGAGCGAGTACCTCGGTAAGCCGCTGACGCGCATTCCCGATCCGTTCGGGACGCACGACAGCTTCGCCGCGCACAATAATGCGATGCTTCGTGATTTCCTCGATCGCTACGGCTTCGATTACGAGTTCGTCTCGTCGACGGAATATTACGAAGGCGGCCGGTTCGACGCGGCGCTGCGGGGTGTGCTGCGTCATTATCAGGCGATCCTCGACGTGATGCTGCCGACGCTGCGCGCCGAGCGCCGCGCGACCTATTCGCCGGTGCTGCCGGTCAGCCCGAAGAGCGGTGTCGTGCTTCAGGTGCCGGTCGAGGTGGTCGATGCCGATGCCGGGACGATCGCCTTCATCGACACGGACGGCGCGCGGATCGAACAATCGGTGCTCGGCGGGCAGGCCAAGCTCCAGTGGAAGGTCGATTGGGCGATGCGCTGGGTCGCATTGGGCGTCGATTACGAGATGGCGGGAAAGGATCTGATCGATTCGGTGATCCAGTCGGGCAAGATCGCGCGCGTACTCGGTGGACGCCCGCCCGAGGGGTTCAACTACGAGATGTTCCTCGACGAACATGGCGAGAAGATTTCGAAGTCGAAGGGCAACGGCCTGTCGATCGACGACTGGCTGACCTACGGCCCCGACGAGAGCCTGGCGTTCTACATCTATCGCGAACCGAAAAAGGCGAAGTCGCTCCACATGGGGGTGATCCCGCGCGCGGTGGACGATTACTGGCAGTTCCGCGGCAATTATGCCGGGCAGGCGGTGAAGGAGCGGCTCGGCAATCCGGTCCATCATATTCACGACGGCAGGCTGCCGACGGGCGAACTGCCGGTGACGTTCGGCTTGCTGCTCAACCTCGTCGGGGTGATGGGCGAGGCGTCGCAGGAACAGGTCTGGGGGTATCTGGCGAATTACGTGTCCGATGCGTCGGCGCAGCAATATCCCGAACTCGACCGGCTGATCGGCTATGCGCTGGCGTACCACCGCGATTTCGTCGCGCCGACGCTCAAGCGGCGCGCGCCCGAAGGGGTTGAGGTCGCCGCGCTCGAACGGCTTGACGCCGAACTCGCCGCGCTCCCCGCCGATGCGCCCGCCGAGGACATCCAGAATATCGTCTACGAAATCGGAAAATCCGGCGGTTTCGCCGAACTGCGCGACTGGTTTCGCGCGCTCTACGAAACCTTGCTCGGATCGTCGCAGGGGCCGCGGATGGGGAGTTTCATCCGGCTCTACGGCATCGCCAACACGCGGCACCTCATTGCGGAGGCGCTGTCGGCGTAGGTGTGGGGATCGGTGTCGCCGCGATGATCGCCGGCGGCACCGCCCAGGTCAGCCGCACCGGGGTGCCGCCGCCCGTTCGCTTGGCGGCGATGCCGGCGTCGGTCAGCGCCGTGACGACCGGAGTGGTGCGCGCGGTCGGCCCCGTGACGTCGATACCCAGGCCCAGCCGCCGCGCACCCCAGGTCGCCGAAGCGAGCGTCGCGCGGCCCAGTTCGTCGGGCGCGTCGCCATCGAAGGTCACCGCGGCAAGCGGGACGGCGGGCGGGACGAGCGCGACCTGCCAGCCGGGTGCGGCGGCGGCGACGCGCAGTTCGAGCGCATGGTAGGTCGCGATTCCCGCTTCGGGCAGCGGTGTCGCGATCACGCGGACGCGGCGCGCGGGCTGATCGACCAGGATTCGCCCGGGATCGACCCCGGCGACGAGCGCGAGGCGACCGACCAGATCGGTCGTCGCGGCATCGACCCCCGGTGTCGCCGCCGACGTCGCTTCCGCCGCCTTGATCGCGGCGACCTCCGCATCCGCAGAGCCCGTGCCGACGCGATATTGCTCGATCGAGACGGTCACGGGCTGACCGGCGGCGCGCTGGAACGCGGCGGCGACCGCGCGGTTCGCATCGGTGCGGTAGTGCGGGGTGAGGACGGTCGCGGTCAGCTTGATCGGGCGGCTGTGGAAATCGAGATCGATCTGGCTGATCCGCGCCTGCTCGCCGAAAGTGTCGCTGACCGCGGTCTGCGCCTGCCGCCCGGCAAGCCCTTCCCACGCGATCCGGCGTAGCGACAGCCCGAGCGGAACCGCGAGCGCGGCGACGACCACGATGATCGCGATCGTCTGAAATACCGTCTGGTGCGGCGACAGCCGCGGACCGAACCCGTAGAATCGCGCCAATACCGCGGCGGTCATCGCGATCGTCACGAAATTGGTGACGAACAGCAGCAGCGAACCGAGAAAGACCGTGGCGTTCCAGGTCGCGAGCCCGAAGCCGACCGTCGCGAGCGGCGGCATCAGTGCGGTGGCGATGGCGACGCCGACGATCGTCCCGGCGCGACCGCGGATCGTCGCATAAGTGCCGGCGAGCGCGGAGAATAGCGCGATTACGAGGTCGAACAGATTGGGCCGCGTTCGCGCCGCGATCTCGCTCGTCACGTTCTGCAAGGGCGAGACGACCACGATCGCGGCGCAGAACAGCACCGCGAACACCGACCCCGCGATCAGAGCGACCGCGGCGCGGCGAATCTGGCTCGCGTCGGCGGTGGCGAGCGCGAAGCCGAGTCCGATGATCGGTCCCATCAACGGTGAGATCAGCATCGCGCCGATCACCACCGCCGGCGACGACAGCAACAGCCCGAGGACCGCGATCCCCGCCGACATCATCGTCATGAACAGATAACGCGCGGTGAAGCCGGCATCGTCGTGGACGCGATCGTTGACGTCGACGTGGCTCACGCTGCCGACGACGCGCCGCCGCCAATAGCGTCCGAAGCGTTCGAACCGGGTCGGGGATAGCGATGCGTCGGCCATGTCTTCGCTGCTTACGGGCTTTGCGGGGGACGATCCAGCGGCTACCCGCATCGGGTGGCAGCCCTCCGTCCCATTCCGGCCAAACCAATATCGGCGTTGCGCGAGTTCCTCGCCAGCGAGGCTGCGGGCGGGCTGATCCTGATCGCGGCGGCGGCGCTGGCGATGATCGCGGCCAATCTGACGGCGACCGCCGATCTGTACCACGATTTCCTCCACGCCGAGACCGGGCCGGTGCTGTCGCCGAAGCTCGGTGAGATGACGGTGCATCTGTGGATCAACGACGGGCTGATGGCGCTGTTCTTCCTGCTCGTCGGGCTGGAGATCAAGCGCGAGTTCGTCGATGGGCGGCTATCGACCTGGGACAAACGACGGCTACCGATCATCGCCGCGGCGGCCGGCATGGCGGTGCCCGCGCTGGTGTTTCTCGCGATCGTCGGGGAGGCGCCGACGCTAGAGCCGGGTTGGGCGATCCCGGCGGCGACCGACATCGCGTTCGCGATCGGAGTGATGGCGTTGCTCGGCAAGCGCGTGCCCTCGACGTTGAAGCTATTGCTGACCACGATCGCGATCGTCGACGATCTCGGCGCGGTGGCGATCATCGCGGTCGCTTATACCGAGACGATCCATGTCCTGCCGCTCGCGCTCGCCGGAGTGGCGACGGTCGTGCTGTACGTGATGGGGCGACGCGGGGTCGCGGCGCTCTGGCCGTATCTTGCGGTCGGCGCGGCGCTCTGGCTTTTCGTGCTGCAATCTGGGGTGCATGCGACGATCGCGGGCGTCGTGACCGCGATCTGCATCCCCGTGACGCTGTCGCCAGGAGCACCCGATCGCGCCGAATCGCCGCTCCACCGGCTCGAACACGCGCTGCATCCGTGGGTCGCCTATGCGATCGTACCGCTGTTCGCCTTCGCCAATGCCGGTGTCGCGCTCGGCGGGTTCGGGTTGAGCACGATGACTCAGCCGCTGGTGCTCGGCATCGCGGCGGGGCTGTTCCTCGGCAAACAGATCGGCATCTTCGGCAGCATCTGGGGGGCGGTGAAGCTGGGTCTTGCGGGACGCCCCGGCGGGGTGACGTGGCCGCAACTCTACGGAATGACGCTGATCGCGGGGATCGGCTTCACGATGAGCCTGTTCATCGGCGGGTTGGCGTTCCCGAACGACGATGCGCTGGTCGAGCAGGTCAAGATCGGCGTGCTGGCGGGATCGATCGCGTCGGCGCTCGCCGGGTTCGCGGTTCTCGCGCTGGCGCCGCGGAAACGGTGAGACGGTTCTTCTCCCCAGCGCAACTCGTCCACGCGCCGGCGCGCGAACTCCACAACGGCGGGTTCACGGCGTATGCCGAAACGCCGTCGCGCGCCGAGGCGATCCTCGCCGCGATCGGCGGGGCGGAGCAGCCTGAGGATTTCGGCGAGGCGCCGATCCTGGCGGTGCACACTGCCGAATACGTCGCCTTCCTGAAGGATGCACCTGCGATGTGGGCGGCAGCGGGGCGGCCGGGGGATGCGATTCCCTACGCGTTTCCCGTGGTCGGCCGGCGACCGCTGAAGCTCGACCGGATCGACGCGCTGATGGGCGCGCATGCGTTTGACGCGACGACGCCGATCACGCGCGATACCTGGACGAGCGCCTATTGGAGCGCGCAGTCGGCGCTCGCGGCGACGCGCGCGGTGCTGGACGGCGAACGTGCCGCCTTCGCGCTGTGCCGCCCGCCGGGGCATCATGCGGGGGCGGATTATTGCGGCGGCTATTGCCATCTGAACGCCGCCGCCATCACCGCGCAAGCGGCGCGCGATTCAGGCGTCGCCAAGGTCGCGATCCTCGATGTGGATTATCACCACGGCAACGGCACGCAGGACATCTTCTGGACGCGGGGCGACGTATTCTACGCGAGCGTCCACGCCGATCCGGCGACCGACTACCCGTTCTATTGGGGGCATGCCGACGAGCGCGGCGACGGCGACGGCGCGGGGGCGACGCTGAACCTGCCTCTGCCGCACGGGACGACCATGGACGCGTTCCGGGCAGCACAACGAACCGCGCTCGACGCGATTGTGCAGTTCGACGCAGATATGATCGTCGTCAGCTTCGGCGCGGATACCTGGGACGGCGATCCGATCTCGAACTTCGCGCTTCAGACGCCCGATTATGCGGCGCTTGCGGCGGATATCGCCGCGCTCGCGCTGCCGACCGTGATCGTCATGGAAGGCGGCTATGCGGTTGATGCGCTGGGCGCGAACATCGCGAGTTTCATGGCGGGATTCGCTTAGAACCCCAGCGCGTGCTGGCCGAGATAGACCGCCGCGCCCGCGCCATAGCCGACCAGCGCCAGCGGCCCGAACTTCTTCGCATACCAGAGGAAATCGATCTTCTCGATCCCCATCGCCGCGACCCCGGCGGCCGAGCCGATGATCAGGATCGATCCGCCGGTGCCCGCGCAATAAGCCATGAATTCCCACAGGAAACTGTCCGCCGGGAAGTCGCTCAAACTGTACATTCCCATCGCCGCGGCGACCATGGGCACGTTGTCGACGATCGCGCTGGCGAGGCCGATCGCCATCACGATCGCGTCCTGCCGCCCGATCTCGCGATCGAGCCACTGCGCCAGCCCCGCGAGGATATTGGCGTGTTCCAGCGTCGCGACCGCAAGCAATATGCCGATGAAGAAAACGACCGCGCTCATGTCGATCCGGGTCAGCGCGCGCGCGATCTTCATCCGGTTTCGCGTCGGTGCGGCCTTGCCGCGGTGGATCAGGTCGCCGGTCGCCCACAATATGCCGAGCCCGAACAGGATGCCGAGGAACGGCGGCAGATGCGTCACCGCCTTGAAGACCGGCACCATCACCAGAATCGCGAGTCCGAGCGCGAACATCAGATTGCGTTCGAACATGCTGGTGTTCGGGTCCTCGCGATCGCTTTCGAACGTCGGTCCGACGACCGCCCGGCCGCGCAAGCCGAACGCGACGATCGCGACGGGGGCGAGCATGTTCGCTAGAGAGGGGAGGATCAGCCCTGTCGTGATCGCGGCGGTGGTCACCTGTCCGCCGATCCACAGCAAAGTCGTGGTGACGTCGCCGATCGGCGTCCAGGCGCCGCCCGCGTTCGCGGCGATGACAATGACGCCGGCGAGGAGCAGCCGGTCGTCGCGTTCGCCGAGCAATTTGCGCATCAGCGAGACCATGACGATCGTCGTCGTCAGATTGTCGAGGATCGCGCTGAGAAAGAAGGTGACGAGGGCGATGATCCACACCAGCGACGCCAGCTTCGCGGTGCCGATCCGCGCGGTGATGACGCGAAAGCCGTCATGCGTGTCGACGACTTCGACGATGGTCATCGCGCCCATCAGGAAAAACGCGATCTGCGCGGTGCCGAGCAGAGATTCACCGAGCTTCTCGTCGATGACCGGGCCGTCGATCCCCGACATCGCATAGACCGTCCACATCAACCCGGCGCCGATCAGCGCGGAGGCCGATTTGTTGATCTTCAGCGGCTCTTCGAGCGCGATCGCGGCATAGGCGAGGACGAAGATGACGATGAGCGCGGCGACCATGCAATTGCACCTGCCAGCAAAACGCGCGGAATGCGAACCTGCGACCCAGGATTAGTCGGGTTCGATCGCATCTACGGGCGGCGATCCGGCCATCGCCTTGGCGACCGCCTCGACCTGCTCCATCGCCCGCAACACATTGCCCTGCGCCAGCGCCGCGAGATCGGCGTCGGTCCAGCCGCGGCGGGCGAGTTCGGCGAACACCTGCGGATAGCTGTCGACGCCGTTCATCCCGTCGGGCGCGGTGCCGCCGATACCGTCGAAATCGCTGCCGATGCCGACGTGATCGTGCCCTGCGACCTTGGCGACATGGTCGATATGGTCGGCGATCGTCGTCGCGGTGACGCTCGGCTGCGTGTGCGCCGCATCCCACGCGACGAGCGGCGCGGGCGCCTTTGCGCCATAAGCGTCGGCGGGGACGCCGATCGATTTGGCGTAGGCCGTGCGCTTCGTGTCCCAGTCGCGCCATGCCTGCGACAGGAAGCCGGGGTAGAAATTGACCATCACGACGCCGCCGCCCGCGCCGATCTTCGCGAGCAGATCGTCGGGGATGTTGCGCGGCGCATCGTCGAAGACGCGCGCCGAGGAATGCGAGGCGATCACCGGCGCCTTCGACACCGCGAGCGCCGCCGCCATCGTCGCGTCGGAGACGTGGCTCACATCGACGATCATGCCGATCCGGTTCATCTCGGCAACGACCTGCTTGCCGAACGCGCTGAGGCCGTTGGCGCGGGGGCTGTCGGTCGAGGAATCGGCCCAATCGAGACTGATCGTGTGCGTCAGCGTCATATAGGCGACGCCGAGCGCTTTGTAATCGCGCAGAACGGACAAGCGTCCGTCGATCTGGTGCCCGCCCTCGACCCCGATCAGCGACGCGATCTTTCCCACTTTCTGGATGCGGCGGATGTCGGAGGCGGTGGTGGCGAGTTCGAACGCCTTCGGATTGGCCGCGACGAAGCGGCGGACGATGTCGATCTCCTCGAGCGTCAGTTCGACCGCGCGCGGGCCGGTCGTCTCTGGCGGCGTCCACACCGACCAGAATTGCCCGCCGACATGGCCCGCGCGCAGCCGCGGGATATCGGTCTGGAGCGGATGGGCCAGGTGAGACGTATCCTTCGACAGGTCGACCGCCTCGACCTTCGCCTCATGCCGATCGCGGATTTCCCAGGCGAGGTCGTTGTGCCCGTCGATGATTGGTGCGGCGGCGAGGACGCGCTCGATACGTGCGGACGTGGCGGGGGCAGGCGCGGCAGGCGCGGCTTGCGCGGCGAGGAGGGCGAGGAGGATCATCGACGCATCAAAGCAGGACACTCGCGGTTGCGACAGAAAAATCTTCGATGCCGTTACCAGCGGGTGCAGCTTATTCCACGCACTCAGTCGTTCTCGGCCATTGCGAGTAGCCCGTTCCATTCGCTTTCACCAACCGGGGAGACCGACAGTCGCGACTGGCTCAGCATCGCCATGTCCTTGAGCTTCGGCACGGCCTTCATCGCGGCGAGCGTCACGGGAGCAGCAAGCGGTTCGACAGGCTTAACCGCGACCGACACCCAATTGCCCTCGTCGCCGTCCTTTTTCGGCGCGCGGGTCACTTCGGCGATGCCGACCGCGGCCTTGTCCTTGCCGCTGTGGTAGATCAACGCGCGGTCGCCCTTCGCCATCGCGCGGACATGCGCGGCGGCGGCGAAATTGCGCACCCCGTCCCACTCGGTGCCGCCGTCGCGGACGAGATCGTCCCAGGAATAGCTCCCGGGTTCGGACTTGAGCAGCCAATATGCCATGATTGCTTCCCTAAACCCCCCATGAACGCCACATTCCGGCCTGGTTCATTGCGAATCGGCTAAACCATGAAACACGGTCGCAGATTCATGCGTTTGTTCCAGTACGCGGACCGGCGTAGCTAGTAGAGGAGGTTCCCAATGAACAACATTATCACCAAGGCAGGGCTCGGCCTGGCGCTCGCCGCCACAGCCGTTACCGTCGCGGCGCCTGCGGATGCGCAGCGCTATCGTGGCGGATACCACGGCGGTTATCATCGTGGCGGCAACGTTGCCGGCGCGGCTATCGTCGGCGGCATCGTCGGTCTGGGTGTCGGCGCAGCCCTCGCATCGAATGGCGGCTATGGCGGCTACGGTTATGGTGGTGGCTATGGCGGTTATGGGTACGGTTATCCGGCCTATTACGGCCCGCGCGTCGTCTATCGCCCGCGCTTCTATCGGCCGCGCGTCATTCGCCGGGCGTACAACCATCGTCGCCCGATCGTGCGCTATCGCCGCGGGTATCGGTACTGATCGATCGAGAGATCGAAAGGAATGGCGGCGCGGGAGCTTAGGTTTCCGCGCCGCTTTTTCATGGCATCGGCGGATCGACGCCGCTACTCCCGCGCCATGAGCGATACACCCCCCGACCATCTTTCGATCAATCCGCGCAGCCCGCATTTCGACCAAGTCGCGCTCGAACGCGGCATCGGCATCCGCTTCAAAGGGGCCGAGCGGAAGGATGTCGAAGAATATAGCCTCAGCGAAGGCTGGATCCGCGTCGCGCTCGGCAAGAAGGTCGATCGCCGCGGGCAACCGCTGACGGTGAAACTTTCGGGGCCCGTCGAGGCGTGGTTCGAGCGGCCCATTGCGAACGCGGACGCCGCCGAGAGCTAATCCTCGATGAAGGCCTTGAGGCGTCCCAGTGCATCCTCCCACTGCGCCGCGACCGTCGCGAGGTAGCCGCGCATTTCCGTGATTCGCTCGGGGCGCAATGCATAGCGGCTTTCGCGCCCGATGCGCTCACTGCCGACCAATCCCGCTTCCTCCAGCACGCGCAGATGCTTGGTCACCGCTTGTCGGGTGATGCCTGCGTCGGCGCTGAGCATTGCGATCGACAGCACCGCGCCGCCCGCGAGCTTGCCGACCAACGCGAGGCGCGTGCGGTCGCCGAGCGCGGCGAACGTCGCGGCGAACTCTGGGGCGGGGTCAGCTTTCGACATGGGCTTTGATGTTGCGCATCTGCTCGTCCCAACCGCCAGTGTTGGAACGGATCGATTCGTCGCGCCGCGCTGCGGGCAGGGCCTCGAAGCCCGATTCGACGACGGTGACGCGCGTCATCCCACCTACGGATTCGACGGTAAATTCGACGAGCGTCATCGGCTCGCTCGAATAATCGGTGTCGGGATCGATCGCATAGGGGTGCCAGCGATAGGCAAAGTATCGCATCGGCTCGATCGCGACGATTTCGATATTGAACGCGAGATGTTCGTAGCCGGGATAGGTCATGTGCCCGGTCGCGGGCCGACCCGGTATGAAGGGTCGATCGATCGCGACGCGGAACCATGTACCGAATTCGGCATGATCGGTCAGCGCGCGCCATACGCGGTCGATCGGCGCGGCGATCTCCACGAACTTTTCGATGCGATCGGACATTGGCAACCTCCTGGTTGCGGGTTAAATAACGCTGTTCGCCGCAACCCGCAACCTATCAGTTGCATGTGCATCGCTTGACGCGAATCGGTGCGCCCCCGACAAGCGCGCGCATGAGCGACCGACAGCTTGCCAACGCGCGCGCGATCATTTCCCATATCGCGACGCATCTGGAGGCGGATTGTTCGGTCGAATTGTGGAACGGCGAGGTCGTGCCGTTGGGGCCGGGTGCGCGCGACGACATCCGTATCCGCATCGCCTCGCCCGCCGCGATCGGGCGGCTGGTACGCTCGCCGCGACTGACGACGTTGGTTGAGGTTTATCTCGCGGGCGATCTCGACATCACCGGGGCGAGCCCGCTCGATGTGCTCGATCGCTGGGACCATTTGCGCGCAGTGCATCTGAAGCGACACGTCAACAAGCGGCTGATCCTTCGCCACGCTCTGCCGTTTCTGCTGGCACGGCCGCCGCGCGATCCGGGGATGAGCTTCGCCGCGCGCGTCCGCCGCGTCGCCGGGCGCGGGCGCGACGATCAGGGGATGATCCAGTTCCACTACGACGTGTCGAACGCATTCTATGCGCTCTTCCTCGGCGAGGCGATGCAATATTCCAGCGCGGTCTACACCGCGTTCGACGAGGATTTGGACAGCGCGCAGCGCACCAAGCTGGACCTGATCTGCGCCAAGCTGCGGCTCGCGCCGGGGGTGAAGCTGCTCGACATCGGCTGCGGCTGGGGCGGGCTCGCCTGCCATGCGGCCGAACATTATGGCGCTACCGTCCACGGCGTCACCTTGAGTCAGGCGCAACTCGATTCGGCGCTGGAACGGGTGCGGAGCAAGGGGTTACAGGACCGCGTGACCCTGGAACTGCGCGACTATCGCACGCTTGAGGACGCCGAAGCGTATGACGCGATCGCACAGATCGGGATGTTCGAACATGTCGGGATCGACAATTACGACACTTTCTTCTCGCAGATGGCGCGGCTGCTGAGGCCCGCCGGCCTGTACCTCCATCAGGCGACGACACGGCGGGCGACGCGCGACCTGACCAAGTTCCGCAAGCAGAGCGCGTATATGAAGGTCATCAACCGCTGGATCTTCCCCGGCGGCGAGCTAGATTACATCGGGATGACCGCGACCAATCTCGAACGCTGGGGCTTCGAGGTCCGCGACGTCGATACGATGCGCGAACATTATCACCTGACGCTCAAGGCGTGGAGCGAACGGCTCTATGCGCGGCGCGACGAGGCCGCGGCGGAGGCGGGGCTGACGCGGACGCGGCTGTGGCTCTTATATTTCGCGCTGTCGTGCATGGGCTTCTGGCGCGGCGTGCTGTGCGATTTCCAGACGCTGGCGCAGAAAAAGGTGACGGGGCTATCGGGGCTGCCGCTCAGGCGGTGAGGAGCGGCTGACGCTGCGACTGGCGCCGCTTGCCTTACCGTGTTGCTTATATAATACACTAGCCTTACCGATACGGATCGTGAGGGGAGATTTGTTTATGCCCGCAGGCGTCGAGTTGGGCAGTGCACGGGTGCTTCGGCCCGGCAGACTGCGCTGGTTGCGCGCGCTCGGATGGATGGCGATCCTGGCGGTGCTCGCCGTGACAACATTCAATGTCGCCGCCGACACGCTGCTCCGGGTCGCAGCCTGGGCTGGCGGGACTCACTTCACGACTCGCGCTGCCGCTTCCGGAGACGCCAGGCTGGCTGCGGTGATCATCGGGTCGGTCGTCATGCTCGCAGTCTATGGGCTGGCGGTCCGGCTGGGCGAAGGACGGCCTGCCGGCGAACTGGGCGTGCGGCCGTTCTTACCGGAGACGCTGGCAGGCCTTGCCATCGGCGGCCTGATCATGGCGGCAATCATCGCCGCGCTGGCGGTCGCGGGAATGGTGACGATCGAGACCGTGCCGGTGACACACATTTCGGCATCGCTGAAAGAATCGATCCAGTCTGCGGTCATCGAGGAAGCGCTCCTGCGACTGGTGATTTTCCGCCTCTTGTGGCGCGCATTCGGGGTGTGGCCCGCACTTGCGCTCGCGGCGGTTTTGTTCGGGGCCTTGCACCTCGGCAATCCCGACGCGACGCTGTTTTCCGCGATCTGTCTGCTCGCGGGTGAGGGCATCGGCGCGGGCCTGTATATGCTGACCGGCCGACCCTGGCTTTCGATCGGAATGCACGCCGGCTGGAATTTTAACCAGGGGTGGATTTTCGGAAGCGCTGTCTCAGGGGTCGGCACCTTCGCCGGCGGACCGCTCGTCACGCGACCGGTCGAGGGCTTCGCGCCGTTCCTGAGCGGTGGTCGTTTCGGACCAGAGAGCTCGCTTTTCAGCCTGATCATCTCGCTCGCCGCGAGCATTGCCATATTGTCGTTGGCATGGGCGAGAGGCGGGTTTCGCGAGCGTGCTAAAACACCCGAAATGCCGCCGTCCGACGTAAAATCTACAGGTTTCGCTCGCGACCCGTCGCAATGACCGCAAAACGCATGGTCTTTCCCCCATCGCCTCTGTCGCCGCTTCGGTGAGCTAAGGCATCGCGCCGCAGTACGGGCTACCGAGGAAGGAGGGCCAGATTGGCGAACTTGCTCAGTGGACGAACCGCGCGACGACGTCCCTGTAGCTGCGGCTGACCTTCACGCTCGCTCCCGAATCGAGCACCAGGAAGCATTCGCCGTTGGTGTGCGGTTTCACCTGCTTGACGAGATCCAAGTTGACGATCGTCGAGCGATGGACGCGCTGGAAGCGGCGGGGATCGAGCCGTTTTTCGAGGTCCTTCATCGTTTCACGCAGGATCAGCGTGTTGTCGCCGGTGTAGATGCACATATAATCTCCCGCAGCGTCGATCCGCTCGATCGTGTCGACGTCGACGCGGAAGATCTGGCCGCGATCCTTGATGTTGATGAGTTTTTCGAACCGGTTCGACGCCATCGCGTCGCCGCTATCGGCCATTTCGGCGGCGGTATCGGGCGCGACTTCGGCAAGGACTCCCTTGAGTTTTTCGATCTCCTCGACTCCGCGCTTCTCGTTCATGCGCTGGCGGATGCGGTCGAGCGTGTCGGCGAGGCGCGATTCCTCGACCGGCTTCATCAGATAATCGATCGCCTGCGCCTCGAAAGCGCGCAGGGCGTGGTCGGAATACGCGGTGACGAACACGAACAGCGGTGGTTCGACCTCCATCAGGCCCTGCACGACCGAGAAACCATCGAACCCCGGCATCTGGATATCGAGGAAGACGAGATCGGGCTTGTGCGTCTTGATCGCGCTGATCGCCTCCCGCCCGTTCTGGCATTTGGCGATGATCTCGACGTCGTCGTGCGCGGCCAGGCGGAGTTCGAGGCCCTGGATCGCGAGCGGCTCGTCATCGACGAGAATGGTACGGATGGTCATTTACTGTCCTTGTTCGGTTCGTCGAGCTGGAAGGGGATTTCGATTTCCACTCCGAACCCGCCGGTCGGCATCGCCCGCACCGTGAAGCGGTGATCCGGACCATAAGCCTGCGCCAACCTCTCCCTGATATTGGTGATGCCGACACCGGTTGAAAGACTCGGCCGGTTTTTGTTCGCCTGCAATCCCGGCCCGGTATCGGATACGCCGATCTGCACGCGTTCCCCGGCGAGCCGCACATGAATGCGGATTTCGGCGCCGTCTTCCTGCGGCGTGACCGCATATTTGATGGCGTTTTCGACGAGCGGCTGGAGCAGCAGCGACGGCAGCCGCGCCTTTTCCGCCGCCGGATCGACCTCGAATTTCGGGCGTAGCCGATCCTCGAAGCGCATCTTCTCGATATCGAGATAGAGTTTGAGCGTTTCGATCTCCTGCGCGATCGTGACGTTGGCGGTCGGCTCGTTGGCGAGCGTATAGCGCAGGAACGACGACAGCCGGCTGAGCATCGCATTGGCGCGCTCGGTCTGTTTGAGCAGCACGAGCGTCGAGATCGAATTGAGCGTATTGAACAGGAAATGCGGATTGAGCTGATAGCGCAGCATCGCGAGCTGTGCCGACGACGCCTGCGTTTCCAGGTCGCGCATCTGATCGATCTGATCCTCGACGATCAGGTAGAAATTGATCCCGAAATAGAGCGCGGACCAGCCCGCCAGCACGGTGAAATTGAGGAACACGAACCCGAACAACAGCGCCACGTCGACACCCGGCGCGGAATTCTTGATGAAGCTGAACGAAAAGGCGTTGAGCAGCGAATAAAGAAAAGTGGCCGCGCCGAGCGTCAGTATCGCAAGCAGGATTCCGGCAATGCGCGGCATCCGGCGGAACGCCCCGAACAACACCGACAGCAGCAGGGTGATGCAATAGCCGACGATCGCTTCGATGATGATCGGCACGACCGTCTGCAGCGAGAAGCCGTTCGACAGCGTCGAAACCGAGCGAAGGATCATATACCCGGTCCAGCCCGCCGCCTGGAGAACCCAGAAGGCGCGCGCCTTGTCCTCGAAGAACGGCCGCGAGAGCAGCGGGACGCCGGGGCTGTCGACAGACGAGGAAACGGGAAGCGTCGCCATTCGCGGTCGCCCTACACCGGGCGCGGGCGCGGCGCAAAAGGAAGGGCCGCCATTCCCGAAGGGATGACGGCCCAGTATCGTCCAGGGAGGGACGTCAGAACTTGAAGCGTGCGCCCAGCCGAACGAAGTACAGCGAGCGACGAACTTCAAGCGAATCGTCGTTCGGCGCCACAAAGCTGCTGTACTGATATTGCGCGCAGCTGTTGGTGCCCGAGGCGACGCACGTCACCCGAACCACATCTTCCAGATACGGGAAGACCGCCTGACGGAAGCCGCCCCAGCTCTTGTTGAGCAGGTTCGGCAAATTCTCGATATCCGCGAACACCGAGAAGCGCGACTTGCCGACGAACGTCGGGATTTCCTGCTCGAGGTGGAGATCGATCCGGGTGTAGGCGCGCGCGCGGGCGATGTTTCGCGGCGCGATCTGCCCGCGATAGTCCTTGAGCCCGGTGCTGTTGATCAGGCTCTCGAGCGCCTGCTTGGTCGCATCGCTGTCATAGGTCACGATCGGATCGCTCCCCGATTGCGGCACATAGAGCAGATACCGGTCGTCTCTGCCGGTGAGACCGAACACCGCGCTGCGCGACGCGCTGCCCGCATCCTCCATCGTGAAGCTGTACGGACGGCCAGCCTGGGTCTCGCCGAACAACTGGAAGATGGTGCGATAGTCGCCGAAGAACGAATGGTCGAAGCCGACGTTGTACTTGAACGACCAAGCCACCTGATCGTTCGATGTGCCGTAGGCGGCGGCGTCGTTCAGGAAAGCGCCGTTGCCGTAGTTCGATCCTGCGGTCGACGACGTCGCCGGGGTTTCGTCCTTCACGTCCTGGAGCGAATAGGCGAAGCCCAGGTTCAGCCCGAAGTCGAACGCCTTGTCGATCCGGATGACGCCGACGTGGCTGCGGCCCCTATCGCCGTTGGTCAGCACGATATCGGTGTTGGTGTTGGTGCCGACGAGCGGGCCATACTGCGTGCGGCCGTCGGGTAGCGTGCCGACCGGCACCGAGCGAAAATCGACGAACCGGATCGAATCCTTGGTGTGGCTGAAATAATAATCCGCGCCGAAGGTCCAGCCGCCGCCCAGGAAGTTGCGCGGCGTCCAGTCGGCCGACAGCGTCGCCTTATAGACCGATGGGATATGGAAATCGCGGTCGAGCGCGTTGATGTTGGCAAGGCCGTTCGGGCCGGTATCGGGGATCAGACCCTGAAGCGCCGCCGGGATGGTGTCGCCCTGGACATTGTCGAGGATCGACGAACCGACCGAGGGATCGAGGAATGCGCCGTTGACGGTGAACGCACCCGGACCGGTCCGCTGGATATTCACCGAATTGATGCCGATTCCGCCCTGGCCCGCACCCGCGTTCGAATAGCTGTTCGACAAATAGACGTCGGGGGTGCCGCCGCCGAAGATGCCGAAGCCGCCGCGCACCTTCACGTCGTCGATCGGCCGGTAATCGAAGCCGAGCCGCGGCTGCCAGAGATCGAGGCCCTTGAAGTTCTTGCCGTTCGAATAGCCGTAGCGCGACACGAATCCGGGATTGACCGGAATGTCGGTATCCTGGTCGAACGCGTCGTAGCGGAAGCCGTAGGAGAAATTCAGGCGATCGCTGATCTGCCAGTCGTCCTGCACGCCGAAGGTGTATTGGCGGTATTTGAAACTCGCCGCCGCATCGTTGGGATCGCCCGACGCCGGCGCCTGATAGGTGACCGAATTCGCGCTCCCATTCTGAAAGTCCTGGATCGAGTCGAAATAATAATTACCCGCGGTGTTTTGCAGGAAGAGATTGAAGATCTTGGTCTGGTCGTATTGCGCGAGCAATTTCAGATCGTGGCCGTTGCGGTTGAGGCGCGCGAGCACCGATCCCGAATAGGTGTCAGTGTTGAACAGGTTCGACTGACGCGAGATATCCGGGCCAAAGAACACGCGCGGAACGCCGGTCGAGCATGCATTGGGCGTACCTGTGCTGGCCGCGTCGGCGCAAACGCCGAATTGCGCGAAGCCCAGACCGAGCAACGAATTCTGGCCGCGATCGTAGCTCTTGTAGAGAAAGCGCGCCTCGGTCGAGAATTCGTCCGACCATTGCGAGTTCAACTGGGCGATGCCTGCGCGGAGCAATTCGGTCGCCTGATAGCCGTTCGATTCGAGGCCGAGCGAAGGGTTCGAACTCGACGTGCTCGCGTTCTGGATGAACGCGGTCACGTCATAGGCGTTGATGTAACTGATCGACAGATGCTGGTTGTCGGTGACGTTCCAGGTGATCTTGCCGACGATCTTCTCGTCCTTGTCCTTCGAGATGCTGAGCAGCCCGCCAGTGTCGTAGCCGTAGACGTTCTGCGCGATGCCCGAGACGGTATCGACGATGCCCTGGTTGAGCCCGGGAATCTGGCCGATCGTCGGCGACAGCGGATTGCCTTCGGTGTTGCGCTCGCCCGAGACCATGAAGAACAATTTGTCCTTGATGATCGGACCCGACAGCGTCGCGCCGTAGGTCTGGCTCTTGAAGTCTAGTGGAGTGGCGCTGGCGAGGATGTCGCGCGGATCGCGCGTCAGGCCGCTGGTGTTCTGGCTGTAGAAGCCGGTGCCGTGGAACTCGTTGGTGCCCGAGAGCAAAACCGCGTCGATCGCGCCGCCGAGAAAATTGCCTTGGCGGATGTCGTAAGGCGCGATCGAGACGCTGAACTGCGAGATCGAATCGATCGGCACCGGGCCGCGCCGCGTCGGGTTGGCATCCGGGTTCAGGCCGAAATTGTCGCTGACGACGACGCCGTCGATCGAGAAGCGGTTGAAGCGCGGATTGACGCCCGCGAACGAGATCGAGCGACCGCCGCCGGCGGTGTCCTCGATGCGTGCGAACGGGCTGCGGCGTGCGAGGTCGCGGATGTCGCGATTGATCGAGGCGACGCGACCGATTTCCTTTTGAGTCAGAACGGTCTGCGGACCATCCGACGTGGAGCCGGCACGGGCAACGGCGGAGGCGGTGACGACGATGTCCGCACCCGCGCCCTCGGAGGCGAGTTCGACGGGCACGTCATAGGGTTGGCCGACGACGGTGAAGATGTCGGTGACGGTCGAATTGCCCTGATCGCTCGTCACTTCGACGCTGTAGGGGCCACCGGGGCGAAGGCCGTTAAGATTGAATGCGCCGCTCGCGCTGCTGGTAGCGGTGGCGCGGGTGTTGGTCGTCGTGTCGGTGACGACCACCTGTGCGCCCGCGACGGGCGCCCCGTTCGCGGTTACGGTGCCGCGGATGATCGAGGTCGTCTCCTGCGCGTGAGCGGCCATCGGCATGACGAGCGCGACGACAGCCGCACCCAGAAAAAGGTTGTTACGCATCGAATCTGTTTCCCCGTTTGGCGCGGCGCGCTGCGACGTCTTTCGTGCCGCGATGAAACGCCTCTGCACCTCGATTATTGCGATTCGAAGACAGGTTCCATCCGAGTCCGACATCGCAGGCGAAACGATTATGGTGCGTTGCAAAAAGGCGACAGTGGCGGCGCCTCAACCCGCCTTGGCGTCCGCCACGATTGTCGCCCAGCCGGCTTCGTCGACGACGCGGATGCCAAGGTCCGCAGCTTTCTTGGCCTTCGCGCCTGCGCCTGGCCCCGCGACGACGAGATCGGTTTTGGCCGATACCGAACCCGCGACCCGCGCCCCGAGCGACTCGGCCTGCGCCTTGGCTTCGTCGCGGCTCAGCGTCTCCAGCGTGCCGGTGAAGACGATCGTCTTGCCCGAAACCTCCGACTCGCGGGTTTCGACGACGAATCGCGGCGAATCGACCTCGACGAGCAGATCGTCCCACGCCGTCCGGTTGTGCGGTTCGTGGAAGAAATCGCCGAGCGCGGCGACGACCGCCGGACCCACACCGTCGATCAGCGCGAATTCGCCGAGCGCGTCGGCGTCTTCGGCACGTGCCGCCTCGGCGGTGGCGCGCAATCCCGGCAAGGTGCCGAACATCTTCATCAGGTCGCGTGCGGTGACCTGACCGACATGGCGGACGCCGAGCCCGAAAAGCAGCCGCGCAGCGTCGGGCGCGCGTTTTTCCTCGATCGCCGCGAGCAGAGCGTCGACCGATGTCTCCTTCCACCCCTTCATCGCGAGCAGTTCCTCGCGGTGGGCATGGAGCCGGAAGATATCGGCAGGTTCGGCGATCCAGCCGAGATCGAGGAACAGCTTCAGCCGCTCGATTCCGAGCGTGTCGATATCGAGCGCGCCGCGGCTGACGAAATGCCTGAGCCGTTCGAGCCGCTGCGCCGGGCAGATCAGCCCGCCGGTGCAACGGATATCGACCTCGCCCGGTTCGGCCACCGCCTCACTGCCGCATTCGGGGCAATGATCGGGGAAGACGAAAGCGGGGCGATCCTCGTCGCGGCTCAGCGACTCGACGATCTGCGGGATAACGTCGCCCGCGCGCTGGATAACGACTCGGTCGCCGGGCCGCACGCCAAGGCGCGCGATCTCGTCGGCATTGTGGAGCGTCGCGTTGGTGACGACGACGCCACCTACCGTGACCGGCTCGAGTCGCGCGACGGGGGTGAGCTTGCCAGTGCGACCGACCTGGATATGGATCGCGTTCAACGTCGTCTGCGCGCGCTCGGCGGGGAATTTGTGTGCGATCGCCCAGCGCGGCGCCTTCGCGACCTGGCCGAGCCGCGCCTGCCAATCGAGCCGATCGACCTTGTAGACGACGCCATCGATGTCGAACGGCAGATCCGCGCGCGTCGCCTCGATCGCGCGATAGACGGCGAGCGCCGCATCGACACTTTCGACGCGGGTGAAGCCTTCGGCGACGGGGAAACTCCAGCCGCGGATCGCCGCGATCACCGCGGTCTGGGTATCGCCTGGCACCGCCGATGCCTCGCCCCAGCCATGCGCCAGGAACCGCAGCGGGCGGCTCGCGGTGACGGCCGCGTCTTTCTGGCGCAGCGATCCGGCGGCGGCGTTGCGCGGATTGGCGAATTGCCGCGCGTCCTTGCCCGCCGCTTCCGCCTCGGCAAGCAATCGCGCGTTGAGATCCGCGAAAGCAACCTTCGCCATATAGACCTCGCCGCGCACCTCGAAGACATCGGGCGCGCTCCCGACCAACACTTGCGGAATATCGCCGATCGTGCTGACGTTCGCGGTCACATCCTCGCCGACCTGCCCATCGCCGCGGGTAAGCGCCTGAACCAGTCGACCCTTTTCGTAGCGCAGCGAACACGACAGGCCGTCGATCTTGGGCTCGGCGGTGAGCGCGACCGCTGCGTTCTCGGCGAGTTTCAGGAACCGCCGCACCCGCGCGACGAACTCGGCGACCTCCTCGTCCGAAAAAGCGTTGTCGAGGCTGGTCATCGCCTTCGCATGCGCGACCTTGGCGAGATGCCCGGCGGGCGCCGCGCCGACCTGACGACTCGGCGAATCGGCGCGGACGAGGTCGGGATGCGCCACCTCCAGCGCGGCGTTGCGGCGGACCAGCGCGTCGTATTCGGCATCCGAAATCTCGGGCGCGTCGTCGGTATGATAAAGTGCATTGTGCCGCGCGATCTCGGCGGCGAGCGTCGCAAGTTCGGCGGCGGGTTCGGGTGGCGTGGTCACATCGCCGGGTTAGGTCAGTCCGCGACGCCACCGCAAGGGGACAGGGTCACGCCACCTCCAGCAAGCGCCCGGCCTGCGCTCGGGCCTCGTCGGTTACGGTCGCGCCCGAGAGCATACGAGCGATCTCTTCGCGACGTTCGGCGCCGTCGAGTTGGCGGACGCCGGTGCGGGTAACGATGCCGTCGTGGCTCTTGGCGATCAGCAGGTGTTCCGCGGCGCGCGCGGCGACTTGCGGGCTGTGGGTGACGACGAGGACCTGCGCGCGCTCCGCCAGCCGGGCGAGGCGATCACCGATCGCAGAGGCGACCGCGCCGCCGACGCCGCGATCGATCTCGTCGAAGATCGTCGTCGCGGCGCCACCTTCCTCGGCGAGCGCGACCTTCAGCGCGAGGATGAAGCGCGAGAGTTCGCCGCCGCTGGCGATGCGGGTCAGCGGCGCGAACGGCGCGCCGGGGTTGGTGGAGATTTCGAATTCGACGCGGTCCCAGCCCGACGCGGTCCAGCTGCCTTCGTCGAGCGGCGCGAGCGCGGTGCGGAAGCGTGCGGAGTCGAGTTTGAGCGGGGCCAGTTCCGCCGCGACTGCCGCGTCGAGCCGAGCTGCCGTTTTGGTTCGGCTTACGGAGAGCGCATCGGCGACCGAAACATAGGCCGCGCGGGCGGCGGCTACCTTGGTTTCGAGTTCGGCGACGCCGCCCTCCCCCGCCTCGAGTCGCGCCAGCTTGCCGCGCAAATCGTCGGCGAGCGCGGCGAGGTCGTCGGGCTTAACGCGGTGCTTGCGCGCCATCCCGCGCAGATCGAACAGCCGCGCCTCGTCCTCGTCCAGTGCGCGCTCGTCATAGGCGAGCGCGGCGCGTGCCTCGCGCACCCGGTCCTCGACGACCGTGCCTTCGATCACCGCCCGATCGACCGCGGCGAGCGCATCGGCGAGCGCGGCGTGATCGCTCGCAACGCGTTCGAGCACGCGCGCGGCCTGGCGGAGTTGCGACAATGCGCCGTCCGATCCCTCGAGATACGTCTCGACCGCCCGCAAATCCTCGGCGATCTTTTCGGCACGCTGCATCAGACGGCGGCGATCGGCGAGCGTTTCCTCCTCGCCGGATTCGGGTGCGAGCGCGGTCAGTTCGCCGACCGCATATTCGAGCCAGTCGCGGTCGCGCGCGGCGGTCTCGATCTCCGCACGCGCCGCCGCCAGCGCCTCCGCCGCCTGGTGCCAGACGCGCCAAGCCTCGGCGACCGGCACGGTGTCGATCCGTCCGAACAGGTCGAGCAGGGCGCGATGACCACGCGGATTGAGCAAGCCACGATCGTCGTGCTGACCGTGGATCTCGATCAGCCGCGCGCCGAGATCGCGCAACAGCGCCGCCGACGCGGGCTGATCGTTGACGAACCCGCGGCTGCCGCCGTCGGCCTTGACGATGCGGCGGACGATCAGAGGTTCGCCGGGCTCGATCGCGAGGCCATTCTCTTCGAGCAACGCCGCGATGTCGTCGCTCATGTCGAACGTCGTCGTCACCACCGCCTGTTTCGCGCCCTGCCGAACGAGCCCGCTGTCGCCGCGCGCACCGAGCGCCAGCCCAAGCGCATCGAGGAGGATCGATTTGCCCGCACCGGTTTCGCCGGTCAGCACGCCGAGACCCGCGCCGAACTCCAGGTCGAGCGCCTCGATCAGCACGACGTCGCGGATGGCCAGCGCGGTCAGCATCGCGTTCGTCTAGCCGAAAGTGGCGACGTTGCGACCGCTTTTGTTCCTGTCTGCGATTCGACGTCGTCGAATGGAGACGGCGGCAGCCCGCTCGCCCACCCGGCCTTCCATTCAGCATATCCTAGATGGGAGGTCGGGTGGGGGAGCGGGCTGGTGCCGTCTCATGCGCGCGAGCGCATCGAACTAAAGACTCGGCGTCTCGGTTGGTTCGGGCGTGGGCGTTTCGGTCGGCGCCGGGTTGGGAGAGCCGGGCTGGCCGCCATCGGGGGTCGATGTCGTCGGTGCGGTTCCGCCTTCGGTGCTGCCAGGGCCGCCTGCGGTCGTCGCTGGGGTAGGTGCGCCCGGCGCCGAAGCCTCAGGCGTTACGCCCTGGCTACCAGGGATCGACTGCACCGGCTGCGACGCCAACACCGGCTGACCGGGCGCAAGCGGCGCGATCGGCGTCACCGGATGTTCGCCGACGAGTTTGTAAGCGCGCTGATACCAATCGGTGCCCGGATAGTTCGCGCCGAGCACCGCGGCAGATTTCTCGGCTTCGTTGCGGACGCCGAGCGCCAGATACGTCTCGGTCAGCCGCATCAGCGCCTCGGGCGCGTGCGTCGTCGTCTGATAATCGTCGACGACGGTGCGGAACCGCAGCGTCGCGGCGAGCCATTGGCGGCGTCGCTCGTAGAAGCGCCCGATCTCCATCTCCTTGCCGGCGAGGTGATCGCGAACCAGATCGAGCTTCAGGCGCGCATCGGACGCATAGCGCGTGTTCGGATAACGCCGGACGAGTTCACCAAGCGCGTCCTGCGCCTGGCCGGTGATCTTCTGATCGCGCGTCACGTCGGTAATCTGCTCGTAATAGCAAAGCGCAACCAGATAATAAGCGTAGGGCGCGTCGCGGTTGCCGGGGTGGATCGACAGGAAACGCTGCGCGCCCTGGATTGCCTGAGTGTAATCGCGGTTCAGATAATAACTGAACGCCCCCATCAGCTGCGACCGCCGGGCCCAGACCGAATAGGGATGCTGACGCTCGACCTCGTCGAACAGCCCCGCCGCCAGCTTGTAATTGCCGCGGTCGAGCTTGTCTTTCGCGGTCGAATACAGCGTGCCGACGTCGCGCGCGACATAGGGCAGATCGCCCTTGCTGCGGTTGCGGGCGCAGCCGGCGATCGGCAGGGCGACGGCGGCGACGAGGGCCAGCATCAGCGGGCGGGATACGGGAATACGCATTATCTTCGCCCTTAGCCGAAGCACCGGGCCGCTAACAATCCCCGCAAAGATCGGATTGAACGCATGGCCTCGCGCGGCGTTGACACGGCACACCTAATTCGGGACCGAACATGACTGCAACCTTGCTGGCCACCAAACGCGTCGAAAAACCCTGGGGACGCCACCATCTGTGGCCGGGCTTCGCCGATCCCGCCCCCGGGGCCCCCGCGGTCGGCGAAGTATGGTTCCAGACGCCACACGCCGACGCGCCCGAACTGCTCATCAAATATCTGTTCACCAGCGAACGGCTGTCGGTGCAGGTCCACCCGACCGACGAAGAGGCGCAGGCACGCGGGCACAAGCGCGGCAAGGACGAATGCTGGGTGATCCTAGCCGCCGAACCCGACGCGACGATCGCGCTGGGCACGCTGAAACCGATGACCGACGACGAATTGCGCAAGGCTTCCGAAGACGGATCGATCGTCGACAAGCTCGACTGGAAGCCTGTGAAGGCGGGCGAATTCTATTATTCGGGCGCGGGGACGATCCATGCGATCGGCGCGGGGATTACGCTGATCGAGACGCAACAGAATGTCGATCTGACCTACCGGCTTTATGATTACGGATCGGACCGCGAGTTGCATCTGACGGACGGAGTCGCGGTCGCCGACGCCGAACCGTTCGTCGCGCCGCCGATGCCGGGCAAGGTTTCCGACGACCGCATCATCCTCGCCGAGGGGCCGAAATTCGTCCTCGAACGCTGGCCGGGTGGGAAGCGGCGGGTGTTGCTGCCCGCGGACAAACCGGGCTGGCTGGTGCCCCTCACCGGCGGCGGCGTCGTGGGTGGCGTCGCCTTTGCGGCGGGCGAATGCGTGCTGGTCGAGGGGGACGAGGAAGTCATTTCGGAGGCGGGCAGCGATCTGCTATTCGCGTATCCGGGAACGACCCGGATGTAAGGTCGGCCTTTAACCGCTTCTGTCCTATGGGGGCGCAATGCTGCGCGTCCTCACCCTCTCCACGCTGTTTCCCGATGCGACGCGCGTCAATTTCGGCGTGTTCGTCGAGCAGCAGACGCTTGGGTTGGCGGCACATCCGGATGTCGCGCTGACGGTCGTCGCGCCGATCGGGTTGCCGCCCCGGCCGCTTTCACGACATCCCCGGTATCGCGGGCTTGCTGACCTGCCGATGCGCGAGACATGGAACGGCCTCGACGTTCATCGCCCGCGATTTGCGGCGTTGCCGGGGTTGAAAGGTCGTTTTCACGCGCGCGCGCTCGCGCAGGCGCTGGTGCGGGTGCTCGACGCCCTCGCCTTCGACGTGATCGACGCGTCATTCTTCTTTCCCGACGGCCCCGCCGCGGTCGCGCTCGGCAAGCGGTACGGCGTGCCGGTGTCGATCAAGGCGCGCGGCGCGGACATTCACCATTGGGGCAACGCGCCCGCCACCGCGCGACAGGTGCGCGACGCGGGCCAAGCCGCCGATGGGTTGCTCGCGGTAAGCGCGGCGATGAAGGCGGACATGATCGCGCTGGGCATGCCGGGGGACCGCATCCGCGTGCATCACACCGGGGTCGATCTCGATCGATTCGCGCCGGTGGCGCGATCCGGGGACAGGCAACACATCGTCTCGGTCGGCGCGTTGATCCCGCGTAAAGGCCACGAAATCGTCATCGACGCGGTCGCGCAATTGCCCGGCGTGTCGCTCGACATCGCCGGAGACGGACCCGAACGGGCACGGCTCCAGGCGACGATCGATCGACTCGGTGTCGGCGACCGCGTCCGGCTGCTCGGCTCGGTGCCGCACGGCGAACTTCCTGCCCTGATCGCCGCGGCCAATGTGATGGCGCTGGCGTCGTCGTCCGAGGGCTTGGCCAATGCCTGGGTCGAGGCGCTGGCGTGCGGGACGCCGATCGTCATCCCCGACGCGGGCGGCGCGCGAGACGTCGTCACCAGAGCCGCCGCGGGCCTAATCATACCGCGCGACACAGTTGCATTCGCAGAGGCCATCCGCGGGCTTCTCGCGAATCCACCGGCACAGTCCGATACGCGTCACGCCGCTGGGGATTTCACCTGGGCGGCGAACACCGCCGCGCTGTACGATCACCTTAGCGGGCTCGTTTCGTAGCGAGGTTAGCGTATTTTTCGGCGGACTCGACTCGCCCTGCACAACAGTAATTGATAATCAATCGCAGCACGGATAAGGCGGTGCGCATGGTTCCACCGACAAGCCTCGAATCGCTCCCGCGCCGTCAGGCGGCGACGGTTGCGACGATCGACTGGGCGCTGCTCGCGGAGCCGGAGGCGCGGCGGTTGCGCGAACTCGGTTTCGACGAAGGCGTGTCGGTCGAGGTGCTCCACCGCGCGACGCTCGGGCGCGGGCCGATCGCATGCCGGATCGGGCGGATGACGGTGGCGCTGAGGCGCGCGGTCGCCGCCGCGGTCCACGTCTCGATCGAAGCGCTCCCCGCGGAATAATATGAACCCCGCCCCGCTGGTCGCCTTGGTCGGCAATCCCAATGCCGGCAAATCGGCGCTGTTCAACGCTCTGACCGGCGCGCGGCAGAAGGTCGGCAATTATCCCGGCGTCACCGTCGAGCGGCATGCGGGGCGGCTGACGCTCGACGACGGGCGTCCGGTCGAGCTGGTCGATTTGCCCGGCGCGTACAGCCTCGAGCCGTCGTCGCCCGACGAACAGGTGACGCGCGACGTCGTCACCGGCGCGCAGGCGGGCGAGCGATTGCCCGACGCGCTGATCGTCGTCGTCGATGCCGCCAATCTCGACAATCATCTTCGCTTCACGCTCCAGCTCATCGCGCTCGGCCTGCCGATCGTCGTCGCGCTCAACATGGTCGACCTCGCCGAGCGCGACGGGCTGACGCTCGACGCGTCGGTGCTCGAACGCGAACTTGGGGTGCCGGTGGTGCCGACGGTTGCGGTGCGCAAACGCGGGCTCGACGATCTTCGTGATCGGCTGACACTGGCGATCGGCGGCGGTGCGCCGAAGCTGCGCGCGTCGGCAGGCGTCGAGGCCGATATCGCCACGCTCCAGCGTCGCGCCCGCTCATTGTCCGCCGCGGCGACGGTGCGCGAGACGCCGGTGCGGCGTTGGACCCACGCGCTCGACGCGGTCGCGCTTCATCCCGTCGCCGGGCCGATCCTGCTCGTCGCGCTGCTTTTCATCATGTTCCAGGCGGTGTTCAGCTGGTCCGAAGCGCCGATCGGCTGGATCGAGGGTGCCTTCGCGGCATTGGACGATGGCGTGAAGGCGGCGCTACCCGACGGCGTGTTCCGGTCGCTGATCACCGACGGCGTCATCGCCGGCGTCGGCGCGGTCGTCGTGTTCCTGCCGCAGATCCTGATCCTGTTCTTGTTCATCCTCGTCCTCGAAGCGACCGGTTACATGGTGCGCGCCGCGTTCCTGATGGATCGGCTGATGGCGAGCGTCGGTCTGTCGGGGCGCGCCTTCATCCCTTTGCTGTCGAGCTTTGCCTGCGCGGTGCCGGGGATCATGGCGACGCGGACGATAGACGACGAGAATGACCGGCTGACGACGATCCTGATCGCGCCGCTGATGACGTGTTCGGCGCGGCTGCCGGTCTACACGATCATCATCGGCGCATTCATCCCCAACACCCGCGTCTTGCCCTTCGTGGGATTGCAGGGGCTGGTCCTGCTCGGCCTCTACCTGCTCGGCATTCTGGGAGCGTTCGTCGCCGCGCTCGCGCTCAGGCGAACGGTGACCAAGGGCAGCTCCTCGGGCTTCATGATGGAGATGCCGAAATACCAGTGGCCGCAGATGCGCGACGTCGTGCTCGGGCTGTGGCAGCGCGCGTGGATCTTCCTGAAACGCGCGGGCACGATCATCGCGCTGACGACGGTGGTGCTGTGGGTGCTGGCCAGCTTTCCCCGCGCGCCGGAGGGGCAGAGCCAGGTCGATTATTCGATCGCTGGCCGCATCGCGAGCGGGATCGAGGTGGCGGTCGCGCCGATCGGGTTCAACCGCGACATCGCGCTGGCGCTGATCCCGACGATGGCGGCGCGCGAGATGGCCGTGGCGGCGATCGGCACGGTCTATGCCATCGACGATACCGAGGGCGCGGGCGGGCAGAAGACGATGGTCGAGAAACTGCGCGCGCGTTGGAGCCTGCCGACCGCGCTCGCCTTCCTGATGTGGTTCGTCTTCGCGCCGCAGTGCATTTCGACGATCGCGGTGACGCGGCGCGAAACGAACGGGTGGAAATGGCCGGCCTTCATGGTTGGCTATTTGTTCGCCGCCGCCTACATAATGGCCGGAATTACTTACTGGCTGGCGGTTCTCGCCGGACTGTAGTTTTATCGCGTCCCCTGCCCGCCCTCCGGAGCGAGTCGGGCGAGCATCATGGGGTAAAAATGGCAGGCAGCGTCAACAAGGTCATCATCGTCGGCAATCTCGGGCGCGATCCCGAATCGAAATCGTTCCAGAACGGCGGCAAGGTGGTGAATCTGCGCATCGCGACGAGCGAATCGTGGAAGGACAAGATGTCCGGCGAACGCAAGGAAAAGACCGAATGGCATTCGGTCGCGATCTTCAACGAAGGCCTCGGCAACGTCGCCGAACGCTATCTGCGCAAGGGCAGCAAGGTCTATATCGAGGGCGCGCTGCAGACGCGGAAATGGCAGGACCAATCGGGCAACGACCGCTATTCGACCGAGATCGTGCTTCAGGGCTTCAACAGCGTCCTGACGATGCTCGACGGCGCTCCTGGGGGTGGCGGCGGCGGCGGCGGGGTCCGTGACGACTTCGGTGGCGACGAGGATTTCGGCGGGCCACCATCGCGTGGCGGCGCGCGCGGTGGAGCGCCGGCGCGGCAGCCCGCGGGCAGCTTCGCCGACGATCTCGACGACGACGTGCCGTTCTAGGGCGGCGCGAGTTCCGGCGTCGCGATGAGCAACATGTCCGAGCATTCGCCACCCAGGGCGCGCGGCTGGAAGGTCGACGAGGCGGCGCGCGCCGCTGTGATCGCGGCGTATGACCTCGATACGCTACGCAACACCGCCGACCTCAAGCAGATCACCGATTTCGCGGCGGCGTTGTGCGAAACGCCGGTCGCGCTCGTCAGCCTGGTCGAGGAAACGCGACAGAGATTCGTCTCGCGCACCGGCGTCGATATCGACGAGACGCCGCGCGCGGTGTCGTTTTGCGCGCACGCAATGCTCGAAGACGACATCATGGTCGTCCCCGACGCGACCCGCGATCCGCGCTTCGCGGACAATCCTCTGGTCACCGGCGACATGCATATCCGCTTCTATGCGGGCGCGCCGCTGATCGCCGACGACGGTACGCCGCTCGGGTCGCTCTGCGTCATCGACAGCGAGCCGCGCGACGGGCTGACCGCGGTCCAGCGGCAGGGGCTGACGACGCTCGCCGCCAATGTCATGGCGCGGTTCCGCGACAGCCGCGACGCCGCCGCCTGGCGCGCCGCCGAGAACGAGGCGCGCCGCGCCGTGACCGACAGCGAGACGCGCTTCCGCACGCTCGCCGATACGATGCCGCAGATGGTGTGGTCGACGTTGCCCGACGGCTTTCACGATTATTACAACAAGCGCTGGTACGATTTCACCGGCACGCCCGAGGGATCGACCGACGGAGAGGGTTGGAACGATATGTTCCACCCCGACGATCAGGACCGCGCCTGGGGCGTGTGGCGCGAATCGCTCGCGACCGGCGATCCCTATGAAATCGAGTACCGGCTGCGGCATTTCGACGGCGCCTATCGCTGGGTGCTCGGTCGCGCCTTGCCGATCCGCGATGACGAGGGAAAGATCACGCGCTGGTTCGGAACCTGCACCGATGTGCACGAGAAGAAGATCGCGTCGGAAGAACGCGAGCTGATTAGCCAGGAATTGTCGCACCGGATCAAGAATATCTTCGCGGTGATCGCCGGGCTGATCGGCTTTTCCGCCCGCGCGCGTCCCGAATTCGCGGAAATCGCGAGCGAGTTGCGCGAACGGATCACCGCGCTCGGACGCGCGCACGATTTCGTCCGGCCGCACAGCGCGCGCTCGCAACCGGCGAGCGGGCAGAACAGCCTCCACGGGCTGCTCGCCGATCTGTTCGCGCCGTATCAGCGCGAGGCGGAGGACCGGCTCCGCGTGTCGGGCGACGACATCGCGATCGACGATCGCTCGGCGACCCCGTTCGCGCTGCTGTTCCACGAACTCGCCACCAACGCGATCAAATATGGCGCGCTTTCACGCGACGGCGGGACGGTCGCGGTAGAGGTGACGCAGACGGACGGTGAGGCCACGATCGCCTGGCGCGAGACCGGCGGACCGCCCGTGGAGGTGCCCGACGGCGACGGCGGTTTCGGCACCCGGCTGATCGAATTGAGCGCGATCCGGCAGCTCGGCGGAATCCTGTCGCGCGACTGGAATCCGGCCGGCCTGATCGTATCGCTGAGTGTTCCGCTCGCCGCGCTCAGGCGGTCGGCATAATCGGGAGCATCGTGAGAAGGTCTTCGCTGGTGGCGCAGCGCCCGCCCGATGCGACCGCAGCCGCAGACAGGATCGAGGCTTCGCAAAACGGCTTTCGGACATAGCCGAGCGCATTCGACGCGGTGCCGATCTGCGTCGGGTTGGCGGTCACGAACACCACTTTGACGCCGTGCTCGCACTCCATCCGCCGCGCGATCTCGGGACCGGTCGCGCCGTCGCGCAAGTTCACATCGACGAACGCGAAGCCGCATCCCGGCGCCGCGTCGATCGCGCCTTGCGTGTCGGCGGCTATCGCCACGACCAGATAGCCCGCATCGGTCAGGATGCGTTCGAGATCGAGCGCGACGAAAATTTCGTCTTCGACGATGACGGCGGTTTTCATCACGCTAGCGTATTGATCTGGATTAATTGTCAAGGTGCGCTGCGAACAGGTCGCAACGCCTGAAAGTTCCGCCACATGCGATAATCGCCCATTAACCGTGTCATCTGCGCAACAGGAACACCGCGTGTTCGGCGCGGAAATTCGCCGCGGCCGATGTCGTCGCCCGACCATTCGACAGGAACCACGCGCCCTCGACCGCGATGCCGCGTGCGCGGAGATGCGCGCGGAAATCGTCGATCGTGACGTGATGGATGTTGGGGGTGTCGTACCAGCTTTCGGGCAGCAGATCGGTGACCGGCATCCGCCCGCCCCAGAGCAAAGACAGCCGCACCCGCCAATGCGCGAAATTGGGGAAGCTGACGAAGGCGCGCGCGCCGATCCGTAGCAGATGATCTAGCACGACGTCGGGCGCGCGCGCGGTCTGCAACGTCTGGCTGAGGATCGCATAGTCGAAGCTGCCGTCGGGATAAGCGGCGAGATCCTTGTCGGCATCACCCTGGATCACCGACAGCCCACGCGCGACCGCGGCGGCGACATTGGCCGCGTCAATCTCCAGTCCACGCGCATCGACCTGTTTGTCGTCGCGCAACGCCGCCATCAGCAACCCGTCGCCGCAGCCGACGTCGAGCACGCGGCAGCCCGGCGCGACATGATCGGCGATGATCGCGAGATCGGGGCGGAGCATCACCGCCCCGCTCCCAGAAAGCCCGAAACCACCCGGTTCAACGGGGGCGAATCGAGCAGGAAGGCGTCATGCCCGTACGGACTCGACAGTTCGACGAAACTCACCGCCGCGCCCGCCGCGTTGAGCGCGTGGACGATCGCGCGCGATTCGGGGGTCGGGTACAGCCAGTCGGTGTCGAAACTGACGAGGCAGAAGCGCGCCTTCGTGCCCTTGAACGCATCCGCCAGCCGCCCGCCGTGCTCCTCGGCGAGATCGAAATAATCCATCGCGCGGGTGATGTAGAGATAGCTGTTCGCATCGAACCGGTCGACGAAGGCGATGCCCTGATGACGCAAATAGCTCTCGACCTGGAAATCGGCGTCGAAGCCGAACGACTTCGCGTCGCGCGCCTGCAAGCGCCGCCCGAATTTCTCGGTGAGGCCGGCCTCCGAAAGATAAGTGATGTGCGCCGCCATCCGCGCCACCGCGAGCCCCGCCGTCGGCGCCTCGCCACCGTAATAGTCGCCGCCGCGCCAGTTCGGATCGGCCATCACCGCCTGACGCCCGACCTCGTGGAAGGCGATGTTCTGCGCCGAATGCCGCGCCGCAGATGCGATCACTACCACCGCTTCGACCCGGTCGGGGAAGGTCGCGGGCCAGGACAGCGCCTGCATCCCGCCCATCGATCCGCCGACCACCGCCTTCAACCGCGCGACGCCGAGATGATCGAGCAACATCGCCTGCGCACGCACCATGTCGCGGATGGTGATGACGGGAAACGTCATCGCATATTCGTGGTCGCTCGCGGGATCGATCGTCGCGGGGCCGGACGAGCCCATACAGGACCCCAGCACATTGGCGCAGATCACCAGATGCGTGTCGGTATCGATCGGCCGTCCCGGCCCGACCATCGGCGTCCACCAGCCGGGCTTGCCGGTGCGCGGATGTGCGCTCGCGACGTACTGATCCATCGTCAGCGCGTGGCAGATCAGGATCGCGTTGCCGCCGTCCTCGGCAAGCGCGCCATAGGTCTCGTACGCGATTTCGACCGGCGCCAGCATCGCCCCGCCGTCGAGGCGCAGCGGGCCGGGCAAGGTGACTTGGCACGCGAGGCCGAAGCGGGGGTCGTCGGGCATTGCGGCGGCGATACGCCAAGCCCTTCAAACCGCAACCCCCGCGACTGGACCCCTTCCATCGCCCCCGCTACACGACGCCGCCATGACCGCTCCCGTCCCCAAGCCGTACATCATGGCGATCGCGCCGTATATTCCGGGCCGTTCGACCACCGACGACGGGCGCAAGGTCGCCAAACTGTCGTCGAACGAGAACCCGCTCGGCACTTCGCCGCTGGCGCGCGCGGCGTTCGAGAGCGCGTCGCATCGCCTGGAACGATACCCCGATGCGAGCGCGACCGACCTGCGCGAGGCCCTCGCCGAAAAGCACGGCCTCGATCCCGCACGGATCATCTACGGCAACGGGTCGGACGAAGTGCTGCATCTCGCCGCGGGCGCGTTCGCGGGGGCGGGGGACGAGGTGATCTCCATCCATTACGGCTTCGCGGTGTACGAGATCGCGGCGAGGCGCGTCGGCGCGGTGCCGGTGGTCGCGCCCGACCAAGATTATGCGACCGATGTGGATGCGATCCTGGCGTGCGTCACCGATCGCACGCGGATCGTCTACATCGCAAACCCCAACAACCCGACCGGAACCTACGCGTCGAAGGAAGAGATCGCGCGCCTCCACGCCGGCCTGCGCCCCGATATCCTGCTGGTCGTCGACCACGCCTATGCCGAATATATCGAGGGGGATGCGGAAGACGGAGCGATGGCGCTGGCCGAAACCGCGCCCAACGTCCTCGTCACGCGGACCTTCTCGAAGATGTACGGCCTCGCCGCCGAACGGATCGGCTGGGGCTACGCCTCGGCGGAGATCATCGCCGCGATGCACCGTATCCGCCTGCCATTCTCGATCACCATCGCGGGCACCGCCGCCGCCATCGCCGCACTGGGGGATGGTGATTTCGTAGCGCATACCCGCGAGCATAATGCGACATGGCGCGCGTGGTTCTCCGACGAGATCGGCAAGATGGGCAACGCGGGCCTCCGCGCGGTGCCGAGCCAGGCGAATTTCGTGCTAGTCCTCTTCGAAGGCGCGCTGACCGCCGAGACCGCGTACGAGGGCCTGATGGACGCGGGCTATATCGTCCGGTGGCTCCCCGGTCAGGGCCTGCCGCACGGCCTGCGCATCACGATCGGCACCGAAGAGGAAACGCGCGGCGTGGCGGCGGCGCTGCGGGCGATGGTCGAGCGCTGATGCTCCCCTTCGCGCGGATCACCATCGTCGGCCTCGGTCTGATTGGCTCGTCGATCGCGCGCGGGGTGCGCGAGACCATGCCGACCGTCCGCCTGACCGGCCACGACGCCGACCCCGCCGTCCGCGCCACCGTCGACCAACTGGATATCGTCGACGACATCGCCGACACGATCGGCGCGAGCGTCACCGACGCCGATCTCGTCATCCTGTGTGTTCCCGTCGGTGCGATGGGGGCGGTGGCGCGCGAGATGGCGGCGGACCTCCCCGCCGATGCGATCGTCAGCGACGTCGGCTCCTGCAAGGCGGAGGTCGCGAAGGCGCTCGCCGAGGCGCTGCCGAACGCGACAATCGTTCCCGCGCACCCCGTCGCCGGCACCGAGAAGAGCGGCCCCGAGGCGGGCTTTGCCTCGCTGTTCCACGGCCGCTGGTGCATCGTCACGCCACCCGATGGCGCCGACCCCGCCTCGGTCGAGCGAGTCGCCGAATTCTGGCGGCGCCTCGGCAGTCAGGTCGAGACGATGGCGCCCGACCACCATGATCGCGTCCTCGCGGTGACCAGCCATCTGCCGCATCTCATCGCCTACACGATCGTCGGCACCGCCAACGACCTCGCCGAAGTGACGCAATCGGAGGTCATCAAATTCTCCGCGGGCGGCTTCCGCGACTTCACCCGCATCGCAGCATCCGACCCGACGATGTGGCGCGATGTGTTCCTGACCAACAAGGAAGCGGTTCTGGAGATGCTCCAGCGTTTCAGCGAGGACTTGAGCCAGTTGCAACGCGCGATCCGCTGGGGCGACGGCAACGCCTTGTTCGATCGCTTCACCCAAACGCGCGCTATCCGCCGCGGCATCGTCGAACAGGGCCAGGACGATGCGGAAGCGGATTTCGGACGACGGCATGGTTGAGACGACGACTATTCTTTGATTAGCCATCCGGCGGCTTTTAGGCGACGGCGGCGCCATAGTTGCCGTTTCGTCAATCGGGCCGCGACCGGCATCTGACAACGACTTTTCGGTCATTCGACCGGCCCGAAGGTGCTGTCAGGGCAACGTGGCACAGCGCGCCGGGGGCTGATATGCGGCCGGTATGAGCCGCAAATCCCGAGCCAAACCGCCAAGCCTGTTCCGCTGTTTCAACTCGTCGCCCGAGGTGATTCGGCTGGTGGTCATGATGTATATCCGATTCCCGCTGTCGCTGAGAAACGTCGATGATCTGCTATTCGAGCGCGGTATCGATATCTGTCACGAGACGGTGCGGTTCTGGTGGAACAGTTCGGACCGATGTTCGCGGGCGACATCCGTCGCCAGCGGGTGTCGGCGATGCGCGGCTTCCGGCACTGGAAATGGCATCTGGATGAGATGTACGTCAAGCTGAACGGTGAGATGGTATATCTGTGGCGGGCGGTCGATCATGAAGGCGAGATCCTAGAGAGCTACGTCACGAAAAAGCGGGACAAATGTGCGGCTCTGGTCTTCACGAAGAAGCCGCTGAAGCGGCACGGCTCGGCCGAGACGATCGTCACGGACGGCCTGCGATCCTACCCTGCCGCGATGCGAGACCTGGGCAATGGCGACCGCCGCGAGACGGACCGCTGGCTGAATAACTGCGTCGAGAACAGCCACCTGCCGTTCCGAAGACGGGAGCGGGCAATGCTCAGATTCAGAAGAATGAAGACGCTACAAAAGTTCGTCTCGATCCATGCCACCCTGTCCAATCATATCAACCACGAACGCCACATCGTTGATCGCCAGACCTTCAAAGATCGCCGTTCAGCCGGGCTCACCGACTGGAAGTCGCTCGCCGGATAAACCTCATCCTCAAAGAACGAAATGCATCGTTCGGAGAGCGGTTCGCATTGGACTGACAGCACCTGATGTCCTCCCTGTTTTTTCATCCAGTTTGAATGAGAGATTTCCGGCCTTGTGACGACCCACGAGGAAGGTGCTGACGATGAAGAAGACGGGACATACGGACGAGCAGATCGCGTTCGCGCTGAAGCAGGCGGAGACGGGCACGCCGGTGGCCGAGGTGATCCGCCGGATGGGGATCTCTGAGCAGACGTTCTACCGCTGGAAGAAGGTTTATGGCGGGCTCGGCGTGGGCGAGCTGCGGCGCCTGAAGCTGCTCGAGGAGGAGAATCGCAAGCTCAAGCAGCTGGTTGCGGACCTGAGTCTGGACAAGCATATCCTGCAGGACGTGCTGTCAAAAAATGTATGGTCCGCCCCCGTCTGGCAAGCGTGAGATGCGATTGGCTGCACAGTCTGCGTAAATGTATCCGGCCTGTATGTGGGACATCTCGATCCCTGGCCATGATGGGATACGTGTCACGATCGGCCTTACGAGCTGGTCCAGCCTTTGACGGCTGCATTTTTGGCCAGGCTTTGATCGTGTCACCATCGACTGTTTGCCATCACTTCTCTCGCTGCAGACCTCTTCGTGCGGGTGCCCGTCTTAGGCGGCGATCGGCACGGGTGGCCGATACTCTTCCTGCCGGGCCAGCACCGCCCAACTGATACGTACGATCTTGTTCGCCAGCGCGACGACGGCGACGTTCTGGTGGGTTCGCGTCTCAAGCTGATCGAGCCAGGGGCCGAGGCCGCGATCACGCTTCATGTGCATGCTCGCCGATCGGGCGCCGTGGATGAACAGCCGGCGCAGGTGGCTGTTGCCGCGCTTCGACATGCCGAGCAGCGTGGACTTACCGCCGGTGGAGTGTTGGCGGGTAACGAGGCCGAGCCACGCAGCGAGATCGCGACCGCGCTTGAAGCCGGTGCCATCGGCGACTGCCGCGACCAGCGCCGTGGCGACCAACGGCCCGACACCGGGGATGGCGAGCAGGCGTCGGCAGCCGGCATCCGCAGCCGCGATCGTCTCGATCTCCTTGGTCACCGCGGCGATATCGGTATCGAGTTCGCGCCACTCGTCCCAAAGCTGCTGCAGGATCAGGCGCATCCGCAGCGAGAGCGTGGACCGCTCGTCGGTGAACAGCATTGGCATCTCGCGTGCCATGTACTGCCGGCCGGTGCGGAACACGACCCCGCGCTCCAGGAGGAACGCGCGGATCTGGTTGATGACCGCCGTCCGCCGGCTGACCAGCCGCTCGCGCACGCGGTGGAGGGCTTGAAGGTCGAGCTGCTCTACCGATTTGTCCGGGACGAAGCGCATGGTAGGCCGCTGCACGGCCTCGGCGATCGCCTCGGCATGTGGATCGGCGTGCAACAGGGACCCCTTAGCGGGGTGATCGGCGTCTAAAAGGGACCCCTCATTTCGATGGTTTAGGCAGCGGTCTGGTATTCCAGGCGGCGAGATCGGGATGTTGGTGGTGGAGACATTGGTTCGGATCCGACGCGAGCATGCCGGCGGCAAGCCGATCAAGGCGATTGCGCGTGATCTTCGGTTGTCACGTAAGGTCGTGCGCAAGGCGATCCGGGCGCCGGAGGGCGCATTCGACTATCACCGGGCGGTGCAGCCGCTGCGGCGGATCGGACCGTTCCAGGAGCGGCTCGATGCGCTGCTGACGGAGAACGAGGCGCGGGCACGACGCGATCGGCTGCGGATGACGCGGATCCACGATCTGCTGAAGCGCGAGGGGTTCGAGGGCTCCTACGACGCGGTCCGACGCTATGCCACGCGCTGGGCGGACGGGCGGCGCAAGGACCCCGGCGGCGACGTGCCGGCGTTCATCCCGCTGCTGTTCAGGCCGGGCGAGGCTTACCAGTTCGACTGGAGCCACGAGGATGTGGAGATGGCCGGCAAGCCGATGCGGGTGAAGGTGGCGCACATGCGGCTGTGCGCGTCGCGGGCGGTGTATGTTCGGGCATATCCGCGCGAGACGCAGGAGATGGTGTTCGACGCGCATGCGCGCGGCTTCGCCTTCTTCGGCGGCGTGCCGACGCGCGGCATTTACGACAACATGAAGACGGCGGTGACGACCGTGTTTATCGGCAAGGAACGGCTCTTCAACCGCCGGTTCCTGGTCATGGCGGATCACTATATGGTCGAGCCGACCGCCTGTTCGCCGGTAGCCGGCTGGGAGAAGGGCCAGGTCGAGAACCAGGTCCAGACGATCAGGGGCCGCTTCTTCCAGCCCCGGCTGCGGTTTGCCACCCTGGAAGAGTTGAACGGCTGGCTGGAGGCCGAGTGCCGGCGCTGGGCGGCGATGCACTCGCATCCCGAGCAGAAGGATATGACCGTCGCCGAGGCGCTGGAGGCGGAGCGCCCGGCGTTGCAGTCGATGCTTGCGCCGTTCGATGGCTTTCACGAGAGCGAGCACGCGGTGACCGGCACGTGCCTGATCAGCTTCGATCGCAACCGCTACTCGGTCAACCGCCGACTATGCCCGCTACGACAGCCTGCGAGGCGCCCGTGCAGCGGCATGAGATGATCGACGCCATGCGCGCACTCGGCCTCAAGGGGATGGCTGGCGCGTTCGACGAGGCGGTCACCACCGGCGTGCAGCGCCAGCGCACCATCACCGAGATCCTGAGCGATCTGCTGCGCGCCGAGGCTGCGCACCGCCATGCCGCCTCGATCCGCTACCGGATGAGTGCCGCCAGGCTACCGGTGGTGAAGGACATCGATGCGTTCGTGTTCGATAACACTCCCATCAACGAAGGGTTGGTGCGCTCGCTGCATGCAGGCTCGTTCCTGTCGGGTAAGCGCAACATCGTGCTGGTCGGGGGCACCGGCACCGGCAAGACGCATCTCGCTATCGCCATCCACGCCAGCGTGGTGCGCGCCGGCGCTCGTGGTCGCTACTTCAACACCGTCGATCTGGTCACCCGGCTCGAGGAAGAGACCCGCATCGGCAAGGCTGGCGCGCTTGCCGCCCAGCTCGGCCGCCTCGATCTCGTGGTGCTCGACGAACTCGGCTATCTGCCGTTCGCCCGCTCAGGCGGCCAGCTGCTGTTCCACCTCGTCAGCAAGCTCTACGAGCAGACCTCGGTGATCGTCACCACCAACCTGGCGTTCGGTGAATGGCCCACCGTGTTCGGCGATCCCAAGATAACCACCGCGCTGCTCGATCGCATCACTCATCACTGCGACATCGTCGAGACCGGCAACGACAGCTGGCGGTTCAAAAACCGCAGCTGATCCGCTCGCCCAGAGGACCGGTTCGCGCTGCTTGCGCCTCCGGTCAGGCTACGCCCTCCCTACGCCGCAAGCAGCGCGAACGTCGCGCGCTCCATGCACGTGCGCCAGCTCGCCAAGGGGGTCCCTGTTCGACGCCGATCGGGGGTCCCTTTTGCGCGCCGATTGACACGCTATGGCCTGTTGTTCGACCTGCAACGCTATCCCGGACAGATGCCGGAGCTGGCGCGGCTGATCGCGCGGCATCCCGACGTGCCGGTGATCGTCAACCATATGGGGATGCCGGTGATCAGCGACCCCGACGGGCTCGGGCAATGGCGCGCCGGCATGGCGGCGCTCGCCGCGCTGCCCAATGTCGCGACCAAGCTGTCGGGCATGGGCTTCGCGTGGCGCGCGTGGACCGAGGATCAGGCGCGCGGCCTGATCCTCGCGGCGATCGACCTGTTCGGCCCAGACCGCGCGATGTTCGCCAGTGATTTTCCGACCGACAAGCTGTTCGGCAGCTTCGACCGGCACCTCGACGCTTACCATGCCGTCGTCGCCGACTTCACGTTGGCCGAACGCCAGGCATTGTTCGGTCGCAACGCCGACCGTCTCTACCGCCTCGCCCTCCCGGCGTTCGCCGAACCGGAACCTGCCCGATGACGATCCGATCCGCCGCCGCCGCCGTAGACGGTTTCGACGCCAGGACGATCCGCGTCGCGCTCGCGTTCGCGATCAGCCTCTTCTTCATCCGGGGCGTCGCCTACGGCCTGCTCGATGTTCTCAACAAGCATTTCCAAGACACGCTGCACGTCGGCACCGCCGAATCGACGCTACTTCAGATCGCCTATTTCGGTGCCTATCTGCTGGTCAGCGTGCCCGCCGGCATGCTGTTGCAGCGCAAGGGATATCGCTTCGGCATCCTGACCGGGCTCGGTGTCACCGCGTTCAGCGGTGACGTGACCCCCGTTTCTTCATCCATTTGGAACTAGAGACCGGCCCCTCGAAGGGACGGACAGATGAAGCGGAAGCAGTTTACGGAAGAACAGATCATCGGCATCCTGAAGGAAGCCGAGGCGGGCGCGGTGGTGACGGAGCTGTGTCGCAAGCACGGTTTGTCGAGCGCGACGTATTACGCGTGGAAGGCCAAGTATGGCGGTTTGGAGGTATCCGACGCGAAGCGGTTGCGGGCGCTCGAGGAGGAGAACGCACGGCTCAAGCGGTTGCTCGCGGACACGATGCTGGACAACGCGGGTCTGAAGGATCTGCTATCAAAAAAATGGTAGCGCCCGCCGCGAAGCGGCAAGCAGTCGCGCATCTCCAGGCGACGTTGGGGATGAGCGAGCGGCGGGCGTGTGCTATCGTCGGGGCGGACCGTACGAGCATGCGGTATCGCTCGTGCCGAGCGGATGATGGCGCCCTGCGGTCGCGGCTGTGCGAGTTGGCGCAGCAGCGCCGGCGGTTCGGTTACCGGCGGCTGCACATCCTGCTTCGCCGCGACGGCATCACGATCAACCGTAAGAAGACCCAGCGGCTGTATCGCGAAGAGGGTCTGACGGTGCGGCGCAGGAAGGGACGTAAGCGTGCCGTTGGTGCGCGGGCGCCCGCGCCGGTGTTGGCGCTGCCGAACCAACGCTGGAGCTTGGACTTCGTCCACGATCAGCTTGCCACGGGCCGGCGGTTCCGCATCCTCAATATCGTCGACGACATTACGCGCGAGTGCCTGGCGGCGGTGCTCGACACGTCGATCTCGGGTCGGCGGGTTGTTCGCGAGCTGACCGATCTAATCATCAGGCGCGGCGCGCCGAAGATGATCGTCAGCGACAACGGGACCGAACTTACCTCGAACGCGGTGCTGGCCTGGTCAGGCGAGACGCGCGTCGAGTGGCATTACATCGCACCGGGCAAGCCGACCCAGAACGGCTTTGTCGAGAGCTTCAACGGTCGCATGCGCGACGAGCTGCTCAACGAGACAGTCCCCGGCGCTTGCGGCAGCCAGCCCCTCCATCATCTGGAGGAAAATGCCCTTCTCTCCCCAGCGCTTCCACCGGTTGTACAGCGTCCCCTCGACGAAGCTCGGGACAGGCTTGTGCGGACCGTAAGCGCTGGGCGCATCACGCCAGCGCAAGCCGTGCGGTTGACGAAGACGATGCCGCTCAAGACCCGCCGATCATCCACCCGAGGCTTGCCATGGCTCTTGGGAAAATACGGCTCCAGGCGCGCCATCTGCTCGGCGGTCAGCCAGTACAGGTCAATCATCTTCAGTCTCCTTGCAGAGCCCGAATCAGATCGCGACGCTCGGATCAATGCGTCCTGAACCTAGCAAGTTCGCCTTCGTCGAACTGCATAAAGAAGCGGGCAAGATGATCGCTGCTCAGTTCCTGCGGAACCCGATCGAGGCTGTCCCCTATGCGATCCATATAATGCTGACCGACAATCCTGTTCCGAGCGAAGTCGAAGGGGCCGGGCGTCACGTCGCCACCCTTTACGACCGGTGCCCACGGTCTTCTTCTCCGCCATCGCCGTCGCTGCCACCGTCATCTTCTCGCTGTGATCGACGAGTCCTGACCCTAGTGGATTGATCGGAACGGACGAGTCCGGCTGAGGATTCCGTGTGCGGCGCGGCTGTGCCACGATGCGGGATGCGCAGCGGGATCAGCATCGCCGTCACGGCATCGGACAGGGCTCGGCTCGAGGCGCTCGTGGCAGCGCGCGGATCGCCACAAAAGCAGGTGTGGCGGGCATGGATCGTCCTGCTGACTGCCGATGGCATGGGCACGGTCGCGATCATGGCGGCGACGGGCAAGTCGAAGACCTGCGTGTGGCGCTGGCAGGAGCGATTCATGGTCGAGGGTGTCGATGGCTTGCTGCGCGACAAGACGCGTCCGCCTGGGATCGCGCCGCTGGTGCCATCGTTGGTCAATAGGGTGGTGGCGCTGACGCTGGAGCCGCCCGAGCACGAGGCGACCCACTGGACCGTACGCGCCATGGCCAAGGCGGTTGGCATCGCTGCATCTTCGGTGGTGAAGATCTGGCACGATCACGGGTTGGCGCCGCACCGCTGGCGCAGCTTCAAGCTGTCCAACGATCAGGCTTTTGCCGAAAAGCTGCATGATGTCGTCGGCCTCTACGTCTCGCCGCCGGCGCACGCGATCGTGCTGTCGGTCGACGAGAAGAGCCAGATCCAGGCGCTCGATCGCACGCAGCCGGGCTTGCCGCTCAAGCGCGGCCGGGGCGCGACCATGACCCACGACTACAAGCGCAACGGCACGACGACGCTGTTCGCAGCGCTGAACGTGCTCGACGGCTCGGTGATCGGGCGCAACATGCAGCGGCATCGACACCAGGAGTTCATCCGATTCCTGAACGCCGTCGAGGCCGAACTGCCGCAGGACAAGGCCGTCCACGTCATCCTCGACAACTACGCCACCCACAAGCAGCCCAAGGTCCGAGCCTGGCTCGCCCGGCATCCGCGCTGGACCTTCCACTTTGTGCCGACGTCATGCTCCTGGCTCAACGCGGTCGAGGGCTTCTTCGCAAAGCTGACCCGACGACGCCTGAAGAACGGCGTCTTCCACTCCGTCATCGACCTCCAGGCCGCCATCAACCGCTTCATCAAGGAGCATAACCAGCAGCCCCGCCCCTTCGTCTGGCACGCCGACCCCAACGACATCATCGCCGCCGTCAGGCGTGGGCACCAAACGTTGGAATCAATCCACTAGATCAGGAACTCCCCCACAACGACGGTGAGAAGCGAGGCGTCCGCATCGGCGCCGGCCAGGCCCGCGTCGTGCCCGATCGCCGCCGCCGCGCTCACGCCGATGCAATCGCCCGCGACCAGCGTCTGCTGCCCCGACAATATGATCGCGAGATCGGCCACCCCGTCGCCATCGGTGTCCCCCTCGATCAGTGTCGAGCTGCCATCGGTGCTGTAGCGAAGCTCGCCTGCGTGCCCGCCGAATGCGTCGGTGCCAATGAACGCGAACGCCTGCGTTCCGCCGCGCGTCGTGTTCGCATCGATCGCCGCAAGATGGATCTTGTCGTGGTCGGCGTGGCTGAAGTCGAAGATCGTGTCGGCCGTGGTGCGCGTCGCCCCGGTGTCACCGGTATCGAAGCGGAAGACGTCGCCGTCGGCCCCGCCGTACAACCGGTCGATCCCGGTACCGCCGTAGATCGTATCCTTGCCCGATCCACCCGACAGCGTATCGTCTCCGGCCAGTCCGCGGAGCACGTCGTCGCCGTTGTTGCCGTTGAGCGCATTGTTCAGGCCATTCGCGGTGATCGCGTTGGCAAGGTCGTTGCCGTTGCCGTTCAGCGCGCTGCCGGTCAGCTTGAGATTCTCTTGCTCGGCGCCGAGCGTATAGTCGATCGCGCTGTTGATCGTATCGACGCCGCCGTTTGCCGCTTCGATTACGAAGTCGCCCGCGTCGTCGATGACATAAGTGTCGTTGCCCGCGCCGCCGACGAGGATGTCGCCGCCCGCCCCGCCATCGAGCCGATCCTTGCCGTCGCCGCCTTCGAGCAGGTCGCCGCCGCCGCCGCCGGCAAGCCGGTCGTTGCCGTCGCCGCCAATCAAATGGTCGAGCCCGTCGCCTCCGGTCAGCCGGTCGTTGCCCGCGCCGCCGTCGATCTGCGCGTTCGCGCCCTTGGGTGCCGACAGCCGGTCGTTGTGCGCGGTCCCGTCGATCGTCCGATCGTAGGAAACCAGATCCACGTCTTGTGCGCGGACAGGCGCATCGATCGATAGGTAAAAGGCAGAGCCGCCCGCGCCGATCCCCGACAGCACTGTCGTCTTGCCGGTCTTGGTCAGCGAATAGTCGTAGAGCTGGAACCCCGACAGATCGATCCGGTCCTGCCTGCTCCTGAAATCGGTGATCGTGTCGAGACGGTAGAACGCGTTGATCGAATCCGATGCGGCTTCATATCGAAATATGTCTTTGCCCGCCCCACCGGTCAGCGTGTCGCCGCCATCGCCGCCGATCAGCACATCGTTGCCGGAATCCCCGTCGAGCATGTCCCGGCCGCGCTGGCCATTCAGAATATCATTGCCGACACCGGTCGTCGCGACATCGTCTCCATAGCCCAGCGTGAGCTCAAAATTCTCGACATTCGCGAAGGTCACCTGAAGAGTGCCCAATTGATAGACGATTTCACCCAAATAGCTCTTTCCATGCCGGGTGAAGTCCTGCGCCGTGGTCCCGTAGCCGAACTCGGTCAGATCGACGATCAGCGTGTCCTCGCCCGCGCCACCGTCATAACTGTCGTTACCGCCGAAGAATTTGGCGCTGTCGTTGCCCGCGCCTGTCGCGACCTTGTCCGACTGCAACTGCCCGGCGTAGGTCGCGTTCGACGAAACGATGACATCGTCACTCCTACCGGTCTTCAAATCGATGAAATATTCGAAATTCTTAAAATCTCCGCCTGGGCCGGAGAAGGTATAGTCGATCAGGCTCCAGTGGATCGCCTTGTGCGCCCCCGAATAATCCTTGGCGATGCCGTCGACGCCGGCACCGCCGTCTGCGCTGTCGTTTCCGCTGCCGATATCGATCCGGTCGCGATTGGCGCCGCCGTTGACGATATCGTTGCCGATCCCGGTGGTAATATCGTTGTCGCTGTTGCCGAGCGTGATCTGAAAATCCTCGACATTCTTCAACGTTGTCAGATAATTGCCCAGCTCATAGGCGATCCCGCCCGAATAGCTTTTCCCATGCCGGGTAAAATCCTGCGTCATCGATCCGTAGCCGAACGGAGTCAGATCGAGGATCAGCGTGTCGTTGCCGGCACCGCCGTCATAACTGTCGTTGCCGCCAAAGAACTTGGCGCTGTCGTTGCCGGCACCCGTCGCAACCTTGTCCACCTGCAACTGCCCGGCATAGGTCGCGTTCGACGAAACGATCACATCGTTGCCGCGACCGGTCTTCAGGTCCAGGAAATATTCGAAATTCTTGAAATCGCCACCCGGGCCAGAAAAGGTGTTGTCGATCAGGCTCCAATGGATGTCCTCGCCGGTCGCCGAATAGTCCTTGGCGATACCGTCAATCTCGTCACCGCCGTCCGCGCTGTCGTTACCGCTGCCGACATCGAGCTGATCGCGCCCGCCCCCGCCATTCAGGATATCGTTGCCGATACCCGTCGTTACGACATCGTCGGCATTTTCGAGCGTCAGTTGGAAATTCTCGACGCCTGTGAAGGTGATATTGGTGTCATAGCCCGAGTCGAGCGCGAAATCGGAATCGAGAATGCCGGAATAGCTTTTACCGCTTCGGGTCAGTCCTGATATGAAATACGCGTGATTTCCATCCGCGGGTAAGCCGGAGAAGTCGGCGATCAGCGTATCTTTGCCGGCGCCGGCGTCGGCGTCGAACACGTCGTTGCCGCCGAAGAACGAAACGACGTCGTTGCCCGCACCGGTGGAGACGACATCGTCCTGTCATTGCCCGGCATAGAGCACGTCCGACGTTGTGATCCGATCGTTGCCCGATCCGGTCTTCAGATCGAGGAAATATTCGAAATTGGTGATCGATCCGGGTCCGCTGAAACGGTTGGTCAGCAGGTTGAAGACGATCGCGGTGGAGACGTCGCTGAAATCCTTGGCGAGTCCGTCGATCGCCTCGCCGCCGTCGAGGATGTCGATACCTCGCCCGGCGCGCACCTGATCCCGGTCTCCATACGCGAAGATCACATCGTCGCCGTTACCGGTCTGGTTTTCATCATCCTTATTCAGCGAATAGACGGTGCCGTCGAAAAACGTGTAGGTGTCGGGCGCATAGATCGTGACGTTTTCGATACCGCTGATCGTCACCGAATCCGCTGTCCCGTTTTGCAGCTCATTGTGATAGGTCGCGGTAAAGCTGCCGTTGATATTTTCGCTGTAGGTCGTCCGGATTTCGGCGGCGTAGCTGAACCCTTCGCACTGGAACTTCGCGGTCAGCCGGTCGCTGCCGGCGGTGCCTACGAAACTCTCGTTGACGGTATAATCATAGGTACTGTCGAATGAATAATCAGCCATCGCGCATCTCCGTAATTCGGCGCGCAAATTGTCCCCACGCAACCGTTCTTACTGAGTCAGACGCGAAAATCGCTCTTTTTGGACCATATTTTTTCGCGGCATGCGGATTTATGGGGCCGCCGCCATGCTGCATGCCAGTTTTTCGGACCGCCGAACCTCTCCGGTATCGTGCCGACGGGAACCGCAGAGGTTTGATCTCGCGCCGACATCGTGCAGACCGCGCCCAACCCTTTCGGTTCGGCGAGCCGCCGGACGCCAGTACGGAGCATCCGATGTTTTCCCTGCTCATCGCTTTAGCCCTGCAAGCCGCAGCCGCTCCGCCCGTCACGCCTGTGGCAACCGCCGCGCCGCGCCCCGACACAGCGAAATCCTGGCCGACGCGCGAGGCGGATTTCCGCATCCGCGATTTCGCCTTCAAGAACGGGCAGACGGTGCCCGAACTGCGCATCCATTATACGATGCTCGGCCAGCCGCACCATAACGCCAAGGGCGAGATCGACAATGCGGTGATGGTGCTTCACGGCACCGGTGGGACGGGAAAGCAATTCCTGGTGCCGCAATTCGCCGACGAACTCTACGGCCCCGGTCAGCCGCTCGACATCACAAAATACTGGATCATCCTGCCCGACAATATCGGCCACGGCGGATCGTCGAAGCCGTCGAACGGCATGCGGATGCGCTTCCCGAATTACGATTATTCCGACATGGTCGAGGCGCAATACCGGCTGTTGACCGATGGCCTGGGCATCAAGGCGATGCGGCTCATCATGGGTACGTCGATGGGCTGCATGCACAGCTTCGTCTGGGGCGAGGCGCACCCCGATTTCGCGCGCGCGCTTCTGCCGCTGGCGTGCGAGCCGATCGAGCTTGCCGGGTTCAACCGGATGTGGCGGCAACTCGTCATCGACGGGATCGAGGCCGATCCGGCTTGGCAGAACGGCAACTACAAAGCCGAACCGCTACAGGGGCTGCGCACCGCGGAGTCGGTCCTGTTCATCGCGGGCGGCGCGCCGCTCAATTTGCAGAAGCTCTATCCCGATCGCGACAAGGCGGCGGCCTATGTCCGCGAACGCGTCGCCGCGGCGGTGCCGAAGATCGACGCGAACGATCTGATCTATCAGGTCGATGCGTCGCGGACCTACGATCCCTGGCCGCGGCTGGAGGCGATCACCGCGCCGATGACGTGGATCAATTCCGCCGACGATTTCATCAACCCGCGCAACTTCGATTACCCGGCGCAGGCGATCAAGCGGATGCCCAACGCGCGCTTTCGCCTGATCCCAGAAACCGCCGATACGCACGGCCACGGCACGCATACCTGGGCGGTCAATTGGAAGAACGATCTGGCCGATCTGCTGGCGCGGACCGAGCAGTAGCGGACGGCACATCGTAGGCGGAGACGTGGTTCATCGTGATGCGCCATTTCCCGCCCAACTTGCGGAACAGGCGCGTGTTGACGCCCTCTACCGCATGTCTGGGGCGTTCGAGGTGATAGCGACCTATCAGCATCGCGGCGTCTGGGGACAGGATGTCGATCTTGATATCGTAGAAATTGAGCGTTCCGCGCGTCGCGGGCGAGGCTCCGTAATCACGGATATAATGGTCGAGCGTGCCTTGCCAGCCGTCCTGGAACTTGCCCCCCGAAACGAAGACGACATCGGGGTTTTTGAAACCCGCCATATATCCGCGGAAATCGCCGCGGTTCCACGCCTGCTCCATCGACGCGACGACCCGAAGGATCGCGGCGCGTTCCTGCGCGGGACTTGGGACGGCGGCGGCGGCGAGCGCGACGGGCCAGAGCAGATTCACGTCAAATCTCCACGAAGCATGGCCGCCGCCGCGCGAAACGCGACATCGGCCGAAATTCTCGGCTCCTCATAGAGCATCTCGTCGACCGAAAAGCCGATTTCGACCGACAGGCGAAGCCGCTGCCACAACGCTTCACGATCGAGGTCGGGCAAATGGTGCGCATACGCCTCGACCAGGCGATCGGTGACGTAACGATGCGATTCGACGCGCACATGGACGAGGCGTGGCGAGGCATGCAGCGCGCGTAGAATCCACACTGCGCCCGGTTCGGTCGCAGTCACCGCGGCATTCTCGCGCAGCAATTCCTCGATACTGTCGATCAGCGCCGCCGCGCCACCCCCCGAATGCCGCGCGATCCAGCGTTCGAGCACCGCGTTCTGGCGATCCATCAGACGGCGACCGAGCGCCTCCAAAACCGCATATTTGTCGTCGAAATAGCGATAGAGTGCGGGCGGAGTCACGCCCGCGCGCGAGCAGATCAGGTTCGTGGAAATCCGGTCAATTCCGATATCGGCGAGCAATTCTCCCGCGACATCGAGCAGCCGATCGTACGTCGCCTGCGCGCGTTCCTGCTTGGGCCGCGAGCGCGGCGCGGCGGCGACCGCACTATCCATCAGCGCGACGCCACGTCTGGCGGGCCGTCGTCCTCGTCGCAGGCGCCCTTCATCGCGCGGATATAGCTTTCGACCAGCGCGACACCTTCTGTGTGTTCGAGCGAACGGCCGAGTTCGGGCATCATCTCGCCGGGATCGGTGCTCGCCATGCGATAGGCGATGATCGACGCACCGGGATGGCCGGGGACGACGTCGAACGAGCGGTCGCCGGTGCCGCGTCCCGCCGCGACCGGCGGCTTGCATAGCCCCAGGATGCGCGCATCCTGCGTCTTCGCGTCGAGCCACAACCCGGAGGTTCGCGCCGCGCCCTGCTCGTTGTGGCAATGGCTGCAGTTGATATCGAGATAGGCGCGGGCTCGGGCGTCGAGGGGCGCGTGCGCGTCCTGCCAGTCCGCGTTCTTCGGCAGCGCCGCACCCGGCACGCCCGTCAGATAGCCCAATTCCACGAGCCGCCCGAGCTGGTTCAAATTGCCGCCGACACCCGGAAAGTCGCGGTCGAGGTGCCGCGCCTTCAACCCGATCGGCGTTATCCGGCGGGTGTGGTAATCCTGCGCATGACAGCCCGCGCACTGGTTCTGGTTGGGCACCGAATAGATGAATCGCCGCGGCGCCTGGCCGCCATGGAAGGTCAGCGGGATATCCGCGCCGGTCCGTTCCAGCGTCGCGTCACTGCCGTCGGCGTTCCAGACATAGGGCAGCGCCACCCACCCGCTCGCGCGTTTCACCAGCAGCCGCGTCTCGATCAGTCGGACATGCGTGAGGTCGAGACCGCTGACGCCGGTCTGGTAAGTCGCGGGGGTCATCTTCACGACGTCGCCGGTCGATTGTGGATCGGCCGCGGTCGCGGGAGTGGTGTAATAGAAGGTCTTGGTGACGATCGTTCCGACCGGGAAGTCGAACCACTTCTCCGGATCGTATTTCGCCGATGCGCCTTTGGGCACGTACATCGTCCGCCATTTCTGCGCGTAATCGCTGAACAGCGGGGTCGCGAGTTCGTAGGTGACCATGCCGTCGTGCGGGCTGATCCGGCCGTCCGCAACCGTGAACAGGCCCCACTCGGAGAGCTTCTCGGGATTGCCGTCGGCGTGGAACGTCACTTGTTGGGGGGCGTGGGTGCACCCGAATAGGAGCAACGCCGCGAGAAGTGTGAGGATGCGGCTCATCACGGGCGCTATCCCACACCCGTCATGCCGGACTCGTTCCGGCATCCACCGCGCCGCAGACCAACCGTTCGCCGGGCGCCGGGCATCGTGGATGCCGGAACAAGTCCGGCATGACGGAGGAAGGCGCGAACGATCATTTCGCCGAGCCGTTGTCCTTGGTCATCGACACCGGAAGCGCGATCTCGGGGAGCCGTTTCGCGGGAGCGCAATCCACCATGGTGTCGATACGCGCCTTGGCAAATTTCCCAGGGCCATCGGCGTTCAAGGTCTTGGCATCGCCGTTCTGAACGCAGATCCCAGGGTCCGCGCGCTTGGGATCGACGAAGCCGTCCCACAGCACCGCAGGCAGCGCGCCGCCCGAAAGCTGCGCGAGCGGGGCGTACCGGCTGCCCGGCTTGTCGCCGCCACCCGAGAAGCGGTTGTCCGCGACATAGATGTCCTGCGGATACGGATCATACGCCTCGGCGATGCCTTTCTTCGTGTCGAAGCCGGTCGAATAATAGCTCGAGATGATGATGTTCGCGGTTTGGTTGTCGGCGATCTGGTTGTCGAAAATCTCGACCATGTCGTTCGAATTGACGATGATTCCCGACCCCGGCGGGACGCTGCTCACCGCGCTGCCTTTCGCGCCGAAATTGGCGTGGTTGTTGGCCTTCACCATGTTCTTGTAGACGCGCGTCTTGCTGCCGGGGACGGGCAGATTGGGCATGTTGAAGACGAGAATACCGCCGGCATTGCCCGTCGCGGTGTTGCCGTAGACGTCGGCGCCGGTCGAATTTTCGATCTCGATCCCCGCGACATTGCCTTCGGTGCGGTTGTTGCGGACGATGATGTTGGTCGATTGCCCGACGTAGATGCCCGCGTCCGACGCGCCCTTCACGACGCTGCCCTCGATCAGCACGTTGGTGACCTGCACCGGATAGAGGCCGTAGGCGCCGTTCGAGGTGTTGGGTCCGCCTGTCCATTCGGCGCGGACGCGGCGCATCACCGCGTTCTTGGTGCCGTTGATCTTGAGCGCGTCGCCCTTGGTGTCCTCAAGCGCAATATCCTGCAACGTGAAATCGTCGCCGGTGACGAGCATCCCCTCCGCGCCAGATGTCGCATTGGCGAACGACAGGATCGTCTTGTCCATGCCCGCTCCGCGCAATGTAACGCCGTTGACCCCGAGGCTGAGGCTGCGGCTCAGCGAATATTTGCCCGCGGGAATATCGATCACGTCGCCCGGTTTCGCATCGAGCAATTTTTGTTGCAGCCCTTTCTCGAAATCCGCATCGCTCTTCTTGCCCGCGCATCCGGCGAGCAGGGCGAATGCGGCCGTGGCCGCCAGCAGATGCTTCTTCATCGAACCTCTCCCGTTCTCGACGATCGGGCGGACGCTATCGCTATCGAATAGTCATTGCTATCGAATAATAATCTGCCGGTTGACGAGGCCGGCACAAGGCGGTTGAGACCGGTGCATGACGCTCACCGGCCCAACCTCGCACAATTTCATCTCGCAACGGCTGCGGCTGCATTACGCCGACTGGGGCAATGTCGAGGCGCCGTTGCTGCTGCTCGTCCACGGCGGGCGCGATCATTGCCGGAGCTGGGACTGGGTCGCGGAGCAGCTTCGCGACGACTGGCATATCATCGCGCCCGACCTGCGCGGGCATGGCGACAGCGCGTGGTCGCCCGACGGCAATTACGAGATGAGCGCGTTCGTCTACGATCTCGCGCAACTGGTGCATCAGCTCGACGCCGGGCCGGTGACGATCGTCGCGCATTCGCTCGGGGGAAATATCAGCACGCGCTACGCCGGTCTGTATCCGGAGAATGTCCGCAAACTGGTGTCGATCGAGGGACTCGGCCCGTCGCCGAAAGTGCTTGAGGAGCGCGCCGCCACTCCGCTGGCCGAGCGCTGGCGCAAGTGGATCGCGGATAAGCGCAACGCCGCGGGGCGGCTGCCGAAACGCTATCCGACGATCGACGAGGCGCTGGCGCGGGTGCGCGCGGAGAACACGTACCTTACCGAGGATCAGGCCCGCCATCTGACGATCCACGGCGTCGACCGCAACGAGGACGGGACGTGGAGCTGGAAGTTCGACAATCACCTGAACGTCTGGCCTTTCTGGGATTTACCGCAAGGTGAGATCGAGGCGCTGTGGCGGGCGGTCACCTGCCCGACGTTGCTGCTTTACGGTGCCGATAGCTGGGCCTCGAACCCCGAAACCGATGGTCGCGCGAAGCATTTCCGCGACGCGCGCGTCGTGGAGTTCGAGAATGCGGGGCATTGGCTCCACCACGATCAGTTCGACCGGTTCATGGACGAAGTACGCAGGTTCATTTGACGTCTGTGCTCCCGCGAAGGCGGGAGTCCAGACTCCCGGAGCGATCGCTTACGCGAGTCTGGATCCCCGCGTTCGCGGGGATACGAACGGCAACATCAAACCGTGAAGCTCTCGCCGCAGCCGCAGGCGCCTTTTGCGTTGGGGTTCTGGAAGACGAAACCCGCGGCGAAATCGTCCTCGACCCAGTCCATCGTCGAACCGATCAGATAGAGGATCGAGCCGCCATCGACGTAGAGCGTGCCGCCCACAGTCTCGATCTTCTCGTCGAACGGCGCGGCTTCGTTCACGTAATCGACCGAATACGCCAGCCCCGAACAACCCCGCTTCGGGGTCGAGAGCTTGACGCCGATCGCATCCTCGGGCGCACACGCCATCAGATCGGCGATCCGCGCTTCGGCATTGGCAGTCAGGATCAGCGCGGCGGGGCGCGGGCGGGCGATGGTGGCCATTATAGCATCCCCATTTCTAGGCGCGCTTCGTCGGACATCTTGGCGGGGTCCCACGGTGGATCCCAGACCAGGTTGACGTCAGCATAAGCGATGCCCGGCACCGCGCAGACGCGCATCTCGACCTCGGCGGGCATTGTTTCGGCGACGGGGCAGTGCGGCGTCGTCAGCGTCATGGTCACAATGGCCTGACCCTCGTCGGTGACCTCGACGCCGTAGATCAGACCCAACTCATAGATGTTGACCGGGATTTCGGGATCGTAGATTTCCTTGAGCGCCTCGACGACCGCCTCGTACAGCGCGCCGCCGGGCTGGCCGGGAACATCGCCTTCGGGTTTCTGCGCGAGAAAGCCTTCGAGATAGTCGCGTTTGCGTTCGAACGATTCCGATGCGCTCTCGACGCGCGCCTTGGGCGGCGAAGCGACGCTGTCGACCTCTTCGATGCGGACCTGCTCGTTCATCCGAAAATCCCTAACCAAAAATCCGCGTTACTCTTTCAATGCCTTTGACCAGCGCCTCGACGTCCTGCGGGCCGTTGTACACGCCGAAGCTCGCCCGCGCGGTAGCCTCCACCCCGAGCGCCGCCATCAGCGGCTGCGCGCAGTGATGGCCGGCGCGGATCGCGACCTTCGCTTCGTCCAAGATGGTACCGATGTCGTGCGGATGCACCCCCTCGATCGCGAAACTGACGATGCCGGCGCTGTCGTCCGGGCCGAACAGGCGGACCGAATTGATCTGGCCCAGCGCCTCGCGGGTCTGGCGGACGAGCGCGGTTTCGTGGGCGTGGATGCGGTCGAGACCGATGTTCTCGACGTAATCGATCGCCGCATGCAGCCCGAGCGCGCCGACGATATGCGGCGTTCCCGCCTCGAAGCGCGCGGGGGGCGGGGCGTAGGTGGTGCGTTCGAAACCGACCTTGTCGATCATCGATCCGCCGCCTTGATACGGCGGCATCGCGTCGAGCAGGTCGGCCCTGCCCCACAGCACGCCGATACCGGTCGGGCCGTAGAGCTTGTGGCCCGAGAAGACGTAGAAGTCGCAGTCGAGATCGGCGACGTCCACCGGCAGACGCGGCACCGCCTGGCAGCCGTCGAGCAGGAGTTTCGCGCCGACCGAATGCGCGATCTCCGCCGCGCGCTTGGCATCAAGGACCGAGCCGAGGACGTTCGAAACGTGCCCGAGCGCGACGAGCTTGTGTGCGGGGGTGATCATCGCCGCCATCGCGTCGAGGTCCACGCATTGGTCGGCGGTCAGCGGGACGACGTCGATCGCGGCGCCGATGCGTTCGGCGACCATCTGCCAGGGCACGATGTTGCTGTGGTGTTCGAGCGTCGAGAGCAGGATGCGGTCGCCGGCCTTCAATTGCGTGCCGGCCCAGCAGTTCGCGACGAGATTGATCGCCTCGGTCGCGCCGCGGACGAAGACGATCTCGCTTTCCGCGCCGCCGATGAAGCGCGCGACCCGCTTGCGCGCGGCTTCGTAGGCGAGCGTCATGTCGGCAGAGCGCTGGTATACGCCGCGGTGGACGGTGGCGTAGTCGGTCGCGTAGCCGCGGGTGATCGCGTCGATCACGGCCTGCGGCTTTTGCGCCGTCGCGGCGGTGTCGAGATACGCCCAGCCCGCGGGTATCGCGGGGAAATCGGCGAGCGTGTCGAGGGGGCGGGTGGCGAGCGCTAGGTCAGCCACGGCACGTCCCAAAGGTAACGAAAGTAATGCTCAGAGCGGTCATAATGCCGCCTCGAGCCATGCGTCGGCATCCGCCGCGAAGGCATCGCGGATCGTTTCGTTGGCGATACGATCTATCGCGTCGGCGACGAAGGCGCGGGTGAGCAGCGCCTTGGCACGTGCTTCGGGGATGCCACGGCTCTCCATGTAGAATAGCGCCCGCGCGTCGAGTTCGCCGACCGTCGCACCGTGCGCGCATTTCACATCGTCGGCGAAGATTTCGAGTTCGGGTTTCAGGTTCACCGTCGCGGTGCGTGCGAGGAGGAGACCGCGGAGCGATTGCTCGCCGTCGGTCTTTTGCGCGTGTCTCGCGACTTCTACTGCGGCGGCTAGGCTGGCGGTGGATTTGTCCGCCGCGACCGCGCGCCACAATTGGTGCGACTGGCCGTTGGGGGCGGCGTGGCGGACGCGGACGGCGCATTCCTGCTTCTGTTCGTTTCGCGTCAGGAGCGCGCCGCCATATTCGGCGAAGGCGCCGTCGCCGTTTAGCGTCAGCTTTGCGTCGAAGCGGGTTCCCGCGTCCGACGCGCCGAGCGCGACCGAGACGAAGCTGGCGGCTTCGGCGATCGTCACTTCGTCGGTGGAGGAGACGTAGCCGGCGTCCTGCTTCACGCGGACGGCGCGCATGACGCGCGCGCCTCTGCCGAGATCGAAGCGGGTCAGAGCGTTCGACCAGCCCGCGCCGGTGTAGGTTTCGACGAGGGTGAGGACGGCGTTCTCGCCCAGCGTGATTAGGAGCGGGGTCTGCGCGTCGCCGTTGGTGTGGCGGGCGATTTCCAGCTTGGTGACGGTGCCGGGAGCGAGCGTGAGGCGGTGGCCCGGCCCGGCGGCGTGTCGCGCGAGGGGGTGATCGCTGGCGATTTCGATCGACGCGAGATCGACCGCGGCGCTTTCGAGTACACCGTCCACGAACACGATCCGGTCCGCATCGGCGAGGATAGGGGCTGGGATCGCGGTGCCAGCTTCGTATGCGCCCCGCGCTGCTTGCAGCGCAGCCATATCGGACCAGCGCCACAACTCCTCACGAGGCGACGGAAGCGTGAGCGTAGTCATCGCGCACCTTCTCCCTTCGTGGCTTTGTGTCTTTGTGCGAGAAAATTCTTATCGCACGAAGACACAAAGCCACGAATAGGAAGAAGAGAAACAGGGAGGATTGCGCCTTCGGCGCGGGACACGATCACGCCGCCACTCCCGCGTATCCCTCACGCTCCAATTCATGCGCGAGGTCGGCGCCGCCGGTGCGCGTGATCACGCCGCCGTCGAGGACGTGGACGAAATCGGGGCGGACATATTCCAGCAGGCGCTGGTAATGCGTGATCAGCAGCACCGCCTTGTCGGGCGCGCGCATGATGCGGTTGATGCCGTCGCCGACGATGCGCAGCGCGTCGATGTCGAGGCCGCTGTCGGTCTCGTCGAGGATCGCGAGGCGGGGCGCGATGACGCCCATCTGGACCATCTCGTTTCGCTTCTTCTCACCGCCCGAAAAGCCGACGTTGACCGGGCGTTTGAGCATCTCGGCGTCCATGTCGAGCTTCTTCGCCTCCTCGCGCGCGAGCTTGAGGAAGTCGGCGCCCGACAGCGGTTTTTCGTCGCGGGAAGTGCGCTGGGCGTTGAGCGCCTCGCGCAGAAACTGGACGTTGGAGACGCCGGGGATCTCGACCGGGTATTGGAAGCCGAGGAACAGGCCCGCCGCGGCGCGCTCGTGGGGGGCGAGGGAGAGCAGGTCGATCCAGCCATCGGTCTCGGCGGCGGACACCCCCTCTCCCGTTCGTGCTGAGCCTGTCGAAGCACTGCCCTTCTTCTCACTATCAGAAGCAGGCAGCCCTTCGACAGGCTCAGGGCGAACGGGGATAGGGTGGCCCGCACCGACGGTCGGACGGAACAGGACCGAACCCTCGGTCACCTCGTAACCGGGCCGCCCGCCGAGCACATAGCCGAGCGTCGACTTGCCCGCGCCGTTCGGCCCCATGATCGCATGCACCTCGCCCGCGTTCACGGCGAGCGAGAGGCCCTTGAGGATTTCCTTGCCGTCGATTTCGGCGTGGAGGTTTTCAATCTTCAACATAACCTGTGCTCGATACTTTCCACGCTAGTTTATCAAGGTCGCCAAAACGCTCTTCCGCTGCTGACCTGACATCATCCTTGTCTAACTTGTAGGCTCTCGCAGTCTCGGTGAGCGCTTCATCCACCGAAGATTGGATCACCAAAAGCGATCGAAGTTCGTTCAACATCTCGATTTGATTGAGAGGCATCAGCCCTACCGCTCTCTTGTCCCAAATGATCCGTCATCCCCGCGAAGGCGGGGATCCATCGGGCCACAGAGACCGGTGGGGAGATGGATTCCCGCCTTTGCGGGAATGACGAGCAGCTGCGCGGACTTGCTCACCCCACGCTCCCCTCAAGCGAAATCCCCAGCAGCTTCTGCGCTTCCACCGCGAATTCCATCGGCAGTTGCTGAAGCACTTCCTTCGCGAAGCCGTTGACGATCAGCGTCACCGCGGCCTCGCTGTCGAGCCCGCGCGACATCGCGTAGAACATCTGGTCGTCGCTGATCTTCGACGTCGTCGCCTCATGCTCGATCTGCGCACTCGGGTTGCGGACCTCGATATACGGCACGGTGTGTGCGCCGCACTGGTCGCCGAGCAGCAGCGAATCGCACTGGGTGAAGTTGCGCACGCCCTCCGCGCCCGGCGCTACCCGCACCAAGCCGCGATAGGTGTTGTCGCTGCGGCCCGCGCTGATCCCCTTCGACACGATCGTCGATCGCGTGTTCTTGCCGTTGTGGATCATCTTGGTGCCGGTGTCGGCCTGCTGGAAATTGTTGGTGACCGCGACCGAATAGAATTCGCCCACCGAGCCCTCGCCGTTCAGGATGCACGACGGATATTTCCAGGTAATCGCGCTGCCGGTTTCGACCTGGGTCCAGCTGACCTTGCTGTTGCGGCCCTGGCACAGCGCGCGCTTGGTGACGAAATTGTAGATGCCGCCCTTGCCGTTCTCGTCGCCGGGATACCAGTTCTGGACGGTCGAGTATTTGATCTCGGCATCATCGAGCGCGACGAGTTCGACGACCGCGGCGTGGAGCTGGTTCTCGTCGCGCATCGGCGCGGTGCAGCCTTCGAGGTAGCTGACGTACGCGCCCTTGTCGGCGACGATCAGCGTGCGTTCGAATTGCCCCGTGTTTTCGGCATTGATGCGGAAATAGGTGCTGAGCTCCATCGGGCAGCGGACGCCTTCGGGGATGTAGACGAAGGTGCCGTCGCTGAAGACCGCGCAGTTGAGCGTGGCGAAGTAATTGTCGTGTTGCGGCACGACCTTGCCGAGCCACTTGCGGACGAGATCGGGGTATTCCTTGATAGCCTCGGAAATGGAGCGGAAGATGACGCCCGCGGATTCAAGTTCCTTGCGAAAGGTGGTGGCGACCGAAACGCTGTCGAACACCGCGTCGACCGCGACGCGGCGTTTGGGTGTACCGTCCGCTTCGGTCTCGACGACCCCCGCCAAAACTTTCTGCTCGCCGATCGGGATGCCGAGCTTTTCGTAGACGCGAAGGATTTCGGGATCGACCTCGTCGAGGCTGCCGAGCTTCGGCTTGGCCTTGGGCTCGGCGTAATAATACGCGTCCTGATAGTCGATCGGGGGCACGTTGAGCTTGGCCCAATCGGGCGGGGTCATCGTCAGCCACAGGCGATACGCCTTCAGCCGCCAGTCAAGCATCCATTCGGGCTCGTCCTTCTTGGCGCTGATGAAGCGGACGGTGTCCTCGCTGAGGCCTTTCGGAGCGAAATCCTGCTCGATATCCGAGCTGAAACCCCATTCGTAGGTCTTGGCGACGGCGGCGTAGGCCTCGGCGTTACGGGTGGCCATCAGGCGTGCCCCGCCATCTGCACAGGTTGCGAGAGGCTGGCGAGCGAAACACTCGCAAGCGCGCCGCGCATCGCGTCGTTGACCGCGTTCCAGTGCGGTTTCACCCGGCAGGTCTCCTCGATGCAGCAATCGTGCGCGCCGTGATCGACGCAAGGCGTCATCGCGATCGGTCCCTCGACCGCCTCGACGATATCGGCGAGCGTGATCGCCGACGGGGGGCGCGACAAGCGGAAGCCGCCGCCGGTACCGCGCGCGCTCTCGATCAAGCCCGCGGCGCTGAGGCGGCTCACCAGTTTCTGCGCGGTCGGGAGCGGCACGCCCGTTTCCTCGGCTAGCAGCGTCGCGTTCAGGCGCGAAGACGCGCCGCAATGGCGCGCCGCGGCGGAAAGCAGCACGACGGCGTAATCGGCAAGGCTGGAGAGCTTCATTTGCGAATGGTTCTCAAATCGGATCGGATCGGTCCGATTAATGTGGGGGTGGTCAAGCTGGGCGTCAACCGTTTGTCTGAGTCTGTTTGACGCCCTCTCGGGCGCAAGTCGGTGCCAGCCCGCTCCCCCTCCCCGCCTCCCACGCAATCATAATGTCTTGGGAGGCGGGGAGGGGGAGCGGGCTGGCACCGATTCATCGGCGTGAGCCGATCAACATCTCATGTATCCGATATGATCCGGTGGACCTGTCCGCCCAGCGCCAAGCGCTGCGTGATCGTCAGTTTCGCCAGCTGCGTCGGTTCGGTACGAAGCTGTTTCGGGGTCAGACCGGTGAATTGCTTCATCTCGCGGATCAGATGCGATTGGTCGTAGAAGCCGTCGCCGATCAGTGCGTCGAGCGTCGCGCTGCCGCTCGCCAATGCGACCGCCGCACGCAGCGCGCGGTATTTGCGCGCGAGCAGCTTGGGCGGCGCGCCGTACAGCGCGTTGCAGCGCCGCTCGACCTGGCGACGCGACAGGCCCGTCGACGCGACGAGATCGTCGAGATCGAGTGACGGGCTGTCCGCCAGCCAAGCATCGATCCGCCGCGCGAACTCCAGCGCGCGCGAGTCGCTTCCGGCGATCAGCGCGCGCGACGAAACGCTCGGCGACCGCCACCTTCTCGTCGGTCCCCTTGGCGACCCGGATCGCCATCATCGCGGTCGCCATCGAATCGCCGAACAAGGTCTCGCCGTCGATCACGCGGTTGAGCATCGTCGATGCGCCGATCCCCAGCATCGCCGCCCAGCCCGCGGGCTGGATGCCGAAGCCGATGACCTCGACGGGGCCCAAGCGCCTGCGTCTCGCATCGCGCACCGCTCGTCGGCCCGATGATATGCATCGGACCCGCGTCCTGCCGATCGAACCGTCGGGAAAGGAATAGGTGCCGACGCCGCCACTTAGCCGAAAGCGCAGCTGCGCATGATCGGCGCGCTCGACATCTTCGAACAGCGGCACATCGGCGCGAAAATGATAGAATAGAGTGACGAACGGTTGCAGGTCCTCTGCCGGGACCCGATAGTCCAGTTGAATATCCGCCACTGCGCGCCCCGTTTCTTCATGGCGCAAACCTGTTCGGATGCGCCTTGAACCTTATAGCGCGGTCTTACCGAAAATCGGGCCAAACAAAAAGCGGCCCGGCGACCGATGATCGCCGGGCCGTAAAGGAGAGAGCCCCCATGATCGGGTGCCCTTCGGGTCGCAAGAAACCTGTAAATCCGATTGCAAAGGGATAAGTATTGGACGGAATCGACGTCGGTTTCGGGACGATCGACGTAAAATTCCATACGACCACTTCGATTTGCATGCGCGGCATGGCAGGACCGCAGCGATGACCTTTCCGCTTCGCCCTGCCCTGTTCGCGATCGACGCCGAACGCGCGCACCGCCTGACGATCCGGATGCTCGCGGCATGGGGACGCGTACAGGCACGCTCCTGGCGGCGCGTATCGACGATCCGATCCTGGCGACGCGCGTTGCGGGAATCGATTTCGCCAACCCGGTCGGGCTGGCTGCGGGAGTCGACAAGGATGCCGAGGCGATTCGCGGGTTCCTCGCGCTGGGCTTCGGCAGCGTCGAGGTCGGCACGCTGACGCCGCGCGCGCAAGCGGGCAATCCGAAGCCGCGGCTGTTCCGGCTGATCGAGGACAGCGCGGTCATCAACCGGATGGGGTTCAACAATCACGGCATCGATGCGGCACTGGCGCGAATTCCGGCGCGGTGCGCGGGCGTGCTGGGCGTCAACGTCGGCGCGAACAAGGATTCGGTCGACCGCGTGGCGGATTATGCGACGGGGGTCGCGGTGGCGGCGCGGCTCGCCGATTACGTGACGATCAACGTCAGTTCGCCGAACACGCCGGGGCTTCGCGATCTTCAGCACGGCGCCGCGCTCGAGGAATTGCTCGCCGCGTCGCGCGAGGCGGCGGGACGCGTGCCGGTGTTCCTGAAGATCGCGCCCGATCTTGATACCGCGACGATCGGTTCGATCGCGCGCGCCGCGATCGATCACCGGATCGACGCACTGATCGTCGGCAATACCACGGTGTCGCGACCGGGACTGCACTCGGCGCATCGCGACGAGAGCGGCGGCCTGTCGGGCGCGCCGCTAACCGATCTCGCCCGCCGAACGCTTGCCGATTTCCGCAGCGCGACCGAGCGGAAAGATACCGCTGATCGCGGTTGGCGGGATCGGCTCGGCGGAGGAAGCCTATGCCCGCATCCGCGCCGGCGCGAGCCTGATCCAGCTCTACACCGCAATGGTCTACCAAGGGCCGGGCCTGCCCGCGCGGATCGCCCGCGGGCTGGCGGCGCTGTTACGACGTGACGGATTCGCGAGCGTCGGCGAAGCGGTCGGCGTTGGCTGACGTTAAAGTCCGTTTCGCGGCGCCAGCCCGCTCCCCCACCCGGCCTCCCATAGCATATCCTGATTGGGAGGCCGGGTGGGGGAGCGGGCTGGTGCCGCTACAAAACTCGCCCTTTCGCGAGTTTTCAAACAGACTCTTACGGCTTGCCTGTCGTCGCAAGCGGGCTAGGGTCCGCGCCGATGAAGACATTGCTGATCGCGCTCACCGCGCTTGCGCTGCCGTGCTGCACGACCGCGCCAACTCAATCCGGCGCCGCCGCCACGCCCCCGGCGAAAACCGGCGCGCAGGGCGTGGTGAGCGCCGCCGATCCGCGCGCCGCCGCGGCGGGGGTCGAGATGCTGCGCGCGGGCGGCAGCGCGACCGACGCCGCGATCGCGACGATGCTGGCGCTGAACGTCGTCGAGCCGCAGAATTCGGGGATCGGCGGCGGCAGCTTCATGGTCCATCACGATGCGCGGACCGGCAAGGTCGCGAGCTTCGACGGACGCGAAGCGGCGCCGATGGCGGCGGACGCCAAATGGTTCTACGCCGCCGACGGCACGCCGCTCAGCCACCGCGCGGCGATCCCCGGCGGGCGCAGCGTCGGCGTTCCCGGCAACCTCCGTATGATGGCGTTGGCGCACGCGCGCTACGGCCGACTGCCGTGGGCGCGGCTGTTCCAGCCCGCGATCCGGCTGACGCGCGACGGGTTCGCGATCACGCAGCGGCTCGAGACCGGGCTCAGCCGCTTCGGGAGCCATGTCGATGCCTGGGCGAAGGCGCATTATTACGATGCCGACGGCAAGCCGCTGCCCGTCGGCACGGTCCTGAAGAACTCAGAACAGGCGAAACTGTTCGAGACGCTGGCGGCTCGCGGGGCGGATTATTTCTACGTCGGCCCGCCCGCGCAAAAGATCGTCGCCGCAGTCAACGGCGCCGCGCGCAACCCGTCGAAAATGACCGCCGGGGATCTCGCCAGCTACGACGCGAAGGAACGCCCGCCGGTCTGCGGCACATACCGCGGCTATCGCGTCTGCGGCATGGGCCCGCCGTCGTCCGGTGGGTTCTCGGTCCTGATGATCCTGAAACAGCTCGAACGCTTCGACATGACGAAGCTCGGCAAGGATTCGCCCGTCGCCTGGCATCTGCTCGCCGAATCCGAACGCCTCGCCTACGCCGACCGCAACCTTTATCTGGCCGATGCCGATTACGTGGCGGTGCCGCTCAAGGGCCTGCTCGACCCGACCTATATCGCCGCACGCTCGGCGCTGATCTCGCCCGATCGCAGCATGACGACCATCGCCGCCGGCACGCCCCCCGGCGCGCCGCCCCGCGTCCGCGCGCCGTCGAGCGAAGTCCCCGGCACGAGCGACCTGGTCGCGGTCGATCGCGCGGGCAACGTCGCCGAGGTGACGACGACGATCGAGGGCTATTTCGGCTCGGGTCTCTCGATCGACGGGACGATGCTCAACAATCAGCTGACCGATTTCGACATCGTGCCGGTGGAGGACGGTCGTCTCGTCGCCAATCGGGTGGAGGGCGGCAAGCGGCCGCGCAGTTCGATGTCGCCGACGATCGTGTACGCGCCCGACGGGACGGTGCGCATCGCGATCGGCGCGGCGGGCGGATCGACGATCATCGCGCAGGGTGGCGAAGGCCCTGATCGCGGTGATCGACTGGAAGATGAGCGCGCAGGACGCGATCGCGCTCGGCCTGATCTACGCGCCGGGCGTGCCGGTCGCGGCGGTCGAAAAGGATACGCAATTGGAGGCGATGGCGCCCGCGCTGCGCGCTCTCGGCGAGAATATCCGCGTCGTACCACTCGGCCTGAAGGCTAATGCGATCGAACGCGTCGACGGCCACTGGGTCGGGGCGGCAGACCCGCGCAGCGAAGGCGTGGCGATGGGCGAGGACGGCAACGTCACCGACATCGAACGCGTCGATACGTTCAACCGGCCGCCGGAATGACGGCGGCAAAAGGATGCGTCGGGATATGACGGCGAGGAAACTCGAACATTTCCCTAACCTCGTCGCGATGTTCTTCGCGCGCGCCAAGGATAAGGGCGATGCGCCGTTTCTTTGGGCGAAGCGCGACGGCGCGTGGGTGGCGATTTCGTGGCGCGAAGCGGCGCGGCAAGTGGCGAGTCTCGCCACCGCGTTGAAGGCGATCGGGCTCAACGCCGGCGACCGCGTGATGCTGGTCAGCGAAAACCGCCCCGAATGGTGCATCAGCGATCTCGCGATCATGGCCGCGGGCTGCGTGACGGTGCCGACCTACATCACCAACACCGAACGCGATCACGCGCACATCATCGAGAATTCGGGCGCGCGCGCGGTGATCGTCTCGACGCAGAAACTGTCGCAGACGCTTATGCCCGCAGTGGTGCGGTCGATCCACGCGCAGATCGTCATCGGGATCGATCACGTCCGCGCACCCGGCGGCATCGCGTGTCACGGCTGGCGGGAATTGATCGCCGATCACACCGCCGAACCCGCGTCGATCGCCGCCGATTTCAAACGCGACGACCTTGCGTGCATCATCTACACCAGCGGCACCGGCGGTAGCCCACGCGGGGTGATGCAGCACCACGGCGCGATCCTTCACAACGTCAACGGCTGCGCCACCGTAATCTCGGAGGATTTCGGTTGGGAGGACGAAGTGTTCCTGTCCTTCCTGCCCTTGAGCCACGCCTATGAGCATAGCGCCGGACAGCATTTCCCGATCGGGCTGGGCGCGGAAATCTATTACGCCGAGGGACTGGAAAAGCTCGCTAGCAATATCGAGGAAGTGCGCCCCACGATCATGGTCGTCGTGCCGCGACTGTTCGAGGTATTGCGGACCCGCATCTCGAAGACGATCGAGAAACAAGGCGGATTTTCGCAGAGATTGCTCAGCCTCGCGTTGGACGTCGGCGCGAAACGCTACGAGGATCGGCTGCGGCTGATCGACCGCCCCGGCGCGCTGGTCGTCGACACGCTGTTCAAGCGGAAGATCGGCAAGAAATTCGGCGGGCGGATGAAGGCGATGGTCTCGGGCGGCGCACCGCTGACCCCCGAAGTCGGCGTGTTCTTCCAGTCGCTCGGGCTGTGTTTCCTGCAAGGCTATGGCCAGACCGAGGCTGCGCCGGTGATTTCATGCAACCGCCCCTCGGTCGGGTTGAAGATGGACACGGTAGGCCCGCCGCTCGTCGAAACCGAGGTCCGGATCGCGGAGGACGGCGAGATACTGGTGCGCGGCGAACTCGTCATGCACGGCTATTGGCGCAACGACGCGGAAACCGCGCGGGTGCTCAAGCATGGCTGGCTCCACACCGGCGACATCGGTGAGATCGACGCCAAGGGTCGGATCCGGATCACCGACCGCAAGAAAGACCTGATCATCAACGACAAGGGCGACAATGTCGCGCCGCAGAAGGTCGAGGGGATGCTGACGCTCCAGCCCGAGATCGTCCAGGCGATGATCGCGGGTGACCGCAAGCCGCACATGGTCGCGGTGATCGTCCCCGATCCCGAATGGACGCAGGAATGGTGCGCCGCCAACGGCGCGACGTGTTCGTTCGAGAAACTCGCACAGAATGCGGACTATCGTTCCGCGATCGGCCGGGCGATCGAACGCACCAACCACGAACTGTCGGTGGTCGAGCGCGTGCGCCGGTTCATTCTGGCGGACGCGCCGTTCGCGATCGAGAACGAGCAGCTGACGCCGAGTCTGAAGATCCGGCGCCATGTGCTTAAGCAGGTGTACGGGGAACGGCTGGACGCGCTCTACCGGCAATAACGCCAACCGACGGCGACACCGGCTATTTCGCCGCCGCCTTCTTCGGCACCACCGCCATCGTCCAGTCCTTGTCGGGGCGCAGATATTTCGCGGCGAGTGTCTGGAGCTCGGCGGGGGTTATCTGGATGAAATCGCTGATCACCGAACGTGCTGCGTCGAGGCGGCGTTGATCGAAGGTGCCGCCCGCGGTCTGCTGAAGCCAGAACTGATTTCCGGTCGCCGAGCGCAGGACATATTGCCCCATCGGCTGGACGATCCGTTTCAGGTCGTCGGGATCGATCGGCGTGGCGACCAGTTCCGCCGCAATCTCGCGGCTCAGCTTGAAGAACAGATCGACCTTGTCGGGCGCGACCTGCCCGAGCGCGATGATCCGCCCGCCGCTCGACAGCCCGACCGGCCATTGGCTCGACGCCTGCGGGCTGTAGCTTGCGCCCGCGACCGAACGCAGCCGGTCGAACAACCGGTCGGAGAACACCGACGCGAGCACGTCGAGCCGGCGGCTCTCCGCGATCCCGGCCGCACCGCCGCCCGTCGGCCAGGCGATCACCGCCGCGGCCTGGTTGTCGGGGCCGTCATGGGTGCGGATCACCGGGGTCGCGTTGTGCGCGGGAAAGCGCACCGGCGGCGCGGGCGCATCGCTTACGACGCGTGGCTTGATCGCACCCAGGGTATTCGCGACCGCGGCGATCGCTTCGTTGGCCTTGACGTCGCCGAAGACCGAAACCTCGATCGGGCCGGTATCGAGAAGCGGCTCCCAGAACCGACGGAACGCTTTGGGGGTCAGCTTCGTCACCGCGGTCTTCGGCGGCGTCTCCCAGCGCGCGTCGCCGCTGCGGAGCAATCCTTCGAGGTCGCGCGAGAGGATGCCCGTCGGCGACGATTCGAAGCCGGCATATCCCGCCAGCGTCGCCGCTTTCACGCGGGCGATGGGCGACGGATCCCAATTGGGGAAGGCGAGCTTGGCCGCGATCAGGCGGAGTTCGTCGGGATAATCGCTCGGCGAGGTGATCGCGCCGAATTGGAACGCGTCGTCGCCGATGCCGAAGTCGAGACCGATCCGCCGGCCCGTCGTCAGCGCGTCGAGATCGCCCTGATTGAGCGACCCGACCCCGCTCGGTACCAGCGCGATCTCGCCCGCCCAGGCGGGGGTGATGTGATCGGCGGGGATCGCCTGGTTGCCGCGACCGAAGCGGACCCGGACATAGACTCGCCCCGACTCGCCCGAATTGGGGTAAAGCAGCAGGCGGACACCATTCGAGAAGGTGACCTTTTCCATTTCGAGCGATGCGATCGGCTCTCGCGAGACCACCGTGCCGGGCGCGCCGAGCGCGGGGAGCTTCGAAAAATCGACCGCCGCCTGCTCGGTACGCTTGCCCGCCAGCTTGCTGACATCGGCCTTCAGCGCCGCAGCGAGCTTGGCCGAAGCGCCGGAATCGGCGACCTTAGTGTTGACCAGCGCGCGCGTCGTGACCCCGGAGAACAATTTCTTGGTCGAGGCGAGCAGCGCGGCGGGGGTGAAATAGCCCTTCGTCCGCGCGCCCTGGAAAATCTCGTACGACCGCGCTGGCCCGGCAACCGTCTCGCGGATGTCGAGCGCCGAGACCATGTCGTCGGCCTGCTTGGCTCCGGCCTCGACGCGCGACGTATCGACCTCGTTCTTCATCGCCGAATCGAATTCGGCGAGTTCGCGGTCGACTTCGGCCTGGCTCGGCGGCGCCATCATCGCGTCGGCGATCACCGCACGGACTTCGCGTAGCGCGGCATCCCAATTGTCGCCGAGCGGCACGACGTTGACGAACGTCCCGTTGGCCGACCGCGACACGTCGTCGAGCGTGACCCCGGCTTGGAGATAGCTGCCGCCGGCGCGGGCGCGGGCCTCGAGACGGCGGCTGATGAGGCGGGTCGCGAGGAAATCGACGAGCCGGCGCTGGTTGAACTCGATGGTATCCGAATTGTATTTCCACGGGCGCAGCGTCGCCATCGAAACGATCGCGGGCATCGAGGGTTCGGCGACCGTCGCGGTGGTCGGCACGTCGGCGGCCGGCTTGCCGAAATCGGGGTCGGCGGGGTTCGGGCCGACACCCTTCCAGTCGGCGAAATTCTGGACCACCAGCCGCGCCGCGACGTCGGGATCGATGTCGCCCGAAATGATCACGACCGCGCGTTCGGGGCGATACCAGAGATCGTGGAATTTCTGGACGGTTTCGGGTGTCGCCGCCTCGAGCGTCTTGATGGTCCCGATCGGCGAGCGATCGGCGAGCGGCTGGCCCGCGAAGAACAGCCCGCGGATCGCGTCGCCGAAGCGCACCTGCGGCCCCGGCGCCTCGCGCTGTTCTGCGAGCACCGCCGGACGTTCGGAGGCGAGGTTGGGCGCGGTGATCGTCGGCTCGGCCATCATTCCCCAAAAGATCTTCAGGCTCTCGCCGAGCGTCGCTTCGGTCGCGGCGGGGAGATCGAGCTTGTAGACGGTTTGCGTCGGCGTGGTCGAAGCGTTCGAATCCGACCCGAAGGTCGCACCGAATCGCTGCCAGACACGCTTGGTCTCGCCATCGGGGACGTATTTCGAGCCGCGGAACGAGAGATGCTCGATCAGATGCGCATAGCCCTGCTGATCGTCCTTCTCATAGAGCGAGCCCGCGTCGATGCGGACGCGCACCGCGACCTGCCCGGGCGGCACGCCGTTCTTGCGCACCGCATAACGAAGTCCATTGGGCAGCTTGCCGAAATGCCACGCAAGATCGGGCGGGATGTCCGAATCGGCGAACAGCCACGGCGAGGTATCGACGGGGACGGGTGCGGGCGCCGCTGTCGCCGCCGCGGGAGCCTTCGGTACGGGCGGCTTCCCGATGGCGGGAGCCGAAAGCGCGACGAAAAGCGGAAGGACGAGGGCGAATGGCGATCTGACGAGCGCCCGCGGGATAAGCGACATGGCGGCTCTCTTAGCGATGCCGAGCGCCCCCCGCCAGACGGCCCGGAAAATTCCGCTTTACCGTCACGAATTCGACCAACATCGCGCCTAGCGCGCGACATTGGGCATATCCAACTCGGCATGTCGCCGAAACTTGAATATCGGCCCGTGAAGAGATCATGGTGCCTGTTCAGACCAAAACCGCCGAATTCCGGGCGCAGGACGAAACCGATCCGTCGTCCGCGGATGTCCCGTTCATGGTACCCGACCTCAACGTCATATCGGGCGCACCGATGCCGGGCAGCGAAATGAAGGCCGAACGCGGGCGACCACTGATCATCACCATCGGCAAGGCGCTGCGCGGCGTGTTCGATCGCGTTATCGCGGCGTCTTCGCAGGTGCCCAACGACCCGGTGCTCGATGCGCGCACGTTCGCTTGGACCGCGATACTGCGCGAGAACTGGCAGGCGATCCGCGACGAGGCGGTGGCGGTGGCGTTGCGCGGGGAGGCTTCGCCGAGTCTCGCGACGATCTCGCCCGATCACCGCTCGATCGCCGAAATCGACAAATGGCGATCGTTCTTCCTGTGGGGCTATGGGTTTCCGATCGACGAGAATCTGGTGCGCTGCCCGCGCACCGCTGCGCTGGTCGGGGCGATCCCCGGCCTCAACAGCGCGTTCTTCTCGATCCTGGCGCCCGGCACCCACATCCCCGAGCATCGCGGCGTCACCAAGGGGCTGATCACCTGTCACCTCGCGCTGATCGTGCCGCAGGACGGCGACGTCCGGATGCGCGTCGACGACCGTATCGTCCGCTGGACGGAGGGCGAGACGCTGGTCTTCGACGACACCTATCAACACGAGGTGTGGAACGACACCGCGGAGACGCGCGTCGTCCTGCTGATCCAGTTCGAACGACCGCTCCGCCAGCCCGGCAAGTGGTTCGCCGATTTCTTCCTGGGCTCCGTCCGGCGTTCGGCATTCGTCCAGGAGGCGGTCGAGAATATCGCGACCTGGAACCAGGCGGTGAAGGCGCTGGAGGCATGATGATCTAATTCGTCACCCAGCGAAAGCTGAGGTCTCGGGCTTTTGTTGGGACAGGAGCCGTTTGAGATCCCAGCTTTCGCTGGGATGACGGGACAGGGGTTGTGACTCGCAGCCCCGCGCGCCACATGCCATCCATGCTGATCGAGACCGAAACCACCCCGAACCCCGCGACGCTGAAATTCCTGCCGGGCCAGATCGTCATGGACAGCGGCACCCGCGATTTCGCAACTCCCGAGGAAGCCGAAGCGTCGCCGCTAGCGGAGGCGATATACAATCTCGGCGACGTCACCGGCGTCTTCTTCGGACGCGATTTCGTGTCGGTGACCGCCGCGCCGGGCGTCGAATGGCAGATGCTGAAACCCGACGTGTTGTCGATCCTGATGGATCATTTCACCGCGCACATGCCGTTGTTCAAGCCCGCGTCCGCAGGCTTCTCGGTGCCCGCCGAAGAGACGTTCGCCGAGAATCCCGAGGATGCGGACATCGTCGCGCAGATCAAGGATCTGATCGACACCCGCGTCCGCCCCGCGGTTGCGGGCGACGGCGGCGACATCGTCTATCGCGGGTTCGACAAGGGCAAGGTGTTCCTGAAGATGCAGGGCGCCTGTTCGGGCTGCCCGTCCTCGAGCGCGACGTTGAAGAACGGGATCGAGCAATTGCTGCGCTATTACGTCCCCGAAGTCACCGAAGTCCGCGCCGTCTAGTTCCTGTCCGTTCGTTTCTCGACTCCGCTCGAAACGAACGGCTGTATCGCAAGAGGTAACGATGCCCGCACTCGACGATAAGGCGCTCGACCAGCTATTCCGCACCGCGCGCACCTATAACGGCTACACCGACGAACCCGTCGGCGAGGATCGGCTTCACGCGATCTGGGAATTGATGAAGATGGGGCCGACATCGGCCAACCAGCTTCCCGCGCGGATGGTGTGGTGCGTGTCGGACGAGGCGAAGGCGAAGCTCGCCGAGTGCTGTTCGGCGCAGAATGCGCCCAAGGTGCTGAAGGCGCCGGTGTCGGTGGTGTTCGGCATGGACGTGGATTTCCACGAGCATCTGCCCGAACTCTTCCCGCACGCCGACGCGAAGGCGTGGTTCGAGGGCGATGTCGAACTGCGCAAGGAATCGGCGTTCCGCAATTCCTCGCTCCAGGGTGCGTATTTCATCATGGCGGCACGCGCGCTCGGGCTCGATACCGGGCCGATGCAGGGGTTCGATGCGGCGAAGGTCGATGCCGCGTTCTTTGCCGATACGCCTGCGGTCCGCGTCAATTTCATCTCGACGCTCGGCCATGGCGATCCGTCCACGATCTTCGCGCGCAGCCCGCGTCCCGCATTCGAGAAATTCAACCGGATCGCCTGACGCTGCGCACGCTCGTCATCGACGCCGCCACCGCCGCCTGTTCGGTCGCGCTGATCGAACGCGATCGCGTGATCGCAGACCTCCACGAAATTGTCGGGCGCGGCCATGCCGAGCGGCTCGTGCCGATGATCGCCGAGCTTCCCGAGGGCGGTCGCGCAGACCGCATCCTCGTCGATGTCGGACCCGGCAGCTTCACCGGCATCCGCGTCGGCATCGCCGCCGCGCGCGGGCTCGGGCTCGGGTGGCAAATCCCGGTCGCCGGATACCGATCGACCGCGCTGATCGCCGTTGCCGCCTTCGCCGCGCACTCGCTCGACGCGCTTGCGGTGGTGCTGGAAGGTGGGCATGGCGACGTGTTCATGCAGGGTTTCGCCGCATCTCCCTTCGGCACGACCGATCCACTCGCATCGCGGACTCCCGCAGCGGCGCTGGAGGCGCTGGCGGGGCGGACCGCGATCGGCAACGGCGTGCGCTGGCTCAGTGCGCTCGACGCGGATGTCGCGACGATCGAAACATTCCCGAATGCCGGCGATGCGATCCTGCTGCCCACCGACTTCGCCGAACTCCCGCCGCGTCCGATCTACGGTCGCGCGCCCGACGCGAAACTGCCGGCGTGAGCCAGGTACTGCGCCACGCCGAACTCGCGACCGGCGCCGCATCGGATATTGCCGCGGTCGAACGCGTGATGGCGCGCGCCTTCGATCCCAAATACGGCGAGGCGTGGACGCGCAGCCAATGCCTCGGCGTGCTGGCGATGCCCGGCGTCTGGCTGACGCTGGCGCGGGTCGATGGCGACACCACCGGTTTCGCGCTGGCGCGGGCGGTGCTCGACGAGGCCGAGTTGCTGTTGCTCGCGGTATCGCCCGACGCGCGCCGTCGCGGCGTCGGCTCGGCGCTGTTGCGCAGCGTGATTGCCGAGGCGCGCGGGCGTAGCATCGTGCGGCTGCACCTCGAGGTCCGCGCAGGCAATTCAGCGATCGCGCTCTACGATGCGGCGGGCTTCGCCAAGGTCGGCGAGCGGCGTGCCTATTATCGCGGCGTCACCGGTCGCGCGCACGACGCGCATAGCTATGCGTTGGGCCTATGAGCGCGTCGCGCGTCAATGCCGCTAAACGAACTCCTAACCCTCGCTCGCCAATTTGAGCGCGGCGACCGGTCCCTGGCGTCCGAACGGCGCGATCAGCGCGCCATATTCGGCTTCCGCGGAGCCATAGGCCGCGCCGGCGGCATCCTCCAGCGCGGCGCGATCGAGGATCAGAATCCGCCCGCGCGTGCACCGCACGATATGGTCGCCTTCCAACAGATGCAGGCAATCGGTCACGCTCGCGCGCCTGATGCCGAGTTCCATCGCGAGCGTATCGTGCGTCAGCGCCAGTTCGTCGCCATCCTGCCGGTCGTGCAGCATCAGCAGCCACCGCGCGAGCCGTCGTCCGATCGTATCCTGGATCGCGCACGCCGCTGCGCTCGCGAATTGCGCGCTCATCGCCTGGGCGAAACGCAGCATCAGCGCCAGCAACGTCGGGCTGGCGGCGCAGGCACGCTCGAAGGCGCCGATCTCGATCATCTGCGCGCTTCCGCCGATCAGCCCAGACGCCGCGTCGAACGCTGCATAGGGCTGTCCGAGCAGGCGCGGCCATCCAATCATACCTTCGCGCCCGACCAACCCGACCGCGACGCCGTTTGCGTCGGGATGCGGCAATGTTATCGTGATGATGGTGGTGTCGGGAAAGATCGCGCGCGAAATCGGCACGCCGACTTGCGTCAGCGGTTGCGACGGCGAAAGGCGACAAGGTACAAGGAGCGGATCGAGCAGGGCTAGGTCGCTCGCTGGCAGGGCGCGCAGCAACAAATTCATGCAACCATCCGAAGTATTTCAAAAGATACGACGCCGGGGCGCTTTTGGATGCAGAGCGTGCGATTTCGTACGAAGCGTCGCCGTTGTGGCTGCTCATGCGTTAGATGGGGGAAGTTCCAGTAATACGCAAGGAGGACGCGGAAATGCCCGATAACCAGGAAATGATTGATTCTCTCGACCGGCGTGTCGTGCGCCGCGAGAATCGTCGCGCCTTCTTCACCGCCGCCCTTGGTGCGGCCGCAGTCGGTGCGGGTGCGTTCGCTTTCGCCTCGCCGTCGGATGCCCAGTCGGTGACCGATGCAGATGTGCTTAACTTCGCTCTGAACCTCGAATATCTCGAAGCGAATTTCTACCTCTACGCGGTCAACGGTACAGGCGTGCCAACGAACATGACCACGGGCGTCGGGACGCCCGGCACCGTAACGCCCGGCCAGAAGGTTACCTTCACCGATCCGCTCGTTGCGCAATACGCCAAGGAAATTGCCGCCGACGAAATCAACCACGTGACCTTCCTGCGAGCCGCACTTGGCCAAGCTGCGGTGGCGCAGCCGTCGGTCGATGTCGGCTTCGGACCGAACAACGCGTTCAGCGTCGCCGCACAGGCGGCTGGCGTCGTCGGTAAAGGACAGCCATTCAATCCCTACCTCAACGACGAGACCTTTCTGCTCGGCGCCTACATTTTCGAGGACGTCGGTGTCACAGCCTATAAGGGTGCAGCGCCGCTGATCACCAACCCTGATTACCTCTCGGCTGCGGCGGGGATTCTCGCGGTAGAGGCTTACCATGCCTCGATCGTCCGGACGACTTTGTACCGCAAGGGGATGGACACCGCGTCGCTGTTCGACGCGACGACCAAAATCTCCGATGCACGTGACAGTCTCGATGGATCGACCGATCTCGATCAGGGCATCGCCCCGAGCAATACGTCCAGGGGAACGCAGTCGAACATCGTCCCGCTCGACGCCAATGGAATCGCCTTCGATCGGACGACCGGGCAGGTTCTCAACATCGTCTATCTGAACAAGAACGCGGTCACCGCGGGGGGCTTCTTCCCCGATGGTGTCAACGGCACGATCAAGACGAGCGCGGCCAACTGAGCCAGCAGCACGAGCCCCAATTCGAAGGATTCAAATCATGAACGACAATATTCTGCTCAACGTTCTCGAAGCCGGCCAGCGCCGTCGCGAGGAACGCCGTCGGCTCCTGAAGCTCGCGGGTAGCGCGACCGTCGCGGTCGGCGGCATGTCGTTGCTCGCCGCCTGCGGCGGCAACGATGACAACCCGACGCCGACACCGACGCCGACACCGGCGCCTACCCCGGCTCCGACGCCCGCTCCGACGCCGACCCCGACCCCGACGCCAGCTTCGGGGGTTACCGATGGCGATGTTCTGAATTTCGCGCTCAACCTCGAATATCTCGAAGCGCAATTTTATTCGATCGCCGCGTTTGGTGTGCCGCTGCGCAGTGGGCAGCTGACCGGCAAGGGGACGCAGGGTGCGGTCACCGGCGGACGGAAGGTCAAGTTTTCGGATCGCGTCGTCGCACAATATGCGCGTGAGATCGCATTCGACGAGGTCCACCACGTCGAATTTCTGCGCTCGGCGCTTGGGACGGCGAGGGTGTCGCAGCCCGCGCTCAATATCGATGGTGGCTCCAGCGGAGCATTCACAGCCGCCGCGCGCGCGGCGGGCGTAGTTGGCCCGAACGATACGTTCGATCCCTACGCGTCGGACGAAAACTTCCTGCTCGCGGCGTTTATTTTTGAAGACGTCGGCGTGACCGCCTATCATGGCGCGGCGCCGCTGCTTCAGAACAAGGATTATCTTGCGGCGGCATCGGGCATTCTCGCAGCGGAGGCCTATCACGCCGGTCTCGTCCGGACGGTACTCTACGCCAAGGGGATGGATACGCGACGGGCGGCGAACAGGATTTCGACCGCGCGCGACAGCCTCGACGGCAGCAGCAACCTCGATCAGGGTATCGGCAACAATTCCGTCGCCAATATCGTTCCGGCCGACAGGAACAGCATCGCTTACAGTCGATCAACCGGTCAAGTGCTCAACGTCGTCTATCTCAACAATGCCGCGGTCGTCGGTGGGGGCTTCTTCCCCAACGGCGTCAACGGCACGATCAACACCAGCGGTGCCAACTGACGCATCGCTGATCGCGAAGAAACGGGCCGCGCGGGGAAACCTGCGCGGCCTTTTTCGTTGGCGGCGGTATGTGCAGCGAATATGCCGGAACGACGGCGTCGGTACGCGCGATCGCGCGAACGGGCGTGACTTCCGCCGCAAGTCCCGCGATACGGCGAACCGGATCGCCGCGACGATCCACGCGGTGAATTCGGAGTTTAGTTGCAGATGAACGATCAGGACCTGTTGCGAAGCGTGATCGAAGCAGGCGATCGCCGCCGCGACGAACGTCGGCGCTTTCTCAAGACCGCGAGCAGCGCTGCGATCGCGGCAGGCGGCCTGTCGCTCCTGGCGGCGTGCGGCGACGACACGCCCGGCACCGGCACGCCTACGCCATCGCCGGCACCCAGCGGTTCGCCGAGCCCCACCCCGTCGCCGACACCCGCACCGACCTCTGCCGCGATCGATGCGCAGATTCTCAATTTCGCGCTCAATCTCGAATATCTCGAGGCGCAATTCTATTCGATCGCCGCTTTCGGCGATCGCCTGCCCAACGCGATGCTGACCGGTGCGGGCACGCAAGGTGCGGTCACCGGCGGGCGGCAGGTCAGTTTCACCGATCCCGTCGTCGCGCAATATGCCCGCGAGATCGCCGGCGACGAAATCGCGCACGTCGGCTTCCTGCGCAATACTCTCGGCAACGCCACCGTGGCGCAGCCCGCGATCAACATCGACGGCGGCGCAAACGGCGCGTTCACCGCCGCCGCACGCGCCGCGGGTGTGATCACCGGCTCCGCGACGTTCGATCCCTATGCCTCGGACGAGAATTTCCTGCTCGCCGCGTTCATCTTCGAAGACGTCGGCGTGACCGCGTATAACGGCGCCGCGCCGCTCATCGGCAGCAAGACGTATCTCGCCGCCGCCGCGGGCATCCTGGCGGCGGAGGCGTATCACGCCGGGCTGATCCGCACCGTGCTCTATGCAAAGGGCATGGACACCGCCTCGCTGTTGACCGCGACGACGAACATCTCCAATGCGCGCGACCAACTCGACGGTGCGGCGGGGAACCTCGATTTCGACCAGCCGATCGTCGGGACCGACGACACCTCGAACATCGTCCCCGCCGGTACCAGCTCGATCGCGTTCGCGCGCTCGACCGGGCAGGTGCTCAACATCGTCTATCTGACGCAGAGCCCGATCGTCGGCGGCGGGTTCTTCCCCAACGGCGTCAACGGCGACATCAACACCGCCGCGGACAACCGGCCCGCGGGCACGACCTGATCGCCGATCCGGACGCCAAGCCGGAAAATGTCCTTGCGCCGCGGTAGTGCGTCAGTTCGGTGATCAATTTGTTTCAGTCTGGCTGACGGTTTCGGTCCGACCACAATCTTATTCGCTTCCCAGGCGCAGGCCGGGACCCAGTATCGCAAACGCTCGCAACTGGGCCCCGGCCTGCGCCGGGGAAGCGGGCACCTAATGCGATGATTTCATACCGACCCATTACCCGCGCGCCTTTTCGTTTGGTCGTGCGCTCGCTTGCCCCTATGTTGGACAAATCCCCGGGGGGCCACGCGCGAGTGGCTGAGAGGTGGCTGAAGCCGCGACCCGCCGAACCTGATCCGGCCCCTCTTCGACGAGGACTGACCGGCGGAGGGAGGGAGGTCCGAGCAACGACCGCCTTCGCTTCGAAACCAAGGAGCGAACACCAATGGCCGACGTACCAGCCCGCACCGAAATCGGCGTAACGACGGGGCCAATCCGTGGCTCACGAAAAATCCACGTCGGTCCGCTCAAGGTGGCGATGCGTGCGGTCGATCTCGATCCGTCGTGCACCGAGCCCCCGCTCAACGTCTACGACACCAGCGGCCCCTATACCGATCCCGCCGTCCGCATCGACATCCACACCGGCCTAGCCAATCTCCGCCGCGATTGGATCACGGCACGCGGCGATGTCGAATCGTACGATGCCCGCGAAACCCGCCCCGAAGACAACGGCCTGACCGGCCCCGACCGCTCCGCCGGCGTCCCGCAATTCCCGAACCTCGTGAAGCGCCCGCTGCGCGCCAAACCCGGCGCAAACGTCAGCCAGATGCACTACGCGCGGCGCGGCATCATCACCCCCGAAATGGAGTATGTCGCCACCCGCGAGAACATCGGCCGCGATATGCTCAAGGATCACATCCGCGATGGCGAATCGTTCGGTGCCGCCATCCCCGATTACGTCACCCCCGAATTCGTCCGTGACGAGGTCGCGCGCGGCCGCGCGATCATCCCGTCGAACATCAACCACCCCGAATCCGAACCGATGGCGATCGGCCGCAACTTCCTCGTCAAGATCAACGCCAACATCGGGAACTCCGCGGTCGCCAGCAACGTCGCCGCCGAAGTCGACAAGCTCGTCTGGTCGATCCGCTGGGGTGCCGACACCGTGATGGACCTCAGCACAGGCCGCAACATCCACGACACTCGCGAATGGATCATCCGCAACAGCCCCGTCCCGATCGGCACCGTCCCGATCTATCAGGCGCTCGAAAAGGTCGGCGGCGTCGCCGAGGACCTGACCTGGGAAATCTTCCGCGACACGCTGATCGAGCAGGCCGAACAAGGCGTCGATTATTTCACCATCCACGCCGGCGTCCGCCTCGCCTATGTGCCGATGACCGCGAAGCGCGTCACCGGCATCGTCAGCCGCGGCGGCAGCATCATGGCGAAATGGTGCCTCAGCCACCACAAGGAGAGCTTCCTCTACGAACGCTTCGACGAGATCACCGAGATCATGAAGGCGTATGACATCGCCTACAGCCTCGGCGATGGCCTCCGCCCCGGCAGCATCGCCGACGCCAACGACGAGGCGCAGTTCAGCGAACTCTACACCCTCGGCGAACTCACCCACCGCGCGTGGAAAAGCGACGTCCAGGTGATGATCGAAGGCCCTGGCCACGTCCCGATGCACAAGATCAAGGAGAATATGGACAAGCAGCTGGAGGTCTGCGGCGAGGCTCCCTTCTACACGCTCGGGCCACTCACCACCGACATCGCCCCCGGCTACGACCACATCACCAGCGGCATCGGCGCCGCGATGATCGGCTGGTACGGCACCGCGATGCTCTGCTACGTCACCCCCAAGGAGCACCTCGGCCTTCCCGACCGCGACGACGTCAAGGTGGGTGTGGTGACGTACAAACTCGCCGCCCACGCCGCCGATCTGGCAAAGGGCCACCCCGCCGCGAAACTGCGCGACGACGCCCTGAGCCGCGCGCGTTTCGAGTTCAGATGGCGCGACCAGTTCAACCTGTCGCTCGACCCCGACACCGCCGAGCAATACCACGACCAGACCCTCCCCGCGGAAGGCGCCAAGACCGCGCATTTCTGCTCGATGTGCGGCCCGAAATTCTGCTCGATGAAGATCACGCAGGAGGTGAGGGACTTCGCGGCGAAGCAGAACCAGTCTGCCGACGCGTTCATCGCGGCGGGGGATGCGAAGAAGGGGATGGCGGAGATGAGCGAGCGGTTCAAGGAGGAGGGTGGAGAGATTTACCTGCCGTCGGAGTAGGGCTTCGAACGCGACATCGGCATCGTCGTTGCGAGCGGAGCGAAGCAATCCAGAGCCACGAGCGCCGGACTGGATTGCTTCGTCGCTACGCTTCTCGCAACGACGATGCTCCAGGCGCCTTACTCGCCGCTCTAAGGGGCCGCAAAGCCGCCACAGGATTCATCCGCCGGTCGCCGCTGCCCGCCTTGCGGTCAGGGTCACATCGATTTCGTCGTTGCGCGGGTTCAGGAAATCGAGCCGCACACGATCGTCCGACGTGCGGGTGACCGTCGCCGGAATCGACGCGTTGGTCACCATCCACCCCCGCGGCAGAACGATCGCATTGTCGGCGCGCCCGAACGACCGATGCCAGACCAATTCGTCGCCGACGCGTTTGTACCGATCCGGGTCGGTGTAGGTTTCCGCAAAGCGGAGGCGCCGGCTCTCGCCCGGCCTTATCGCGGGGTAATGGAAGACGACCGCAACGGTCGCGGCATCCACGTCTTTGGCGTCCGGCTCGGCGCGCTGTACCGCGTCGCCACGGATCGTCTCCGATGAAAGCGTCTGCCCGGTATCGAGATCGCGCGCCGACGGGTTCGATACAACGCTGCCCGCGCGCACGATGTTCACGTAAGTCGCGCTGCCGACCTTCGTCTCGGTGTAATCATGCGTCAGCGCGAAGGAATGCGTTTCGGGGGCATCGAGGTAATAGACGATGTTGCGGCTTTGATGCGCGCGTTCGTTCAGCGATACGCTGCTCGCCAACCGCGATAAAGTGGCCTTACGCGCCGTGAGCATCAGCGGCGCCTGAGCCGGCGTGACGTTCCAGAAACTGATGGCGATGCGGCCGTCGGACTGTCGAATGATCTGCGAAGGATAGTTGCACGCGACCACGACATATCCCGCCGGCAGCACCACCGCGTTCCGCTTGATCCCGAGCGGCCGTTCGAAAACGACGGTTTCGCCATCGTCGTGGTAGCTTGCCGCATCCTCATAGGTCTTGTTGATCTGGATACGGCCGCCACCGCCGTTCGGCGGAACGGGCCTGGCAAGGCTGACCTTGATGAAGCGGTTACCGGCCTTGGCGTCCGGCACCCCGTCCGCCGCTGCGATGTCGCCACCCACTTCTTCGAACCGAAGCGGTTTGCCCGTCGCGCGGTCGATCACCTCTTCGTCGCTCGCAGTACTTCCCGGCCGGATGGGATTGTAGAAGGCGGTCGCGCCGGGCGTCGTCGCGGTGACCTCGTAGTAAATTCTGAACTTGTGGCTTCCGGGCGTCAGAAGCTCGTAGCGTGTGTACCCGTCGGCTTCCTGCTGTCGCGCCGGCTCGCAGCGCCCGCTTGCCGGCAACAGCACCGCCAGGCCCAGCACCGCCCATGCCATCGCTCTCATCATTCTTCTCCCGCCCGTGCGCTCTTCGAGTCTCAGGATGGCAGGTTTGACGACGCTGTCGAGATCGATCGCGATTTATCGGCCTTGAAGGCAGGTTTCGTTACGCCAGCGGCGCGTGATCGATCCGGGGCAATACGTGACGCGCGAAAAGATCGGCTTCGGCGGCGTGCGGATAGCCCGACAGGATGAACGCTTCGATGCCCATGTCGCGATACATTTCGATCTTCGCCAGAACCTGATCCGGATCGCCGACGATCGCCGCGCCGCAGCCCGATCGCGCGCGTCCGACGCCGGTCCATAGATTGGCCTCGGCATAGCCGTCGTCCGACGCGCCGTCGCGGAGCGCCGCCTGCGCGGCGACTCCCGTCGATGTCGAATCGAGCGATTTGGAGCGGATCGCCGCGCCCTGATCGGCGTCGAGTTTCGACAACAGGCGGTCGGCATAGGTGCGTGCCTCCGCTTCGGTTTCGCGAACGATGACGTGCGCGCGGTAGCCGAAGCGCAATGTGCGGCCGTGTTTCGCCGCGCGCTCTTTCATGTCGGCTATGATCGCGGCGACGGTTTCCTTCTTGTCGGGCCACATCAGGAATACGTCGCAGCCCTTCGCCGCCGCCTCGCGCGCATGCGGGCTGAGGCCGCCGAAATAGAGCAACGGCGCCTTGCCGCTGACGGTGCCGACGCGCGGCGGATCGATCTTGAGCTTCCAGAATTCGCCGTCGTGATCGAGCGGCTCGCCGTTCAGCAAGGTCTTGAGGATGTGCATCGCCTCGACCGTGCGGGCGTAGCGCGGCTCGGACGCCAGCGTTTCGCCGGGCATATCGGACGAGATGATATTAACGGTCAGGCGGCCACCCAGCAGCCGATCGATAGTCGCGATCTGGCGCGCGAGTTGCGGCGGCCACGTCTCGCCGATCCGTACCGCCATCAGCAGCGCGATACGCTGCAGCATCGGCGCGATGGCGGCGGCGAAGGCGGTGGTGTCGATGCCCAGCGCATAACCCGACGGCAGCAGGATATTGTCGAACCCGCCGGTTTCGGCCTGAAGGACGATGTCGCGGCAATGCTCCCAGCTCGATTTCAGCATCGGATCGGGCACGCCGAGGAATTCGTAATCGTCGTCGCACAGCGCCGAAAACCAGCTGATCTCGCAAGGATTCACGGCAGTTTCTCCCCGCGCGATGCGACGAGGACGGCGTACCAGTCCGCGCGCGACCATGTGACCTTATAGGCGTCGGCGAGTTCGGCGATGCGCTCCGCATTCTGCGTGCCGACGATCGGGATCACCTTCGCGGGGTGCGCCATGATCCAACTGTAGGTCGCGGCGCCGCGGCTCACGCCAAACGTCTCCGCGACCGTATCGAGCGCCGCCGCCACCGCGATCTCGCGCGCGCCGCCCGGCTCGGCGATCCGCCCGCCACCGAGCGGCGACCACGCGAGCGTCGCGATATCGTTCGCCATCGCGAGATCGAACAGGCCGTTCGTCATCGGCTCGGTAAAGAGCGGCGAGAACTCGGGCTGCTGGCTGGCGAGCGGCACCGAGAGGAACGCGGCAAGCGCGCGCGTCTGTTCGAGCGTGTAGTTCGAAACACCGATTGCACGAACCTTGCCCGACGAGACCATGTCTTCGAGTGTCCGCGCGACCTCCTGCGGGTGCGCGAGTATGTCAGGACGGTGAATCTGGTAGAGATCGACCGTGTCGACCCGCATCCGGCGCAGCGAATTTTCCAGCGCGGTGGTCAGATATTCGGTGCTCGAAGCGTATGGCATCGGCGGGGTGATACCCCCCTTGGTCGCGAGCACCATCTTCGCGCGCAAATCCGGCGCAGCGGCAAACACTTCGCCGAGCAGCGACTCGGCGTCGCCGAACCCGTCCTCACCATCGAACCCGTAGATGTCGGCGGTGTCGAACAAGGTCACCCCGGCCGCGAACGCCGCCTCGATCAGCGCCCGCCCCTCCTTCGCGGAGACGCCGGCGAAACGCCACATCCCCCACGCAATCGGTGAGACCATGATTCCGCTCTTGCCGAGCGGCCTCGAATCGGGCGATAGAGTGATTTCAGACACCGTTGTCATATTGGAGCGTTCCGTTTGATTGAGCAAGTCCGATATGGATTGGTCGGCACGGGCATGATGGGGGTCGAACACCTCAACAATCTCGCGATCACCCCCGGCGCGATTGTGACCGCGATCGCCGACCCGGTCGAGACCTCGCTCGGCTGGGCGAAAGCCGCGCTTGGCGATAAGGCCGCGGGCATGACCCAATTCGCCGACTCGGCGGGGCTGGCGAAAAGCGGCCTCGTCGATGCGGTGATCGTCGCCAGCCCGAACCACACCCACCGCGACGTGCTCGTCCCGCTGTTCGGCGAGGGTCTGGCGATCCTGTGCGAAAAGCCGCTCGCGACGACGATCGACGACGCGCGCTGGATCGTGGCGGAGACGGAGAAGAGCGAGCGTCCGTTCTGGACCGCGATGGAATATCGGTACATGCCGCCCGCCGCGGCGTTCATCTCGGAAATTCATGGCGGGAAAATCGGCCGCTTGCAGATGCTGTCGATCCGCGAGCATCGCTTCCCGTTTCTCCCCAAGGTCGGCGACTGGAACCGCTTCGCGCGCAACACCGGCGGCACGATGGTCGAGAAATGCTGCCATTTCTTCGATCTGATGCGGCTCGTCGTCGGCGCCGAGCCGGTGCGGGTGTATTGCTCGGGCGCGATGGACGTGAACCATCTCGACGAAACCTATGGCGGCGAGACGCCCGACATCATCGACAACAGCTATACCACCGTCGATTTCGCCAATGGCGTTCGCGCGATGCTCGACCTGTCGATGTTCGCCGAGGGTGCGGAGAATCAGGAAGAGATCGCCGCGGTCGGCTCCGACGCGCGGCTCGAGGTGCTGATCCCCGAAGGCGCACTCGTCTATTCGCCGCGCGTCGGGTTCCGCCGGCCCAAGCAGGTCGACCGCCGCGTCGTCCATACCGACGCAACCGCGCTCAATGCGGGCAGCCATCACGGATCGACCTTCTACGAGCACCAGAAATTCAACGCCGCGGTGCGCGGCGAAGGCGCGGTCGAGGTGACCGCGCGCGACGGACTGATGGCGGTCGCAATCGGCACCGCCGCAGAGATCAGCGCGCGCGAGAAGCGCGTCGTGGAGATGCAAGAATTGGGGTTCTGAGCCCCGCAGCGAAAGACGCCGCCCAACGTGGCGGGAATGGGAGGATGAGATGAAGACGTTTCTGATGAGCGGCGCGGCATTGATCGCGCTGACCGCAAGCCCAGCGCTCGCGCAGGATGCGACCCCTGCGATCGGCGCGGCGACCGCACCCGCCGACGCGACCCAACCGCCGGAAGAGGCGATCCCCGGCGATATCGTCGTGACCGCGCAGAAACGGTCCGAACGCCTGCAGGACGTGCCCGTCGCGGTCTCGGTGATCTCGGGTGATGCGATCGCCGCCAAGGGCGCGGTCAACCTCGAAGGCGCGCAATATCTCGTGCCGACCCTGAACTTCCGCAAATCGGGCACCGCGATCAACCAGTCGCTGTTCCTGCGCGGGGTCGGCACCTCGACCTTCTCGATCGCGGGCGAGCCGTCGATCTCGACCGTCGTCGATGGCGTAGTCTACTCCAGAGCGGGCGAAGCGTTCAGTGACCTGATCGACATCGACCGGCTGGAAGTGCTGCGCGGGCCGCAGGGCACGTTGTTCGGCAAGAACACCAGTGCGGGCGTCATCAACATCGTCACCAAACGCCCCGGCAACACCTTCGGCGGTTTCCTCGACGGCGGCTATTACTTCGGCAACGGCAACGAATATCGCGTCCGCGGCGCGGTCGATCTGCCGCTGACGACCGGCGTCGCGGCGCGCGTCACCGGCTTCTACGGCAATTACGACGGCAACATCCGCAACGTGACCACCGGCAATCGCGTCAACGGCTACGAACATTATGGCGTGCGCGGGATGATCGTCGCCGAACTCACCCCCGATTTCACCGCGACGATCATCGCCGACTATCGCAAGTCCGACGACGATTGCTGCGGCGAGGTGATCGGCACGCTGCCCGCCAATGTGACCGCCGGCGCGCTGCCCGACCCCAAGGGCGACGACACCCGCAAGCTGGCGCAGAACCTCGTCACCTCGACGCTGGAAAAGAGCTGGGGCGTCTCGCTTCAGACCGACTGGACGCTCGGCACCCAGACCGTGACGTACATCGGTTCGTACCGCGAATACGACAATACCGAGATCCGCGACGGCGATTTCCTGCCGCAGGCCTATGTCGGCTTCAACGAACTCCACGATTTCGGCCCGCAGACGAGCAACACGATCACGCAGGAACTTCGCCTGACCAGCCCGGCCAGCCAGTTCTTTAGCTATGTGATCGGCGCCTTCTATTCGCGCGCCAAGACGACGCGCACCTTCACGCGCAACGATATCGTCTGCTCGCTGGACCCGGCGCCGACGGTACTGACGCCATGTACCGCGCCGGGGACGGTCGTGACCACGCCGACGGGCACCGCGACGTTCGGGTCGGTGTTCACCAACCTCGCCTTCTTTGGGCAGGGCACGCTCAATTTCACCGACCGGCTCCGCGCCATCGTCGGGGCGCGCTACACGACCGACCAGCTCGATGTGTTCCACACCCGCATCACCGCGCTAGCCGGACCGGGGATCCAGCCCAGCTTCGGTCCGTTTCAGGGCAAGACCACCAACGACAATTGGTCGGGCAAGGCTGGCCTGCAATATGACATCGTCCCGCAATCGACCGCCTATGCGACCTATTCGCGCGGCTACAAAGGCCCGGCGTTCAATATCTTCTACAATCTGACCGCGACCGGCACCAACGTGATCGAGCCCGAGACCGCCGACAGCTACGAGGCGGGGCTGAAGAACACCTTGCTCGACGGCAAACTGGTGATCAACCTTGCGGCCTATTACGCGAAATATCACAATTTCCAGGCGAACAATCCCGATGTGGTCGCGGGCGTGCTCGTCACGCGCTTCACCAACGCGGGCGAGATTTCGACGCGCGGCGGCGAGGCCGACCTGTTGTATCAGCCCGTTCGCGATCTCAGTTTTTCGGGCGGGGTCGCCTATACCGACGCGCATATCGACCAGTTCAAGGTGCCGACCAACGGCGTGATGACCGGCGTGATCGCGTCTGGTACGCGGCTCGCTTATGCGCCGAAGTGGAAGGGATCGCTCGGCGCGGACTATCGCATCCGCACCGGTGGCTTCGCCGATGTCGCGCTCGGTGCGCAGGGATCGTATCAGTCGAAGCAGATTTCGCAGCTCGACGCCTCCGCCGCGATCCGCGACGCGACGACGATCCACGGCTACGGGCTGGTCGATCTGACCGCGGCGCTGGTCGATCCCGAGGACCGCTATCGCCTGAGCTTCCAGGTGAAGAATTTGTTCGACGAGAGTTTTGCGTCGTCGATCACGTCGGGCGGACCGGGCGGATCGTACCGCTACATCATCCCGCGTGAGGCGGATCGCTATTACGGGGTGACGGGACGGATCAACTTTTAGGGTTTGATCCGCTCACGCGGATGGGCGGCACCAGCCCACTCCCCACCCCGTCTCCCAAGAAATTATATTGAATGGGAGGCGGGGTGGGGGAGCGGGCCGGTGCCGCCCGGTTCAGCTTTGCTGAACCAAACTTTGGGTCAGTGCGCCATCACCATCGCGTCGCCGCGATCGTCCTCGTCGATCGGCTCGATGTGCGGGATGAGCAATTGGATGAAGCCCAGCGCGATCAGATAGCTCGATGCGCAGATCGCGAGCATTGGCGCATAGCCGAGGCCGTGACCGAGCGACCAGGCCGAGAACTGGATCATCCCGATCGAGCAGAGGTTGCCGAAGAACGCCGCGATGCCGATCGTCGATCCGATCGATCGGGCCGGGACGATATCGGTCGCGAGCCCGAAGACGTTGGTCGAAAACCCCTGATGCGCGAACAGGCCAAGTCCGAGGAGCAGCGCCGCGGTCCACGGGCTTTCGAGATACAGGACGAACGGCACCGGCAGGATCAGCAGCGCATAGACCAGCATCGCGGTCTTGCGCGCGCGGTTGACGCTCCACCCCGCCGCCATCAGCCGTGCCGGGATATAGCCGCCGGTCAACGCCCCGCAGGCCGCAAAGACGTAGACCAGCGCCACCGGCAGGCCGAGCGTCCCCTGCTGCATGCCGAACAGGCGGTGGAACAGATCGGGGAGCCACAGCAGCATGAAGAACCACACCTGATCGGACAGCACCTTGGCGATGGCGATGGTCAGCGTCTTGCGGCTGAACGCGATGTCGCGCCAGCGCACGGGTGCCGGGATCGTCGCATCGACCGCAACCGGCTGGACGCGGATCGCGAACCAGACGACGACCCATGCCAGCCCGAGCCCGCCGGCGAGCAGAAACGCCGCCTGCCATCCGAACGCCACCGCCAGCGCGGGGATGAAGAGCGGCGTCACGATCGCGCCGACATTGGGGGCGGTGTTGCCGATGCCGAGCGCGAGCTGCCGATCGCGGCGGTTGAAATACGTCGATGCCGATTTGACCGCGGCGGGCGTTCCGATCGATTCGCCGACGCCGAGCACCACGCGCGCCGTGAGGAACCCCGTCACCGTCGTCGCAAACGCATGCGCCATTCCCGCGACGCTCCACACCGCCACGCCGATCGCGAAGCCGAGCCGCAACCCGACGCGATCGATGAACCAGCCGGTGCCGAGAAACGCAAACGCGGTCGCCAGCTGGAACGCGGTGCCCATGTTCGCGTAATCCTGATCGGACCAGTCAAACTGCGCCTCGAGGGTCGGCTTCAGCAGCGCGAGGATCTGGCGATCGACGTAATTGAGCATCACCGCGACGAAGACCATCGCGACGATGATCCAGCGCGCGCGCCCGGTCGCTTGTGGCGTCATCATCCTCCCTCCCGCCTTTTCGGATAACGTTGTCATAGATGTGCCGGTCCGCCTAGCGCTTTATGCGCGCCACTCCACCGCGATGGCCCGATGAACTCAGCGAGGCGGTGCGGTCGAGCCGCGGATGACGAGGCCGTAGGGAATCTCCCGGCGCTCGTGGCAGGACGGATCGCCCGCCAGCAAAAGATCCGCGGCGTTCCACGCCAGATCGCGGGTCGGCTGGCGGATCGTCGTCAGCGGCGGCCAGACGAAGCCGGCCAGCGCATCGTCGCCGAACCCCGCGACCGACAGATCGGCGGGCAGGCGCAACCCGCGCGCATGCGCCGCCGCCAGGACCCCCGCCGCCATGTCGTCGCTCGACGCGAAGATCGCCGTCGGTGGACGATCGAGCGCGAGCAGAGCCTCCGCGGCGATCGATCCCGAAGGGAAATCGTAGCTGCCCTGCCGGATCAGCGTCTCGTCCGCGGCGATACCCGCCCGCGCGAGCGCGGCGAGATAGCCCTCCCGCCGCTGCCCGCTCGTCGCATAGCTCTTGTCCCCCGTGACGAAGCCGATCCGGCGATGACCGAGCGCCATCAGATGCGCGGTCATGGCGGCGGCGGCGCCGGCATTGTCGATGAAGGTCGACGGCGTCAGATCCGTCTGCGTGCCCGGCGACACCCGGACGTAGCGGACCCCCCGGCGTTCGAGCAAGGCGAGCGCCGCGGGAAAATCGGTGACCGGGGGCGTTAGGATGATGCCGTCCACGCTGGTCGCGTCGATCAGGCTTTCGAGTTCGTCGATCAGGCGTCCGGAGGCACGATCATAGGGCTGGGCGATCATGCGGATGCCATCCGCTTCGCAGCGATCGCGGATGCCCGATTGCATCTCGTAGATATAATAAGGGCTCGGGTTGTCGCAGATCAGCGCGATCTGAAAACTCCGTCCGCCGGCAAGCGAACGCGCCGCGCTGCTCGGCCTGAAATTGAGCGCCGCGACCGCGGCCTCGACGCGGTCGCGCGCGGTCGCGCTGACGTAGCGTTCGTTGTTGAGAACACGCGACACGGTCTTGATGGAGACGCCGGCCTCTCGCGAAACGTCCTTGATCGTCGCGCGCACGTGATGCTCCCTGCCAGCGCGCGATTGTTACGTCGTCTTGTCGACGGAAGCCAGATCGTCGAGTGCGGCGGGAGCCTTTTTGCGCCGATCTGACAGATACCTTGCTGCGCGACGATGGATTATGTCGTCGAAGACGGCAACGCGAGTAACACCCGGATTGGAGCAGGCCTCGACCGCGAGTTGGCCATTTTTCGGTTTCGTGCGTTGGCGTGGAGATGACGGACGGCGCACGTATCGGTTTCGGTGTTGCCAGCGATGGTCTTTTCGCTTTTCGCGAACGTCACAACGGACACAGGTGGATAGATGACAAGTGATGGAGAATTGACGATGTCGCGACGGGGCGTGCTTGCGGGGGGTGGCGCGACGGCGGCCGCGGCTGCGGTGCCTTCAGCCGGGGCCCAACCGCGACGTAACGCCTCGCCGCCACACATGGCGGTCAATCTCAAGGTCAACGGCAAGGGCCATAATCTCACGCTCGACACGCGCACGACTTTGCTCGATGCGCTGCGCGAGCATCTCCACCTGACCGGCACCAAGAAGGGGTGCGATCACGGTCAATGCGGAGCGTGTACGGTCATCGTCGACGGCGCGCGGATCAATTCCTGTCTCAGCCTCGCGCTGCAGCACGACGGCGATGAGATCACCACGATCGAGGGGCTGGGCACACCCGACAAGCTTCACCCGATGCAGGCGGCGTTCGTGAAGCACGACGGGTATCAATGCGGATATTGCACACCCGGGCAGATCTGCTCGGCGGTGGCGGTCCTCGACGAAATGGCGGCGGGTACCCCCAGCCATGTTACACACGATATCGTCGGCAAGCCGCAATTCACCAGCGCCGAGTTGCGCGAGCGGATGAGCGGCAACATCTGCCGCTGCGGCGCCTATTCGAACATCGCCGAAGCGATCACCGAAGTCGCGGGAGCCAGCGCATGAGGGCCTTTACCTATGCACGCGCGAAGACGCCCGCCGAGGCCGCTGCGGAGGTCACGCGGACGCGCGGCGCCAAGTTCATCGCCGGCGGCACCAACCTGCTCGACCTGATGAAGCTCGAGATCGAGACGCCGACGCATCTCGTCGATGTCCAGGATCTGAAACTGGATCAGATCGACGATAGTGATGATGGCGGGCTCAGGATCGGCGCGTTGGTGACGAACACCGCGCTCTCCTCCGACAAGCGCGTGCGTCGCGATTACGGATTGCTGACCCGCGCGATCGTTGCTGGGGCGTCAGGCCAACTCAGGAACAAGGCGACCACCGCGGGCAATCTGCTTCAGCGGACGCGCTGCCCGTATTTCTACGACACCAACATGGCCTGCAACAAGCGCAAGCCGGGGTCTGGTTGCGCGGCGATCGGCGGTTATTCGCGCCAGCTTGGCGTGATCGGCACCAGCGACCAGTGCATCGCCACCTATCCCGGCGACATGGCGGTGGCGATGCGCGTCCTCGACGCGACGGTCGAGACGGTCGATCCGAACGGGAAGCAACGCACGATTCCGATCGCCGACTTCCACCGCCTGTGGGGTACGACGCCGCATGTCGAGACGGCGCTCGCGCCGGGCGAACTGATTACCGCGGTGACGTTGCCTCGCCCGATCGGCGGCACGCATGTCTATCACAAGGTCCGCGATCGATCGTCCTACGCCTTCGCGCTCGTTTCGGTCGCAGCGGTGATCCAGAAAGACGGCAGCGGTCGCGTCGCGTTCGGCGGCGTCGCCCCCAAGCCGTGGCGCGTCGAAAGCGCCGAGGCCGAAATGCCGAATGGCGCCGACAAGGTGACCGAGAGCGTCTTCGCGGATGCGCGGCCGACCAAGGAAAACGCGTTCAAGATCCCGCTCGCCCGGCGGACGCTTGCCGGCGCTCTCGCAGACGCAAAGGCCTGAGATTATGAAATTCACCGAACCCGCCGGCACCAACCCGATCGATCAACTGAAGGTGGTCGGCAAGCCGACGCCGCGCATCGACGGCAAGTTCAAGACCTCCGGCACCGCGCCCTATGCCTATGAGCGGCACGATAAGGTCACCAATCCGGCCTATGGCTTCATCATCGGCGCCGGCGTCGCCAAGGGCCGCATCACACGGTTGGACACGACGCATGCGGAGGCCGCGCCGGGCGTCCTGGCGGTGGTGACGTACGAGAATGCGGGCAAGCTCGGCAAAGGCGACATGAACGCCGCGCCTCTCCTCGCCGGGCCGACGGTCGATCATTATCACCAGGCGGTCGGCATCGTCGTCGCGGAAACGTTCGAACAGGCGCGCGCCGCCGCGGCGCTGGTCGAGGTTGATTACGATCGCGCGAAGGGCAAATACGATCTCGCCGCCGCGCGCGCCGCGGCGCCGGTGCCCGAGGATGACGGCCTTGGCGGTCCGGCCAAAACCTCGCATGGCGATTTCGACACCGCGTTCGCCGCCGCCCCGGTCAAGCTCGACGAGATGTATTCGACGCCGGACGAATCGCACGCGATGATGGAGCCGTTCGCCTCGATTTCGGAATGGGACGGCGATCGGGTGACGATCTACACCGCAAACCAGATGATCGCGTGGGGCGCCAAGGACGTAGCGAAGACATTGGGTCTCGCGCAGGACAAGGTCCGGCTCGTCTCGCCCTATGTCGGCGGCGGCTTCGGCGGGAAGCTGTTCGTGCGCGCCGATGCGGTGCTTGCCGCGCTGGGGGCGAAGGCGGCGAAGCGACCGGTCAAGGTGGCGATGACGCGCCCGATGATGTTCAACAACGCGACGCATCGCCCGGCGACGATGCAGCGCGTGCGGATCGGTTGCGACAAGCAGGGCACGATCGCCGCGATCGCGCACCAGAGCTGGTCGGGCAATCTGACCGGCGGCGGGCCCGAGACCGCGACCGGTGCGACGCAATTGCTGTACGCCGGCAAGAACCGGATGACCGAGCTGTGCCTCGCCGATCTCGATCTTCCCGAAGGCAATGCGATGCGCGCGCCGGGCGAGGCGCCCGGGCTGATGGTGCTGGAAATCGCGATCGACGAAATGGCGGAGAAGCTCGGCATCGATCCGATCGCGTTCCGCGTCGCGAACGACACGCAAGTCGATTCGCAAAAGCCCGAGCGACCCTTTTCGGAACGCCATCTCGTCGAATGCCTGCAAACCGGCGCAAAGACATTCGGTTGGTCCAAGCGCAACGCCGAACCGGCAAAGGTGCGCGATGGTCGTTGGCTCGTCGGCGTCGGCGTGGCTGCCGGCATCCGTAACAACCTGCTCCAGAAATCGGCGGCACGCGTACGCCTCGACAAGCGCGGCGTCGTGACGGTCGAGACCGACATGACCGACATCGGCACCGGCAGCTACACGATCATCGCGCAGACCGCCGCGGAGACGATGGGGGTCGATCTCGACGCCGTGGTGGTTCGGCTGGGGGATTCGTCGAGTCCGGTGTCCTGCGGCTCGGGCGGGCAATGGGGCGCGAACAATTCGACCGCCGGGGTCTATGCCGCCTGTATGAAGCTGCGCGAGACGGTGGCGCAGAAATTGGGGTTCAACTCCGCCGACGCCAGCTTCGCAGATGGCGAGGTTCGCGGCGGGAATCGTTCCGCCAAGCTCGCGGACGCCGCGTCGGGCGGCGAGATCGTCGTCGAGGATTCGATCGAATATGGCGACCTCGACGAGAAATATCAGCAATCGACTTTCGTCGCGCATTTCTGCGAAGTCGGCGTCGATGCCTATACCGGCGAAATCCGGATTCGTCGGATGCTCGCGGTGTGCGAGGCGGGGCGCATCCTCAATCCCGTCTCGGCGCGCAGTCAGGTGATCGGCGCGATGACGATGGGCGCGGGCGCGGCGCTGATGGAGGAACTGGCGGTCGACAAGCGCTTCGGCTTCTTCGTCAATCACGATCTCGCCAGTTACGAGGTGCCGGTCCATGCCGACATTCCGCATCAGGAAGTTGTTTTCCTCGATTATCCCGACGCCAAATCGTCGCCGATGAAGGCCAAGGGCGTCGGCGAGTTGGGCCTGTGCGGGGTCGGCGCGGCGATCGCCAATGCGGTCTACAATGCGACGGGCGTTCGGGTGCGCGAATATCCGATCACGCTCGACAAACTGCTGCACCAATTGCCGGAGACTATCACGACCTAAAGCGGATCGACATTCACCCGTTTCGTCATCCCCGCGAAGGCGGGGATCCATAGTCTCGAACGTATCTACAGGCTCGCTGAGGCCAGCCTGTATGGGTTCCCGCCTTCGCGGGAATGACGGCAGTGAAATTGGCCGGATGTCGATCCGTCCCAGGGTGACATCGGTCGCCTCACGACAGCAGGTTCTTGACCATGCCGACGACGTCGCGGCCGCGCCCGCCGAGCACCGCCTTGGCCGAATAAAGCGCCATCCCCGCGACCTGCCCCGCCGCGACCTTGGGTGGGAAGACGAGTTCGTAGCGATCGGTGACGACGTCGAGCAGCGCCGGGCCGGGCTCGTCGAGCCAGGCGCGGACCGCGGCCTCGAGCTCGTCGGCCTTCTCGACACGCCATCCGCGAAAACCGATCGCTTCGGCAACCCGCGCGAAGTCGGGATTGACGAGTTCGGTATAAGCATCGAGCAGACCCTCGACCTTCTGCTCGATCTCTACGAAGTCCAGCGCGCCGTTGTTGAACACCGCCACCTTGATCGGCAGCTTCTCCTGAACCGCGGTCAAGAGGTCGCCGAGCAGCATCGCGATGCCGCCGTCGCCCGACAGAGCGATAACTTGCCGATCGGGAAAAGCGGCCTTGGCGCCGAGCGCCTGCGGCATGGCATTGGCCATCGTCCCGTGGCTGAGGCTGACCACCGTGCGGTTGCGCCCGGTCGAGGCGATGTGGCGCAGGCACCACACCATCGGCGAGCCGCCGTCGGCGGAGAATACCGCGTCGGCGGCGGCATGGCGCGAGATCAGCTCGGTCAGATATTGCGGATGGATCGCGCCGCCCTTGCCGACATCGGCATGTTTGCTCTCACGCTCGACCGCCTTGCGCTGATGCTCCAGGCATTCGGCGAGGAATGCGTCATCCTCACGCTGGGCGATGCGCGGGAGCAACGCTTCGATCGTGTCGCCGATATCGCCGACCAATCCGATATCGACCGGATGGCGCCGGCCGAGATGCGTCCCGTCGAGATCGATCTGAAGGATCGTTGCTTTCTCAGGATAGAATTGGCGCCACGCGAAATCGCAGCCGAGCAGAAGCAGCACGTCGCAAGACATCAACGCGTGATACCCGCTCTCGCTGCCGAAGATGCCGGTCATGCCGACGTCGTAGGGATTGTCGTGTTCGAGAAAATCCTTGGCGCGCGACGTGCGGGCGACCGGCGCGCGCAGTCGTGCCGCCAGCGCGACGACCGCGTCATGCGCGGTCTCGCATCCCGACCCGCCGTAGATCGCGACGCGCTTGCCGCCGTTCAATTCCGCCGCAAGCCGATCGAGATCGGCGTCCGACGGGCGCACCACCGGCGTCGCGCGGTGGACCGCGAAATCGGGCTCGTCGGGCGCCTTCGCGCTGGAGACGTCGGCGGGCACGATCAGCACCGCGACCCCGCGACGCGCGAGCGCCGCCTGCGCCGCCATCGCGGTCATCCGCCGCGCTTGCGCCGGGGTCCGGATTTCCTCGCAGAACACGCTGCACGACGCGTAGATCGCTTTGAAATCGACCTCCTGCGGAAAATCGAAGCCGAGTTCGTCGCGAACGATCTGGCTGGCGATCAGCACCACCGGCGCACGATTGCGATGCGATTCGAACAGGCCGTTGATGAAATGAAGGCCGCCCGGCCCGCACGACCCGGCGCAGGCCGCAAGTTCGCCGGTCAACATCGCGTCCGCCCCTGCGGCGAAACCCGCCGCCTCTTCGTGCCGGACGTGGACCCAGCGGATTTTGCTCGTCCGGATCGCGTCGGTCACATGGTTCAGCGTGTCGCCGGGAATGCCGTAGCAGCGCCGGACACCCGCGGCTTCCAGAGTCTCGACGATGACCTCGGCTATTGTTCCCATCGTACTTCCTCGCATCGCGTGCTCCGACTCGCTTGAGACGGATCGTCTCTATAGCGCCCAAACCTGGGCGTTGCGGACATACAAAGACAATCGGGTTGCAAATTCGGGTCGGGTTGGGGTCGCCGAGTGGACCGGCTAGCTTGCCGACGCCAGGCATCGAAGCGCGTTGGCGATTCCTCATTCAAAGACGGGTGAGTGACCACTCACAATGCCCTGCCCCCTCCGTGACGCCTGTTACATTTCCAAAAATCCGCCTACCTGCACACCGCGGTCGCAACGCTTCAGATTTTCGCGCAGATAGGGCAGAAGTCTGCGGTGATAATCGATCTCGCCGCGCGATTCTATTTCGCCATACAGATTCATCGCCTGCCGCCAGCTGTCGCACGCCAGCTTTCGGTTTCCCGCTTCCCTGCCGATTTCTCCTAGAATGGTCGATGAAAAAGCGAGACGGTTGAGGTTGGAAAGGGGCCGCCGCTTTGGCAGTTTTCTCTCGAAATCGGACACGATCTTGCGTTGCAGGGCGACGGCCTGCGCGAACTGACCGCCTTGCGCCAGCACCTGCGACAGCGTTTCGCGGATATTGATTTCGAGGTAGCGTAAGGGTTCATCATGTTCCTCAAGCGCCAGCAGCCGCTTGACCGAGGACAGCCCCGCTTCCAGAAACTGCTTCCCCGCCCGCGCATCGCCCGCGTTCGTTACGCCGCCTGCGGCCATATAATTGTTCCAGGTCCACAGATATAACGTCGGCGGATCGTTCGGGCGAGTCTGGTCGAGCGCGCGAAATTGGCGATCCGCCTTGCGATAGGCCGGGATCACCGCGGCCTTTTCTGCGACGCTCGCGTCGTCGAGATGGGCGAAGCCATTGGCACGGTAGGAGGCCGCGCTCGCATGTTCCAGCGCGGCGGTATGCGAGGAGCGTAGCGGCGCCGGCCAATGCGCCGTCTCGCGCTCCTTCACATCGGCCAGCCGAATGACGTCGCGATTGCGGCCATCGAGAATCGCGCGTTCGATCTGCGCCGTGCGAACATCGCCGCGCGCGACGAGCCATCTGTTGGAACGCGCGTTTTCAGGGACCGCGGCAAGCACCGATGCCGCACGTGCGACGGTACGTCCCGATTGTTCGGCGTCCGCATCGATGTGAAGCTCGATCATCGCCAACAGCGCGCGCGCGGTGGCGAGATCGGGCGCGGTCTCGATCGCCGGATCGTCGATGGCGTCGAGCAACCGGATCGCCTGTTGCAGATTGCCCCGCGCCTTTTCTTTCTGCCCGAGATTGGTTTCGATGGGGACGCCGCGAATTCTTCCTAGTTTGATGAAGCCCTGCGCCGCTTCGCTCTTGAGAACATCGTCGGTGCGCGGCGAGGCAGCCAGTTCGGAGAGATAGGTTTGCGCCCGGTCGGCCAGTTGGACGCGCGCTTCCACGGTCCCCACGATCCGCGCCAGACGATCGTTGTGAGCGAACAGCTTCACGACGCCGTCGCGCGTCACCAGCACGTTGGAGGGCGTCAGATCGCGGTGAACGATCAGGCTGCGATGCGCGAACGCGACCGCGCCGCAAATGTCGCCGAAGAGGTGCTGCCGCGCCGCGCGCGAAAGCTGCTGGTCCTCGGCCCATTGCAGCAGCGGCAGGCCATCGACCAGTTCCATGACGATATAGGGAGAACCCGCCTCGGTCTCGCCGCCGTCATGGAGTTGCGCGATATGGGGGTGGACGAGACCGGCGAGCGTCTGCCGCTCGCTTCGGAAGCGGTCGACCAGAACGTCGGACAACAGTCCCGCCTTGATGACCTTGATCGCGACCTGATGCGTGAAATCGCCGGTCGCGCGCTCGCCGCGATAGACCGCGCCCATGCCGCCCCGGCCGATCCGCTCGATAATCCGGTAGGCGCCGATCCTTTGCGGCGGCGCCTCTTCGTCCATCGCATCGTCGATGCCGGCGGTGCGCAGCGTCGTCCGCCGATCCGCCTCGCGCATCGCGACGAGCCCCGCGCGCACGGCAGGCTCGCCTTCGGTGCGCGAGTCGATCCAGGCGGTGCGCTCGTCCTCCACGATGTCGAGCATCTGCTGAAACAGCGCGACAGTCCGTCGCGGTGAACGGGTCGGCGATCGTGGAGCGCCTGCTCAAGGCATCGGGCAGGAAGCTGGCGTGTGCCGTCCTGCTGGCGCGCCGGCCGAAGATGCGTCGTAAACGAACCCCGCCCAGGTTGCGACATAGAGCCTGCCCTCGCGAAGGCGCGGGCGGGGGTGAAGCCCGGCACCTAAAGCATGGTCGGCGCTGGTGCGTAGAACTGGCGGTTGACGTGATTACGCGGACACGGTGCCGTTCTGTCGCTGATGGTCGTGCGCGCCGGCTTGCCGCGGATCACGCCCGCCAAGCCCAGCTCGTGCATCGGCCGTTCGACGGTGCAGCGGGCGATCGGCAGAACCCGGCAGATCGGTTCGACCGCATGGAAATTGCGGTTGTCATCGCTTGAACGGGCGCCAGGGTCTCAGGCTCGCTCCGCCTGGGCAAAATACGCTGACGCGTTGCGTAGGATCTCGTTGACCTGCCGCTGCTCGCGTTCCAGCGCCTTCACCTTGTCCACTATCTCGGTCGGGACACCGGCACGCTTGCCGCTGTTCACCTCGGCCTTCCACCCACGCATGCAGCGCCTGCGGAACGCAGCCGATCGCCTTCGCGATCGATGCCCCCGTCGGAACATGCCTTTCAGCAAATCCCGTAGCAGCTTACCGTAACAAACGCTCATATCGGACCGTTCGTCCGACGATTTCCGAGCGTTTCCGACGATTTGTGGAATGCTGGTGCGGCCGAGAAGACTCGAACTTCCACGGGCTTTCGCCCACAACGACCTCAACGTTGCGCGTCTACCAGTTCCGCCACGGCCGCACGTGATAGAATGCCGCCGGACGGGCCGGTGGCTGGCAGGCGCGTGCCACTAGCCCAGCCTTGGGCGGCTGGCAATGCGAAGTTTTTTGCGACGTCTTTCGATCGTCTCTCGGCGATTACAGCCGGGCGATCGTTCCCGAAGCGAGGATCGCGCCGGTCGGGGCGGCGTGGGGGGCGGTCGCGGCGTCTTCTAGCGTCACCGCCAGCGTCGCGCCGGCGTGGAGGAGCGGGCGGACATCGCCGCCGATCGCGAGCGTGGCTTCATGCGCGCGGTCGATCAGCCCGAGCGATTTCGGCGCGTCACCATCGGCGATCACCCACAATTCGGGCGTGCCGCCGGCTTGCGGGATGTTGCTGGCGCGCACGCGTAGCTGTGCGGTGGCAGGTTCGAAGCGCGCCATGACCGTCGCCTTGCCATCCTTCTCGATGAGTTGCGCGAACGTCGTTGGCTCGGGCGGAGCAACCTCCACGCGCGTCACGACTTGCGGCGGCGCGACCTTGGTGGGCTGGACCACGAGCACTGCCGCGAGCGTCGCCGCAAGCGCGGTCGCGGCGATCGCGCCGGCCCGCCACGCCGCCACATGCCGGACGAGCCGCGCGACCTGGAGCCGCGTGCCGCCAGTGACGCGCGACCACAAAGCGGAAGGCACCTCTTCCTCCTCAACCTCGTGATAGAGCGGCGAGAAGCGGTGCTGCCAGCGGTGCACCGCGGCGGCGAATTCGGCGTCTTGCGCATAGCGCGCCTTGGCGACGGCATATTCGCCGCTGTCGAGCACGCCGAGTGCATATTCCGCAGCCATCAGATCGCGTTCGTCGCTGGTTTCCATCTCAGTCATCGGCCAGGCACCGCCGCATCTCGATCAATCCTCGGCGAATCCAGCTTTTCATCGTGCCGAGCGGGACCGCGCGTCGATCGGCGAGCTCCTGATAGGTCAAACCTTCCAAGAAAGCCTGACGAATCGACGTGCGCTGGTCATCGCCGAGGAGATCGAGGCATTTCAGTGCATCACTCTCGGCTTCGGCGTCCGCCAAGACCGCGTCGATCGCCGGAACGACTTCGGCGACGACGATGGGATAAATCTTGTCGGCACGCGCGGTCTGGCGTTGCGATGCGCGCAGCGTATCGATCGCGTGGTTGCGCGCGATCGTACAGAGCCAGGTGATCGGGCTGGCGCGCGTCGCGTCGAACCGCGCGGCGTGTTCCCAGACGTTGACGTAGATTTCCTGGAGCGCATCTTCGGCGGCATTGCGATCGGAAAGGATCCGGAGGCAGACGCCGAACAGCTTGCGCGACGTCTGCTCGTAGACGCGCCGGAACGCCGCATGGTCGCGCTCACCGACGAGCGCGACATCGGCCGCCAACCTGCGTCTGGCGAAGTCGCCCTTCAATCCTGACCCCTTTATAACCCGGCGCTAACGCGCGGTTATCCGATTCGTTCACTATTATTCGTGACGTTTTCGGGCGTTATACCGGAATCAGAAGGTGTAGGCGATTCCCAATGCGCCGAGCCATTGGCTGCGATCGCCAGCGACGCTGACGACGGGCGAATCGCCGAAATCGTCCATCAGATGCTGGTAACTGCCACCCGCGACGAGCTTGAAACCGTGGAGCAGATTGCCGGTCAGCGCATACGTTCCGACGACACCGAGCGAGACGCTCTTCCAGCCCGAACGTGCGTTATACGTCGGCAGGCCGCTGGCGAGGCTCTGGGTCGGGGTGATCGTGTAATAATAGCGCGCATAGCCGCCCCCGGCATGCTCGGCCGATGCGAACAGCCCGACCGCGGCCTTGAGACTGAGCGGGGTGAAATAATTGACGCTCGGCTGCCAGATCGCGCTGTCGTGCGCGCTCGCGACATCGTGGCGATAGCTGAGCGAGACCGACAGCTTGTCGTATGGGCTGGTGATGACCCCGGTCTTGCCGATGCCGACATAGCCGCCGATCTCGATCGCGGTGTCGCGCTCGCCGAGCGCGCGGATGCGGCGGTCGTCGATGCTGTCGTTGTTCGTGCGGTTGAAGTTGACGACGCCGATCGGCCCCGCCTGGAAATCCCAGACCGGCCCGGGCTGGTTGGGGATCACATCGACGCTGAGGCGGTTGCCCGCAAGCGTGAAGGCGAAGCCATGGATCGAGCCGATCGCGCCGGGGACGGGGGTGAAGCGGTAATCGTTCGAGCCTTCGTAATCGGGCAGATACGCACCACCGCCCCCGATCGTGATCGAATCGCCGCCAACGTTCGGGTCGGGTGCCGGTGCGACCGCGGTCGGCGTGCCGGCATCCTGCGCGAAGGCGGGGGCGGTGGAAACGAGGGCGGCCAACAGGCCCCCGGCGGCGATGAGACGGATGGCGCGCAACTCGAAAATCCCTTGCTGAATCGGGGGCGTAACACGTTTGGCGCGGATTGGCTCCGCGTCTTTGCGGTCAAAGGATATAACGCATCCTGATCTGTTGCGTATTTGCATCACTGGCGAGCGTGAAGCGCGCGGCGGCGAACCGCGGCGCGCCGAACATCACCGGCGGATTGCGCGAGAACCCATAACCTTCGCGCGGGATGCCCGCGAACACGTCGAGCCTGGCGTTGGAATTCTCGTCGTGGATCACCGCGACCGCGTAATCGCCGTGCGGCAGGCCGTCGAAACGGACATTAAGCGTATTCGCCGGGATCGATCGCGTCGTCGCGTTGGCGTCGTCGACGCAGCCGGGGAAATTATGCGGATCGGCGGTCAGGCAGACGCGGATCATCCCCTTGGCCGAGCGGACATGATCGATCGCGACGTCAAGTTCGGCGACGGGCGCCGCCGCCGACAGCATCATGAACATGCCGAGCGCCGCCGCCGCGATCGCCGGCCGACGCGAACCCGCCGATCCCCCGGTCGGTGCCGCAGACCCGGTCCCAGAAGCGGAAGTAGAGGCCATAATTGCACCCGTATCTTTCGTGATGCCGCTGATGATGGCTCGCGGTGATCAGCCACCCGCCTAATGGCCCGTCCCACATGAACCGCGGGAAAACCTCCCACCCCATATGGTTGGTGACACCCATAACCGTCATGATCGTCAGCACCAATGCGAGGGCCCCGACGTGAATCGGAATTGCGAAGACCAGTAGCGGAATTATCACAGCGCCGGTCATCGCCTCGATCGGATGAAACGCCATCGCCGCCCAGGCGGTCGGCGGTCGGCTGGCGTGATGGACCGCATGGGCGAGGCGGAACGGCGCCGGGCGGTGCATCCAGCGGTGCGTCCAATAGAACCAGGTGTCGTGCGCGAAGAGATACGCGACCACCGATACCGCGAGATACCACAGCGGGAAGGCGTGAAGTTCGGTATAAATCTGCGTCCAGCCACGATTCTGCCAACCCCAGGCCACCACGCCCGCGGGGATTCCGTAGATCGCAGCGGAGGCAAGGCTCCACGCGATCTCACGGCGCATCTGTCTGTCGAGACCGGTGTAGAGACCGGGCCGCGTCAGCCGCGTCGCGAGCGCGAATCCGCCCGAAGCGGCGAGGTAGCGCACCCCGACGATCATCGTCATCGCGAACGCGGAGAGCAGGATGGCGAGGGCGACAGACATGCTCGCGCTATAGCGCGGCGGCACGGGGTTGTCCCGATTTGCGAGGGCGAGCCCGATCGGGCGTTTTACGGCGCGGTTCGATTGGGCTAGGCGCACGATCTATGGCATCGACGATCACCTGCGACGTCGCGATCGTCGGCGGCGGGCTGGCGGGGTCGCTGATCGCGCTCGCGCTGGCGGAGAAGCGGCCCGAGGTGGACGTGCGGATCGTCGAGGGCGGCGAGACGCTTGGCGGCAACCATATCTGGTCGTTCTTCCAGGCCGATGTCGCGAAAGCGGACCGCTGGCTGCTCGACAAGCTCGTCTGCCACGCCTGGCCGGGCTATGACGTGATGTTCCCGGCACATTCGCGCGGGTTCAAGCAGCCTTATTATTCGATCGAATCAGAGCGGCTCGACGTGGTCGTTCGCGCGGCGCTGCCGGCGGAGCGGATCCTGACCGGACGCAAGGTTTCCGCGTGTAGCGCGACCGCGGTGGTGCTGACCGACGGCGACCGGATCGAGGCGACAGGGGTGATCGATGCGCGCGGGGCGGGCGATACCTCAATGCTCGAAGTCGGCTGGCAGAAATTCGTCGGGCGCGAGATCGAGGTGCCGGGCGGGCATGGCCTCGAACGCCCGCTCGTGATGGACGCGACGGTGGCGCAGCACGACGGCTATCGTTTCGTCTATTGCCTGCCGTTCTCGCCGACGCGGGTGTTTGTCGAGGACACCTATTACAGCGATACGCCGAAGCTCAACGTGGGCGCGCTCAACAAGCGGATCGAGGTCTATGCCGCCGCGCGCGGCTGGACGAGCGAGGGCGTCAATTCGGTTCCGCGCGAGGAGCGCGGTGCGCTCCCGGTGACGATCGCGGGCGATTTCGACGCGTATTGGCGCGCTGGCGGGGCGAAGGTCGCCAAGGCGGGCGCCCGCGCCGGGCTGTTCCACCCGACAACGGGCTATTCGCTGCCCGATGCGGTTCGGCTGGCGGTAAGGCTGGCGAAGACAAAGGATCTGTCGGGCGCGGCGCTCCACGATTTCACGTACCAATACGCCAAGGCGGCATGGGATGGACGCGGCTTCTACCGGATGCTCGATGCGATGCTTTTCCGTGCGGCCGACCCCGATCAGCGGTACAGGATCCTGGAACGCTTCTACCGCTTGCGCGCTGGACTGATCGGGCGGTTCTACGCGGGACGATCGACGACCGCGGACAAGGCGCGGACGCTGATGGGCAAGCCGCCGGTGCCGTTCTGGCGCGCGATCGGGGTGGTAAGGGCAATGAAGAAGTGAAGACAGCAATCGTCGTCGGCGCAGGGTTCGGCGGACTGGCATTGGCGATCCGGCTGCAATCGGCGGGCGTCGCGACGACGATCGTCGAGGCGCGCGACAAACCAGGCGGGCGCGCGTATTTCTGGGAGAAGGATGGCTTTACCTTCGACGCCGGGCCGACCGTCATCACCGATCCGGCCTGTTTGAGCGAGCTTTGGGCGCTGTCGGGCGACGACATGGCCAAGGATGTTGCGCTCGATCCGGTTCAGCCGTTCTACCGGCTCAATTGGCCCGACGGGACGAACTTCGACTACACCAACGACGACAAGGTGCTGCGCGACCAGATCGCGAAGCTCAATCCCGACGACGTCGCGGGGTATGGCGAGTTCCTCGATTATTCCGCCGGGGTTTACCGCGAGGGCTACGAGAAGCTGGGCCATGTCGCCTTCCTCGACTTCGCGTCGATGATCAAGGCGGCGCCCGCGCTGGCGAAATATCAGGCGTGGC
>CBDCNF010000005.1:0-215763 GCA_965219285.1 Sphingomonas sp.
TTGGCGTGGGGGTGAGCGCAAGCTTCGGGTTCGATGTACCGGTGCGGTTCGCCGAGGACCGGTTGAGCGTGACGCGGGCGACGTTTCTGGCGGGGGCGGCGCCTTCGGTGCCGTTGGTCGAGGTGCGGGAGGGGTGAGCCTTCTAAATCGAATGTGACTCGGCTTAACCGCTTCCCCGGCGAAGGCCGGGCTCCAGTTGCGAAACAGGTTTGATTGCACGCAGCGCCTGCCAATCAACATTATCCAACTGGGCCCCGGCCTTCGCCGGGGAAGCAGTGGGAAAGCATGCCGAAAACAACCTTGGCCCTCTCCCGCGAAGCCGGAAGAGGGCCAATAAGGAGGATGTCGATGGCCGATACGCTGACCAACGTTGCGCTGGCGTGGACAATCGCGCGGCGGGACGGGGTGACGATCGGGCTGACCGATAACGACAACGACGTCGTGATCGACCGGCTGGCGCATCGCGCGGCGCCTGGGATGGTGCCGTCGGCGATCAAGCGGACCGATGGGCTGGAAGCGGATACGATGGATATCGCGGGCGCGCTGACGTCCGAGGCGATCGGCGAGCGCGATCTGCTCGCCGGGCGATGGGACGGAGCGCGGGTGCGATTGTCGGCGATCGACTGGACGACGGGCGATGTCGTCGCGCCGCTCGGCAGCGGGACGATCGGGGCGGTCGGGACGAGCGACGATGGCTTTACCGCCGAGCTTCGCGGCGCGGCGGCGGCGCTCGACCGGCCGGTGGCGGAGGAGACCGCGCCGTCGTGTCGCGCCGAACTGGGCGACAAAAGGTGCCGCGTGGCGATGGCGGGGCGACGGCGGTTCGCGCGGGTGATCGCGGTCGCTGACAGAGTGGTGACGCTGGATGTGGTCGAGCCCTCGGCGAATGCCTGGGGGCTTGGGCGGCTGAGGTGGCTCGGAGGTGAGAATTGCGGGTTGGAGAGTGCGGTGTCGGCGTCGGCGGGCGCGGCGGTGACGCTGCGGCAGGGGCCGCCGTTCGCGATTGATATCGAGGTGTTGGTCGAGGTGATCGAGGGATGCGACAAGACGATCGCGACGTGCGCGGGGCGGTTCGCCAATGCGGTGAACTTTCGTGGCGAGCCGTATCTGCCTGGGATCGACCTGCTGACCCGGTATCCGGGGGCGTGAGGAGTCTGTTTGATCGGCTCACGCCGATAAGCGGCACCGGCCCGCTCGAGTCTTTGTCTGATGCGCTCACGCGCATGGACGGCACCGGCCCGCTCCCCCACCCCGCCTCCCATCTAGGATATACTGAATGGGAGGCGGGGTGGGGGAGCGGGCCGGTGCCGCGACACGCCCGTGCGGGCGTCCAAAGACTCGCTCCATCCAGCGCTGAAACCACGATCGAGCGTGCGCGGGCCTGTTTCGGCGTCCGGTTTCGGCGGTGGGTTCAACGGGTGGTCGCAACGCATCATTCTCATGATGAGAAGGAGTGGTGCGATGAAGCAGCGTCGTCGGATATATTACTCGGCCGCTCAGCGGGCGGAGATTTGGGATCGGTGGCAGCGCGGCGAGTCGATGAGTTCGATCGGTCGCGGCTTTGAGCGGGAGAGCTCGTCGATCTTCTCGGTGCTCTCACCGTCGGGCGGAATCCGCCCACCCGATCGGAGGCGATCGGGCCGTGCGCTGAGCTTGGTCGAACGCGAGGAGATATCCAGGGGTCTGGTCGCCGGTCGTTCGCCTGCGTGCGATTGCAGTCCAGCTCTGCCGCGCGCCGTCAACGATCAGCCGGGAGGTTGGCCGTAACGGCGGCGCTGATCGGTATCGTGCCACGCTATCGGATCAGGCGGCATGGGATCGTGCGCTGCGCCCGAAGCGCTGCAAGCTCGCTTGCCACCCGGGGCTTGCGACGAACAGTATCGCGCAAGCTGCGCCGCAAATGGTCGCCAGAGCAGGTTGCGGGCTGGCTCAAGCATAGCTTTCCGGACGAAGACCAGCATCGCGTGTCACACGAGACGATCTACAAAAGCCTGTATATCCAGGCGCGTGGCGTCCTCAAGAAAGAGCTGCTCGAGCATCTGCGCGCCAAGCGCACGATCCGCCGCTCGCGCCATGCCAGCCTGAAGCGCGACGGGCTCGGCCAGATCAAGGACGCGGTCTCGATCAGCGAACGGCCCGCTTGCGTCGACGATCGCGCCGTGCCCGGGCACTGGGAGGGCGATCTAATCTCGGGCGCGCGCGGCAGCCATGTCGTGACGCTGGTCGAGCGGCAATCGCGCTACGTGATCCTCGCCAAGGTCGCGAACAAGCAAACCGCGACCGTCGTGTCGGCGCTGATCGGGCAGGCCCGCAAGCTGCCCGGAGACCTCTGCCGGTCGCTGACCTGGGACCGCGGCAAGGAGCTTGCCGACCACCGGCGCTTCACCTTGGCGACCGATGTCGAGGTCTACTTCTGCGATCCGCACAGCCCCTGGCAGCGCGGCACCAACGAGAACACCAACCGCCTGCTGCGCCAGTACCTGCCCCACGGCATCGACCTGTCGACCTTCAGCCAGGCCCAGCTCAGCACCATCGCCAGGCAGCTCAACGAGCGGCCGAGAAAAACCTTGATGTACCAAACGCCAGCTGAGAAGTTCGCTCAGAGCGTTGCGTCGATCGGTTGAACCCACCGCCACAGGGGCGCGATCCGGCGTTCGGGCTCGATTGCGTCGGCTTGGCGGCGATCGCGCTCGGGTGCGCGGTGCCGGATGGGTATGCGATGCGGCTGGGCGATGCGGCGGCGGTGGCTGCGATGATCGCGGCGGCAGGGCTGGTGCGGGTCGACGATGCCGCGCCGGGCGATCTGATCGTGTTTCGATCGGGGCCGGGGCAGCTTCATCTCGCGATCCTGAGCGATGGCGGCGTGATTCACGCCGATGCTTCGGCGCGGCGGGTGGTCGAGCGGCCGGGCGTCCCGCCGTGGCCGGTGATCGCGGCCTGGCGGCTGCGGGAGGGCTGACATGGCAACCTTGGTGCTGACCGTGGTCGGCGGCGTGGTCGGCGGGCCGATCGGGGCGGCGATCGGCGGGCTGATCGGCAATGCGGTCGATCATGAGATTTTCCGGCCGAAAGGGCGCGAGGGGCCGCGGCTCACCGAGCTGGCGGTGCAGACTTCGTCTTACGGAACGCCGATCGTGAAGGTGTTCGGGACGATGCGCGTCGCGGGCAGCGTCATCTGGGCGACCGATCTGATCGAGAGCGCCGCGACCGATGGCGGCGGCAAGGGGCAGCCTTCGACGACGAGCTATAGCTATTCGGCGTCGTTCGCGGTGGCCTTGTCGGGGCGGGCGATCATCGACGTTGGGCGCATCTGGGCCGACGGGAATTTGTTGCGCGGCGCCGAGGGCGACTGGAAGACGATGACCGGTTTCCGGTTGTATCAAGGTGGCGAGGATCAGGCGCCCGATCCGTTGATCTCGTCGCTCGAAGGCGTCGGATTGGCGCCGGCGCATCGCGGCATCGCTTATGCGGTGTTCGAGGATTTGCAGCTTGCCGATTTCGGCAATCGGATCCCGTCGCTGACGTTCGAAGTGGTCGCCGATGCCGCGCCGGTCGCGATCGGCGCGATGGCGGCGGAGTTGGCGGGCGGCGCGATCGTCGGTGCGGGGCCTTCGGCGACAGTGCAGGGCTTTTCCGCTTATGGCGACAAGGCGCAGGCGGTCGTTGCGTTGCTGGGGAGCACGGCGGGTGCCTGGTTCGCGCCGGTCGGCGATGGCATCGAGATGCGATCCGATCCGGGCACGCTGGTGACGATCGCTGATGCGGGGTTCGGGCGCGAGGGCAAACGGCGGATGCGGACGATCCGGCCGATCGAGACGGTGCCGCGCGACCTGACGGTGGCGCATTACGACCCCGCACGCGATTATCAGACCGGGGTGCAGCAGGCGCGGCGGCCGGGCGCGGGCTATCGCGTCGAGCATGTCGATCTACCCGCGGTGGTGGATGCGGTGGCGGCGAGGACGATCGCGGAGGCGATGCTGGCGCGGGCCGAGACCGAGCGGGTGCGGCGGACGGTGACGGTAGACATTGGCGGGATCGCGGTCGCGCCGGGGGACGGCGTGACGATCTCGGGAGAAAACGGGGTGTGGCGCGCGGCGTCGGTTTCGATCGAGGCGATGGCGGTGGCGATCGACCTGGTGCCGATCACGCCGCCGATGCTGCCGGCGATCGCGAGTTCGGGGCGGGCCGTGGCGGCGCCCGACGTCGCAATCGGCGAAACGATCTTGGCGGCGTTCGAGACGCCCGCGCTCGACGATGCCTTGCTGACGCAGCCGCGGTTGACGATCGCGGCGGCGGGAACGGGGGCGGGATGGCGGCGGGCGGCGTTGCTTTATAGTCTCGACGATGGCGGGTCGTGGATTGCGGGGGGTGCGACCGCGGCGTCAGCGGTGATCGGGGTCGTGACAGCGCCGCCTGGGCCGGGGCCTGCGACGCTGCGTGATCTGGCGAATGGTATCGAGGTCGAACTCGCGCACGATGCGATGACGCTTCGGAGTGCCGATGCGGGGGCGATCGATCATGGTGCGAACCTGGCGCTGGTCGGGAGCGAGCTTTTGCAATTCGCCGAAGCGGTGCAGATCGGGCCGAGGCTTTGGCGGCTGTCGGCGTTGTTGCGTGGGCGTCGCGGGATGACCGCGTCGCATGTCGCGGGCGAGCGCTTCGTGCTTGTCGCGCGCGAGACGGCGGTGTCGATCGCCTTGCCGCCGGCGATGATCGGGCGAACCGTGCGCGTGATGGCGAGCGGCGTCGGCGACGTCGCGGGACCGGCGGCGGCGAGTGTTGCGATCACCGGTATCTCGGTCGCGCCGCCTTCGCCGGTTCATTTGACGCTCGATCCGCTTCCGGATGGAAATGCGCGGTTGCGCTGGGTTCGGCGCAGTCGTCTCGGCTGGCGCTGGACCGACGGCCTCGACACGCCGCTCGGCGAGGAGCGCGAGGCCTATCGCGTGACGATCGCGGTGCCGGGAGTGGCGGACCGGCGCGCGATCGTCAGCGGACCAGAGGTGGTGTTGCGCACCGAGGAATTGATGCGCGGTGCGGTCGCGACGGTTCGGCAACTCGGCACCTCGGGGGAATCGGCGGAGGCCCGGATCGATCTGGCATAGGAGAGAGCGTAATGGACGAGAATACTGGGCGGCTGGCGCTGCCGATGCTGGAACCGGGGCAGGCGCAGAAGGAGGCGACGCACAATGAGGCGCTCGTTCGGCTCGACCTCGCGGTGCAGGCTACGGTGGTCGCGGTGGGGATGGACGATCCGCCTGCCGATCCGGCCGACGGGGCATGCTGGATCGTCGGCGATGCGCCGAGCGGGGATTGGGTCGGTCGCCCGCGCGCGCTTGCGGGCTGGACCGCGGCAGGCTGGCGGTTCGTCGCGCCCTTAGACGGGATGGCGGTATGGAGCGTCGCCGACGGCGCGACCGTGCGATTCGACGGCGATGACTGGCGGACCGGCGAGCTGACCGGAGCGCGGCTGATTATCGCCGGCGCGCCCGTCGTCGGACCACCCGCCGCCGCGATCGACGATCCTGCCGGTGGCGAGACGATCGACGGAGAGGCGCGCGTGGCGCTGAGCGAGATTCTCGCTGCGTTGCGGCAACATGGCCTCATCGCGGACGCGTAAGTCAGTCGCACTGAGCTATTCTCCGTGGATTTGTGGCTTAACGGCAACAGTTCCCGGCTTTTGTTCGCTTGCACGGAAACCAAGCTTTGGGTAGGGAGTTTGGGCTGTCCGATCGGACAACTGAGAAAGGGGATTAAGATGCGGAAGCTTGCCGTAGTTCTGGCGCTCGCCTCCACCGCACTGGCTTCGCCGGCGTTGGCTCGCGATGACTCGTGGTATGTAAGTGCTGAAGGCGGCGGGACGCTCGCCGAGAACACCCAATACGATATCAATATCGTCAATGGTGCTCAGAGTGGCACTGTCAATCATTCGCTCGGCTTCGACGTCGATGGCCAGGTGGGTTACGATTTCGGTGCGTTCCGAATCGAAGCCGAAGTTGGCTATCGCCGCGTGACGACCGACACTTACAACACCAACACGGGGACCCCGGGTTTCACGACGGCGGGTGCGCCGATCACGTTCCCGGCAAACCAGTATAATAATGCGAACGGCTCGACTTCGGCGCTCAGCTTCATGGCGAACGCGTTGCTCGATTTCGGCAGCGACGATGGCCTTCAGGGTTATGTCGGTGGCGGTGTCGGTGTCGCGCGCGTCAAGGATCGCGAGCAGATTCAGAACGAACTCAGCTTCCTGAGCGATTCGGACACGAACTTTGCCTATCAGGGCATCGCCGGCGTCCGCTATCCGATCACCGATCGGATCGACATCGGCGTGAAGTATCGCTTCTTCAACGTCGATAACGTCCGTCTGACCGATATCGGTCCGCGGAACCTCGACGGCCGTTTCCGGACGCACAGCTTGCTGGGGACCGTGGCGTACAATTTCGGTTCGCCGACGCCGCCGCCTCCGCCGCCACCGCCGCCACCGCCGCCTCCTCCGCCCCCGCCGCCGCCTCCGCCTGAGGTGGTCTGCTCGCCGGGACCGTTCATCGTGTTCTTCGAGTGGGACAAGTCGGACATCACGCCGGAGGCCGCGTCGATCCTGGACAACGCCGTCACCCAATATCAGAGCTGCGGCAATGCGCAGGTCATGCTGGCGGGTCACGCCGACAAGTCGGGCTCGGCATCGTACAACGTCGGTCTGTCGCAGCGTCGCGCGGATTCGGTGAAGGCCTATCTTGGCTCGAAGGGCATCCCCGACGGCGTCATCTCGACCGAGGCGTTCGGCGAAAGCCGTCCGCGGGTCGATACCGCCGATGGTGTCCGCGAAGTGCAGAATCGCCGCGTGGAAGTCACCTACGGTCCAGGTTCGGGCCAGTAAGCGACGACCGAACGGTCAACGAATTGGGGAGGTCGGCGCGAGCCGGCCTCCCTTTTTCTTTGCGTGCGACGGATCGATGCGATGGCTGGCGGCGAAGCGGCGCGCGTTAGGATTGTCCCGACCCAATGTGGCGTCGATGGGGTGAATTTCTAAACCTGCCCGGCTAAGTGTCGCGGCGATGATGGCCCGACATCGGGTCGATCGCGGAAAGGGAACGATGCGCATCACGATGATCGGTTCGGGCTATGTCGGGCTAGTGTCCGGCGCGTGTCTGTCGGATTTCGGACACGACGTGATCTGCGTCGACAAGGACGCCGCCAAGATTGAGGCGCTGCTCGCCGGGCGGATGCCGATCTTCGAGCCGGGGCTCGATCAACTGGTCGCGGTCAACGTCGCGGCGGGCCGGTTGCGCTTCACGACCGATCTGGGTGAGGCGGTCGCGGGGGCCGAGGCGGTGTTCATCGCGGTCGGCACGCCGTCGCGACGTGGTGATGGCCACGCCGACCTCAGCTACGTCTACGACGCGACGCGCGAGGTCGCGGCGGCGGCGACCGGGCCGCTGGTCGTCATCACCAAATCGACCGTGCCGGTCGGGACCGGCGACCGCGTCGAGGCGATCCTGCGTGAGACCAAGCCGGATATCGACTTCGCCGTCGTATCGAACCCCGAATTCCTGCGCGAAGGCGCCGCGATCGGCGATTTCAAGCGTCCCGACCGGATTGTCATCGGCACCGACGATCCGCGCGCGCGCGAGGTGATGCGCGAGGTCTATCGCCCGCTCTATCTCGGTGAAAGTCCGATCCTGTTCACCGGCAGGCGAACGGCGGAGCTGACCAAATATGCCGCGAACGCGTTCCTCGCGACCAAGATCACCTTCATCAACGAGATCGCCGATCTGTGCGAGGCGGTGGGCGCCGACGTGCAGGACGTGTCGCGCGGGATCGGGCTCGACAATCGCATCGGGCGCAAGTTCCTCCATGCGGGACCGGGCTATGGCGGGTCGTGCTTTCCGAAGGACACGCTGGCGCTTCTGAAAACCGCCGAGGATCATGAGGCGCCGGTCAGGATTGTCGAAGCGGTGGTCAAGGCGAACGACGCGCGCAAACGCAAGATGGGACGCAAGGTGATCGCGGCGCTGGGCGGCGGCGAGGTGCGCGGCAAGACCGTCGCGGTGCTCGGGCTGACCTTCAAGCCCAATACCGACGATATGCGCGACGCGCCGTCGATCGCAATCGTCCAGAGCCTGGTCGACGCCGGCGTGACGGTACGCGCGTTCGACCCCGAGGGCGTCGAGATGGCCAAGGCGATCATGCCCGACATCGTCTATTGCGGCGATGCGTATGAGGCGGCGACGGGGGCGGATGCGGTGGCGATCGTCACCGAATGGGACGTGTTCCGCGCGCTCGACCTGAAACGCCTTGCGGAGGTGATGGCGGCGGCGGTTCTGGTCGATCTGCGCAACGTCTACGATCGCGTGGAGGCCGAGCGCGTGGGATTCGCTTATACCGCGATCGGGCGGTAGCGGTTGCAATGACAGCGAGCGGCAATCCGCACGGTTTCGTTGGTATTACCTTGGCCGTGTTGGCGGTCGCGGTCGTGTCCATCCCGATGTGGAAAGTCATTACGTCGTTGCTCGGCAAGACATCGGGCTGGTTCGCGCTTGCGCGGCGCTACGCCGGTCGCGACCCCAGCCCGGAACTGGTCCTGCGTTTTCGATCGGGCATGATGGGGATGAGGGTCCGGTTCAGCGGGAGCCTGACCTTTACCGCCAGCCGCGCCGGACTCGGAATGTCCGTCTGGCGATTCCTTGGCGGCGTGTATCGTCCCATGCTGATCCCGTGGCGGGAAATCGTGGTTACGCCCGACGCCAGTAGGTTCGGGAATTACACCCGCCTCGCCTTTGGTCGCCCCGAAATCGGTCATATCCTGATCGCGACCTGGGTCTGGGAAAAGCTGCTGGTGTTTTCATTCAACGGCGACGGTGTGTTCGGCCCTGAGGCCGGGGTTGAGCCATGACCATTGCGCCGCGGATCGCCGGATTGCTCGAGACCGCGCTCTACGTTGATGATATGGCGCGATCGGTGCGGTTCTTCCGTGACGTGCTGGCGCTGGCGCCAATGCTCGAGAGCGATCGGCTGACCGCGTTCGATGCGGGCCACGGTGGCGTCTTGCCGGTTTTCGCGCGGGGCGGATCGCGCGAGGATGCGCCGACACCGGGGGGGATCATCCCCGGGCATGACGGCACCGGCCCCCTCCACATGGCCTTCGCGATTGCCGCCGAGGATTACGAATCGTGGCGTGCGCGGATAGCCGAGGCGGGCATCGCGATCACTAGCGAAGTGTCATGGCCCAAGGGTGGGCGGAGCCTGTATTTCGCGGACCCCGACGGGCATGTCCTCGAATTGGCGACACCGGGATTGTGGGCGAACGACGCGGACCGGCCCGGCTAGCCAACTCACGCGCCGCGATATTGTGCGTCCGAAACCTGCTCCAGCCAATCGACCGCCTTGCCATCGAGCCTTTCCTGGATCGCGATGTGAGTCATCGCGGTCGTTGCGGTCGCGCCATGCCAGTGCTTCTCGCCGGCGGCGAACCAGATGACGTCGCCGGGACGGATTTCCTCCACCGACCCGCCGTCGCGCTGGACCCAACCGCAGCCGAAGGTGATGACCAATGTTTGCCCAAGCGGGTGCGTGTGCCAAGCGGTTCGCGCGCCAGGTTCGAAGGTGACGCTGGCGCCGGCGACGCGGGCCGGATCGGGCGCGCTGAACAACGGATCGATCCGGACGGTGCCGGTGAACCAGTCTTCCGGGCCCTTCTCCGAAGCCCGTGATCCGTTGCGTTTGATCTCCATGACGTTGCTTTCGATTGTCGGTCCGTTCGATCAACGCCTTCGCGCGGCGGGGTATCCGTCGGCGATCGAACCGCCTCCCGTCAGAGCGACGGCACCAGCCATTCGGGCATGATCGCATCGCCAAGCGCCTCGACGCGGCGGTGCTCGACCATCAGCCTAAAGTAGGGATAGACGGCGCGGGTCCGATCGCCGGTCCCGCCGAGTGGGGCGACGACGAGGCGCCGGTTGACCTTGCTGCGGTGATGCATCCGCGCGGTGTTTTCCTGCCCGACATAGCAGCCCTTGGCGAAGCTGACGCCGTTCAACTCGCCCGCGTTGCATTCGAGCCAGAGCGTCGTGCCATCGCCAAGTTCGGCAATACCTTCGGTGACGCCGAGCGACAGGCGGTGCGCGAGCCAGCCATCGGCACCCTCACTCGTCGGCGCCAGCCATCGTCGGCCCAGCGCGGCGAGTCTCGGATCGGGCACGCCTTCGCGGCCATCCGGCGACCAATGGACCGCTACCGCTTCTTCGCGATCGATCGTTATCGCGCGACGCAGGCGATACATCGACAGCCGGCGAATGAGCGCCTCGGCGCGATTGGCTTCGCAATCGATCAGCAGATCGTCGTCCTGCCCCCAGACCAGAAAATCGAACAGCGCCTTGCCTTGTGGCGTGAGCAGCGCGGTCCAGACCGGCAGCGCGCCGATCACGTCGCTGGTCACGAGGCCTTGCAGGAAACCGCGGACATCCTCGCCCGACAGACGGATCACCGCGCGATCGGCGAGCATGGTCGGGTTGGTCATGCCGACAAGCTAAGCGTTCGCCCGGCATTTCCAAGCGGGCGGCGGCAGATTAGGGCCGTCGCATGACCGACCGCCTGACGATCCGCCGCCCCGACGACTGGCATGTCCATCTGCGCGACGGCGCCATGCTGCGTGCGGTCGCGCCCTATACCGCGCGGCAGTTCGCGCGCGCGATCATCATGCCCAATCTGTCGCCGCCGGTGACGAGCATCGCCGCGGCCGAGGCGTATCGCGCCCGGATCATGGGTGCGCTGACCGATAGCACGGACTTCACGCCGCTGATGACCTGTTATCTGACCGACGATGCCGACGCGGCGGAGATCGCGCGCGGGCATGCGGCGGGGGTGTTCACCGCGTGCAAGCTCTACCCCGCGAACGCGACGACCAATTCGGCGCACGGCGTGACCGACATCGGCAAGCTCGCACCGGTGTTCGAGGCGATGCAACGGATCGGCATGCCTTTGTTGATCCACGGCGAGGTGACCGATCGCGACGTCGATATCTTCGATCGCGAGGCGGTGTTCATCGATCGGGTGCTCGACCCCGCTGGTCGCGCGATTTCCCCGGGTTCAAGATCGTGCTCGAGCATATCACGACCGCGGAGGCGGCGGATTTCGTTTCGCGGTAGCGACGCCGACGGTCGCCGCGACGATCACGCCGCAGCATCTCCTCATCAACCGCAACGCGATCTTCGACGGTGGTATCCGGCCGCATGCTTATTGCCTGCCGGTCGCGAAGCGCGAGCGGCATCGCGTCGCGATCCGCGCGGCGGCGGTGTCGGGGTCGGCGAAGTTTTTTCTGGGCACCGATAGCGCGCCGCATGGGGTGGCGAAGAAGGAAGCCTCGTGCGGGTGCGCGGGCATCTTCAACGCAGCGTTCGCGCTGGAGAGTTATGCGACGGCGTTCGATGAGGAGGGTGCGCTCGACCGGTTCGAGGGGTTCACCTCGGAGTATGGCGCGCGGTTCTACGGGTTGCCGCTGAACTCGACGTTCGCCGGACACTGAGACGGTGACGCTGGAGCGCGGAGCGGTGCAGGTGCCCGCGTCGATCGGCGAGGGTGAAATCGCAGTCGTGCCGTTTCATGCCGGCGAGACGCTGGCGTGGCGATTTGTTGAGTAATTCGCGCGCGACGCTGGCAAAGCCAGCGCCGTCGGACGGGCTGTTCCCGCCGGCCGGGTTTGCCCGAGTTAAGACGGTCTTAGCCGCCCTGCCGCGCTGCGCCTAAAACGGAACCCAGCGGCTTTTGTGGGTGAAATTCATATAGCCGACGTTCACGCCCGCGCGCCAACCGACGCCGAGCCGCACCGGGATCAGCACGATGTTGCCGCGTCTGAGATACGTCGCGGCAAAACCGCCGATGAGGTACAATCGACCCTCCGCGGCGGGGAAACGGCGATAGAGGTCTTCGGTGTCGTAGAGGTTGTAGACGAGGATGAAGACCTTGTTGGCGTCGCCGCCGACATCGAAGCCGACCGACGGGCCAGTCCAATAGACCGGTTTTTTGTCCTTCGACCTTATGCGTCATGATACCCGAGCCGTAGCGTAGCCCGACGACGAACGCGCCCGAAGCCTCGCGCCCCGCGATATACGCATTCGGGTGGCCCTGGTTCGCTAGAATCTTCTCGATGATCGAGCCGAAACCCTGCGGCGCCTTTGCCGAACACGCCTTCGCCCGCGCTGATCAGATCGTCGCGCTCGAACGTGTCGGCGGCGTTGGTGGTGGCCTCGGCCTGCGCCTCGCGGTCCGGTGCGGTGTTGGGCCGAGAGACCGGCGGAGGGGGTGGTGGCGGCGCGTCGGGTTCGCTCGGCACCGGCTCGTCGGGGTAAACCGGGGGCCGCTCGATCCGCTCGGGCGGTTGCCGGCGCGACACGTCGAGATCGTTGTCGATCGCCCGGTTGGGATCGATCGTGCGAACCTGGGCCGGCGCGGACGCCCCGGCAAGCGTCAGCGCCAACCCGAGCACCGCCGACATCATCTTACGCATTACCGGCATTTCCCCATACGAGCCCCAGGACAAGCTAGGCGACGTCATAGCGAGGGCGCAATGAACCGGCGATGACCCGAGTCGATTTCGCGCCCGGTCGCATCGATCGTACGCAGTTGATCGCCCCCTGCCACCCGGCTATAGCGCGGCGCTGCCGCAGCCGGAGACGTGGGTGAGTGGCTGAAACCAGCGGTTTGCTAAACCGCCGTACGGGGTTTACCCGTACCGAGGGTTCGAATCCCTCCGTCTCCGCCAGGCGAGTTTCTCAGCCTGCATCATACCGTCGCAGCGGCATCGTCTCACGATACGTTTTGCCCTGATAGGCGTCCTCACGCCGTCTCATCCTACTTCACCCGATCGCAACCTCTGCGGGGGCATTGTTGGGGGCACGACAATTCAATGGGCGGGGGGGGGCTGTCAGTCGGATGCGAACTGGTCTCCACCGGATGGAATTCGGTCTGTAAACGCTGGGTCTAGGCGAGCGCCCGCCACTCCGCCAGGGCAGCGGATCGTCGTTCCTTAAAGGTTTCGCGATCTACGATATGGCGTTCGAGATTGAAGTGATTGTGCACGTTGGCGTGGACGGAGGCGAACTTTTGCAGTGTCTTCATTCGCCTGAATCTCAGCATTGCGCGCTCTCGTCGTCGGAACGGGAGATGGCTGTTCTCGGCGCGATTATTGAGCCATCGACCCATTTCCCGACGGCCGAGATTGCCCAGGTCGCGCATCGCGGCGGGATAGGATTGCAGTCCGTCGGTGACGATAATTTCCGCCTTGCCGTGGCGCTTCAGCGCCTTCTTCATGAAGGCTAGAGCGGCCGATTTATCCCGCTTTTTTGTCACATAGCTCTCGAGAATCTCGCCCTCGTGATCGACGGCGCGCCACAGATAATGGCTCTCCCAGTTGATTTTCACGAACACCTCATCAAGGTGCTATTTCCAATGGCGAAAGCCCCGCATCCGGTTCACCCGCTGGCGGCGACGTCCGCGGCAAACATCGGGCCGAAGCGATTCCACCAGAGCCGTACGGTCTCACGGCACAGATCGATCCCGCGCTCGAAAAGGACATCCTCCACGTTCCGCAGCGACAGCGGAAACCGCACATACACCATCACCACCAGCCGGATTACCTTGGGCGATGAATGAAAATAACGGAAGGGATTGGTCGGTCTGGCGCGGGATGGGCGGCTCATTTGCTCCCGTTACCAGCTGACCGATCCGCCTGCCACATCCTTTGACAGCACCTTCGCTGCGCTCGCAAAGACGAATGGCGCAAATATAAAGTGCGCTGCGCTAGAGTTCAGCAGCAGGCCGCACCGTCCTGTTCGGCGGACACGGCACGTCGGCGAACGAGCAGAACACGCAGCAATCGCCGGGCAATGGCTTGAGCAACGCTCCGCACCCGCTGCAATCGTAGAAATACTGGCAGGCATCGGTCGGCATTGTCTCGGTTTTCGTCGCGCCGCAGAGTGGACAAGTGATCGTCGAGTCGAGAACGAGCGCGCCGCTCACAGCGCGCTGTGATCTTTTGCAGCTTCCGCCATTTGCGGCTTCATCTTCGCGAATTGCGCATCGACCGCGGCGGGATCGCTTTGATTGAGCTTGCGCATCTTCGCCGCATCATCGTCGCCGCGCACGACTTCGATCGCGTCGCCCGCGATTCCCGCGACGATCGCTTCGGCGACCGATTCAGGGGCTTCGAGCTCACGCATCTTGCCCATGCCCGAAGTGCGCATCATCGGCGTCTCGGTCGCGGTCGGATAGACCGTCAGGACGTGGATGCCCTCGCCGCCAAGTTCGCGGCGCAGAGCCTCGCCGAAATGCGCGATCCCCGCCTTCACCGCGGCATAGGTCGCGTAGAACGGCAGCGACACCAGCGCGATCCCCGACGAGACGTTGACGATCATCGCGTCGCCGCTGTGCCGCAGTATCGGCAGCGCGGCGCGAGTGAGGAGGATCGGCCCGATGAGATCGACCGCGATCATCGTTGCGATCTCGTCCTCTCGCGTATCCTCGAGCCGCCCGGCGCGGACGCCGCCGGCGTTGTTGATCAGGACGTCGAGTCCGCCGAGCGCATCTTTCGCGGCGGCAAGCGTGGCCTGTCGTCCGGCATCGGTTGTCACGTCGGCGGAGATACCGGCGATCGCGCCGATCTCAGCGGCAGCCTTCTCGGCCTTCGCAGCGTCGCGTCCGGTGATGACGACACGCGCGCCGCCCGCGATCAGGGCGCGTGCGGTCTCCAGCCCGATGCCGCTCGATCCGCCGGTTATCAGGACGCGCTTTCCGTCGATCTTCATGGTCCGGGCATTCCTTTTCGGTTGAAGCCCGTGCTTCGCGCCCGGACCTTTCGGGGTTACGCGATCACCGCCGTCGCCTCGATCTCGACCAATGCCGCCGCCTCCATCAGGCTCGAAACCTCGACCACCGCCATCGCCGGATAATGCGCGCCGAAGACGGCACGGTATGCGGCGCCGATCGCCTTGCCCTCGGCGAGGTAATCGGCACGGCTGGTGACGTACCACGTTAGCCGCACGACATCCGCCGGCTTCGCGTCGCCTTCGGCGAGGAGCGCGACGATATTGGTGAAGGTCTGTGCGCATTGCGCGACCATGCCTTCGGGAAAGTGGCCGTGCTCATCCCAGCCGACGACCCCGGCGGTGACGACCAGATTGCCCGCCGCCATGCCGTTGGCATAGCCCTTTGGTTGCGGCCACCCCGATGGCTGGAGCGTCCGCGCGGTCATCGTGCCGCGTCCACATGCCGCGCCGGTTTGGCTTTCGCCTGCAAGTCGCGCTGTTTCTCGCGGGTCTTGGCGGTTTCGCGCATTAGTTGCGCCGCACCGGGGAGGTAGGGCGGCGGCACCGCGACCGCCCGCTTGCCGTACCAGGCGGCGGCGCGGATCGTGAAGAACGGATCGGTCAGATGCGGTCGCCCGAGCGCGACGAGATCGGCGCGGCGGCAGGCGACGATCGTATTGACCTGCCCCGGTTCGGTGATCGCGCCCACGCACATCGTCCTGATCCCCACCACGTTTTTGACCGTTTCCGAAAACGGCACCTGATACATCCGGCCATAGACCGGCGCCTGATCGGGCACAGTCTGCCCCGACGACATGCTGATCAAGTCGCAGCCCGCATCCTTGAACGCCTGTGCGATGACGATTAGGTCCGCCTCACCGATCCCGCCCTCACGCCAGTCGCTGCCCGACAGGCGGACCGACATCGGTTTCGCTTCCGGCCAGACCGCGCGCATCGAAGCGAAAACTTCGAGCGGGAAACGCAGGCGGTTGGCGACCGATCCGCCGAAATCGTCGGTGCGCGTGTTGGTGAGCGGCGAGAGGAAGCTCGCGATCAGATACCCGTGCGCACAGTGAAGTTCGAGCAGGTCGAACCCGGCGCGATCGGCACGTCTCGTCGCGGCGACGAAATCGGCGATGATCGCGTCCATCCCCGTTCGGTCGAGTTCGGCGGGCATGTCGCTTTCGCCCGGCAGCCACGGCAAGGGCGACGCGGATACCAATGGCCAGTTGAGCGCAGGCTCGGCAATCGGGTGGTCGGCATCTTCCCAACCCAATTGCGTCGATGCCTTGCGCCCGGCGTGCCCAAATTGCATCGCGAATTTCGCCGCGCCGTTGGTGTGCGCGAAATCGACGATCCGCTTCCACGCGGCTTCCTGTTCGTCGTTCCACAGGCCCGGACAACCGAGCGTGATCCGCGCCTCGGGCGAGGTGCAGGTCATCTCGGCATAGATCAGCCCCGCCCCGCCGATCGCGCGCGCGCCGTAATGCATGAAATGCCAGTCGCCGGGCACGCCTTCCGTCGCGAGATACTGCGCCATCGGCGCGACGACGACGCGATTGGGAATGACGAGATCGCGCAGCTTCAGCGGCGTGAACATCGGTGTCGGCTGATTCGCCGACAGGTCGATCCCCGTCTCCGCCTGATAGCTGCGGTAGAAATCGGCCTCGACGCGCGCAAGGAATTCGGGATCGCGCAGTTCCAGATTGTCCCAGGTGATCGATTTGGCGCGCGACATCACCATCATCGCGAATTGCGCCGGCGGCATGTCCCAAGAGCGTGCGACATGTTCGAACCAGGCGAGCGATACTTCGGCGTTATGCTGGGTGATCTCGATCGCGGTCGCGCGATCGGCGCGATACGCCTCGAACGCCGCCGGGACATTGTCTTCGTTGGCGATCAGCGCGTCGGCGAGCGCGATGGCGCTTTCCATCGCCAGCTTGGTGCCCGATCCGATCGAGAAATGCGCGGTCGCCATCGCGTCGCCGAGCAGCACGATCTTGCCGTGCGACCAGTTGGCGCAAGAGATCGTCGGGAAATTTCGCCACAACGAGCGATTGACCAGCAGCGGATGGCCTTCCAGTTCCTCGGCGAAAATGCACACAAGTTCGCGCGCCGCCTGGTGCTCGCCCATCGTATCGAAGCCATGCGCGGCCCAGCATTCGGGGGTGGTCTCGATGACCCACGTCGAATGCGCGGGTTCGTATTGGTAGCAATGCGCGACGATGATGCCGTGCGCGGTTTCGCGGAAGAAATAGGTGAAGTCGCTGAGCTGCCGCGTCGAGCCCATCCAGGTGAATTTGTTGCGCGTCGCGCCGATACGCGGCTGGAACGCGTCGGGGTGATGATCGCGGATACGACTGTTGATGCCGTCGGCGGCGACGATCACGTCCGAATCCGCGAAACGCTGCTCGATCATCTCGGGGTCGATGACGTCGCCGAAATTCATTTCGACGCCGACCGCGTCCGCGCGCGCCTGCAAGATCTGGAGCAACGTCAGCCGCGCACAGCCCGCGAAACCGTTGCCGCCGCAGCGGATGTCGTGACCCTTGTAGCGGATGCGGATGTCGTCCCAGTACGCGAACGCGCCGGTGATCGCTGCATAGGATTCGGGGTCGCGGCTGAGGAATTCGCCGAGCGTCTCGTCCGAAAACACCACGCCGAACCCGAAGGTGTCGTCGGCGCGGTTCTGTTCGAACAGTTCGACCCGCCAGCCGGGCCGCGCCTTCTTGACGAGGATGGCGAGGTAGAAGCCCCCGGGACCACCCCCGACGATGCTGATTTTCAAGAGTGTTCCCCAGCCGGATCGCTATGCGCTCGATCGCAATGCTATAGCCGCTTTGCAAGCTAGTCGATCCGACGTAACGCTTCAAACCTAAAACTGTTTCTGACATGGGCTGGAAAGGGCGAACGTGGACGGGATCGCGGAGCGACATGCGCTGATCACGGGCGGCGGCACCGGCATCGGCGCGGCGGTCGCGCGGCGGCTTGCGACAGCGGGCGCAAAGGTGACGCTGGTTGGACGCAGAGCCGAGCCACTCGAAACGCTTGCGGCGGAATTGACTGGCGCGGTCGCGGTTCCGGGCGACGTTACCGATGCAGACAGCATCGCCGCGATTTTGGCACATGCGCGCGCCGCTTTGGGGCCGATCGATATCCTCGTCAACAATGCCGGCGCCGCCGAAAGCGCGCCGTTCGCCAAGATCGACACGGATCACTGGCGGCGAATGATGGCGATCAATCTCGACGCGGTCTTCCTGATGACACAGGCGGCGTTGCCCGATCTGCGCGCTGCCGACGCAGGACGGATCGTCACGATCGCCAGCACCGCCGGCGTCAAGGGTTACGCCTATACCGCCGCCTATACCGCCGCGAAACACGGCGCGATCGGCCTGACGCGTTCGCTTGCCGCAGAACTTGCGAAGACGGCGGTTACGGTCAATGCGGTCTGCCCCGGCTTTACCGACACCGAAATCGTGGCAGAGGCAGTGTCGAAGATTGTCGCCGCGACCGGCCGCGATGCCGACGCCGCGCGGACCGAACTCGCGAAATTCAATCCGCAGGGCCGGCTGATCGCTCCGCAAGAAGTCGCGGACACCGTGTTGTGGTTGTGTTTGCCCAGCAGCCGGTCGATCACGGGGCAAGCGATCATGGTCGCAGGCGGAGAGGTTTGATGGCATCGGCGATGCGCGAGAAACATGACGGCATGCTCGGCCGATCGGCGAGCGTGCGGCTGTGGCTCAGGTTGCTTAGTTGCACGATGGTGATCGAGAAACAGGTCCGCCGCGGTCTGGCCGACGCGTTCGATACGACCTTGCCGCGTTTCGACGTCCTCGCCGCGCTCGATCGGCATCCCGAGGGAATGACGATGGGGGCACTGTCGAGTTCGCTGCTCGTCTCGAACGGCAATGTCACCGCGCTCGTGCAGAAGCTCGTCGCCGACGGACATGTCGCGTTGGTGTCGTCGCCGGCCGATCGCCGCGCCAGCGTCGCCAGCCTGACGTCCGCGGGCACGACCTATTTCGCGACTTTGGCCGAGGCGCATCACGGCTGGATCGATGCGATGCTCGCCGATCTGTCGCCCAGCCAGCGCGAGTTGCTGTTCGATCTGCTCGGCACGCTGAAGGTGTCGATCGCGCACGCGAACCTCGAGGAAATGCCATGACCGCGTTCGACGCCGATACCTATACGCCCACGCATTTCCGCTGGCGCCATGACGCGGGCGTCGCGACGATCACGCTCGATCGGCCGACGCTCAAGAACCCGCTGACCTTTGACAGCTACGCCGAACTCCGCGACCTGTTCCGCGCTTTGGTCTACGCCAAATCGGTCAAGGCGGTGGTGCTGACCGGCGCGGGCGGCAATTTCTCGTCGGGCGGCGACGTGTTCGAGATCATCGGGCCGCTGACGAAGATGGCGATGCCCGAATTGCTCGATTTCACGCGGATGACGGGCGATCTCGTCAAGGCGATGCGCGCCTGCCCGCAGCCGATCGTCGCCGCGCTCGACGGTATCTGCGTCGGCGCGGGGGCGATCATGGCGATGGCGTCCGATATCCGGTTCGCGACGCCGACGACGAAGACCGCATTCCTGTTCACGCGGGTCGGACTTGCCGGTTGCGACATGGGGGCGTGCGCCATGTTGCCCCGGATCGTCGGGCAGGGTCGCGCGTCCGATCTCCTCTACAGCGGGCGAATGATGGGTGCGGAGGAGGGCGAGCGTTGGGGTTTCCACAACCGCATCGTCGCCGCCGAAACCCTGCTCGGCGAGGCGCAGGCCTATGCCTCAATGCTGGCAAGCGGCCCGACTTTTGCGCACGGAATCACCAAGACCCAGCTCAACACCGAATGGGCGGTCAGCCTCGATGTCGCGATCGAGATGGAGGCGCAGGCGCAGGCGATCTGCATGCAGACGCAGGATTTCAAGCGCGCTTTCGAGGCGTTCGCGGAGAAGCGTATGCCGGCGTTTGAGGGGAATTAGAGTATGACGGCTCAATAGAAAGCCGTTCGTTTCGAGCATAGCCGAGAAACGTATTCCGAGCGCTACGCAGCGTTTCTCGACTACGCTCGAAACGAACGGAGGTGTTGGCTTCGGTCTGAGATCAGGACGGTGTTGTCGCCGCTTTCCGCTTCCACAAGAAGTACGCGACGGTCAGCAGGATCGTCCACGGCACGCCTACGATCCAGGCAATCCGCCAGTCCCTGTCGAACGCCATCGTGATCAGGATCGCCGACAAGAGCGCGATCCCGGCGAGCTGCATATAGGGAAACAGCGGCATCCGCACGGGCAAATCCGTCGCGTCGTTCACCGCGCGGAACCGCAGATGGCAGACGAGGATCGTAATCCACACGCTGATCGCGCCGAACAGCGCGACCCCGAACAATTGCTGATACGCATCGGGGCGCAGTTTAGAAAGCAAAGCCGCCGCGACGATACACCCGCCCGACGTCAGGATCGCCGCGACCGGAGCACCCCGCGCGTTGAGCCGCCCGAGAAACGCCGGCGCATATCGCCCGCGCGACAGCGAGAACAACATCCGCGACGCGAGATAGACGTTGGTGTTCATGCTCGACAGCGCCGCGCTGATCACGACGAAGTTCATGATCCCCGCCGCATGCGCGATCCCGGTATGCGCGAAGATACGGACGAACGGGCTTTCCTCGACGAGCCGCGCGCCGCTTTCGCTGACCAGCGCCGCGGTCTGCGTCCACGGCACGAAGCAGACGACGATGCCGAGCGCGAGGACGTAGAACAGGATCAGCCGTATCGCCATCGTGCGCAGCGCGGCGGGGATCGCGGTGCGCGGATCGGCGGTCTCGCCCGAGGTTACCGCGATCAGCTCGATCCCGGTGAAGGAGAAGATGCCGATCAGCACGCCGAGCCATACGCCGTGAAAGCCGTTGGGCATGAAACCACCGGGCAGCCCGGTGGCGTTGTGGAAACCGACCGCGGGTTGGCCGATGCCCAGGATCGTCGCGCCGCCGAGGATTACGAAGATGACGATCGCGATCACCTTGATCAGCGCGAACCAATATTCGACGCTGCCGAAATTGCCGACCGAGCGCGAGTTCACGTAGAGCAGGACGACCGCGAAGCCGATCGACCAAATCCACACCGGAATGTCGGGGAACCAGAAAGTCATATAGACCCCTGCCGCGACCGCCTCGCCGCCGACCGCGATCACCTGCGACATCCAATAGGTGTAGCGAACGAAGAACCCGGCCCAGGGATTGAGATAGGTTTCGGCATAGACGCCGAACGAGCCTGCCGCCGGATGCGCCACCGCCATTTCGGACAGGCTGAACACCATCACCACTGCGGCGAAACCGGCGATCATGTAGCTCAGCAGGACTGCCGGGCCGGCGTACCCGATCGCCAGGCTGCTGCCGAGGAACAGCCCGGTGCCGATCGCGCCACCCAGCCCGATCATCGTGATCTGCGCCTTGGTCAGTGACTGGTGGAGGCCGTGTTCCTGCGCGCCGATGCCATCGCAGTCCATGCATCGCCCCTCGATATTTTAAGTCCGAACTATCCTAGGGTCCAAACATCGCGTCACGCAAGCAGCGCGGCGATGGCGAAGCCGATATAGTTGCCTAGCGCGGTGCCGACGCTGCCGATCAGGATCGCAGGAAGGACGAGATCGTGGCGCCCCTCCGCCTCGGCGAGGACGAAGGCGGTCGAACTGCCGCCGATGTTTGCGCTCGAGGCGATGGCGAGCACGACCGGTTCCATCCGCAACAGCGCCCCGATGCCGAACAGCACCGCGCCGTGGACCGCGAAGACGATTCCCACATAGCCGAACAGGATCGGGGCGAGGTTGCCCGCGGCGGCGAGCGCGGCGAGATCGGCATTGGCGCCGACCGCGGCGAGAAAGAGGTACATGCCCCACAGTCCGAGCGCGCCCGCCTGCGTTAGCCGCGCCATCGCGGGGATTTGCGCCAGCACCAATGCGAGCGTCGTTACGATCAGGATCGCGGGGACGAGCACGCCCAAGGTGCCGAACCAGCCTGCGACCGCATCGGAAACCGCCAGCGCCGTGACGGTCAGCGCGAGCGGCACCGCGATCGCCAGCGTTCCGGGCAGCGGGCGCGGCGGTGGTGGCTCGGGCGTCACGTCCGTCTCCGCCTTCCGCACGCCGTATAGCCCGGTGTGCGCCAGCAACGCCGGTAGCGCGAGCGTCGCTAGGATCCAGACGTCGGTCATGACGTTATCGACCACTGTCGCCGCGGTGTAGAGCGCGCCGTCGCGGGTCACGCCATAGCCAAGCGCGACCGCGTTGAAATTGGCGCCGCCGCCGATGTACGTGCCCGCGAACATTCCGGCGAGCGGCGCGGCGGACGCTCCGGGCATCTGGCGAATCGGCGTCAGCATCGTCGCGGCGAATACGCCGAGGCAGGTGCCGAGTGCGCCGAGAAGGAACGCGCCGAGCATCGCCCCGCCCGCCCGCCGGATTGCGGCGAGGTTCACCTGCAACAACACGAGGAAGATCGCCGCCGGGATCACCGCCGCGAAGATCGGATCGTAGACCGGACCGCCGCTTGCCGCCGGCGGGATCACGCGGAGATTGGCGAGCAACGCGCCGAAGACGATGACGAGCACCGCCGCGCCGAGCTTGCGGAGATGCCCCAGCCGCCCGAGCATGTCCGCCAGCGCAACGATTGCGCAGAGGATGGCCAGCACTGCCAGCGGCGCGGTGACGAGCACGCCGCTCACACGACGGGCCTCGGCATGCGCGGCGTGATCCGTCTAGCCGTTGGTCGGGGGTTTTGCCGCCGTTGCGCCTTTGGACGAGGGGTTGGCGGCGATCGTCTTGACCTTTTCCGCCTTGGGCTTGCGCGCCTCGCGGTTCGATTTCTTTTGGCCTTTCGCCATGGCTTCATCCTCCGACGGGACATCGCGCCCCGCCCGATAGTAGCGCGAGTGCCGGAAAAGCGCCGCATCAATTCTCGCGAGCCGGCTCCATTTCGGCTCATCAGGCGTTCAGGATCGCGGGCGCAGGAAACACTTTGTCACAATGAGGGCAGGATTTCAGCCGATGACCAGTTTCAAGACGAAGGCATTCTTTCTCGGCGCGGGCGTGGCGATGGTCGCTTCGCCACTCGCGACGTCTGCCGCCGCGGCGCAATCGCGCGATCCGCAATATGATCAGCGCGACGACGGCTACGATCAGCAGGATCGGCAATACGATCCGCGCGACCAGCAAAACGATCCTCGCGATCAGCAATATGACCCGCGAGACGGCGGCTACGATCAGGATGATCGCGGACCGCCGCCGGGCTACGACGATCGCGGGCGGACGTCCGGTCAAGACGATCAATATTACGACGAGGCGTACGACCGCGGTCCTCCCCCCGGCTACACCGGCACCCAACCGCCGCCGCCGCCGCGCGGTTACCGCGCCGACGGCGACCAGAATGCGTATCTCGCCGAGGATGACCGGTTCGCGGGCAATGCCGAGAATTGGGCGCGCGACAATTGCTTCAAGTCGCGCAATAACGCCGGTGTCGGCGCGGTCGTCGGCGGGGTGATCGGCGCATTGGTCGGCAACGGCCTGAGCGGACGGCGCGACCGGACCGGCGGGACGATCGCGGGCGCCGCGGTCGGCGCGGCGGGTGGCGCCGTCGTCGGCAGCGCCAGCAGCAACGCAACGAGCCCCGGGTGCCCGCCGGGCTATGTCGTGCGCGGCGGGGCGGCGAACTTCTCGTACGCACCGGGCTACGCTTACGCCGCGCCGGGCTGGTATCGGCCATGGGTGTTCGTCGGCGGACGGTGGAATTATCGACCCTATCCGTATCACCGCTTCTACGCGCGGTATTATCGTCGTCCGTATGGCTTTCGTCGGCCGCTCCGCCGGCGTGGTCCGCGGTATCGCCGCTTCTAGAAACGCATCGCTTCGGGTTGGGCGGCGCCGTGCCGCTCAACCCGGTAGCGCGACCAACGCGCGCCGCCCGCCTTCGAGCACCGCGCCGAAGACGATGTGCGAACTGATGCCATAGAGATGTGTGGAGGCGGGTGTTCGCCACGGCCATTCGCCCAAGCCGAACTCCGGTACGATCAGATCGTCCAGCACCAGCGCCACGGTAACGCCGAACAACGTGCCGAATCCGGTCGCCGCGCCGGGCCATGCCCAGACTAGCGGCGCGTACACCAAACCTAGCCCGGCTCCCGTCGCGTAATGGACGATGTCGCCCGCGGCATCGCGGCGGTGGCGTGGAATCGGCGCTCCGACGGTGGCCTCGCTGACGGTGTCGGCGACTCTGACCGTCGCGGGGTCTTCGTCGCTGTCGCCGAGCCCGAACAGTGATGCGGTGCGTGCCTGATAGGCGTTCATTACCCACGACGCGGCCAGCCCAGCGACGATTCCGGCGGCGGCAGCGATGATGGGGGCGGGAACCGTCATGCGACGTTTTACGACGCGGCGTCGACGCGCGTTACAGCCGCGTCGACCGACGACGCGGCTTTGCGGCGGCGCCGCTTGGGCGGTTTGGTTGCGGCAACGGGGCAGGCACCGGCGTTTCGCGGCGAGGAACAGGCCGGCGCGGGCGGGGGTGGCGTCGTTGGCGAGCAGATCGAGGTAGCGATCCCATTGCCCGCGGCGAGGCGCGCGGCGTGATCCTGCGCCTGCGCGGCGCCGACCGGATCGGGTGCCCCTGCCCTGCCGGTTACGGGCGCGGTGCCGACGACGAGGCGATCGAGGCGGGTGAGCATCGCGAGGCCGAGGCGGTTGTCGAAGAAATGGCGCTCGACGGTTTCGCCCGAGGCGCGGCTGACGGTGACGGTCTGGCCGGTGAAGGCGCGCGCGGCGAGGGTGTCGGCGAGGCGCCGGCGCTGGATCATCGCGGCGGCGAGCCAGCCGATGCCGAAGGCGGCGCCCTTCGCCGAATTGCGGAACGCGTACGCCGAGGTGGCGGAGAGGCCGACTTCGCGCGCGGCGTTCTCGATGGTCTGGCCGGTGGCCCCTGGATTTAGAAAGAAATGGGGGCTTCGCAGAAGGCGCGCTGGCGTTCGGCGGTCCAGCCGTCGGCGCGGCGTGAGGCGAAGAGGCCCGGAGCGATGGCTTCGCCGACATCGAAATCCTTTGGGGAGTCTTCGGGGAAGGTGTCGGGAGCGTTGTCGGTGACGGGGAAGGGGTCGGCGCGGTTGGTGTCGCCACCCGAATCGCAGACGAGCGGGTGTTCGAGCGGGCGGGTCATGCGCGGGCTCTTTGGTTGCGGTGGCTGGGGAAGGTGCGGAACAGCGCGTCGGTGGCGTCCCGGTTCGCGGTGATCGCGCGCGGTGATCGCGGGCGGTGTGCTCGGGCGGGTGCCGAGGCGGCCTGCGTCGGCGGGTCCCATGAAAGTAGTACTTTCATGGGGTCCCTCCAGGTGCGCCTGCCAGCGGCGAACGGCGTCGCGATCGTCGTTCGGGATGGGATCGCACCAGTGCATCGCGGGGAGCGGGATTTGGGCGTGTTCGGGCATGTGGTCCTCCTAAAAACAAAAGAGGCGATCTCGACGTCAACGGCTGGGTTTGGCGAAAGCATTGCGGCTGATGCAAGGGAAACGCTGTCGCCCTCGAATAGCTACGATCACCGCGGCGGCCGGCCAAAGTTTACGAACAGCCGCTGCAACATATCGTTGAGCGTGGCGACTTCCATCGCGTCGAAGCCGTCGAAGCCGTGACGGAAGATACGGCTCGCCTGGGTGTGGACGCTGATCGCCGCCTCACGCCCGGCGTCGGTCAGCGTGACTTCGGTCACCCGTCCGTCCGCCTCGCGCTGGCGGGTTTCGACCAAGCCTGCCTCGGCGAGGCGTTGCACGATCCGCGTCATCGTCGACAAGCGAATGACCGCATGGTCGCACAATTCGGTGACGCTGGCGGGTTCGTGTTCGGTGAGGATCGCCAGCACGCGCCAGCGCGGCACGTCCATGCCGATCGGCTTCAGCACCATGTCCATATCGAGCCGGTAACGCCCCGCGACTCGCGCCAACCAGTAAAGCGGTGAACCGGCCAGCAGGAAATCGGGATGGGCGGGATCGGCGAGCACGCGCGCGTCTGGTTTTCTGGCCATTTCCGTAGCATTTAGCCGAGCGACGCGACAGTGTCATCACTTGACTAATCACGTGACTATGGCAGTTTCTCGTGGCCGGTCAGAAGGAGAGAACGATGGCGGATGCAGGCGATATCCTGAACGGGCTGGCGACGGCTTTGGTCACCGGCGCGATCCGCGTCGTCGATCTGACGCAACCGCTCGAACCGGCCACCCCGGTCCTGCGCCTGCCTGACGAATTCGTCCAGAACCCGCCGTTCGAGATCGAGGTGCTGTCCGAATACGACGAGCGCGGTCCCGCTTGGTATTGGAACTGGTTCAAATGCGGCGAGCATACCGGCACGCATTTCGACGCGCCGATCCATTTCATCACCGGCAAGGAGTACGAGAACAACGCGACCGACACGATCCCGGTCGAGAAGTTCATCGGCCCGGCCTGTGTGATCGATGCTTCGAAGGAGGCGACCGCCGATCCCGATTTCCTCGTGACGATCGAATACGTCGAGGCATGGGAAGCGAAACACGGCCGCATTCCCGAAGGCGCGTGGGTGTTGTTCCGCACCGATTGGTCGAAGCGCACCGATCCTGCCGCATTCCTCAATTTCAAGGATGACGGCGCGCATACGCCGGGCTGGCACGCCGCGACGATCCCGTTCCTCGCCGAGCAGCGCAAGGTGCGCGGCGTCGGGGTTGAGACGGTCGGCACCGATGCGGGGCAGGCGTTCGCGTTCGACCCGGCGTTTCCCTGCCACACGCTGATGCACGGCGCGAACAAGTTCGGGCTGGCCAGCCTGACCAACCTCGATCAACTGCCGCCGACCGGCGCGATCGTCATCGCGCCACCGCTCAAGATCGTGCGCGGATCGGGCTCGCCGCTCCGCGTGCTTGCGCTGGTCCCGGCCTGACATGGCCGAACGCTCGTTCGCCAAAGAAGTCGAATCGCTGCGCCTCGGCGCGGGTGAGACCTTCCATGGCGAGGGTATTCTCGCGGTCACCAAGGCGCTGCTGCAATCGGGCGTCGCCTATGTCGGCGGCTATCAGGGCGCGCCGATCAGCCATTTGATGGACGTCTTTGCCGACGCCAATCCGCTGCTGATGGAACTCGGCGTCCATTTCGAGCAATCCGCGTCCGAAGCCTCGGCTGCGGCCATGCTGGCAGCGTCGGTCAATTATCCCTTGCGCGGCGCGGTGACGTGGAAATCGACCGTCGGCACAAACGTCGCGTCCGACGCGCTCGCCAATGTCGCGAGCGGCGGTGTGACCGGCGGGGCGCTCATTATCGTCGGCGAAGATTACGGCGAAGGCTCCTCGATCATGCAGGAGCGCAGCCACGCCTTTGCGATGAAGTCGCAGATGTGGCTTTTCGATCCGCGGCCGAACCTGACGAAGATCGTCGAGATGGTCGAACACGGCTTCGCGCTGTCGGAGGCGTCGAATACGCCGGTGATGCTCGAACTGCGCATCCGCGCGTGCCACATGCACGGTACGTTCGACGCAAAGGACAATCGCCGTTCGCCGCTCTCGTTGCGCGAGGCGATGGACTCGCCGGTGCGCGATACCGACCGGATCGTCCTGCCCCCCGCCAATTTCGCGCACGAGCAGGAAAAGATCGCCACGCGCTGGCCCGCCGCTGTGCATTATGTTGCGCAACATAAATTGAACGAGACGTTCGACGGCGATCTCCATCCCGATCTCGGCATCGTCGTGCAGGGCGGCATGTACAACAGCCTGATCCGTGCGCTCGACCTGGCCGGGCTGGCCGACCGTTATGGCGAGACGCGCATCCCGATCCACGTTCTTAACGTCACCTATCCGCTGATCGACACCGAGATCGCGGATTTCTGCACGGGCAAGCGCGCGGTGCTGATCGTCGAGGAGGGGCAGCCCGAATATATCGAACAGGCGATCGCGCTGATCCTGCGCCAGCGCGGCGTCGATACGATCCTGTCGGGCAAGGACGTGCTGCCGCGCGCGGGCGAATATACCGGGCAGGTGATCGGCGACGGCCTCGCCGCGTTCCTCCACGCGCATACCGGAGCGCCCGCCCCCGAACCGCGCAAGCCCTCCGCGCTGGCGATGGCCGATGTGCCGCAGCGCCCCGCCGGATTCTGTACCGGTTGCCCCGAACGCCCGGTCTTCACCGCGATGAAATTGTTGCAAAAGGACATCGGCGCGTTCCACGTCAGCTGCGACATCGGTTGCCATCTGTTCTCGATCCTGCCGCCGTTCGAGATCGGCAATACGACGATGGGCTATGGCCTCGGCTGGGCGGGGGCGTCGGCGTTCAACGTCAAGGACGCGGGCAAGCGCACGATCAGCGTGATGGGCGATGGCGGCTTCTGGCACAACGGCCTGACCAGCGGCGTCGGCAACGCGGTGTTCAACAAGAACGACAATGTCCTCGTCATCGTCGACAACAATTATTCGGCGGCCACCGGCGGTCAGGACCTGCTGTCGTCGCGCGGCGACAATCCGGTGCGCAGCATGGGGCATGAGATCGAGCAGGCGGTGCGCGGTGTCGGCGTCGATTGGGTGCGGACGGTCAAGACCTATGACCTCAAGAAAATGAAGGGCACGCTCAAGGAAGCGATGACCACACGCCACACCGGCCCCAAGGTGATCGTCGCGCAATCCGAATGCATGCTCAACCGCCAGCGCCGCGAAAAACCACTGTTCGCCAAGGCGGTGCGCGACGGCAAGCGGATGGTGAAGCAGCGCTTCGGCGTCGATGAGGATGTCTGCACCGGCGACCACAGCTGCATCCGCCTGTCGGGCTGCCCGTCGCTGACGGTCAAGCCCAACCCCGATCCGCTGCGCGACGATCCGGTCGCGGCGGTCAACAACGATTGCGTCGGGTGCGGCGTCTGCGGCGAAATCGCGCATGCCGCGGTACTGTGCCCGAGCTTCTTCCGCGCCGATATCGTCCACAATCCGGGCGCGTGGGATCGCCTCCGCCACCGCATATCGATGGCACTGATCGGCTGGCTGCAAGCGGGCGCCGAACGCCGCCGTCTGGCGCGCGCGGCATGAACGACGCGATCCGCCTGTCGATCAACGCGCTCGGCGGACAGGGCGGCGGCGTGCTCGCCGACTGGATCGTTTCGTTGGGCGAAGCCGAAGGCTGGGTGGTGCAGGCAACCTCGGTTCCCGGCGTCGCGCAACGCACCGGCGCGACGGTCTATTATCTCGAACTCTGCCCTTCCGACCCGTCCGGGCGGCAACCGATCCAGGCGCTGATGCCCGTCCCCGGCGACGTCGATATCGTCATCGCCTCCGAACTGATGGAGGCGGGCCGCGCCATTGCGCGCGGTTTGGTCACGCCCGATCGCACGACCCTCATCGCGTCGAGCCACCGCATCTTCGCGATCGCCGAAAAATCGGCGATGGGCGACGGCATCGCCAGCCCCGCGCGAGTGCTGGAGGCATGCCGCAAGTCGTCGCGCACACTGGTGCTCGCGGATTTGCAGGCGCTCGCCGAGCGCAACCATAGCGTCATCAGTGCGGCGCTGTTCGGCGCACTCGCCGGTTCGGGCGCGCTGCCGTTCGCACGCGAGGCGTTCGAGGCGGCGATCCGGCGCGGCGGGGTCGGCGTCGACTCAAGTCTGCGCGCCTTCGCCGCAGCGTTCGATCTGGCGGGCGGGACCGAGGCGCCCGTCATCGAAACGCCGCGACGCGCCGAACCGGTCGGCTTGTCGGCGCTGCGCAACGTCGTGACCAAGCGCCTGCCCGACACCGTCCGCGCCACCGCAATGCTCGGCATCGAGCGGCTGACCGATTATCAGGACGCGCGCTACGCCAACGCCTATCTCGATCGCCTGATCGCGGTATCAGATGCGGAGCGGCAACTCGGCGGCGACGGCACGCTGACGCGCGAGACCGCGCGGCACCTCGCCTTGTGGATGGCGTATGAGGATGTGATCCGTGTCGCCGATCTGAAGACGCGCGGCAGCCGCCTCGCGCGCGTCGTCGAAGAGATCCGCGCGGGCGACGACAAAATCGTCCGCGTCACCGAATTCATGCACCCGCGCTTCGAGGAATTGTGCGACACGCTCCCCGCGTCGCTCGGTCGCCGCCTGATCGGCTCACCCCGCGCCCGCCGCTGGATCGCGCCGCTGCTCGAACGCGACCGCACGATCACGACATCGGGCATCCCCGGTTTCCTTCTGCTTTACGGCCTCGCCCGCCTCCGCCGCTTCCGCCGCGGCACCTTCCGCTTCGCGATCGAACAGGAGCGGATCGACGCGTGGCTCGCCACCGCGCTCAATGCAGCGCGCGGCGACCTTGCGCTGGCGGTCGAAGTGATCCGCTGCCAGCGACTGGTCAAAGGCTATGGCGACACCCACGCCCGCGGCATGCACAATTTCGCTGCGATCATGCGGCTGCTCCCCGAACTTGCGTCCCGCAGCGACGGCGCGGCGGCGGTGCGGGCGCTATGCGAGGCGGCATTGAAAGATGACGAAGGGCGAACGCTGGCGCGTGCGATTGCCGCGGCCAAAACGACGGAAACGCCGATCGCTGCATGACTGCTGTCGGTTGGACGCAGCCCCGGCCTCTGCATTGACATGATGGCCCTGCCGCCTCTAGCGACCGACGTGGAAGGTCACACCAGGGTCACACCATCACGCACGATTTCCGGTGCATGCTCCGCGCCGGGTGCCAGACAATGATCACGGTTCAAACAGCATCCTGGAGGTCTCATTGATTCTCCAACATTGCAAGGGGATGGTGACCGGTGTTGGGTGGATTGCGGTCCGGCGACTTTCAGGTGCAAGAAGTTTGACCGTCGCCGACACCGTACGGTTGAGCAATTGGAGCATGGGTGAGTCATCGTCGCGTTCGCCGCCTGTTACTTCTCTCCGTGTTGGTCGCTAGTGCGGGAACCCTGTCTGCCTGCAAGGAGAGCCGCATGAGCAGCCAAGTCGAGCAAGCGGCAGAACTCGCCAAGGCACGGGTTCGGACCGGAAGCCCGCTGGAAACGGCTATGTCTTTTTCGAAAGGATCCGGCTTCTACTGTGCACCTTTCGCCGAGCGATCCGAAGAACGTGGGCAGCCATCGTTCTTTTGTACTAAAAGGATTGTAGAAAAAAGGTTGTGGGGATTGTTTGCGGAGTATCACGACGTTCTTGTAGATATTGATGCTGATGATACTGACACGATTGTGTCTGTGCATGTGCGGATAGGTTGGGGTGGATTGAGGGGCCTCTAACGCGACCTAAACGTCCGCTTCCAGGAGGTGGCGCAAGGCGGCTTAGTGTCCTAACCGGGCGGAAGCGGCCTATGTCTAATAATTGATCGCCGGCGACATCGACGGATAGAACACCCCGACCAGCATCATCCCCGCCGGGCTCGTGCATTCCACCGAATGCGATTGTTTGCGCGGTAGGAAGATCGTGTCGCCCGGCCGAATCTCGGTCCGCGTCGTATCGGTCCACATCACGCCTTCGCCCGACAGAATCGTCAACGTTTCCTCGTAGAGATGGCGGTGATGCGCGGCGCGCGATCGCGGGATGTGGCCGATGAACTGGGTCACTTCGGTCCCTTGCGTCTCGCCGTCGACGAGCACCTGATAATAGCGATCCGCCATCGATGCGCGCTTCGATGCGTCGACTGCTTCGATGCGGTTGGGGACGGCGGGGTCGAACGCCTGCGGCATCGTGTCGAGGATTTCGGGCATCGGGCCGAGCGGACAGACGGTGACGTTGATCGTCATCCTTGCCTCGGCGGTGATCCGGAACGCCTCGCCCGCACGGACATAGGCGCCGCTCTCGGCGGGCAGGTCGAACACCTGCGGGCCGATCTCGATCCGGCCGTGGCCGGCGATGACGTAGATCACGGTGTCGCTGCCCGCGAAGCGCACGATCGGTGCGGCGCCTTCGGCGACCGTGCCGGCGAACTGGCTCAGCCGTTTGGCGCCGTCCTTCGGGCCGATCGCGGGATAGAGCGCGAGCGCACCCTCGCGGATCGTCGCTGCTTCGCCGGGGCGGATGACGAAGCAATTCGCGTCGAGCGCGGCGCGGCTCGCGCCTTCGGGCGTCTCGGTCATCGCGACCATTGCCGCGTCCGACGACGCGTCGTCCATCGGCGCGCCGTAGCTCGCCGACAGGCTGTTATGCGATCCGTCGCAATACGGCGGGGTCATCGTCCGCTTGCAGGCGCAGAGCAATTCCTCGTCGGTCTCCTGCGCCTTGAACAGCATCGGCTTGAACTTGGTCCCGACATGGCTCTGGTCGCAGAACGGCTGCGACTGCGATAGCCCGCAGGTGCACCATAGATACTTCTTCCCCTCGACGAGCGGGACGAGGCACGGCTTCGTTGCAGCAATAACGGGTTCGTCCATTACGATCCTTTAGAACTTGCGCGAAATCGATCCGCCGATCGTCCGTGGCCTGACGGTGATATAGGCCAGCGGGTCCTGCGAGGAAGAGATCGCGTCGATCTGTGCGCGCGCGTCGAACAGATTGCGGAAGAATATCTCGCCCTTCCATTTGCCGTCGGTGATGCCGAAACGGAGGTTGGTCAGCGAATAATCGTCGAGCCGCACGTCGAACGGGTCGCGCGACTGGCCGAGCGTGGTGTGCGACGATCCACGATAGTTCACGTCGGCGTGGATGAGGTAATTCAGCCGTCCGGTCAGCGGCCGATCGACGTCCAGGTTCACGCTGCCGCTGAAATGCGGGACGTTGGGAATCCGGTCGCCATCGACGCCGAGGCTCGGCGCGCGTGTGGCGCTAAGGCTCGGCTGATCGGCTATCAGGAAGGAATCCTGATACGATCCGTTGATGTCGAACGTCACCCCGCGCGCGATCAGCGCGTTGACGTCCGCCTCGACGCCGTTGACGTCCGCCCCGCCGGCATTGGTGGTGAAGGGAAACGCCTGGGTCGCATCGAGCGCGCGGATCTGGATGTTGGTCCAGTCGATATGATAGACCGCCGCGTCGATCTGGATCTTGCCGCCCGCGAGCGTCAGCTTGGTGCCGAGCTCGAAATTGGTCAGCGAATCCGATGCGTACGTGCGCGGGATGCCCGAGGCGAAAGGCAGATCGGCCTGATTGGTGCCGCCGGTACGAAAGCCCGAGGCGACGGTGGCGTAAAGCAGCACGTCGCTGGTCGGCTTCCAGCTGATATTGCCCTTGTACGTGACCTTGGAATCGATCGCGTCGTTCGATTGCGGCACGAACGGTGGGCTGTCGCCGAAGCCGCCGAACGGATGCGTCTGCTGATCGATCGAGTTCGCCTCGTTATGGAAATAGCGGACGCCGCCGGTCGCCTTCAGCGTGTCGGTCAGTTCGTAGGTCGCCTCGCCGAAGAAGGCATATTGCTCGAGCTTCTGGTTCTCGAACCGGCCGAAAAAGGTGTTGCCGTCGGGGTTGCTGAGCGCGTCGTCCGAATCGAGCGGGCTGAATGTACCCGCCGGATTGCCGTCGGCGTCGATGGTCAGCACCTCGGTCGTGAAATTGCTGCGCTCGCGGCTATAGAAACCGCCGGCGATGAAGTTGAACCGCCCGTCGAATTTCGATGCGTAACGCAGTTCGTTCGACCAGATGCTGCGCGATTGCGGCTGGCGGGTGATGCCGGGAATCGGCACACCAAAGCCGAACAGAATCGGCGAGGAATCGAAATTGAACAGGATGTTGCGTTTGAAATAATTGGTCGTCGCGACGATGCTGCCCGCCGAGAAATCATATTCGCCGGTCAGGCTGTAGATCTGCGCCTTGTCGTCATACGGGCTGCGCGACAGATCGGTGTTGATCAAATCGCCGCCGGGGACGGGCGGGAAGCCATCGGTCGAGAACGACAACGTACCCGCGGGCGTGTAGCGCGACGATCCGTCCGAACGCTGCTTCTGGTAGGTGGCGGACGCGGTCAGAGAGAAATCTGGGGTCGGCGTCCAGCGGAGTTCGCCACGGCCGCCGTACGTCTCTTCATTGTTGACGTCGTTGTCGCGCCCCGTGGCGAGGCGGGTCTGGTCGATGAAACCACTGTCGTTGATGTACCAGCCGACGAACCGCGCGGCGAGCTTGTCGGTGACGAGCGGCAGGTTGATCGCGCCGTTGACATTATAATTGGCGCCGCCCTTGTGCGTGCCCGAAATTTCGCCGTCGACATAGCCGCCGAACCGCGTGCTGTCGGGCTTGTTGGTGATGATCCGGATCGTGCCACTTTCCGACGACGCGCCGTAGAGCGTGCCTTGCGGACCTTTCAACACTTCGATCCGCTCGATATCGAACAATTTGATGTCGACGTTGCGGCCGCCGCCGTCGTTGGCGTTATTGGCGCTGATGACGGCTTCGTCATAGTATGTGCCGACGGTCGCGGCGCCGGTCGAGTTGATACCGCGCAGCACGTATTTCTTGTCGCCCGGTCCCAGATCCTGGAACGACAGGCTGGGGACGCGGGTCGCGTAATCGCTGAACTGCGTGACGCCGGCCTTGGCGAGCGTATCGCCGGTCAGCGCCTGAATCGCGATCGGCACGTTGCGCAGCGCGACGTCGCCGCTCTTGGTGGCGGTGACGACGATGTCCTGCAACTGATCGCTCGATTGCGCGTCGGGGGTGGTGACGGGGGCGCCGGTCGCGCCGCCATCCTGCGCGTTGGTCGGTGCGCTCGGCGGGCCGGCTTCCTGCGCGTTGGCAGGGGTCGCGGCGATGGCGAGCAAAGCGCCACTGGCAACGAGCAGCGAGCGATAGCGGATTTGGGCCTGGGTCATCATATCCCCCTGGTCGGGCGATCGCCGTGGCGCGACCCGTCATGGGGCGGGCGCCGGGATCGAGAGAGGAAGCTTCACCACGCTCGATATATTTTCAACCTAAAACATCTCGCCAAGCGACGGGAGCGCATTATACTCGACGAAGTTCGACGCTTGTTGCATTTAGGCCACATATTCACGTGAACTGGAACGCAGTTTCGCGGGACTGGAACGAGGAACGGAACAATAATGGGCGCATCCATGGTCGATTGGGCGGCGCTGCGTGCGCGCTTCCCGCTGCTCGAACGGCAATGCTTCATCAACAGCTGTTCGTACGGGCTGTTGTCCGATGCGGTCGAAGCGGCGTTCCATGCGTATCTCGCCGACCGGCATCGTTACGGCAGCCATTGGGACGCGTGGGTCGGGCGGTACGAGGATTTGCGCGGCGATTTCGCCAAGCTGCTCGGGGCGGATACCGACGAGATCGCGGTGACGACGTCGGCATCGGCGGGTATCAACTCGGTCGCGACCGCGATGCGGTTCGACGGGGAGCGCGACAAGGTCGTCATCACCGATCTCGAATTCCCGACCAATGCTGAAATCTGGTTCGCGCAGGCGTCGCGCGGCGCCGATGTCGTGCAGGTCGCGGCGGGCGGCAATGCGACGCTGCTCGAACGGCTCGACGAGGCGATCGACGAGCGCACCCGGATCGTCGCGGTGACGCACGTCTGTTATCGCAACGGCGAGAAGGTCGATGTCGCCGCGGTCGCGAAACTCGCGAAGGCGAAAGGCGCGTTGATGCTGGTCGATGGCTTCCAGGCGGTCGGGACGATGCCGATCGACGTCCGCCGGATCGATTGCGATTTCTACGTCGGCGGCACGCTGAAATATCTGCTCGGCACCGCCGGCGTCGCGTATCTCTATGCGAAGCGCGACACGACCGCCGCGCTGCAACCGACCGTAACCGGCTGGTTCGCGCAGGAGGACAGCGGCGCGATGGACCACACCGCGCACCACCCCGCGACCAGCGCGCGGCGCTTCGAGGCAGGGACCCCCCCGGTGCCCAACGTCTATGCCGCGCAGGCGGGGCTGAAGATCATCGCCGAAATCGGGCTGGAGGCGATCGGTGATCGCGTCGCCGGTTTGACCGCGCGCATCGCGGACCACGCTCACGCGCAAGGTGTCGCGATGGCGACGCCCGACGATCCGGCGCGGCGCGGCGCGATGGTCGCGCTGAAGGCGAAGGACGCGCCGGCGATGGTCACCGCGCTGGCAGGGGAGGGGTTCGTGATCTCGTCGCGCGACGGCAACGTCCGCCTGTCGCCGCATTTCTACAATGAGGAGGCCGATATCGACGCGGTGTTCGAGGCGATCGACAAGCACCGCGCGCTGATGGCGTGAGAAGTGCCGCCCTCATCGCCATCGCGCTGTTGGCCGGTTGCACGAAGCCCGCGCCGAAAACCGAACGACCCGGCTTGTGGGCAATGTACGGCCGTGATCTGGAGGGCGCGAAATATATCGATCTCACCCACGCTTTCGCGCCGGGCGATCCGAGGGGGTCCGGCTTCGGCGCGATCACTATAGGCCCGGCCCGCGCCGCGATCGACCTGCCGGGCGTCATCGCCAAGGGCGAGCCCTTCGGTTACGCCAAGCAAGGTGCCGGGATTACCGCTTACGTGCTGCCGACCGATCAGATCGGAACGCAACTCGATCCGCCCGCGCACGGCAATCCGCTCGGCGCGACGATCAGCGATCTGCCCGCGACGATGACCTTGCGCCCGCTGGTCGTGATCGATCTGTCGGCCAAAACCGCTGCCGATCCCGGCTATGTTGCGACGCCCGCCGATATCGCCGACTGGGAACGAAGCCACGGGAAGGTGCCCGCGGGATCGGTCGTGATGTTCCGTACCGATTGGTCGAAACATTGGGGCGATCCGGCGCGGTTCACTGCCAAGCCGTTTCCCGGCATCGCGCTCGATACGCTGAAGCTGCTCCACCTCCAGCGTCATATCCTGTTTCACGGCCATGAACCGCTCGACACCGACACGACCGACGATCTCGTTGCCGAACGCTGGTTGCTCGCACACGATTTCGCGCAAGCCGAGGGCGTCGCCAATCTCGACCGGGTGCCGGAGGTGGGAGCGCTGATTTCGATCGGCTTCGCCAAACCCAAGGGCGGCACGGGCGGTTTGGCCCGCTTCGTCGCAATCGCGCCAGCCGGCTGGCGCTACGGCACGACGATCGCCGAAGCGCCGGGTGCACCGTTGCCGCGCCAACCGGCACCGCTCGAACGCGGCGCGGACGGAGTATTGCGGCCTAGGAGTTAGCCGCGCGTTCGCGCAGGCGGAAGCGTTCGATCTTGCCGGTCGCGGTCTTGGGCAATCCGTCCACGAAGCAGATCCGGCGCGGATATTTGTACGGCGCGAGGATCGTTTTGACGTGCGCCTTCAGCGCCTCTTCCAGCGCGCAGTCTCCTAGGTGCCCGCAAACGAGCACGACAAATGCCATCGGCTTGACGAGCCCGTCGGCATCCGCCGCGCCGACCACCGCGCATTCACCGACCGCATCGTGGCTCGCGAGTGCGGACTCGACCTCGAATGGCGACACGTAGATGCCGCTGACCTTGAGCATATCGTCGGACCTGCCGGCATAGACGTACCGCCCTTCCGCATCCTGCCGGAACTTGTCGCCGCTGCGCACCCACGCACCGAGGAAGGTCGCCTGCGTCTTTTCGCGCTGGTTCCAATAGCCCGCGGCGGCGGTCGGCCCCTTGATGTGAAGCTCGCCGATCTCGCCGACTGCGACCGGTGCGCCATCGTCGTCGATCAGGCGCAGTTCGACGCCATCGAGCGGGCGTCCGGTGGTGCCGTAGGCGATGTCGCCGCGCCGGTTCGACAGGAAGATGTGGAGCATCTCGGTCGAGCCGATCCCGTCGATAATGGGCACGCCGACACGCGCCTCCCAGCGCTTGCCGATCTCGGGCGGCAGCGCCTCGCCTGCGGAGACGCAGGCTCGCAGGCGGCCACGATCGATCGTCGCGTCACGTGCGGCCAGCATCGACGCGTAAAGCGTCGGCACGCCATAGAAGACCGTCGGCGCGTGCTCGGCGAAGCGTTGGAACATGCTTTCGGCGGTCGGCCGCTCCGCCATCAATATCCCCGTCGCGCCGGTCATCAGCGGAAACAGCAGACCGTTGCCGAAGCCGTAACCGAAGAACAATTTCGCCGCCGAGAACGTGACGTCCGCATCGCTCAGCGCGAGAATCTGGCGCGGAAACAGATCGGCGAGCGCCGCGACGCAACCGTGCAGGTGGATCGTCCCCTTGGGACGGCCGGTCGTGCCAGAGGAATATTGCCACAGACAGGTATCGTCCGCAGTCGTCGTCGCCGCTTCGCGCAACGGCTCCGCGGTGCGCGACAGGTCGGCGATATCGCCCGAGCGGATGACGTGGCGAAGGTACGGCTGCCCCGCGAGCACCGGCGCAAGTCGCGGCATGGCGCTTTCGGAGGCGATCAGGATCGGCGCCCGGCAATCGCGCAGCAGATAATCGTAATCCTCCGCCGGCAGCACCGGATTGACCATCACCGCGACGCACCCGGCCTTGATCGCGCCGAGGCAAGCGATCGGGAAATCGATACTGTCCTCCAGGCACAGCATCACGCGCGTTTCGACTGTCGCGCCCATCGTCACGAGCGCGCCGGCGAAGCGACCGACGCGTTCGGCCAGTTCGGCAAACGTGATCGTGCCGTTGTCGTCGATGAACGCGGCTTTGTCCGGGCGCGACGCGAGGTTCGTTTCGATCAGCACGGTCGCGAGATTGAACGTCGCCGCCATGCCGTGTCCCTCAATCGAGGCTCTTCGACGCCTGTTCGAACAAATCCTTCGAGAGCCCCGGCGTAGCGGCGATCCGCTCCAACTGCGCGCGCATCAACGCCGCGCGCGTCTCGTCGAAGCGCCGCCAGCGGTCGAGCGGCGGCAGCAGCTTCGCCGCAGTCTGCGGGTTGAGCTTGTCGAGCGCGATGAGCTGGTCCGCCGCGAAGCGATAGCCCGCGCCGCCGGGCGTATGAAACGCGCGCTGATTCACCGCGAACGCACCGATCAGCGAGCGCGCGCGATTGGGGTTGGCGAGCGTGAAATCGGGGTGCCGCGCGAGGTCCGCGACGACCGCGGGGGTATCGTCGCGCGACGACAGCGCCTGCGTCTGGAACCATTTGTCGAGCACCAGTGCGTTGTCGGCATACCGATTGTAGAAAATGTCGAGCGCCGCATCGCGCTCTTCGGCATCGCTGCTCGCAAGCGTCGCGAGCGCGCCCTGCCGATCAGTCATGTTGTCCGCCGCCTCGAACTGACGGAAGGCAAGCGTCGCCGCATCCTCTGCGCCGCTCGCCGAGATATACCCGAGCGCGACGTTGCGCAGGCGGCGGTGGCCCTTCGCCTCCGGGGTATATTCGTACGGACCGCGCTCGCCGCTATCGTAGGCGAGCCGCCACTGTGCGTTCAGCTTTTTGCCAAGCTCGCGGCGCAGCGCCTCGCGCGCGGTGAAGATCGCCTCCGGATCGACCGTCGCCAGCTGGTCGCCGATGAAGCTTTCCGACGGCAGCAGCACCGCCTCGGCGACGAACGCACAGTCGAGGTCGGGATCTTCGAGCGTGTTCGACACCGCGGCGATCACCGCCGTGTGATCCGCCCGCCCCTCGATCGTCGCCGCGACGATCGTGTCGAGCATCAGTTGCTGCATCGCCTCGTAGCGCGCGAACGGATCGTCGTCGTGCGCGCTAAGGAAGGCGAGGTCTTCGGCGCGGCGGTCGCTTTCGATGATGACCGGTGCGGAAAAACCGCGGTTGATCGACAGCACCGGGCGCTCGGTGATGCCGTCGAACACCATCGTCTCGTTCGCTTCGTCGAGCATGACGAGTTGCTCGTCGCCCAATGCCCGCCCGGTCTCGCTGCCGAACAGCTTCAGCCGGATCGGGAGGACCATCGGGGATTTGTCGGATTGCCCCGGCGTTGCGGGCACCGATTGCGCGAGCCTGAGCGTCGCGCGACCGCTCCCCGCCTCATGCGCCAGATCGGCGGAGACGCGCGGGGTGCCCGCCTGCGAATACCACAACCGGAACTGCGTCAAATCGACGCCGCCGCCGAATTCCATGCAGCGGACGAAATCCTCGCACGTCGCCGCGGTCCCGTCGTAGCGATCGAAATACAAATCGGTCGCCATGCGGAAACGCTCGGCGCCGAGAATCGTCGCCATCATCCGGATCAGTTCGGCGCCCTTGTTATAGATCGTCGCGGTGTAGAAATTCGAGATTTCGAGATAGCTTTCGGGGCGCACCGGGTGCGCCAGCGGCCCGGCGTCCTCGGGGAATTGCGCAGCGCGAAGCCCACGGACGTTCTCTATCCGCCGGACCGCGGGCGACCCCTGGTCGGCGGAGAAGCCTTGGTCGCGATAGACCGTGAAGCCTTCCTTGAGGCTGAGCTGGAACCAGTCGCGACAGGTGACGCGGTTGCCGCTCCAGTTATGGAAATATTCGTGCGCGACGACCGCGGCGATCGCGTCGAAATCGTAATCGGTCGCGGTATCGGGATCGGCGAGAATGTAGCGGCTGTTGAAGATGTTCAACCCCTTGTTCTCCATCGCCCCGAAGTTGAAATCGTCGACCGCGACGATGTTGAACACGTCGAGATCATATTCGCGGCCATAGACGCGCTCGTCCCACGCCATCGCGGTTTTCAGCGCCGACAGCGCGTGTTCGGTCTTTGGCAAATCGGCGGTCCGGACCCAGATGCCGAGCCGGACCTCGCGCCCCGAACGCGTCGTGAAGGTGCTGCGGTTCTCGGCGAGATTGCCCGCCACCATTGCAAACAGGTAGCAGGGCTTGGGGAACGGATCGTGCCACTCCGCCCAATGGCACCCGTCGCCCGCGTCGCCGGAAGCGATCGGATCGCCGTTGGCGAGCAGCACCGGAAAGCGCGCCTTCTCCGCGGTCATCCGGACGCGATAGATGCTCAGTACGTCAGGGCGATCGGGAAAGAAGGTGATCCGCCGGAAGCCTTCCGCCTCGCATTGCGTGCACAAATTGCCGCCCGACGAATAGAGCCCCATCAATTGCGTATTGCGATCGGGCGCGATCGCGACTTCGGTCTCGACGACATGCGCATTGCCCGACAACGGAATCACGAGCTGGTCGTCTTCCTGTCGCCAATCGTTCACCGCGACGCCATCGACCGTCACCGACAGCGGCGTCAGGCCCTTGCCGTCGAGCCGGAGCGGCGCATCCGCATCGCCGTTGCGCTTCACCGAAAGTTTCGTCTTCACGCGCGTGTTCGACGGGTCGAGATCGAAATCGAGATCGATCGTCGGAACGAGCCACGCGGGCGGACGATAATCTTCGCACCGGGTGACGGCGGGAATGGCGAGGGCGGTCTGAACGTCTAGCATCACCTGAGACTATACGCGGCGCGGCGCATGGTTCCATCCATAAGGTTGCACGGACGCCGAGGTGTGCTACACGAGCGATACACAAGAGGGGCGATCATGCGGAAATCCTTGGCAGTCACGATAGCGGCAGCGGCGATCCTGATCCCCGCGCTGGCGCAGGCACAGGCAAATCCCGGTTTCGACGTCGATGCCGCGACGCGCGCCTATCTCGCGCTGTTGCAGGGCCCGGCGCGCGCGAAATCGGATGCCTATTTCGAGGGCGGCTATTGGCTCGTCCTGTGGAATACGGTCGCGTCGCTGGTGGTCTATCTGGTGCTGCTCGCGACCGGCTGGTCGGCGCGGCTGCGCGAGTGGGCGGAGCGGGTGACGAAGCGCCGCTGGCTCGTTCCCGCGCTCTATGCGCTGCCGTTCGTAGTCGTGACGACGTTGCTGTTCCTGCCGTGGACGATCTACACCGATTTCGTCCGCGAGAATCAATATGGTCTGATGAACCAGACGTTCGGCGCATGGGCGCTCGATCAGGCGAAGGCGTTCGGCATCAGCCTGGTCGTCACCGCTTTGCTGTTCATGGCGATTTTCGCGGTGATCCGCCGCTTTCGCCGCGCGTGGTGGGCAATCGGGGCGGGGGTGATGATCGTCTTCTTCGCGCTCGGCGCGCTCATCGCGCCGGTGTTCATCGCGCCGCTGTTCAACACCTATACCGAAATGCCCGCAGGGCCGCTGCGCGACCGGATCGTCGCCATCGCCGCGGCGAACCATATCCCCGCCGAGCATATCTACGTGTCCGACGCCTCGCGGCAGACCAAGCGGATTTCCGCCAATGTATCGGGGCTGGGCCCGACGATCCGGATCACGCTCAACGACAATCTGCTCAACCGCACGTCGCCTGCGGAAACCGTCGCGGTGCTGGGGCATGAGATGGGGCATTACGTCCTCAATCATATCCGCAATCTCATCATTGGCTTCGGCCTGATTTTCCTCCTGATCTTCTTCGTCGTCTCGCGCGCCGCGCCCGCGCTGATCGCGCGCTATCCCGGCTGGCGGGTGCGCGATGTCGCCGATCCCGCCGCCGCACCGGTGTTGTTGGCGCTGGCGTCGGTCGCCTCGCTGGTCCTGACGCCGATCCAGAACACGCTGATCCGCCACAACGAGATCGAGGCGGATAAATTCGGGCTGAATGCCGCACACGAACCCGACGGCTTCGCCAAGACCGCGATGCGGCTGAGCGAATACCGCAAAATCTCTCCCGGCCCGGTCGAGGAGTTCCTGTTCTTCGATCACCCCTCTGGCGAGAATCGCGTGCGGATGGCGATGCAGTGGAAGAAGGATCACGTGCCCGGAGCGACGATCGTCCAGCCGACGCCCATTCAATAATGTCGCGACTGCTGGTTTTCGGGCTGGGATACACCGCAAAAGCGATCGCCGCCCACCTCGACGGCTGGCATGTTGTGGGGACGTCGCGCGACGGACGCGACGACACGATCCGCTTCGACGACGCCGGTACGGTCCGCGCCGAAATCGCGGCGGCGACGCATATCCTGTCGTCGGTGCCGCCAGAGGACGATCGCGACCCCGTGCTCGATTCCTATGGCGACCGGCTCGGCCGGGCATGGCTGGGCTATCTGTCCTCGACCGGCGTGTATGGTGATGCCGACGGCGGCTGGGTCGATGAAAGCACGCCCGTCGCGGGGCGCCGACCGGGGCGTAACGCGGCGGATACGGCGTGGCTCGCTCATGGCGCGCGGGTGTTCCGGTTACCGGGCATCTATGGCCCCGGCCGCTCACCGATCGATCGCGTCCACGAGGGCAAGGCGCACCGCATCGACCTGCCCGACCAGGTGTTCAGTCGTGTCCATGTCGACGATATCGTGCGCGGGGTGATCGCGGGGTTCGATGCGCCGGCGGGGGCGTACAACCTCGCCGACGATCTGCCGGCGAGCCAGAACGATGTCGTTGTGTTTGCAGCGACGCTCGCCGGGCTGCCGCCGCCGCCGTTCGTGGCGCTGGAAACGCTCTCGCCGATGGCGCGCGGTTTCTACGCCGAGAACCGGCGTGTTGCGAACCTGAAGGCGAAACGGATACTCGGCTGGGCGCCGCTCTACCCCGATTATCGCGCCGGCCTGCGCGCCATCAACGCGATGACCAGCCCGACCCCGGCCAGCGCGGCTCCGGCACCGGCGAGCAGCGACCAGCGATAACCCTCGAACGCGGTCGACAGCAGCATCGCGATGACCGGCACGATGACGCTCGAATACGCCGCCTTGGCCGGCCCGATCGCACGGATGATCCGGAAGTACAGCGTGAACGCGAGCGCCGACGCCGCCAGCCCGAGATAGAGGATGCCGAGGATATAGGCGGCGCGGAATTCGAACACCGGCGGGCCGGTCAGCCACCAGGCAAGGCCGGCGTCCAGCGCCGCACCGAGCAGCATCGCGACCGCAAGCATCGCCACCATCGGATAACGTTTCGCGGTCTCGGTCGCCTGCATGACGTTGGCGGTCGAGGCGGAGAGGACACCGCACAAAGTGAAGGCGATGCCGGTCAGCGACGCGGTCGGCCCATGCGGGTCGGTTCGCGCTTCATGGAGGAACAGCAGCGCCACCCCCGCCATCGCGGCCGCCGATCCAATCAGGAGTTGCCGCCCCAGCCTCTGGCCGAGGAAGATGCGGCCGAACAAGGCATTGGGGACGAGCAGCATCGCAAAGACGACCGCGACCAGCCCCGAGGTAATATAGCCCTCGGCCCGGTAAACGAAGTTGAAGTTGCCGCAGAATTGGGTGACCGCCAACACCACCGCAAAGCCCCAGCCGCGCGCATCGAGCTTCAGCGGCTCGCGCTTCCACGCCGCCCACGCCACCATCGCGAGGCCCGCGACGAGGAAGCGGTAGCTGACCGACCAGCTCGGCGGCACCACGCCGAGCTGGTCGCGGATGACGAGCCAGGTCGATCCCCAGATCAGCGTGACGATGCCGAACGGAATCAGGATCGAGGCGCGGGTGGCCGGGGCGGGAGGGGCGTGCATGCGGTGCGCCTTAGACGCGGCATGCGCGCGGGCGAACCCCGATTATTGCTGCCGAATGATAAGCTGTGCTGATGGCAATATCACAGCGCCGCGATCGCCTCCGCGAGCGGTCGGATCGCATCCTCGCGCTGATCCCACGAAATCACCAGCCGCGCCTCGCCCGGACCCCAATCGTAGAAGTCGAAGCCGGTCGCACGCAATTTGGTCGCCTCCTTCGGGGTGACGCGGAGAAACATCTCGTTGGCCTCGACCGGGTGGACCAGCCGGTCGCCCGCCGCCTGAGCCAGCAACGCTGCACCTGCATTCGCCGCGCGGGCATTGTCCAGCCACAGGCCGCCGTCGAGCATCGCAAGGATCTGCGCGGCGAGATAGCGCCCTTTCGATAGCAGCAACCCGGCGCGCTTGCGGCGGTAGAGCGTCGCGTCGGCCAGTTCGGGCCTGAAGAACACCAGAGCCTCCGCGTTCATGCCGCCATTCTTGACGAAGCCGAAACTCAGCGCGTCGACTCCGACTCGCCATGTCACGTCGGCGGGTGAGCAGTCGAGACGCGCGACCGCATTGGCGAAGCGCGCGCCATCCATGTGCAGCCCCAATTCGCGCTTCTTGGCCAGATCACCGATCGCGGCGACGTCGTCGGGCGCATAGACCAGGCCATATTCGGTCGCGTTCGTGATCGAAATCGCGTGCGGCTGGACTTGGTGAACATCGTTGCGCGTCGCGTCGAGCACCGCCGCGATGCTCTCAGGCGTCAGTTTCGCGCCGTCGCCGTCCGCCAGCATCAGCTTCGCGCCATGCGTATAGAATTCGGGGGCGCCGCATTCGTCGTTCTGGATATGCGCGTCGCGGTGGCAGACGATCGCCCCATGCGGCGGGCAGAGCGCGGCGAGCGCGAGGCAATTGGCGGCGGTGCCGCTCGGCACCCAGAGCGCGCGGACCTGGGTCTCGAAGACATCGGACAGTCGCGCGTCGAGCTGCTTCGACCAGCCATCGCCATCGTACGCGGTGTCGAGCGTGTTGGCGGCGGCCATCGCGTCGAGGACGGCCGGATGGACCGGGGCGGCATTGTCGGAAAAGAAGCGCATGGCAGGCGCATTGCGGGGGCGGGCGCGAGAGGTCAACGGGCCACCACGGCGTTTCCCGCCAGCGTCGCGCATCGGTCAACGCCCGCTTCCCCGGCGAAGGCCGGGGTCCAGTTACGAAAATAGTCGTAACGAAGCGCGACGCGCCGTTTCCTATTTCTCCCAACTGGGCCCGGCCTCCGCCGGGGAAGCGCACTCCAGCATACGTTTGAAACACGCTGAACGCTACGGATTCGGCGCATCCGGATCGTAATCGGGTTCGTCGTACGGCCCGTCTCGCGGTGCACGGTCGTCGCGGCGGAAGTCGCGATCGCGTGGTCGCCGGTCGCGCGAGCCGGGTCCCATGGTGATCGAACCGTCCTCGTCACGCCGCAGGTCGATGCCGAGCCGGTCGAGCTGGTCGCTCATCGGGTCGATGGCATTGTCGATCAGGTCGCCGACCGGATCGGCCATGTCCTCGGGCACCGCTTCCTCGACGGGGGCCGCTCGCGGCGGCGTGATGCCGAGCGCGTCGGTCATGAAATCGCGCCAGATTCGCGCCGGAACGCCGCCGCCCGAGAGACCCGGATTGGGGCTGTTGTCGTCGTTGCCGACCCACACGCCGGTCACGATGCCCCCCGCGAAACCCATGAACAAGGCATCGCGATTGTCCTGCGTCGTCCCCGTCTTGCCGAACGTATCGACCGACAACGCCGCCTGATGCCCGGTGCCGCTCGCGACCGAGGCCGACAGCAGGTCGAGCATCTCGTCGTGGATTCGCGGTGGGAGTGGCCGCGCGCCACCCGTCAGCGACTGATACCAGCCCTTTTCCGCGACATCGTCGAGCCCGCGCGGCTGGACCGGATATCGGTCGGCGGCGATCGCGGCATAAGCGCCGGTCAGTTCGAGCAGCGACACCGTCGAGGTGCCGAGCGCGATCGTCGCCTCGTTCGGGATCGGCGTCGAAATCCCGAGATCGCGCGCCGCCTTGATGACGTTGCGCACGCCGACCTGCTGGATCAGCCGCGCCGCCGCGACGTTCGAAGATTTGGCGAAGGCGTGACGCAGCGTGATCGGCCCTTCATAGGTGTCGTGGCTGTTCTTCGGCTTCCAGCCCGCGATATCGATCGGCGAATCGTCGACCGTCGAATCGGGGGTCAGCCCGCTGCGGAGCGCGGCGAGATACACGAACAGCTTGAACGCGGAGCCCGGCTGGCGCCGCGCCTGCGTCGCGCGGTTGAACGGGCTCGTGGAATAATTCTTGCCCCCGACCATCGCGACGACCTCGCCGTCGGGCTTCATCGCGACGAGCGCGACCTGCGCGGTGCGGAGACCCGCGCGCTTCACCGCACGTTCGGCGGCACGCTGGAGGCGGCGGTCGAGCGTGGTCTTGACGGTCGTCTCGGTCTTGATCTCGCCCGCCTGATCGCGCGCTTCGGGGAGCACCCAATCCGCGAAATAGGTGCCGTTGGGCAGTGTTTGGGCCGGCGCGGTGCGGACGCGTTGCGGTCGGACGCGATCCGCCTCCCGTTCCGTGAGATATCCCGCCTGCTGCATCGCGTGGACGACGAGCGCCTGCCGCGCCCGCGCACCCTTCAGATTGCTCGTCGGCGCCAGCCGCGACGGTGCCTTGACCAGTCCCGCGAGCATCGCCGCCTGGCCGACGTTCAGATCCTCCGGAGCGCGCCCGAAATAATGGTGCGCGGCGGCGTCGAGGCCATACATATTGTCGCCGAAATAGACGTTCGACAGGTAGCGAGACAGGATTTCGTCCTTGGTCAGCCATGCCTCGAGCCAGAGGGCGATCATCACCTCGCGGATTTTGCGCGCGGCGGTGCGATCCGAATCGAGGAAGGCGTTCTTGGCGAGCTGCTGGGTGATGGTGCTGCCGCCCTCGCGCACCCCGCCGCCGCGCATATTGTGCCACGCCGCGCGCGCGATGCCGCGCGGATCGACCCCCCAATGCGAGCGGAAGCGCCGGTCCTCGATCGCGAGGAACGCGCCGGTGACGGTCGCGGGCAGCTTCGCCGCATCGACGCGCTTGCCGATGATCGCGCCGCGCCGCGCGAACGGCGTGCCGTCGGCGGTGGTCAGCGTGATCGACGGCGGCGTGAGCGGCTGGAGCGACTTCGACAGCGGCGCGGTGATCGCTAGCCAGGCGATCGCGAGCACCAGCAGGACGATCGCGACGCCGATGCCGCGCATGATCCACCGGCCCCAGCGACGGCGCGGACGCGGGGCCTCGGGCGGAATATCGTCGCCATCGTCGTGCCACGCGTCGAAACCCGGAAGCGGCTCGACCGGCTCCCGGCGCTCCGCGGGCGCGTGATTGTAGCGGACTCGGCCGAGGTCGAAGGGGTCTGGGCGCATCGTATCGACCAAGTGTATTACATCTCTACAACAGTTGCCGCAAGCCTCGTCGGCAATGCCACACCGTCGCGGGCTGCGTCGAGGGTAACGCGCCTATCCCCCGACCAACCACAGCGCCGCTCCGAGCGCGAGCACGAACGCGCAGATCGTCGAAGCCAGAATGACGAGCAACGGCCGCGGTCCCGCCTCGAGCAATTGCGACAGCGGCGACCGGATCGCGGTCGCGGTGACCGCGGCGGCGAGCAGCGCGGTCGCGACCTTCTCCGCCGACGTCGCGACCACCGCCGGTATCATCGCGGTTGAGTTGATCCCCGCGAGCACGAAGAAACCGACGACGAACCACGGAATGCCGGGGCCTTTGCGCGCACCTTCGCCCTTGGGCAGGAACAGCGCGACGAGCGCGAGTGCGGGCGCGAGCAGCGCGACGCGGGTCAGCTTGACGATCGCGGCGATCTGCCCGGCACCGTCCGAATACGAATAGCCGGCGCCGAGCGCCTGCGCGACATCGTGGATCGACGCGCCGAGCAGGAAACCCGCCTTGAGATCCGACATCCCCAACGCGTGCGCCGCGAACGGATAGGTGACCATCGCCAGCGCGCTCAGCGACGAAATGCCGACCAGGACCAACGTAAGCTGCGTCTGGCTCGCCCGGCGTTCGCCCAGCGTCGTCGCGAGCGCCATCGCCGCCGACGCGCCGCAGATCGCGACCGCGCCGCCCGCCAGCGTCCCGAACGCGGTATCGAAACCGAGCCGCCGCGCCGCGAGAATGCCGACACCGATCGTCGCCGCCACGATGAGCAACACCGCGACCAGCGCCAGCGGGCCGAGCGAAGCGATCTGGCCGAAGGTGACCCGCACCCCGACCAGCACGATCCCGAAGCGCAGCAACGAACGCGACGCGAAGGCCAGCCCAGGCGTCAGCCGCGTATCGGCGGACAGGAAATTGAGCGCCAGCCCGATCAGCAGCGCCATCAGCGTCAGCGGCGCGCCATAATGATCCGAGATGAACCCCGCCGCCAACGTTCCCGCCGCGACGATCGCGAGCCCGGGAAGGTATCCACGCCACGTGGATTTGGGACTCGGTTCGATATCGCCGTACAGATCGGCGGCCATCGGCAAGGCTTGGGGACGGGGCATGGCGTCCCTTACCGCCGCGATGCGATAGTACGACAGGGAAATCCTTTGGAGTTCGGATGACGTCGGTTTGATCCGTATCCAAAGTTAGTTGGCGCATTGCCGCGATTGTCGGTTAAACCGATCGAAGCGCGGAGATTTGGGGGCTCGACATGAAACGTGTGATTCTGGCGACATTGCTGGCACTCGCGGCGCCCGGCGGCGCGCAGCCTGCGGCGACCCCGGCCGGCCTCGAAGCCGCGCTGGCCTACCCCTTCGCCGCCGGTCTCGTCGCCGCCGATGACGCCGATCGCGTCGCTTGGATCACGGTCGTCAAGGGCGTGCGCAACATCTGGGTGGCGAGCGCGCCCGACTTTCGCGCGGTGCAACTGACGCATGCGACCGCGGACGACGGGCAGGAATTGACCGGCCTCGTCCTCTCGCCCGACGGGACGCGCGCGGCGTGGACGCGCGGCGGCGATCACGATGCGAACTGGCCCGCCGACGGCAAATTGCAGCCCAACCCGGCGAGCGGCGCCGAGCAGCCGAAACTCGCGATCTGGTCGGCGGCGACATCGGGCGGCGCGCCGGTGATGATCGGCGAGGGCGACGCGCCCGCGCTCTCCGCGACGGGCCGGATCGCCTTCCTCAGGGATGGCAAGGTGTGGAGCGCGGACGCGACCGGCGCGGGCAAGCCCGAGCAATTGTTCTTCGATCGCGGCATGGCCGATTCGCTCGTCTGGTCGCCCGACGGCGGCAGGCTGGCGTTCGTGTCGCGCCGCGGCGATCACAGCTTCGTCGGGGTGTTCACCGCCAAGGATCAGCCGATCATTTGGCTCTCGCCTGCCACCGCGTGGGACGAAGCGCCGGTGTGGTCGCCCGACGGACGCCGCATCGCCTTCACCCGCCGCACCGGCAACGGCGGCGCGCCCGAGCCGTATCTCGTCGAAGTGCCGCATCCCTGGTCGATCCATGTCGCCGACGCGACGACCGGACAGGGCACGACCGCATGGCGCAGCCCGACGACGCTGACAGGCTCGTTCCCCGAAGTCCCGGATGGCGTGTTTCTGCGCTGGGCGGCGGGCGACCGGTTGACGTTCCGCGCCGAGATGGACGGCTGGCCGCATCTCTATTCGGTCCCCGCGACGGGCGGCGCCGCGATGCTGCTGACGCCGGGGCGGTTCATGGTCGAACATGTCGCGTTGAGCCGCGACGGACGGACGCTGCTGTACGACGCCAACACCGGCCCCGCGACCGAGGACGACGATCGCCGGCATGTCTTTCGCGTGCCCGTCGATCGAGCGCAGCCGGCGATGGTGTCGCATGGCACGGGCATCGAATTCACCCCCGTCGATGCCGGGTCCAGCCGCGTGGCGTATCTCGCATCGGGCGCGACGCGACCGCTTGAGGTGCGCGTCAGCGGCGGATCGGCGGGCGAGCATGTGATCGGCACCCCGGCGACCGGCTATGCCGCGACGATGGTGACGCCGCGGCGCGTCCTCTTAAAGGCGGCGGACGGCCTGCTGATCCACGGCCAGTTGTTCGAGCCACCGGCGCGCGCGGGCAAGCATCCCGCGCTGATCTTCGTCCACGGCGGGCCGCCGCGGCAGATGCTGCTCGGCTTTCCATACATGGATTATTACGCGCATTCCTACGCGGTGAATCAATATCTCGCGTCGCGCGGCTTCGTCGTGCTGTCGGTCAACTACCGGCTCGGCATCGGCTACGGCCGCGCCTTCCAGCATCCCGCGGACGCCGGCCCGCGCGGCGGATCGGAATATCGCGATGTGCAGGCCGGGGCGAAATACCTCCAGTCGTTGCCCGAGGTCGATGGCGACCGGCTCGGCATATGGGGCGGCTCCTACGGCGGGTATCTGACCGCGATGGCGCTCGCCCGCGACAGTGCGACGTTCAAGGCTGGGGTCGATTTTCACGGCGTCCACGATTGGTCGCGGCTCGTCGCCGAGCAGGCCGCCCCGCCGAAACGCTACGAGCAGGGCGATTGGGACGCGTTCCTGAAGGTCGCATTCGAAAGCTCGCCGGTCGCCGATGTCGCGAAATGGCGCTCGCCGGTGCTGCTGATCCAGGGCGACGACGATCGCAACGTGCGCTTCAACCAGACGATCGATCTCGCGCGGCGGCTCGACCAGCAGGGCGTGGCGTATGAGGAATTCGTGCTGCCCAACGAGATCCACGGCTTCCTGCGATACCAGGATTGGCTGAAGGCCGACGCCGCCTCGGTCCGTTTCCTCGAAGCGAAGCTGAAGCCGTAACGGCGCGCGTGACGCTCGCGGCGGTCCTCGATGAATTCCGTCCCGGGCGCACCGTTTTCCTCCCGGGTGGCCCGGGCGAGATCGTCGCCTTGCAAGCCGCGCTAACGGCGGAGCCCGACCGGCTGCGCGATGTCCATCTCGTCTGCCCGATGATCCCGGGGATGAACCGGTTCGATTACGCCGCGCTGCATCCCGACGTGCGGCTGACGACGTTCATGCTGCCGCCGGTGCTGCATCCGTCGTTCGATGCGGGTCGGGTGCGGCTGCTGCCGATCGCCTATTCCGCGATCGCGCGCTACATCGCGGCGCTCCGGCCCGATGTCGCGATCCTCCACCTGACCCCGCCCGAAGCGGGCGTGTGCTCGTTCGGGATCGCCGCCGATTTCGGGCCGATCGTCGCAGGCGGTGCGGCGCGTCGGATCGGCGTCCTCAACGCTGCGTTGCCGCGCCCCTCGTTGGCGCCGACGATCGATCGCAACGCGCTCGACGCCGTCGTCGAGATCGAGCAGCCGATCATGACCGCGCCCGAGACTTCGGTCGGCGACGACGTGACGACACTCGCGCGGATCGTCGCCGATCTGGTCCCCGACGGCGCCGCGATCCAGACCGGGATCGGCGGCGCACCCGGTGCGGTGTGGCGCTGTTTTGCGGGCAAGCGCGACCTCCGCCTCGTCTCTGGACTTATAACGGACGGTTTCCTCGCCGCCCGCGACGCCGGCGCGATGGCCGAAACCGGGCATGTCGCCGGGATCGCTTATGGCAGCGACCGGCTTTATGCGGCGCTCGACGGGACCGCGCGCATCGAATTCGCCGATGTCCGGACAACGCACGGCGCGGCGTTGGCCGCAATGCCAAAATTCACCGCGATCAATTCCGCGATCGAGATCGATCTGTTCGGCCAGGCCAATATCGAATGGCAGGCGGGGCGGATGGTGAGCGGCGTCGGCGGCGCCCCCGATTTCGTCCGCATCGCACGCACGAGCCCCGGCGGGCAGGCGATCGTCGCGCTGCCCGCGACCGCGAAACGCGGCGCGGTGTCGCGGATCGTCTGGCGCCTCTCGGCCCCGACGGTGTCGTTGAGCCGCGGCGAGGTGGACGTCGTCGCCACCGAATATGGCGCGGTCCGTCTCGGCGCGCTGTCGATCGACGAGCGCGCGGCGGCGCTGATCGCAATCGCGGCGCCCGATTTCCGCGAGGACCTTTCGCGCGAGTGGGCGGCGCTCCGACGATCCGCTATGGCGGCGCCATGACCGAGATCACCGTCGCCGCGCTCCAGCTCGCCTTCACCGCCGATCTCGAGCGCAACATCGCCAACGTCTCGCGGCTGGTGCGCGAGGCGGCGGCGAAGGGGGCCCGCGTAATCCTGCCGCCGGAATTGTTCGAGGGCGAATATTTCTGCCGCGTCGAGGACGAGGCGCTGTTCGCGAACGCGAAGCCGGTCGGCGAGCACCGCGCGGTGCTCGCGATGCAGGCGCTGGCGGAGGCGCTGAAGGTCTGGATCCCGACGAGCTTCTTCGAGGCGGACGGGCCGCACCATTACAATTCGCTGGCGATGATCGGCCCCGATGGCGAGGTCGCGGGCGTCTATCGCAAGAGCCACATTCCCGACGGGCCGGGGTATGAGGAAAAATTCTACTTTCGCCCCGGCAATACCGGTTTCCGGGTGTGGGCGGGGCCTGATCGCACAACGCTTGGCGTCGGCGTCTGCTGGGACCAATGGTATCCGGAGGCCGCGCGCGCGATGATGTTGATGGGCGCGGAAATGCTGTTCTACCCGACCGCGATCGGCAGCGAGCCGCACGACACTTCGCTGGATACCGCGCGGTTATGGCGCCGCGCGATGGTCGGCCATGCGGTGTCGAACGTCGTACCCGTGGTCGCCGCGAACCGCATCGGAACCGAGCACGGCCAGACCTTCTATGGCACCAGCTTCATCACCGACGAACGCGGCGACATCCTCGCAGAACTCGGTCGCGAAGACGAAGGCGTAATCACCGCGACGATCGACCTAGACCGCGTCAAACGCCACCGCGCCGCCTTCGGCTTCTTCCGCGACCGCCGCCCCGATCTCTACGGGCGGCTGGTCGCGGATATCTGACTCACGCGTCGTCGCCGTCGTCGCGCGGCGCGGCTTCGGCGCGCTGGTGTTCGAGTTCGGCGGTATGCGCCGCCGCGGCGTTGCCGAAAGCGAAGAAATCGGCGACCGAAAGTTCGGGTTGCTGGTCCATGATTCGTCTCCTTGGTGGATTATCTGTGTAACACACCATCGAAGCGACTGCTAGGGTTTTAAGGTCAGCGCGCTCATGTCGAAATTCGCTCCCCGGCGAAGGCCGGGGCCCAGTCGGAACGGCGCCGGTGACGAAGCGCGACGCTTAATCAGCACCGTTTTCCGACTCGGCTCCAGCCTTCGCCGGGGAAGGGGTTCGGGACAACACCCGATCCCACGCCGCTATCTCCTCATCGAACCGTCGCGTTACCGTCACCGGCCCCGCCGTTGCGGTCGCCAAATCGACATCGACCGAACCCGCCCATTCGAATGTCGCGTTGCCGGTCAGTGTCACCATCCCGTCGCACTCGGCCTGTGCGCGGACCAGCCCGCCCTTGTTGAGCACGGTCACCTCCGCGCCGAAATCGATCCGCCCGGTCAGCGCGGCGGCAAACGTGGAGGCGGCCATCGCGCTGCCGCAACTGTCGGTCAGCCCGACGCCGCGTTCGAACGTCCGCACGAACAGCGTCGCCGCATCGCGCGCGACGACGAACGAGACGTTGGCGCGATTGGGCAACCAGTCCGGCGCGGCCTCGCAAACGCTGCCGATGCGGATCAGATCGACGTCGTCGATCGTATCGACGAACGCGATCAGATGTGGGTTGGGCATCGCCACTGCGGTGAAGGCGAGCGCGGTCGGCAATCGATCGATCGGTTGATCGACGATCTCGTTCGCGTCGCCAACCAATGGCCATTCGGTGACGTCGAGCGAGGCTGGCCCCGCGGTCTCGCGAACGCCGTAGACGCCGGACGCGATCTCGTCGTCCTTGGCGACCTCGGCGATGCTGGTCGTCAGGTGGACCGTCGCGCGATCCACACCGAACGCCGCGAACCCCATCCGCGCGACGAGGCGCAAGCCGTTGAGGCACGTCTCCGCCTCACTGCCGTCGCTGTTCCACATCCGAAAACCGAACGCATGCGTCTTGTCGCCCGCCGTCATCGCGAGCAGCCCATCGCCGCCGACCGGGCCGTCGCGATCCGCGAGCGCGCGCGCCAACGCGGCCCATTCGCTGTCGGCGAGGGTCATCTCGCGCGCATCGATCGCGGGGAAATCGTTCCCCGATCCATGTCCTTTGATGAAATCGACGCGCATCGTGTGGCGATATCGACTTGGAGCAGGGCCGGCGCAAGCGCCCGCTCATCTCAAATGATAATGGTCCGCCAGCCGGTCGAGCGCGAGCGTCAGGATGACGCGCCCCGATCGCGCGGGCCAGCCGATCGCCTTTTCGGCGACGGGCAGCGTCTCGCCTGCGCAGATCACCCGCCAGGCGATATCGCCGAGCCCATTGCCGAGAGACGCGGTCGCGGCGTCGAACCGGCGTTTCGCCGCGATCTGCGCGGTTGTCGGGTCCAGGCCGTCATTATGCCCGCCATCGATCCGCGCCGCCCAGCGCATCGTGACGCGGGGACCAAGCGATGCAGTTTCGTAATCGCCGCGCAGCCGCTCCCCCGCCTCGAACTGGCGCGCATCGACATGGCCGTGCGCGCGCAACCAGCCGAGCGGCGATTCGGCGACGTTCACCGTCACGCTCCGCCCGCGTCCCCGCAAGGCCCGCGCCCCCACCAGGCCTCGCGAGTCGATCGTTTTCTCCACCAATTCGCGCATCGCCGTCTCCCAAGTTTCGAGTCGCAGCGGGCTTGCCATATCGTCACGCTTGTAGGAAAGAACAGAAACCGATCTGGTTAGGAGTTTGCTACATGATCACCGCGATCCGCGAAGTCCGCAGGGCCAAGGGGCTGACCTTGGAGGAAGTGGGGCGGCGCTGCGACCCGCCGACCACCGCACAGACGATCGGGCGGCTGGAAACGGGCACCCGGACCGTCTCGGTCGGCTGGCTCAACCGGATCGCCGCCGCGCTCGGCGTCGAAGCGGGCGATCTCGTTACCATGCCCGATCGGCCGGACGTACCCGTAGCCGCGATCCTCGGCGCGACCGGCGTCGAAGCACCACGCAAGCCCGCGACCGCACTGCCGCCGCAGGCGACGCCGGGTCTCGTCGCGCTCACCGTGGCCGCAAGTGTCGGCGATTACCGCGCGGGCGACGCGATCTGGTGCGCGCGGCTGGCGCCTGACGCCTTCGCGAGCGCGCTCAACCGCGACGTCCTCGTCCCGCGTCCGGCGGGCCGTTTCGTGTTCGGCCGTTTGATCGGGCGCGAGGATGGCAAGCTTCAGGTGCTGCCCGCCGGCGCCGGCGCGCGTCAGCAGGTCGTCGCCGATCCGGCGTGGATCGCACGCGCCGACACGCTGATCCGGAGTCTGTAGAGGGCGCTCACGCGTGGGAGCGTGCGGATGGCGGCGTCCGCCTTCTTAGCCCTCTCCCGCCTTCGCGGGAGAGGGTTGGGTGAGGGTCTTCTTCTTTGCCAACGCAGAAGGAAAGAAAGAAGAAGACCCTCACCGACTACGACTAGGGCCGCGGAAGGGCGCGACCCAAGTCTGCGTTGCCTCTCCCGCAAGCGGGAGAGGGCGGCACTTTTGCGATCGATGCAAGTGCTCCTACAACAGATACCCGCCGTCGCTCACCAGCACGCTGCCGGTGATCGTCGCCGCCGCGTCGGACAGCAAAAAGGCGATCTGCGCCGCGATCTCCTCGGGCTTCGCATAGCGCCCGATCGGCGTCGCCATTGCCGCAAGCTCCTTGAACGCCGCCTCGCGCCCGATCAGCGCGGCGCGATCCGCGAACATCGGCACCGCGTCCCACACAGGCGTCTCGACCCCGGCGGGCGCGATCGCGTTGACGCGGATGCGATCCGCCGCACCTTCCTTCGCCGCGACCTTGGCGAGTTGGATCAGCGCCGCCTTCGACGCGCCGTAAGCCGCGACCCCCGGTTCCGCCTTCAGCCCCGCCGCCGACGATACCGCGACGATGCTGCCCCCTCTTCCCCGCATCGCGCGCATCGCCGCGCGCAGCGTCAGGAAGGCGCCGTCGAGATTGACCGACACGATCCGCCGCCAGTCTTCGAGCGCAAGCTCGGCGATTCCGCCCGCCCCCGCGACCCCGGCGTTGACCACCGCGTGATCGAGTCCGTCGAGCCGCGGCGCGAGCTTGTCCCACAACGCCTCGTCGCGGACGTCGCCCGGCACCAGATCGACGGTGCAGCCGACACGGACGCGCGCCAGCGCCGTCGCATCCACATCGGTCAGGACGAGGCGCTCGGCCCCCTGTTCGGCAAGATATCGTGCGGTCGCGAGACCAATTCCGGAGGCCGCGCCGGTAACCAGCGCGACGCGATTGTGAAACGGGGACATGCGACCAGCTTCGCGCGGTCAGGCGGCGTTGTCGATCCCCAACTCGCCGAGTTTCCTGTAGAGTGTCGATCGCCCGATCCCGAGCCGCCGCGCAACCTCGGTCATCCGTCCGCGATAATGGCCGATCGCCAGGCGGATCACATCGGCCTCGATATCCTCCAGCTGACGCAGGTTGCCGTCGGCGTGGAACAAAGTCACCCCGCCCGATGTCGCCATCTTGCCGGTGATCGGCGTCGCCGCGCGGCGGCTGTCGAGCGCGGCGATCTGCGGAAAATCGGTCCGGGTCAGCGCCGCGCCCTCACACAGGACGGCGGCACGGAATAATGCGTTCTGGAGCTGGCGGACGTTGCCCGGCCATTCGTAATCGACCAGCAGCGCCAGCGCATCGTCGGTGATGCCGAGTTGCTTGAGCCCCGGCTGCCGCGCGATCCGCGCCAGCAGATGCCGCGCCAATGCCGGGATATCGCCGGTACGTTTGCGCAACGGCGGGATCGTCACGTGAACCGCGCTCAGCCGGAAGTACAAATCCTCGCGAAACCGCCCCGCCTCGACCTCGTCGGCAAGCCGCACATTGGTCGCCGCGATCACCCGCACATCGACCTCGCGATAATGCCGCGCGCCGATTGGATGGACCTCGTTCGTGTCGAGGAAGCGCATCAGCCGCGCTTGCGCCTCGAGCGGCATCGCATCGATCTCGTCGACGAACATCGTGCCGCCGTCGGCATCGATCAGCCGACCGATCTTGCGTTCGAACGCGCCGGTGAACGCGCCTTTCTCATGCCCGACGAGATCGCTTTCGATCAGATTGCCGGGGGTCGCGCCGCAATTGATCGCGATCATCAGCTTCTTCGATCGCGGCGAGGCGGCATGGATCGCCTCGGCGACGACTTCCTTGCCGACGCCGCTTTCGCCCTCGACCAGCACCGCCACGCGCGCCCGCGCGGCCTTCGCGGCAATGGCGAGCGCGGCGCGGAAATCGGGGGCCGAACCGACGATCTCGTCGAATCCCAATAACGCCGGAATCTTCTCGGTCAGCGGCCGCAATTCACCCGCCGCGGTCCCGCCGACCGCCGCATCGAGCGCCGCCAGCAGGCGCTCGGGCGCGAGTGGTTTCACCAGGAAATCGGTCGCCCCCGCGCGCATCGCCGACACCGCATGCGCGACCGACCCGTTGGCAGTCAGCATCAGGATCGGCAGGGCAGGGCGCCGTTCGCGCAATTCGGCGATCAGGGGCGTCGCATCGGCATCCGGCGCCCAGTGATCGAGCAGGATCGCGTCGAGCTGCATCCCGTCCTGCGTCCCGAGCATTGCGATCGCCATTTCGGCATCGGCCGCGAACACCGCCCGCCACCCCGCGCGCGCGGCAAGCGCCGCCACCAGCCGCCGCTGCGCCGGCTCGTCGTCGATCAGCATCAGGAGGCGCTGCCCGCTCCGCGTCATCCGTTATTCCCGTCCGGTCCAATCGGTTGGATAGCCGGAAAGCGGTAAAGGTCAGCTTAAGCGGGTGAGTCTTCGACGCCCTCACGGGCGCGGAGCGGCACCAGCCCACTCCCCCACCCCACCTCCCATGCAATTATAATGTTTTGGGAGGTGGGGTGGGGGAGTGGGCTGGTGCCGCTCTATCGGCGTGAGCCGATCAAACAAAAACTAGCTGGCACCGCGTCACGCCCGTGAGGGCATCAAAAAAAGCGCCCACTTGAGCGATACGCCCCGCGCGGATAAAGACGACGCGACACCCGAACCCGAAGAGGAACACCCGTGGCCGGCGACATGGATATCAAGGCGCACACCGAAACCTATGGCAACATCACCAGCCTGTTCAAATGGGGCACGGTCGGCTGCGCGATCATCGCCGCGCTCGTGATCTGGCTGATCTCCTGACCGCGTTGAAAATCGCCGTTCTCAAGGAGACCGCCGACGGCGAAAGCCGCGTCGCCGCGACGCCCGAGACGGTCAAGAAATTCGCCGCGCTCGGTGCGACCCTTGCGGTCGAGGCGGGCGCGGGCGAGACCGCGTCGATCGCCGACCAGGCTTATGCCGATGCCGGGGCGACCGTCGCCGATCGCGCCGCGACCTTGGCGGGCGCAAATATCATCCTCGGCGTACAAGGCCCCGATGCGGCGACGCTGACGGGCGCCTCACCGGGCGCGTGGCTCGTCGCCGGGCTCAATCCGTTCGGTGAGCGCGCCAGGATCGACGGGTACGCCGCCGCCGGCATCGAAGCGCTGGCGATGGAGTTCATGCCGCGCATCACCCGCGCGCAATCGATGGACATCCTGTCCTCGCAATCGAACCTGTCGGGCTACAAGGCCGTCCTCGACGCCGCGGCGGAATATGGCCGCGCCTTCCCGATGATGATGACCGCGGCGGGCACCGTCTCCGCCGCCAAGGTCTTCGTGATGGGGGTCGGCGTCGCAGGGCTTCAGGCGATCGCCACCGCCCGCCGCCTCGGCGCGCAGGTCTCCGCCACCGACGTGCGCAGCGCCACGAAGGAACAGATCCAGTCGCTCGGCGCGAAACCGATCTTCGTCGAGGGCGTCGCCGGCATCGAGGGCGAGGGCAAGGGCGGCTATGCCGGCGAGACCAGCCCCGAATACCAGAAGGCGCAGGCCGAACTCGTCTCGGGGCATATCGCCAAGCAGGACATCGTCATCACCACCGCGCTGATCCCCGGTCGCGCCGCGCCGCGCCTGATCAGCGACGCGCAGATCGCGACGATGCGCGCGGGCAGCGTGATCGTCGATCTCGCAGTGGAGCAAGGCGGCAATGTCGAAGGCGCGGTCGCGGGCGAAGTCGCGACCGTCCACGGCGTGAAGATCGTCGGCCACCGCAACGTGCCGAGCCGCCTCGCGGCGGACACATCGGCGCTGTTTTCGCGCAACCTCTATAATTTCCTGTCGACCTTCTGGGACAAGGACGCGGGCAGGCCGGTCCTCGACGAAGAGATCGGCGACGCGGTGCGGCTGACGAAGGACGGCGCGGTCGTGAACGCGCGGCTCACATGATCCTCCCCGGCACGGGGAGGGGGACCGCGCCCGCAGGGCGTGGTGGAGGGGCTTATCGCAAGGAGATGCCGCCCGAGGTGTTCCGCGCCCGCAAGCTTCGCAAAGAGATGAGTTATCCCGAAGTCCTGCTCTGGCAGCGGCTTCGCGGCTCGCCTGCGGGTGTGAAGTTTCGGCGGCAGCACCCGGTGGGGCCGGATTATACGATCGATTTCTATTGTGCGGCGGGGAAGCTTGCGATCGAGGTGGACGGGCAGACGCACTCGGTTGAAGGCGCGCCCAAGCGAGATGCGGCCCGCGACGCGTATCTGCGATCTCGCGGACTGACAATCGTGCGGGTTCCTGCTAGCGATGTGCTCAGGAACGCCGACGAAGCGGCAGCGTCGATAGTTGCGCTCGTGGCGGTGCCCCTCCACCATCCGGCTTCGCCGGACGGTCCCCCTCCCCGTTCCGGGGAGGGTCATTAGGCGCCATGCCCAACTCTGGAAGTGCCGCCGCATGATCCCCCTCCTCCTCGCCGCCGCGCTCGTCGCGAATACCGCCGATCGCCGCCCGGTCGATGTCCGCACCAACGGCGATGCCGGCCTGACCCAGCAGCTTTCCGACGCGCTGATCGTCAGTCTCGACAAGGCGTCGCGGCTGCGCGCGATCGGGCCAGACGACGATGACGATCTGGTGCTCGCGATCCTCGGCAAGGTCACCCCGAACGGCGCACGGTTCGACTATATCGTCGATCTGCTGAAAACGAACGGCGATTTCGCGCCCGACCGGCTCGCCTCGATCAGCGGCAAGTGCAAGGCGACCGCTGTCGCCGAATGCGCCGCCGACATCGTCGCCAAGGCCGATCGCAAGGTGAAGAACTGATCCCGGGACGTGCTGCGATGCCCGATCGCAGGAAAGTTCTGTCCTACACCGCCGGTTTCTGCAAACGTCATGCCGGCGCGATCGGGCGCACCGCGGGAAGGGTATAGAATGCCGATGGCAGTCCTCAATGTTCTTAACATTCGTCGGCCGCCTCCCGGTCTCGCGCACGCGTATGTCGCGACTTTTGCGACTTTAGAGCGGCTCTGGCGAAAAACGGATCGTCATTGCGCTCGCAACGACAGCAAGACGAGGTCGGGCCGCGAACGCGTTCTAGGTGTTACTTTCGTTACCTTTGGGGGCTGCTAGATGGATTTCGTCGCGATCCTGTCGATCTTCGTGATGGCCTGTTTCGTCGGCTATTACGTCGTCTGGTCGGTCACGCCTGCGCTCCACACGCCGCTGATGGCGGTGACCAACGCGATCTCCAGCGTCATCATCGTCGGCGCGCTGATCGCGGCGGCGGCGCCAGGATTCGGGGGCGGACTAGGCGGCGCAGGCGAGACATCGAAATGGCTCGGCTTGCTCGCGGTGGTTTTGGCGAGCGTCAACATCTTCGGCGGTTTCGCGGTCACCGCGCGGATGCTGGCGATGTACAAGAAGAAGGATCGGCCGGCGGTCGTTTCCAAATAGGTCGTCACCCCGGCCTTGAGCCGGGGTCCCGCTTCTTCGAGCGCGGGATGACAGCGGGACCCCGGCTCAAGGCCGGGGTGACGGTAAGGGGAAGAGGTACGTGGAACAGATAGCGGTAAACCCCTGGGCGGCGCTGGCGTATCTCGTCGCGGGTGTCTGTTTCATCCTCGCCCTGCGCGGCCTGTCGTCGCCGGTGTCGAGCCAGCGCGGCAACCGCTTCGGCATGATCGGCATGACGATCGCGGTCGTGACGACGCTGGTGACGCATATACCCGAACTGAACGTTCCCTATTCTGTCGTCACCGTCGTCTATGATTGGACGACCATTGCGGAAATCCTCGCGGCAATCGCAATCGGCGCCGCGATCGGCCTAACCACCGCGCGGCGCATCGCGATGACCGACATGCCGCAGCTCGTCGCCGCCTTCCACAGCCTCGTCGGCATGGCGGCGGTGCTCGTCGCCTCGGCCGCCTTTCTCAATCCGCAGGCGTTCGGCATCGCCGATCTCGTCATTCCGCTGATCGGCCAACCGTTCGCGGTCATCCATCAGGTCAGCCGCGTCGAGATGGGTCTCGGCATCGCGATCGGCGCGATCACCTTCTCAGGCAGCGTCATCGCGTTCCTGAAACTCAACGGCAACATGGGCGGCAAGCCGATCCTGCTGCCCGCGCGCCACGTCATCAACCTGACCGTGATCGCCGCGATCCTCGGGCTGATCGCCTATTTCGTGATCGACCAGTCGCCGTGGGTGTTCTGGACGATCACCGCCTTGAGCTTCGCGATCGGCTTCCTCCTGATCATCCCGATCGGCGGCGCCGACATGCCCGTCGTCGTGTCGATGCTCAACAGCTATTCCGGCTGGGCGGCGGCGGCGATGGGGTTCACGCTCCATAACAGCGCGATGATCATCACCGGCGCGCTCGTCGGGTCGTCGGGCGCGATCCTTTCCTACATCATGTGCCGCGCGATGAACCGCAGCTTCATTAGCGTCATCGCGGGCGGCTTCGGCGCGGTCGCGGGCGGTACGGATGACGACGCGAAGGAACAGCGTCCGTGGAAGCGCGGCTCGGCCGAAGACGCGGCGTTCCTGATGTCGCAGGCCGAACAGGTCATCATCATCCCCGGCTACGGAATGGCGGTGGCGCAGGCGCAGCACGTGCTCCGCGAGATGGGCGACAAGCTGAAGGAGGCGGGTGTCCGCGTGAAATACGCGATTCACCCCGTCGCCGGCCGGATGCCGGGACACATGAACGTCCTCCTCGCCGAGGCCAACGTACCCTATGACGAGGTCTTCGAACTCGAGGACATCAATAGCGAGTTCTCACAAACCGACGTCGCCTTCGTCATCGGCGCCAACGACGTCACCAACCCGGCGGCGAAGACCGACAAGACTTCGCCGATCTACGGCATGCCCGTGCTCGACGTCGAAAAGGCCAAGACCGTCCTGTTCATCAAACGGTCGATGGGCGGGGTCGGCTATGCCGGGGTCGATAACGACGTGTTCTACATGGACAATACGATGATGCTGCTTTCCGACGCGAAGAAGATGGTCGAGGAGATCGTGAAGTCGCTCGATTGATCCGAAATGGATGCGTCTGAGTCGGGCGCCGGTCCGATATATCCGATGCGGCGCGGGATAGGCCGGACCATTTCGAAGGAATGCGCAATTGTCGTGATCTGAGATCCGCGATGACGAGGCCGGAAATGTATGACACTGGAGAGAGCGTCGTGAATGCGATCACCGCCCTGGTGATCGCCGAGCCGGCCGCCGCTGCCGAAGCCGAAGAGGCGGTCGAACTTGCGCATGGCAAGACGATCGCGCGGATCGGCTGGAACGATGTGGCGGACCTCGGCCCGCAATCGCACCGCCCGATCCTGATGGTCGAGGCGGCCGGAGTGCCTACCGCGACCCTAGCCGCCGCGCTGCCGCGAATCGCGGAGACGGTCACTTTGCTCGAACTTCACGCGATCGTCGCATTGGACGAAACGCAGATCGATCAGGTCGCGGCCGAGTTGCTCGGCGAGCGCATCCAGCTTCTGTGCACGCCGACGATCGCCGAACGCGTCGCGGCGCTGGCCGTCGCCGCCGAAATGGCGGGTCGCGTCGTGCTGCACGATCGCTTCTCCGAAGGCGAAGCCGCGCGGCTCGCCAAGTTGAACGAAGAAGTCGCGCGGATCGCCGAGGTGCTGGCGCGGCTCAGCCGACGCGACGAGGATCGCACCCCATTCGGCAGCGTCGCGGACCGCCGCCCGACGTTCGATGTCGGCCCCATCGTCGATCCCGAACCGGTCGATCCGCAGGTGATCCGCCAGGCGATCCGCGCGCGGCGGCTGCGCGACAAGCATTTCGGCGCCGGGCTGTTCGAGGATCCGGCGTGGGACATGCTGCTCGATCTGTTCGCGGCGCACCTCGAACGCGCCGAGGTTTCGGTCTCGAGCCTGTGCATCGCCGCCGCCGTCGCACCGACGACCGCGCTCCGCTGGATCGGCCGCATGACCGATGCTGGGCTGTTCGAACGCCAGCCCGACCCGTTCGATCGCCGCCGCGCCTTCATGGCCTTGTCCAAAACCGCACTCGAACAGATGCGCGCCTATGTCTCCGCGATGCGCGCGCAGGGCTTGCCGATTGCCTGACGCTCTGCCAACGCGAGCGCGCGGGCGCTTAGCTCAGTTGGTAGAGCATCTCGTTTACACCGAGAGGGTCGGCGGTTCGAGCCCGTCAGCGCCCACCAGGGTAGAGCAGTCATCTCGGCCGGCGCCGATCAGCGCGGCGACGATCGCCCCCGCCTGCTGCGTATCGAGATCGACGAAGCCGATCAGTCGGGCCGCATCGATCGACTGAATCGTCCAGGGCGATGGCCATTCGAGGATGTCGGGCCGCGCCGCCACGATGGTTGCCGCCTCCCCGGATCGGGTCGACCTGCCACCGTCGACCAGCTGGAGGTCGAAGACGTTGGAGGTGGTCGAGCGGTCCTCCGCCGAGAACGAGCAGAAGCGAAACGCCCGCCGGAGCCGCGGCCACTGCTGCATGCATATCGCGAGCAGCAGGTTGTCGTCCCGACGGTCCTCGTGTTCGGCGACGATCCTGCCCTTCGGACTTCCGTCGAGAGTCCGGATCCATTGATCTGCGCGGTCCAGCGCGGGGCCGGTGACCGCAGCCGGCAGTCCATCCATTCTTGACCCTTGTGGTCGGGGAGCCTGCGACGCATGTCCAGCATCCACGCCGACTGCGCCTATTGCAACACCGGCTGCCCCTATGGCCGCAAGCAAAGCATGGCGCAGTCGTTCTTCATCGACGCGAGAGCGGCGGGCGCGCGCATCCTCGGCGAGACGAAGGTCGAGCGGATCGTGTGGGGTGCCCTGACCTGCGATGGGCGCCACGTCGCAACGGACGTGGAAATGCTGTTTCCGGACGGCACGCGCCGCAAGATCATGGCGTCCAGCCGCATCCTCGACAGCAGCGGCATCTTCGGCACCGGCGATGGCATATCGCTCAACATCGCCTGCCCTGTCGTCGCGCTTATGCCGGGGGCGATGCGCGCTTGGGACGAGGATCAGATGGCGACCTATGTCGACCGCGGCGATTTCCTGATCGAATCGCCTTTCCAGCCGCCGATGACATGTCGACATTGATGCCCGGCTGGTTCGGCGATCTGCCGGTCGAATGCGCGAACTGTAGCCGCCTGGCATCCGCGGGTGTACTCTTCCCCGCTAACCGGCTGATCGGCGGCAATCTCCACTTCAAGCTACGCGCCGACGTCGAACTGCCGCTGCTTCGGCGCGCGGTCGCGATGCTGACGCGCGTGCATTTCGCCGCAGGTGCCGAAGAAGTCTATCCGGCGCTGGCGCGGGGACAGACGTTGCGTCGGGGCGAGTGATGCATCGACGCGACCCGAAGACGACGCGCCGCCGGACTCAAGGCATATGGGCCACGCCAGCCGAGTTTCCGCCGGTCAATTGACACTCGCGCGCGACCGGCCTTAGCAGGCGCGCGTCCGCAACGCAGGATTCTATAGCGCGATTGAGCCGTTCCAGTCCGCTGTGGCGGCGTTCGATCGCATGGACCCCGCGGGCGTTATTCTTTCGCGCGGCCCCGCGTCGGTCTTCGACCAGAACGACTCCCGAATCCTGGACTTCGTCCTAGCCGCGAACGTTCCGATATTCGGCGGCATCCCAACGGCAGACAGGTCGGCGCACTCGACAAGGCGGTCGAGAAGGAGCGCAGCGCCGCGGATTCCCCGCCCGATACCGTGCGCCCCGTCAGACGACGATATCACCGCTGGTGAGCGGCTGATCGGAATGGACGAAGATGGTGTAATCGGTACGGCCGTCGTGGTCGGTATCGAACTGGATGTAGGAATTGCCGTTCTGGCTGCCGGTGACGCGGACTTGATAGTCGGCGCCGCCGGCGCCGAACGCATCGGTGCCGATGAAGGTGAAGGTCTGTTGTCCGGCGCGGGCGGGATCGGCGTCGATCGCGGAGAGGGCGATCGTGTCGCCCTGGGTGCGGCTGAAGTCGAACACGCGGTCGATCGCGCCGCCCGTGCCGACGGTGTCGGCGAGCGAGGAGAAGGCGAACGTGTCCGCGCCCGCGCCGCCGCGCAGCACGTCGGCGCCGCCGCCGCCGTCGAGCGTGTCGTCGCTCGCGCCGCCGACGATCCGGTTCGCCCCGCCGGTGCCGATAACCGCGCTCTGCGTGCCCGCGTCGCCGATCGTGTTGATCGAGAGGTCGGCATGGACCGCCGACAGATCGACGGAGGTATCGCCGCGTACGAACACGCGCTCGACGCCCGTCAGGCTAGTGTCGTCGAAGACGTAGGACGCGCCGCCGCCGAGCAGCAGGATGTCGCCGGTCCCCGCGCCGCCATCGACATACGCGGGTTGCGCCGAGACGCCGATCCGGTCGTCGCCGCCGCCGCCCGACAGCGTATCCGCGCCGAGACCGCCGAACACGACATCCGCACGGTTGCCCGCGACGATCGTCGCCCCCCCGGTGGCGGTGCTGAGCGAGCGCAGCACATCGAAGCCCGCAGTGACCTGCGACACATCGACGCTGCCGCCGTCGTAGACGAACACGCGCGCGACGCCGGTCAGCGTGGCGTCGGTGAAGGTCGCCGAGACCGCATCGTGGAGGTAAAGCGAATCCACGCCCGCCCCACCCGCGATCGACGCGGGCGTGGCGTAGACGTTGATCCGGTCGTCCCCGACGCCGCCGTCGAGCGTATCCGCGCCCGCGCCGCCGAAGATCACGTCGCCGGCGTTGCTGCCGTGGATCGTCGCGCCGCCACCCGACAGGCTGCGCGAGCGGATCGTCGCGATCCCGGCGCCGACCCCGGTCAGATCGAGGCTCGATCCGTCATAGACCTGGACCGCCTCGATCCCCGAGATCTGCGCATTGCCGATCATCGCGCTGCCGCCCGCGAGCAGGAACAACGTGTCGGTCCCGGCGCCGCCGACGATCCGGTTCGGCGTCGAGCCGATGAAGATCCGGTCGTCGCCGCCGCCGCCGTCGATCGTGTCGGCGCCGCCATAGCCGAAGATGCGGTCGTCGCCGCTCGTCCCGACCATCACGTCGTCGCCCGCGGTGCCGTAAGCCGGGTCGTTGCCGAGACCCGCGATCGTGATCGTCGCGGTCGCGGTGCCGCCGCCCGCCAGCGTATAGGTGAAGCCGTCGGTCCCCGACGAATTGGTCGCCCCCGTCACCCCGGTCAGCGTGTCGAACGCGCCATTCGGATCGTAAGCGAACGTCCCGTCGGCGTTCACCTTCAGCAACGCCCCCGATGCCAGCGCGATCTCGTTATCGACATTGGTGTCGACACCGTTGACCGCAGCCACCGTCAGCGCGCTGTCGACGTCGCTGTCCGCCCCCGCGCCATTGTCCGCGAACAGGTCGCCCGCAACCAGCGTCGCCTCGTCGGTCGCGAACGTATCGTCCCGGGCGATCCCGGCATCGTCAACCGCGGTCACATCCAGCGTGATCGTGTTGGGCGTCAGATCCCCGAGCGTTCCGTCTGAAACCTGGAACGTGAAACTCGCATAGGCCGCGCCGCTCTGCTCCGCGTCCGGCGTGAAAACCAGAAAGCCGATATCGGCTGCCTCGATGGTCAGCGGAAGCTGACCGGCGGCGATTGCAACGCCGTTCAGCGTGAGAGTCCCGTTGCCCGCCAACGAGGTGATCCGCACCCTCGCCAACGTATCGCCCGAATCGGGGTCGCTGAATCCAAAATCGGTGGCGGCGAAGGTGTGAGACGTATCCTCGGCAAGAGTAACAATACCGTCTGCACCCGACGGCCTATCGTTCACCGCGGTGATCGGGATGGTCAGCGTGTCGCTGCCGTTCAGCGCGCCGTCATTGGCATTGACCGTCAACGTCACGCTGGCCGGCGGACTGTCGCTGTCGGCGGTGAACGAGAAAACGCTGCCCGCATTGGTGGTGAGCAGATCGTTGACCTGGGCGAGCGTACCGGTGACGGTCACGCTGGCGGTGCCGCTATTGGCGACCGATGCGCCGCTGGTGCCCGTCGAGACGTTAAGGATGCCGGTCGATACCCCGAGCGTCACCGTATAGGCGCCCGTCGCATCGGCATCGGCCACGTCGACAATACCCTTCAGGCTGAGCGCGACCTGTTCGGTTGCGGCGAAGGCGGTGCCGAGCGAAAAAGCGGCTCCTGGAGTATTTGATGCCGCGTCCCAAGGAGCCGACGCTGCCTGCACATCGGTATTATAACGCGTGAAATGAACTCCGAGATCGTTGGCCGAATACGACCAATAGACATCCGAGTTATCGAATGCCGAGCCCCACGCGCCCTCGTGAAGCGCAATCCAATAGGTTCCGGCGCCGAGCGTCACATTGCCGAGATCGATCGTCGCGCGAATGCGGTCGAACGAGTCATTCTCAAAGATGAATTGCGTATTCGTATCGACCAAGTCGGGACTGGTGTCGGTGCCGCTGAACAGCAAAGTGCCCGGAACGGCGGTCCCCGAATCCGTGAAAATTCCCCAACTCAGCGTGCCACCGAAGCTGTCGAGAATGCCGTTGTCGCCGATGGTCCCGTCATCGAGAAAGACAGTGAAGCTTGTCAGCGTCTGCGATTGAGTCAGCGAAAAATCGTTGGCGGACAATTTGCTGGAGATCAGCGAATCGTTCGGGATGTTCTGATCGACGATCGACTGGTCCCAGACCGGACGACTCGACGAAATCGTCACTACCGGCCCCGAGGCGGCCGCAATCGCCAGGTCAGTGGCGGCATTGCGCGTCGCGCCGATGTCAGGCGTTTCCATCGGAGCGAACGCGGTGGCCGGCGCCTGCAAATCTCGCGCGGAAAGCGAGTCGGGGAGACCCAAAGATTCGCTCAAGGCGCGCGCCAGCGATTCGGAAAAGGGGTCCCCGGAACGCGTAAAATATTGCGAATAAGGCTGAAGAACATCGCGGTCAGACGCTGCGCCTGCCCCGCGGAAATCACGAATCGATGCCATTTTTTGTGACCCTCCCCGACGCAACTATTGATTAAATCAAGGTTAAAGCAACCTAGAGGCACAGAATGCAGCGGGTGATATGTTTTTCGATGTTGCGAATTCGGACATGTCGTGGTCCGTCCCGGTACGGTAGTCCGGCGCGATATCCCTTCGGCGCCGACTATCGCGCAGGGTGCCGCACGTTAAATTAACCCGGCCAATGCCAGTCGGATGCGGCGCGACGGCAACCGCCGCCGCCCGCGCGGGTCGCCGCACGTCCACGCAGCACGCGTCCGGTAGAAGCGTCCGTCGGCTTGCCGTCGCGTAGTGCGAAGCCGCCGTTGACGAGCACTTGCTCCACGCCTGTGGCGAGTTGCGCAGGCTGTTCGTAGGTCGCGCGGTCGCCGATCGTGGCGGGATCGAACACGACGATATCGGCATAGTTCTGCGGCTTCAGGCGCCCGCGATCCTTCAGCGACAGATTGTCGGCGGGCAGGCTGGTCAGCCGGCGCACCGCCTCGGCGAGCGTGATGTCATGCGTATCGCGTACGTAATGGCCGAGCAGCCGCGCGAAATTGCCATAGGCGCGGGGGTGGTTCTTCGCGAGCAGGAACGCGCCTTCGGGGGCGGGCGCCGCTTCGTCCGAACCCAAGCTCATCCACGGCTGGCGGATGCCTTTGCGGACATTGTCTTCGCTCATCAGGAAATAGGCGACGCCGACGCGGGTGCCATCCTCGATGACGAGGTCCATCGCGGTTTCCTCGGGCGAGTTGCCGCGCATCTTCGCGACTTCGGCCAGCGTCTTGCCGGTCAAGGGCTTCAGGGCCGGGTTCTTGAACGCGAGCAGCAGCATCCCCTCGGGTCCGGCACCGGCGTAGAGATTCTCCCATGTCGCAGGATGCGGGGTATCCATCTCCGCCTTGACCTTGGCACGCGTCGCAGGATCCTTGAGCCGCGCGATCCACGCCTGCGTGCCGCCCGCCTGCACCCACGACGGCATCGCCGCGTCGAGGCCGGTGGCTCCGGCGGTGTAGGTGTACATGTTGGCGCTGATCCGGACGCCGCGTTTGCGGGCTGCGTTGATCATCGTGATGATCTTGTCGATCTTTCCCCAATTCTCGCGGCCGGCCTGTTTGAAATGGTAGATTTCGGCGGGCGCGCCCGAGGCTTCGGCGATGTCGATCGTTTCCTGCACGCCCTGTTCGAGCCGGTCGCCCTCGCTGCGCATATGCACGGTGTAAATGCCGCCACACCGCGCCGACACCTTGGCGAGCGCGATCAGTTCGGGGGTCTTGGCGAAGGTCGCGGGCGTGTAGATCAACGCGTCGGTGAGGCCGAGCGCCCCTTGCTCCATCGCCTCGCGGACCAGTTTCCGCATTTCGACAAGTTGTACCGGTGTCGGCTGGACGTCGTTCGATCCGAGTACATATTGCCGCACCGTCCCGGCACCGACGAACGCGGCGACGTTGGGCGAGATCGTCTTCTGCCCGAGCCGGTCGAGATAGTCGCCGAGCGTCGTCCAATCGATCGGGTAATGAAAGTCGCCTTGCTGCTCGATCATCTCCTGTTTCATCGCCGGGCTGAGCGGCCCCATCGAGATTTCGCCCATCACCTCAAGGGTCACGCCCTGCGCGAGATCGGAGAGTGCACGGCCGTCGATCAGCAGGCTTTCCTCGGGATGCGCCAGCATGTTGATGAAACCGGGCGCGACCGCCTTGCCGGTGGCATCGACCTCGGTCGTGCCGCGCGCGGCGATATGCGGCGCGATCGCGGCGATCCGGTCGCCCATGATTGCGACGTCACCCCTGTACGGCGTCCCGCCCGAACCGTCGTAGATCGTGCCGCCGCGGATCACGATATCGTAATGCGGTTCGGACGCGCCGAGCAAAGCAAGGGCGATCAGGGGCAGCAAGCGCTTCATTTGACCGGCTCCGGCGTGAACGAAAGATCCTTATAGTCGAAGCTGAAATCGGCGAGCGGCGAGACCGGCTTGGCGGTGATCCGCGCGACCTTGCCGTCGGCGTCGAGATCGAAGGTCAGATAGGCGGGTTCGATCCCCGGATCGTCGAACGTCGCGACGAAGGTATCGTATTGATAATGCGCCAGCCGCCCGGTCATCTTCGGCGTGGTGGTGAAATCGACCGTCAGCCCCTTCGCGTCGTTACCGATCGCGAGCACGCCGTACCACGGATCCACGTAGCGACCCGCGTACCGCGCGACGGGCAACGACGGGCCGACCTTTTCGGGTGCTGCCGCCTGCTGCTTCACCGCGGCCTCGGCGGCGGTGATGCGGGCCTTGCGCCAGGTCGCGAAGCGCGTCGGCCAATCCTGCTTCGGGCTCCCGAGATAATGATCGAGCAATTCGTACATCAGGCCGAACCGCGGCTCGACTTCCTCGCTGTTGATCGCGATCGCGAAGCCGATGTTCTTCTCCGGGATCAACACGACGACGGTGGTGAAACCGAACAGCCCGCCCGCGTGCCAGACGATCTTCGCCCCGCGATAATCGCGCACGTCCCAGCCGAGCGCATAGGCCTGATAGCTCGGCGTGATCCCCGCGACCGGTTCGGGATATTGCTCGATCGGGATCGGTGTGACCGGCGTCCACATCTCCTTCGCCGCCGCCTCGCTGAACAACCGCCCCTTGCCGTCGGGCAGCGCGCCATGCGCCAGCTGGATTTGCAGCCAGCGCGCGAGATCGTTGGCGCTCGCCGCGATCAGCCCGGCGGGCGCGCCCGCCTGACCAAGCCGGTCGCGTTCGTCGAGCAGCTTCTGCGGCCCCGTTCCCCGCGTCACCCCGCCGAAGCGCGCGTGCGGTTGCGCGCGATCGGGCACGCTCAACTGTTTCGCCATGTCGGCGGTGGCATCGGGTAGCCCTGCGGGCGCGAACACATGATCGCGCATATAGTCTTCCCACGTCTGCCCGCTGACCGCCTCGATCAGCGCGCCCGCGACGATGTAGAGGATATTGTCGTAAGCATAAGCGCTGCGAAAACTCGTCGCGGGTTTGATGTAGCGCAGCCGCCGCACGACTTCCGCGCGGGAGAGCTTGCCGCGCGGGACCATGAGGAGGTCGCCCGCGCCTAGCCCCAATCCGCTGCGATGGACCAGCAAGTCACGCACCGTCATTTCGCGGGAGACCCATGCGTCGTACATTTCGAAACCGGGCAGGTGATCGATGACCTTGTCGTCCCAGCCGATTTTGCCCGCATCGACCAGCGTCGCGAGCGCTGCGGTGGTGAACGCCTTGCCGGTCGAGCCGATCATGAACAAGGTATCGGCATCGACCTTGGCGGGCGACCCGAGCTTGCGGAAGCCATAGCCCTTGGCGAGGACGATTTTGCCATCCTCGACGATCGCGACCGCCATCCCCGGCGTTTCCGAGGCGGCGCGGATCGCCTCGACCCGCGCATCGAAGTTCGCGGGCGGATCGGCCAACGCGGGGGCGGCAAGGACAAGCAGCGGCAAAGCGGCGAGCGCGAGAAACTTGGTCATGGTGTCTCCGGTTGAAGCACCGGCTGCGGCGTGCGGCGGAGCGCGACGACGAGCAGCAGCGGCAGGACGTAGAGAAAGATCAGCACCCAGGCGAGCGCGCGATAGCCCGACGCGATCAGCGTCACGAGCCCGACGCGCTCGGCGATGAACATGCACGGCACCAGCAGCGCGAGCGCTGCGGCGGCACGCGTCAGGGGGGTTAGCGTCACGCGTCCGGTCCGCGCGACGCGTTCGTTGATCGCATGCACCGCGCCGGTGCCGCTTTCGAGCAGAGCGGCGAAGATCATCGTCTGGAACAGGATGTGGAACACCGGGTGTCCCAACCGCGTGAGGATGTAATCGGACGGCAGCACCGAACCCGCGATCTCGGGCAGAAACGCGGTCATCGCGACGAAGAACAGGAGCGCGGGGAGCATCGCCAGCGGCCCGGCGATCAGCCCGGCGACGACCGCATCGCGCCCGCTGCGAAAATGCCGCGTCACCGGCAGCACGACCACCGCGCCGATGATATTGTACCCGGCGTAGGTGATGCCGCCGAGCGCCCAGTCGCCCGTCGGCGGTGCGGCGGTCGCGAACGCGCCCGCAACGCGGTCGCCGACCCCGGCCAGCGCAAGCGCGAAGAAGGTCGCATACGTGATGTAGAGCAGCACCGAGACCCAAACGAAGACGCGCTCGACCCCAGCATTGCCGAACGCGACGCAGGCGGTGATGCCGATCATCAGCGCGAGCGTGCCGACGATCTGCGGCAGGCCGAAGGTGGCCGCAGCGATCGCCCCCGCCGCCGCGCCGAACACCGCGAGGATCAGGACGATGAAGACCGCATAAGCGATCTCGAACGCGATCCAGCCGCGCCCGAGCAAGGCTGCAAAGAAATGTCGATAATCGCGCGCGCCGATCTTGTGCGCGAAATGGAACGTGGCGGCGGCGACCACCGCCCAGATGATCGTCGCGAGCACCATCGCGGCGAGCCCGCCCCACGGTCCCGCCGGCAGAAAGAATTCGGCGATCTCGCGCCCTGTCGCATAGCCGCCGCCGATCACCACCGCCTTGAACGCCAGCCCCGGGAGCAAGAAGCGTCGAAAGCGGTCGGCGGCGATGCTTGGCATCATCGCCCCCCTTGCGCTTCCCCGGCGAAGGCCGGGGGCCAGCGGCGGAACGTGGGCGTTGGCTTGGCTTCCTTCGTTACGGAGATCGTCGTAACTGGGCCCCGGCCTTCGCCGGGGAAGCGTCGTTGGAAAGCTCCGATCACGAACATGCGTCGAGCAACCCGGCGAACGCGTCGCCGCCGCGGATCGGATCGGCGGCGGGGAGGCCGAGGCGATCGGATGTATCGGCGACGACACGTGCCGCCGCATCCGCGTCCAGCCCGCCGGTGTTGAGGCTGATTCCCGCACAACGAATCGAAGGATTGGTCAGACGGCCGATCGCAATGGTCTGATCGATCACCGCCTCGATCGGTGGCACCGGAAAAGCGGGGTTGCCGAGGATACACTCGCGCCCCGGCTGGTGGCAGACGACGAACAGATCGGGCTGGCTGCCATGGAGCAAAGCCAGCGACACCGCCGCATAGGACGGATGGAACAGCGATCCCTGGCCCTCGATCACGTCGAGATGATCGGGCGCGGCGTCGGGGCTGAGCAACTCCGCTGCCCCGGCGGCGAAATCGGCGATCACCGCGTCGATCGCGATGCCCTCGCCCGCGATCATGATCCCGGTCTGGCCGCTCGCACGAAACGTCGCGTCGATGCCGCGTTCGACCAGCCCGCGCGTGATCGCGAGCGCAGTGTATTTCTTGCCGAGCGCGCAATCGGTGCCGACGGTCAGCAATCGCCGCCCCGTGCGCTTGCGCCCGCTGGCGATCGGGATGTCGGCGGGGGGCGTGCGCAGGTCGATCAGCGAACGCCCGTGCCGCGTCGCCGCATCGCGCAGCGCTGCGATGCTCGACAGGCCGGCGTGCATCCCCGCGATCAGATCGAGCCCCGCCTCGATCGCCTCGATCAGCGCGGGCATCCAGCCCGGTGGAATGACGCCACCGGGATTGGCGACGCCGATCACCATCGCCTGCGCACCCGCGGCGACCGCCTCGCGCGGCGTGAGACGCGTCAACCCGGTCGTCACCGTCGCGGCGGGCAATGCGAACTCGCCGATACAGCGCTCGCCCGCCCAGTCGCGCAGGCCGAACGCGGTCTTGGCGAAGCCCGGCTCGGTCGTGTCGCCGAGGAACAGCAGATAGGGTGCCGGCAGCGCGTGCCCTTTGGGCCGCACGCGTTCGGCAAGCGCGGTCGCCATCCGCCTAGAATCCGGCGCCGAGCGTGACGCCGATCGTCCGGGGGCGGATGATGCCGGTGCCGATCGCGCCGAACGGATAATTGCCCTCGCCCGTCACGCTTGTCTTCCCTTCCGAATTGCTGAGGTTCTTGCCATAGACCTCGACCGAGAACCGCCCGAAATCGACCCCCGCGCGCAGATCGAAGACGGCGTAGGAAGGGATCCGGTACTGCCGCCCGTTCGCCGCCAAAAACACCGGGCTGTAATCGCCGGTCTGTTTGCCCAACATGCGCGCCGATCCGCCGACATAGGCGGTCGCGTTCCCGCCGACGCTCCAGTCGTAATCGCCGTTGACCGACACACTGACCTTGGGGGTGTAGGGGAGTTGGTCGCCCTTGCGCCCGCCGACGATCGCGAGATCGGTGTCCTGTTTCAGCTTGGCATCGGTATAGGCGCCGTTGACCGCTACCTGGAGGCCACGGGTAGGCCGCATCGTCGCGGTGAATTCGACGCCGTCGCTCGTCGCCTTGCCACCGTTGGCATTGACCCCGAAACCGTTGATCTGCGCGAACAACTGAATGTCGTCCCAGTCGATGTGGAAGGCGGCGAGATCGATCGCGACGCTGCGGTCCGCGGTCTCGGCCTTGATCCCCGCTTCGTAGCTGATCAGCGAATCGGAATTGTAGCTGGCGAGGCTCGACGGCGCGCTGGGCGGCACGATGTTGGGGCCACCGGGGCGGAAACCCTTGGCGACCCGGACGTAGATCGACCCCGTATCGCTGAACTTGAACTTCGGCGCGGCCGACCATGTGAACACGCCTTCGTCCGACGACGACGCGAGTACCGGCGGCGCGAGCAGGCCGGTGCCACCCTGGTTCGCGTCCTGATCGTTGTGGCTGTAGCGGCCCCCGACGGTCAGGTCGAAGCGCGGGCCGAAATGGACCGTGCCGTTGGCGAACCCGGCAAACTCCTCGTAGCGCGAGCGCGTGAAAAGGTCGGCGAGTTGTGGCAGCGCGCTCGAGATCGATAGCGTACCCTCATCATAGACGTCGAGCCGCTGGAGGATCGCGCCCTTTTCGTGGTTGTAATAGCCGCCGACCAGCCATTCGAACGTGTCGCTGGCGGGGGATGCGAGCCGCACCTCCTGCGTGAACCGCTCGACATCGGTGTGCTGGATCAGCCCGATATCGACCGCCGGCCCGGTCGCGTCGCTGTAGGTGCCGAGCAAGCCGCCGTAGAGCACGGTCAGATCGTCGCGCAAAGATTCCTTTAGCGTGCTGTAGCTGCTCGACGAGGTCAGCGTCGCGAAGCCGAGATCGAGATCGACGGTCCCGTTGTACAACCGGTAGGCGATATTGGTGAATTGCGGCACATATTGCGACTGCGTGAGGCGACCGTAGCGCGTGCTTAGCGTCAGCGGCTCGCTTTCGACGACGTTGCCACCGTTCGTATCGAGGTTCTGGAAGATCGCGCTCAACCGGATCGACAGCGTCTCGCTCGGCTTGAACAGGCCGGAAACCCTGCCGCCGTAGCTTTTTGAATCGTTGACGTTTTTCTGGACGTCAGAGCCACCGGTCCCGATCGAGTCGATATAGCCCGAATAGTCACGGTAGAAGCCTGAGGCGCGGAGCGCGATCTTGTCCGAGACGGGCAAGTTGACGAGCGCCGATCCCGTGTACGACAGATCGCCGCCGTCGACCGTTTCGACGCTGCCGCGCGCGCGTGCTTCGAGCTTTTCGGTATCCGGCGGGGCGGTGACGAACTTGATCACGCCGCCGAGCGAACTCGCGCCGTAGAGCGTGCCCTGCGGCCCGCGCAGCACCTCGACCCGCGCGACGTCGAACGTATCGAATTCGCCCGCGAGGATCGCGGCGTTGACCTGCCCGCTCGACGACCCGAACGGCGTCTCGTCGATATAGGTCGCGACCGTGGCGGCGACGCCGCCGGTGTTGATGCCGCGCAGCACGATCCGCGCTTCGCCGGGATTGCTCTGCGCCAGTTGAAGACCGGGGACGAGCTTGGCGTAATCCTGGAAGCTCGTCGCCTGGTTGCGCTCGAGCGCCTTGCCGGAGACGACCGATACCGACTGCGGCACGTCGACCAGCGTCTGTTCGCGCTTCTGCGCGGTGACGATGATGTCCTCGGGATCGGACGTAGCTGCGTCCGCCGCAGCGGCTTGCGCGGTCTGCGCCCGTGCGGCGCCTGTTGTCGCCAGCGCCGCTGACAGGATCGAGGCGGTCAACGCCAGCCGATAGGTCTTCATCGCTTCATCCCCATGTTTTCGAGTCACGCGGTCTTTAGACGCTTTGACGATCAGATCGGAAAACTATTGTCTCGATCGGAGAAATGTCAACCTGTTTCGGTAAGCGAGCGCTTGACCGCCTGTTCCAGCGGGTCGATCGCCCGGAGCAGCAGGGCCGCGGCGGCGGCGATCGCGGCGAGCAGCAGGAAATAGGCGGAATGGCTCATACGGCTCCACAGCGGCCCGACGAAGCCGGCGGCAAGGCTGCCCGAGAAGATCGCGAGATACCAGGCGGCGACCGTCGTCGCGCCGAGACCTTTGGGGGCAAGCCGCGCGAACAGCCCCAGTCCGGTCGGAAGGATGAAAAGTTCGCCGAAGGTGAAGATCGCGAAGAACAGGACGAGCCACAGCCAGTGTGCCGGGCCACCTGCGGTCTCGAGCGCCGCGAGCAGGAGGTACGCGACGCCGACGATCAGCGCTCCTATCGCCATCTTGCGCACTGGCAGTTCGGCGCGACCGGCCTTCGCGCGGCGTTGCCACCAGACGAGGAGCGGCGGCGTCATCAGCATCACCAGCAGCGGATTGAGCGACTGGAACCACGTCATCGGGATCGTCACGCTTCCCGCGCGGCGATCCAAGCCGACATCGGCCCAGAGCGCCACGGTGTTGCCGATCTGCTCGTAGGCGCCGCGAAAGACGGTCACCGCCAGCGCGATCGCGACCAGCAGCAGGATCGTCTGTCGCGGAAAGCGCGAGGCGGGCTCGACGCTCCGTTCCACTGCTGGATGGCGCGCCTGTTCGGGGAGATAGCGCTGCCCCCAGAGATAAATCGCGAGCCCGGCGAGCATCCCGACACCCGCCGCGCCGAACCCCCAATGCCAGCCGTAAAGCTCGCCCAGCGTCCCGCAGATCAGCGGCGCGAGGAAGCCGCCTATGTTCACCCCGACGTAGTACACGTTGTATGCCCATCCCACGCGGGGATCGCCGGGTTCGTAGAGGTCGTCGATCTGGCTCGGCAGGCTCGGCAGGAACAGGCCGTTGCCGAGCGCGATCGTGCCGAGCGCGACATAGAACAGCGGCTCGAAGGTCATCATGAAATGGCCCGCCGCCATGATCGATCCACCGATGACGATCGCACGGCGCTTGCCGAGAAACCGGTCGGCGATCACCCCGCCGACGATCGGGGTGAAATAGGCGCAGGCGGTGTACGCGCCGTAGATGACCGACGCCTTGCCCTGCGCGAAAAGCAGTTCCTTGGTCATGTAATAGACCAGGAGCGCGCGCATGCCGTAATACGAGAATTGCTCCCACATGTTGGTGAGGAACAGGATCGTCAGCCCGCGCGGCTGGCCGAACCAGGTTCCCTCCGCCGTCATGCGGCGATGGTCGCTCCCGCGCCCCATACCTCCGGGCCCGCGAACAAAGTGCCGTCGGCGTAGGTGACGCTTGGCGTACGATCGGCGGCGAGGAAGGTCGGGCCGTCGAGATCGACGAGATCGGCGACCTGCCCGAGCACGAAGCCCGGCGCGGTGGCGAGGCTGGTGCCGATCATCGTGCCGACCATCACGCTGAGGCCGAGCCGCCGCGCCTCGGCGGCCATAAGCAATCCCTCGGTCAGCCCGCCACATTTATCGAGCTTGATGTTGACGACGTCGAAGCGCCCCTTGGCGCCCGCCACGTCGTCGAGCGAGAGCAGGCTCTCGTCGCCCGCGATCGGGATCGGCGAGCGATAGCCGTTGAGATCGGCCTCGCGTCCGCGCGCCAGCGGTTGTTCGAGCAGCGCGACATCGTGCTTGCGTAACCCGACGATCAGCGCGTCGAGATCGCCGATCGCGAACCCCTGGTTGCCGTCGACCCCGAGCCACACGTCTGGGCGCGCGGCGCGGATCGCGGCGACGCGGGCGATGTCGAGATCGAGGTCGCCGGTCAGCTTCACCTTGATCGATTTCGCGGACACATAGCGCCGCGCCTTTGCCGCCATGGCGTCGGGAGTATCGGCGCTGACGGTGAAGGTGGTGCGCAGCGCGCGTGGTTCGTCGAGCCCCGCGAGCGCCCAGACGGGTCGTCCGCTGCGCGCCGCTTCCAGCTCCCATAACGCCGCATCGATTGCGTTGCGCGCACCGCCAGACGGCAGGATCGTGCGCAATTCCTCGCGCGTCGGTCCCGCCTCGATCGCGGCGCGCGCGCCTTCGACCGCGGCGCGCATGTGATCGAGATCGTCGCCGAGGTAATAGACCCCCGCCGCCTCGCCGCGTCCTTTGTGCTCGCCGTCTTTTAGCGTGGCGACGAGCACATCGGCGGTGTCGAAGACATAGCCCGAGATGCGGAACGGCTCGGCGAGCAGCAGCGTCTCGGTCTCGATCGACAGCAGCATCAATAGTTCGCCGTCATCGCGATCAGCCCGAACGCCATCGCGACGTAGAGCACGATCAGCGTCGCGAACAGCACCAGCACGCTCCACAGTTTGCCGGTCCAGCGACGCCCGTCGCGCCAGGTTAGCCACACGTTCCACGCGGCAATGCCGACCGCGCCGACGAACACGACCGCACCTGCGATCTGGAGCAGCCACACGATCCCGTTCGATTTGCTGCTCAGCATTTCGAGATTGGAGAAGGCCGCGGTGATGAACACGACCCAGCCGACCAGCACCGCGATCACCAGCAGCGCCATCACCCGCGTCGCGCGATAGACCCCGCGCGCGCGGCCCTCGAGCGCGAGCGGCGCCTTGTAACGGCCGCGCACGAACCAGGTCACCGGCCAATAGAGGAAGGTCAGCAGCAATATGCCGAGGCCTACGTAGAGCGCGGGCAATATCCACGTCGACGCGCGCCACCCTGGAACGCGTTCGAACACGGTGAACGGCGAGATCAGATCGAAGCTCCACCGCACGACCTTGCCGTCGATGACCTTGGCGGCGAGGCGATCGTGGCCGTAGCGATCACGCCAGACGAACGGCGCGACCTCGTCCCATTCCTGCTCGCCGCCGCCGGGGCCCGTGAGCGAGGGGATCGAAAGACCGCCATGCTCGTCGAGCGAGACCTTGGTCTGGCCCAACAGGTTCAGCACATCGACGAAGCTCGATTCGGAATGGCGGCTGCCCTGCCACAGACCGACCATCATCTTGGCATGCTCGGCGGCGGTTTTCGCGTCGACGCGGCCGTCCTTGCCGGTCGCGGGGAAATAGCGATCGGCGAAGTCCTGGAACAATTGCCCGCGCACGACATGCGCCGCGCCCTCGCGCCCACCGCTGTTGAACGAGACGTAGAAGCCGACGCCAGCGTTCATGAAGAGATGCAGCGAGGTGTGGAAATTCTCGGTATCACCGAGATGCGCGATCACTTCGTGCCCGTTGATGTTGGTTTCAAAGAAGCCGAGCTCCATCCGGTTGAGCGGCGGGATCAGCGACATCGGATCGACATGGGTAAGCGGGCTGTCGTGCATCATCTGCGCAGTCGCCGGCTGAAGCACGCCCTTGCCGTTTTCGAGATGCGCGATCATGAATTTCGCCATGTCGAGCCCCGACGCCGACAGCGCCCCCGCGGGCGCGGGCACGACGATTTCGAACGCCTTGGCGGGTTCGGATGCGCGCGAATAGCCCGTCGCCATCAGCGGCGAGAGGCGCGCGGGCAGCGGCTGACGGAAGCTCGCGGTGCGCATGTCCAGCGGGGCGAAGACGTGGGCATCGACATAATCGTCGAACGGCATCCCCGACGCGCGCTGGACGATATACCCCGCGAGCGTCGTCGCCCAGTTCGAATACGCCGGGGTGGTCCCCGGCGCGAAGATGCGGTGCGGCGTCCAGCGTTTGAGATAGGCGCCGAGCGACATGGCCGCATTGTGATCGTAAGAGATGAGATCCTTCACCGCCTCTTCGAATCCGGCGGTGTGCATCATGATCTCGCGCAGCGTGATGGGTTTGCCGTTCCGCGGCGGTATCTTGAAATCGAGATAGGCGTTGACGTCCTTGTCGAGGTCGAGCCGGCCCGCCTCGACGAGCTGCATCACCGCGGTCCAGGTGACGAGCTTGGAGACCGAACCCGGGCGGAACAATGTCCGCGCAGGATCGACCCGCTTGCGCTTGGCGATATCGGCATAGCCATAGCCCTTGGCGGCGATCACCTGGCCGTCCTTGACCACGGTCACCACCGCGCCGGCGATATCGCCCGAGCGCAGCGCATAGGGCATATAGCCGTCGAGCCACGTCCCGACATCGGCCCCGGTCAGGACATGCGCCCCGCCGCCCTCGATCGGAACCGCGGGCGCCGCGATTGCCGGTACGGGGGTAAGCGGAGACTTCACCACCGGCCCCTGCGCCGTCGCCACCCCGCCGATCACGGCCAGCACCGCCGCCACTATCGCCTTTATCCGCATCGTTGCCTCCGCATCCCCGTTGCCCCCGCAGCTCCGCCCCGGTAGTGTCAGGATAATTGATCCGATCAGGACAGTGTGATCCTGATTAGAGAATTCGTCAATGGCCGTGAAAGGATTGGTCGTGCCGTCTTCCCCGCCTACTTTGGGAACCCTGTTGCGGGGGCTGCGCGCGCGCGAAGGGTGGACGCTCAAGGAAATGAGCACGAAAAGCGGTATTCCCGTTTCGACCCTGTCGAAGATCGAGCACGACCGGCTGACGTTGTCCTATGACAAGCTCCAGTCGCTCGGCCAGCGGCTCGGTCTGCGGATGTCGGAATTGTTCGCGGAAGGCGGCGACGATGCCGCTCAGCCGGTGACCGCGCGGCGCAGCCTGAGCGACATCGCGCGGTCGGTGCGGGTCGAGACCCCCAATTACGATTATTATTATCTCTGCACCGAGTTGCGCCGCAAGCGGATGATCCCGGTCGTCACCAAAATCCGCGCGCGATCGTCCGAGCAGTTCGGCGATCTCGTCCGGCATTCGGGCGAGGAGTTCATCTATGTGTTGAGCGGCAAGATCGTGGTGCAGACCGAATTCTACGACGCCGTCACGCTCGGCCCCGGCGAGGCGCTCTACATCGACTCCAGCATGGGCCACGCGTATCTCGCCGCCGAGGATTGCGACGAGGCCGAGGTGCTTGGCGTGATGTCGAGCACCGACGACGAACTGATGGATTTCATGCTCCACCTTCACGAGGAGCAGCGCCAGAACGCGGTGCCCGCCAACGAGGACACGCCGGTCGAGGATCGGGATCGCGCCGCCAGGCGGCGATAGAGTCGCGGCGATCCGACGAATTCCGCAACATCCGAAATCTGGTCTACAGGGGCGCGATGCAGAGACGAACGACATCGCGATCGAATGACCGCCGGCGCGATGACGAGATACCGCCGGCGTCGAGCGTGCCGTGGTGGGAAAGCGGGACGATCTATCAGATCTATCCGCGCTCGTTCCAGGATAGCGACGGCGACGGGGTCGGCGATCTCGCCGGGATCGAGCAGCGGATCGACTATCTCGTCGATCTCGGCGTCGATGCGGTCTGGCTATCGCCGATCTTTCCGTCGCCGATGGCCGATTTCGGGTATGACGTCGCCGACTACCGGAATATCGAACCGCTGTTCGGGACGCTGGCGGATTTCGACCGGCTGATCGATCGCCTGCATCGCCGCGGGTTGAAGCTGCTGCTCGATTTCGTGCCCAATCACAGTTCGGACCGGCATCCCTGGTTCGTCGAAAGCCGGTCGTCGCGGGCCAATCCGAAGCGCGACTGGTATATCTGGCGCGACGCCGCGCCCGACGGCGGGCCGCCCAACAACTGGACCAGCGATTTCGGCGGGTCGTCCTGGGAATATGACGCGGCGACCGGCCAATATTATCTCCACGCCTTTTTGAAGGAACAGCCCGACCTCAACTGGCGCAACCCGGATCTGCGCGCGGCGATGATCGATGTGCTGCGCTTCTGGTTCGATCGCGGCGTCGATGGGTTTCGCATCGACGTGCTGTGGCACATGGTGAAGGCGGCGGACCTGCCCGACAATCCGGTCAACCCCGATTACCGGCCCGACATGGGCGAGAAATATCGCGTCCTCCAGACGCACTCGACCGACCAGCCCGAGGTGCACGAGATCGCCGCCGAATTTCGCGCGGTCGCCGACAGCTATGGCGATCGCGTGCTGATCGGGGAGATCTTCCTGCCGATCGCGCGGCTGATGGATTATTACGGACGCGAAGCGCCCGAAGTGCATCTGCCGTTCAACTTCCAGCTGCTCGATGCGCCGTGGGAGGCGCGGTCGCTCGCCGCGATGATCGTGGCGTATGAGGCGGCGCTGCCGCCCGGCGCGTGGCCCAATTGGGTGATGGGAAGCCATGACGCGCCGCGCATCGCCGGCCGGCTGGGGGAGGCGCAGGCGCGTGTCGTGGCGATGCTGCTATTGACGCTGCGCGGGACGCCGACGCTGTATCAGGGCGACGAGCTCGGCATCGACCGGGTGAAGATTCCCGCCGACCGCGTTCGCGATCCGCGCGAGTTGCGCGAACCCGGACTTGGTCTCGGTCGCGATCCGGCGCGGACGCCGATGCCGTGGGATGCATCGCCGCATGCCGGTTTCAGTCGCGTCGAACCGTGGCTGCCGCTCAACCCCGACTGGCGGGTGCGCAACGTTGCGACGCAGTGCGGGGCTGCGGAATCGATGCTCGATCTCTACCGCGCGTTGTTGGCGATTCGCCGCGCCAGCCCGGCGCTGTTGGTCGGCAACTTCGCTTTGGTCGACTCGGATGACGAGACGCTCGCGTACGAGCGGCGTCACGGTGATGAGCGGTTGTTGATCGCGCTCAATCTCGGCGATCGCGCACGCCGGGTCTTCATGCCGGAGGGCACGAGCGCGGTGCGGGTCCTTGCATCGACATTGCCCGAACCGGCTAGTGCAGGCGCCGACAGGCTCAGGCCAAACGAGGGATTGATCGTGCAATTGACCATTGAAACCGATCGGCGCTGACGGGTGCGCGTCGCGATGCTCAGCTCGATTTCATGGCGCACGCCGCCGCATGGCTACGGTCCGTGGGAACTCATCACGAGCGTGCTGACCGAGGCGCTGGTCGCGCGCGGCGTCGATGTGACTTTGTTCGCGACGCTCGATTCCGAGACCGCGGGGACGCTCGATGGCGTCGTCGCGCGGGGCTATTCGGAAGACCCGACGATCGATGCGAAGGTGTGGGAAATGCGCCACGTCGCGCATCTGTTCGAGCGCGCGGGCGATTTCGACATCATCCACAACCAGGCCGATTTCGTGCCGCTCACGTTCTCGCGGCTGGTCGATACGCCGATGGTGACGACGATCCACGGTTTCTCGTCGGAGCGCATCCTGCCAGTCTATCGCGCCTATGACGATCGTGTCGCCTATGTCGCGATCAGCGACGCCGACCGTCACGCCGATCTGACCTATGCGGCGACGATCCACCACGGCATCCGCCTCGACGATTTCGCGTTCGACGCGGCGGGCGGCGACGACCTGCTGTTCTTCGGCCGTATCCATCCCGACAAAGGCGCGGGCGAGGCGATCCGCGCCGCCGCGGCATCGGGGCACAGACTGATCATGGCCGGGCTGGTGCAAGACCAGGGCTATCACGAGCGCGAGGTCGCGCCGTTCGTCGACGACGATAGGGTGCGGCATCTCGGCATCGTCGGCGGCGCGCGGCGTGCCGAAGTGCTGGGCGGCGCGAAGGCGCTGCTCCACCTGATCGGGTTCGACGAGCCGTTCGGGCTGTCGGTGGTCGAGGCGCTGGCGTGCGGCACGCCGGTGATCGCCTACGCCCGCGGATCGATGCCCGAACTGATCGACCACGGCGTCACCGGTTTCCTCGTCGAGAGTTTCGACGAAGCGGTCGCCGCGATCGCGCGGATCGACGAAATCGATCGCGCCGCCTGCCGCCGCGCCGCGGTGGAACGTTTCGGCGTCGACCGCATGGCCGACCGATACCTGCGCCTCTACGAAAGCATGCTGTAAGACCGCCTAAGCCGGCCGGCGCGCGAAGATGCCGTATCCGGCTATTACTAGGTAGCACAGCGCCGGGAGCGTGAGCGCGATGTGCAGGCTACCCGACGCGTCGGCGATCGAGCCGGTCAGCGGCGGGATGATCGCGCCGCCGACGATCGCGGTGGCGATGACGCCCGATCCCTCGGCGGTGCGCGCGCCGAGACCTTCGCTGGCGAGGCTGAAGATCGTCGGAAACATGATCGCGTTCATCAATCCGATCGCGAGCAGCGACCACGCCGATACCGCGCCGACGCTGTTGGCGGAGATCAGGATCAATGTGATCGCGCCGGTCGCGACGACGGTCAGCACCTTGCCCGGCGAGACACGCGTCAGGACATAGGCGCCGATGAAGCGACCGATCAACGCGCCGCCCCAATAGAACGGGACATGCTTGCCCGCGGCGCTGTCGGTCAAGCCAAGCGTGCCGGCCTGCATGAGATAGTTGACGATCAGCGAACCGATCGCGACCTCTGCGCCGACGTAGAGGAAGATGCACAATGCGCCGATGCCGAAGCGCGGGCGTGCGAGCAGATCGAACGCCTTGAGCGGATTCCTCGGCGCGGTCTGGCGCTCGTTCAGGCGGCGGCGTTTCGACCAGACGACCGCGGCGACGACCGCAAGCGCGATCGCGAGGCCGATATAGGTGTAGACGACGGTGCGGGTTTCCGCGGCGCGATAGGCGTCGAGCGCGGGACCGGACAGCGTCTTCGCGTCGAGCCTGGCGAGGCCGCCGAGGATCACGACCGAGCCGACATAGGGAAAAATCGTCGTACCGAGCGAGTTGAACGCCTGCGCGAAGGTCAGGCGGCTATGCGCGGTCCGCGGATGCCCGAGCAGCGAGATGAGCGGGTTGGCGACGACCTGCACGACGGTGATCCCCGCCGCGAGCACGAACAGAGCGAACAGGAACACCCCGAAGGTCGCCGAGGCGGACGCGGGGATGAACAGCAGGCACCCGACCATCATCGTCAGCAGTCCGATCGCGGCGGTGCGCATGTACCCGGCGCGTGCGACGATCGCCGCGGCGGGAATCGAGATCAGCGCATAGGCCGCGAAGAACGCCGACTGGACCAGCAGCGCCTCGGCATAATTGAGCGTGAACAGGTCTTTCAGCTTGGGGATGATGACGTCGTTCAGGCTGGTGATGCCGCCGAAGGTGAAGAACAACGCATAGACGAAGACGCGCAGATCGGGCGCGTCGTATCCTTGCGTCGGCGCGTCGGTTCCCGGGACCGGATCGGTCGAGGATGTCGTCATCGGCTCAACGTGCATGGCGTCGGTTCCCGTTATCAGGCGGCGGTCTGGTAACGCGACAGGAATGCCGCGTGCGTCGGTAGTTTTGCGACGGTGTCCGCGATGCCACGTTTCAGCCCGGTAAGCGCGCCTTGCAGTTGCGCGTCGGGCATCGTCCCCGGCAGGCGGTGGTGGCCTTGCGGCATCATGCCTTGGCCCAGCATCACCTCAACCCAGGAATCGGTGCGGAACAATTCGTCCTGATCCTGATACGCGACCGCCGCTTCGCGAAACAACGCGATCCGGTGCGCGAGGCTGTCGGGAATCGTCATTTCTCGCCGCGCACGCCAGAAATCGGAATCGTCGCGGTGCGTCAGGTGATAATGGAGGATGATGAAGTCGCGGACCTGTTCCCATTCGCGGCGCGAGCGGGCGTTGAACCGCTCGGCGACCGCGTCGGTATCGGCGCCGAACGGGAAGTTCTGGATCAGCCAGGTCACCGCGACCATGACGAGGTGGATGCTGGTCGATTCGAGCGGCTCGACGAAGCCGCTGGCAAGCCCGAGCGACAGGCAGTTGCGGTTCCACACCTTGCGCCGCATGCCGGTGGTGAAGCGCAGCAGTCGCGGCTCGAACAAGGGCGCGCCGTCGATCTCGGATAGCAGCCGGGCGCGCGCCTCGTCGTCGGACAGGTAATCGCTGGCGTAGACAAGGCCGTTGCCGACACGGTGCTGGAGCGGGATGCGCCAGCGCCAGCCTTCGCCATGCGCGATCGCGCGGGTGTAGGGGACGGCGTCGCCGCTCGGTTTGCTTTGTACCACGAACGCGCTGTTCGTCGGCAGCCAGTGCGTCCAATCCTCGAAGCCGGTCTTCAGCGTCTGTTCGATGAGGAGCGCGCGAAAGCCGGTGCAGTCGATGAAGAAATCGCCCTCGACGCGCTTGCCCGAGGCGAGAACCAGAGCCGCGATTTGGCCGCTTTCGTCCTGCTCGACAGTGGCGATGCGCCCCTCGACGCGGCGTGCGCCAGCCTCCTCGGCAAGGCCACGGAGGAACCGACCGTAAGCCGTCGCGTCGAGGTGATAGGCGTAGGCGAGCGTATCGCCGGGCGCGAAGCGGTGCGCCATCGCCGCCTGCTGCTCCAGCGAATACTCGCCATACTCTCCGCCGAACCCGCGACGCCGCGCATCGAGCCAGAAATGCTGGAAATCGGCGACGAAGGTCGATCGCCCGACCGATCCGAAGGCGTGGAAATATTTGTCGTCGGCCCGGTCCCAGCCTTCGAACCCGATGCCGAGCTTGAAGGTGGCGTTGGTCGCGCGAACGAACGCGGCCTCGCCGACGCCGATGAATTCGTGGAAGGTGCGGATCGTCGGGATGGTCGATTCGCCGACGCCGACGGTGCCGATCTCGTCCGATTCGACCAGCGTCACATCGACCAGCCCGGCGAGCTGGCGCACCAGCGCGGTCGCGGCGAGCCACCCCGCGGTGCCGCCCCCCGCGACCACGACGCGCTTGCGGACGGGCTCGCTCATCGATTGAGCCGGTTGGCGACGAGCGCGCGCAATCGGCGGGCGATCGTCGGGTCGAGCGGGGCGAGAGGGCCACGCGCCCCGTCCGGCAGATGCGCTGCAGCGGCGTCGGGCGGGCCGAACACATAATGATCGAACATCGCGCGCCACGCGGCCTTCTCATGCGCAGGCCGGTCGCGCAGGCTGAGCAACGCGTGGAGCAAGGTCGTCATCGGCGTGTCCATGAAGTCGGGCGCGGCGTTCCACCAGTAATTGACGAGGATATTGAACGGCGCGGTCGCCTCGACGTGGTGCCACCACAAAGCGGGATAGACGAGGACGTCACCGGGTTCGAGTTCCGCCACTTCGCCCGCCGCCAGCGCTTCGGCGAAACGGGGATAACGATCGAGATCGGGGGCGGCGAGATCGACCATGCTGACGACCTGCCCGGCCGGGGTCGGTTCGATCGGGCCGGGGTAGAGGTTGGCGACTTGCTCGGGCGGGAACAAGGTGAAGCGCCGTGTCCCCGCGACGCAGACCGCGATGTTGTTCGACATGTCCCAATGCGTCGCGGCGACGGTGCGGTTGCCGATCCAGATGCTCGCGACGGGCGGATGGCGGTCGAACGTCCCGTCGGCGGGAACGATCGCGTTGGTTTCGCGCAGGCCCGGCAGATACGTGTCGAGATCGGTCGAGCCGAGATAGATCGAAGGCGCAGCGGGGTCGTCCATCGTCGCGAGGAGCCGATCGAGGAACACGTTGAGCGAGGCCCGCTCGGTCGTGAAGTTCATCGCGGTCATATCGACGTTGTAATGGTAGCGCCCACGGATCGCGGGATCGCCGATATAGCCGACGACTGGCAGTCCGGCGTCGGCCTCACGCAGCATCGCCGCCACCGCCTCGGGAGAGGCGAGGCCCGCCTGCACCAGCGGCCAATCGCGCGCCGCGCCCTTGAGCACGACGGGATGTCCGCCCTCGACCAGCGCGGTTGCGTCGATTGTATCGCGGGCTACGTCGGTAATGACGCGGGTCCGCCGCGCTACCGTGGCCGCTGGGCGGTGTGGATCAGCCTCGGCCATCGCGCGCCAGCTTGCGATCGAGGAGCGCGGAGACGTTGCCGAGCGACGATATCACCCAGACCGCACACCGCAGAAAATCGCCATCGTGGAGCCAGGCGAGCGCGGCGCCGTCGAGCGCGGCGAAACGCTCGGCCGACAGCGTCCAGGCATTCGGCACATTGTAGTGTCGGCCATCCTCGCAACCGAGTTGCAAGGTCGTTTCCTCGATCAGCCCGGCTTCGTCGAACGCGGCGATCATCGCGGGCCCGATCTTCGTGCCCGCAAAGACGGTGCGCAGAACGCCGGCGACATGGTCGAGATATGGCGCGTTGCCGCCATGATCGAGGAACACGCGCTGGCCGCCGTCGCGAGCGACGCGGGGATGATCGAGATCGACGTGGATCATCGGTTCGCCGTCGCCGCCCGCCTCCGGCACGCCGATCGAAAACGGCCCGCGCGCCATCAGCGCGGGCATTATCCGTGCATCCCAGCGCTCACCGTCGAGAAACAGGTTTTCGTTGCGGTCGAGCCCGAGCAACGCGGTGGCGCGAAACGCACCCGCGTCGTTGCGGCGGAACAGGATCGGATATTCCCGCGACAGTGCCTCGAACTCGGTCGCGAAGACGGTGACTTCGCCCACCGCATCGCCCCAATCCGCGCCGCGCGTCGTCACCACGTGCAGGTCGTGGTGATCGACGTTGTTGAGGAGGACGGGGCGGGGCATCGGTCGGTGGTCGGCCTTTCAACGGGAGAGTATCTTACACGAAGAAGGCCGCCTCGCAGCGGCCTTCTCGCGTATTTGTCGTCGGGACCGCATCTCAGAACCGGTAACGCGCCCCGATCAGATAGCGGGCGGAGCCTTCCGATTCGTACCAGGTGTTGATATAATCGCGACCGTAGGTGCGCACGCCCTCTTCGAGCAGGTTGATGCCCTCGAACGTCACCCCGATGTGCGGCGTGATGTCGTAGCTGACGTTCAGATCGACCTGGCTGTACGGCGAGGTAAAGACGGGGTTGTGGTAGCTGTCGCGGTTGAGCTGGCTGAGGAACTTGCCGCGCCAATTGTACGACAGCCGCGCCGAAATGCCGTATTTGTCGTAGATCAACGTGGCGTTGGCGGTGTCCGAAAGGCCGACGAGCGCGAACTGGTCGACGTTCGGATCGGCCGCGACGTCGATCCCGACATTGCCGCGCACCAGAGTATAGCTGCCCGCGATGCCGATGCCGGTGTCGCCGAGGAAATATTGCCCCGCGATCTCGACGCCGTAGATTTCGGCGTCCTTGTTGTTGATCGGGGTGTTGACCGAGAAATTGAACAACGGATCGTTGGCGTCGGCAAGAATGTCGATTGCCGCCAACGTCTGATCGACGAAGCCCTGGTCGAGCGCGCGGCTCTGCGCGTCGTAATGTTGCGCGAACTGCGCGTTCGCGGCCGCGACGTTGCCGTTCGCCTGCTGCAACAGCGCGGTGTAGGTGAACAGGTTCACATCGGTGATGTCGGCGCCGAACGTGCTTTGCAGCTGATCCCTCGCGGTGCCCGAGCGCGTCCCGGCCTGACCGGATGTCGGATCACGCAGACCGAACAACTGGCGGTTGACGAGCGTGTTGCCGATGAAATTGTGGACGCGCTTGTCGAAGAAGCCGACCGAGAAATAGACGTCCTTGCGCGGATACCATTCCAGCGACAGATCGAAATTGTCCGAGGTCAGCGGATCGAGATCGCTGTCGTTGGAGAATCCCGTCGCGGTGCCGCCGATCGCGGTGGGTCGCGGCGGGGCGTTGACGCTCGTCGATGCGAAGAGATTGCCGTATGGCGCGCGCGCGATCGTCTTGCTGTAGGAAAAGCGGCCCTTCAGAGACCCGGTGAAATCCACCGCGAGGTCGAGCGCGGGCAGCAGATTGTTGTACTTGCCCTTGTCGCTCACCGCCTGCCGGTCGGTCGAATTCAGGATCGTGAAGTCGTTGTCCGCCTGCCAGACGACCGCCAGCGGGATCGGCTGGAGCGATGTCGCCTTGACGCGCGTGCTTTCGAACCGCGCGCCCGCCACCAGGCTGGCGTCGAACGGGCCGAGCTGGCCCTTCCACGTTACCTGACCGTAGACCGCCCAGATGTCTTCCTTGACGCGATTGTCGTTGTTCGCGTCGAGGTTGTTCTGGTGGTTCACCCCGTCGTTGGTGATGCCGATATAATGGTCGTACAGCGTGTTATAGAGCTTGGTCGCGTCTTCGGTGCGCCACGCGACCAGCGTGTTCGCATCGGCATTCGGTTTGTTGTGGTGGAACTGGCACGAATTGCAGAACTGCAAGACCTGTCCCGGCGCGACCGACGCGATATCGGGCGGCAGCGAATTGCCCCAGTCACCGAGCACCTGGCGCGTATTATATTGCGTCTGCCGCGTCTTGGTCGTGCGATAATCGCCACCGAAGTCGAACCGGCTACCGCCGCCAAAATCGTAACCGGCGTCGAAGCGGATTTCCTTGATCCGTTGGCTCTGCCGGGAATCGAACTGACGCTGGATCGCGCTCGACAGATCGCCCTCGTCGATCACGCCGTTGTTGTTGCCCTTGATGAAATCCTGACCCGTAGGCGTCGTGCTGTGCGTGCCGTCGTCGATCGTCAGGTTCTGGATCGGAAAGCCCTGGCTGTCCCATTGCAGCGAGTGTGCCGCGATGACCGGCGCGTTGAACGCGACGGTGGTCGAGGTCTGGCCGTTGGGATTGTCGCCGAAGCTGTCCGCCTTGCCGATATGACCATCGACCGCGAGCGACAGCCGGTCTGTGACCTGCCATTCGATGTTGCCGCCAAAATCGTACAGCCGGTTCTTTTGCGCGCGATACGCCTGCTCGAACGCCTCGTCCTTCACGCCGTTGATCGTCTCGTGAAGATATTGCGTCGTCGCGATGCCGTTCGACGCGTCGTCGAAGGTCACTTCGTCGAATGGGCGGTTGAACCAGTTCGACTGGGTCGACCGCCGCTCGGATTCGCGGAGTTGTGCGTATAGCGCGTCGGCGGTGAACGTCAGGGTGTCGGTCGGCTTGAACTGGATGATGCCCTGGCCATTGATCCGCTCGCGGCTGTCCTCCGAGAAGTGATAGCGGCTGTCGTTGGGCACCGAGACGAGGGCGTTGGCGTCCGCCGGCAAATTGTTGATCTTCGTCGCCGCGTTGACGAAACCGTTGGTCGGATTGAGGAAATCCGACAACGTGCGGATGTTCCAGTCGTCGTTGGCCTGGGTCGGGACGCTGAAGTTGCGTTTCTGATAGCTGCCGAACAGCGATACGCCGAAGCGCTGGTCGTTGCTGCTCCAGCTGGCGAGGCCCGAAAATTCGGGCGTCACATGGCTACCGCAATCGACGCAATCGTCGGAGCTGGTGTCGTAATCGGCCTTGGCGCCGATCGAGCCGTTGAAGCCGCTCTCGCGCGCATCGAGCGGACGGCGGCTGACGACGTTGATCGTCGCGCCGATGCCGCCCGAGGGGATCGCGGCGCGCCCGGTCTTGTAGACTTCGAGCGTCTTGACGCCTTCGGACGCGAGGTTGGCGAAATCGAACGAGCGCCCGAAGCCGCCGGCGCCGTCGCCGCCCTGATCGCCGCCGACCGAGACGATATTCGACGTCGCGAGCTGGCGGCCGTTTAGCGTGACGAGATTGTATTGCGCGCCGAAGCCGCGAACGGTGACGGTCGAGCCCTCGCCGTTGACGCGGTCGATCGACACGCCGGTGATGCGCTGGAGCGATTCGGCAAGATTGGTGTTGGGGAATTTGCCGATGTCCTCCGCCGAGATCGCATCGACGACGCCGTTCGAATCGCGTTTGATCGCGATCGATCGCTCGAGCGAGGCGCGCACGCCGGTGACCACGATGTCATCGGGAGTCTGTTCGGGGACCGCATTGGTGGTCGACGCGCCGCCTTCCGCCACCGGCGCGCCGGGCGTCGTGTCCGCCTGCGTCGTTCCCTGTTGCGCGTCGGCCGCGGTTTGCGCGCTCGCGAACGAGGGCGCCGCGAGTCCCGCCAGCAGCGCGACCAAGGACGTCGAACGCGTCAGCGCAGACGAAAGCTGGAATCCCCTCATCATCATCTCCCCTTGCCGATCTTCCCCATCGGCGATTGTTACCGCGGTGTGACCCCGCCTGACTTTGTTACGCTACCATCACCGACATCGATGTCAACCGGTCGTCATCAGGTCCGGAGGTTTTCGACTTAACCCTCGTCAATTGCCTTGCGCGTGGGCGACCGCAGGCGCCGGTTCGGAAGCTGCCAACGTGATCGTATCGTTCGCGATCGCGCGTTCGGCGTCGGTGGCGAGCATCAGCCGGTAGCTGCCCGCCGCGATATGCCAGCTGCGCTCGGTCCATCGCGCCAGGAGGCGCGGGTCGGCATCGATCGTCAGCGTCGCGGTCTCGCCACGCGCGAGCGACCGACGCGCCCAGCCGACGAGTCGCGGCGTTCCACCGCCGGGCAGCGTCGCATAGAGTTGCGGCACGACGACTCCCGCGCGCGGCGAGTCGTTGGTCACATCGACGGTGACTTGCGCTTTCGCACCCCCCGAAAAATGCGCGTTGGCGAACCGGGGCTTCGCGTAACTGAGGCCATATCCGAACGGAAACAGCGGCTTATCTTTGCGCGCTGCATACCAGCGGTATCCGACATCGGCGCCTTCGACATAATCGACCGGATAGGCGGCCAGCGCGGTCGCGTCGCCCATCCCGGCATTGGCCGCCGCGCCGTTCGCCGAGGTGCCGTCGGGCGCCTCAACCGGATGCGGGCGCGGGAGTTGGTCGAGCGAGCGCGGAAAGCTGATCGGCAGACGACCCGATGCATCGACCTCACCGAACAACACCCGCGCGATCGCCTCGCCGCCGCGCTGCCCCGGATACCATGCCTCGACCACCGCGGGCACGCGGTCGATCCACGGCATCAGCACCGGCCCGCCGGTCTCCAGCACGACGACGGTCTTGCGATTGGCGCGCACGACCGCGTCGATCAGCGCATCCTGGCGGTCGGGAAGCGTGATCGACGCGTCCTGCGCCTCGGTCTGCCACTGCGTCGCGAACACGATCGCGAGGTCGGCCGCCTTGGCCGCTGCGGCCGCGGCCGCGGGATCGCGCCCGTCGACGAACGTCACCTTCGCACCCGGCGCGATCCCGCGGATCGCGCGCAGCGGCGACGAATCGTGATACGTTATGCGCGCGAAGGAGGCCGCGGCACCGCTCGTCAGCGGGATTTCGACCGGCACGCCCCCGACCGAGCGGACCTGCGAGGAGCCGCCGCCCGACAGCACGCCGACATCGGCATGCCCGCTGATCAACACGATCGACCGCGCGGTCTTCGCGATCGGCAGCACGGCTCCGTCGTTCTTGAGCAACACGATCCCGGCTTCGGCGGCGCGCTGCGCGACGTCGGCGTGCGCGGCGTAATCGATCGGCTGCGCGGTCGCGGGGGTCGGATGGTCGTACAGACCGCTGGCGATGATTCCGGTCAGGATCCGTCGCACCATTTCGTCGAGCCGCGCCGACGGCACCCGCCCCGCCGCGATCGCATCGGCGAGCGGAGCGCCGAAGAAAATCTTCGAATCGAGTTCCTGCCCCGATTCCTGGTCGAGACCCGCCAACGCCGCTTTTTCGGTCGAATGGACCGCACCCCAATCGGACATGACGAAACCGGGATAATGCCATTGGTCGCGCAGCACATCGGTCAGCAGGAATGTGTTCTCGCAGGCGTAGTCGCCAAGGATCCGGTTGTACGCACACATCACGGACGCCGGCTTGCCGTCGGCGATCGCGATCTCGAACGCGAGCAAGTCGCTCTCGCGCAGCGCGTCGCGATCGATCCGCGCGTCGAGGATCGTCCGGCCCGTTTCCTGGCTGTTGAGAACGTAATGTTTGACGGTCGAGACGATGTGGTTCGATTGCACGCCGCGCACCGCCGCGGCGCCCATGACGCCCGACAGCAACGGATCCTCGCCGAAATATTCAAAATTGCGACCGTTCCACGCGTCGCGCGTCAGGTTGATCCCGCCCGCGAGGAGCACGTTGAAGGTCTTGGCGCGCGCCTCCGCGGCGATCATCGCGCCGCCAGCGTAGGCGATCGCGGGATCGAAGCTGGCGGCGGTGGCGAGTCCGGCGGGAAGCGCAGTGGCGGTGTCGCCCTTGCGCTGCTCGACCTGGTTGGCGACGCCGAGCGACGCGTCGCTCTCGCGCAACGTCGGGATGCCGAGCCGCGGCACGCCGGCGACATAGCCGGCGGACTGGATCATGTCGGCGGGCGCGGGCTTGGTCTTCGGTGGAAAGAGGCCGTGAACGTACGACAGTTTCTCCCGGAGCGTCATGGCCTTGACCAGCGCATCGGCGCGCTCGCCGGAACTGCGTGCGGTATCGCGCCACACCGGCGCGCCAGCAGCAGCAGCGGGGGCCTGCGATTCGCGGGCGGCGACCGCGATCGGGGCGCTTGCCGCCAACAGCCCGACCACCAGGCGCGCAATGATGGGTCGAGCGGCAATCGAACGGCGATGTGTCAATCGGCTGGTCATGATCCTCCCCGCCGCGTCTCAAGTCGGCTTGACGGATTGATCGCAAAGTCCGACATCGATGTCAACGCGTGCCGAGACGCGGTCGAATTGGGAGGGGTCATTGAGATTGCGCGCTTTGATGCGGACGACCGTGCTCGCTGTCGCATTCCTGCCGGCGTTCGGCCTTGCGCAGGGGACGCCGTCGCCTCCCACGGACGCCGCCAGCACCGCGCATCCGTCGCTATGGCCGGCGCTTCGGTCGCCGGTGCCGCGCGACGCAAAGATGGAGGCGTGGATCGACCAGACGATCGCGCGGATGTCGCTCGAACAGAAGGTCGGGCAGGTCATCCAGGGCGACATCGCCAGCCTCAAGCCGGAGGATGTGCGCACCTATCATCTCGGCTCCGTCTTCAACGGCGGCAATTCCGACCCTGGCAACCGCTACAACGCGCCCGCCAAGGACTGGCTGGCGCTCGCCGACGCGTTCTGGGACGCATCGACCACCGACGACCCGAAGTTGCCGCGCATCCCGACGATCTGGGGAATCGACGCGGTCCACGGCCATTCGAACATCGTCGGCGCGACGCTGTTCCCGCACAATATCGGGCTCGGCGCGATGCGCGATCCCGCGCTGATGCGCAGGATCGGCGAGATCACCGCGATCGAGATGCGCGTCACCGGCATCGACTGGACCTTCGCGCCGACGCTAGCGGTGGTGCGCGACGATCGCTGGGGGCGGACGTACGAGGGATTCGGCGAGCAGCCCGAAATCGCGGCGAGCTATGCGGGGCCGCTGGTCGAGGGGTTGCAGGGCAAGGTGGGCGACAAGGACTGGTTGAAAGTCGGTCACGTCATCGCCACCGCCAAGCACTTTCTCGGCGACGGCGGAACGCACAACGGCAAGGACCAGGGCGACACCGAGATGTCCGAGACGCGGCTGCGCGATCTGTTCGCCCCGCCGTATGAGGCCGCGCTCAACGCGGGTGTGCGGTCGATCATGGCGAGCTTTTCGAGCTGGAACGGCCGCAAGATGACCGGCAACGAAAGCCTGCTGACCGGGGTGATCAAGGATCGCTGGGGGTTCGACGGCTTCATCGTCAGCGACTGGAACGCGCACGGTCAGGTCGAGGGCTGCACGACCGCCGACTGCCCCAAGGCGATCGACGCGGGGCTCGACACCTATATGGCGCCCGACAGCTGGAAAAGCCTATGGAAGACGACATTGGCGCAGGCCAAGTCGGGGGCGATTCCGGTGGCGCGGCTCGACGACGCGGTGCGCCGCATTCTCCGCGTCAAATACCGCGCGGGGATTTTCGACGCAGTCAAGCCGTCGGCGCGCGAATATGCCGGGCAATATGACCTGCTCGGCAACGCGGAGCATCGCGCGGTGGCGCGGCAGGCGGTGCGCGAATCGCTGGTGCTGCTAAAGAACGCGGGTTCGGTCCTGCCATTGCAGCCGGGCGCGCGCATCCTGGTCGCGGGGGATGGCGCCGACAACGTCGCAAAGCAGGCGGGCGGCTGGACATTGACGTGGCAGGGGACGGGAACACAACCCGCCGATTTTCCGCACGCGACCTCGATCTGGCAGGGAATCGCGGCCGAGGTTCGCGCGGCGGGCGGCACCGCGACGCTCGCGGCGGACGGGACGTTTGCTGCGAAGCCCGATGCGGCGATCGTCGTGTTCGGCGAAAATCCCTATGCCGAGTTTCAGGGCGACAAGAGCGACGTCGCCTTCGACGATCCCGCGCCCGACACGCTGGCGACGATGAAACGGCTGAAGGCGGCGGGCGTTCCCGTCGTCGCGGTGTTCCTGTCGGGGCGTCCGCTGTGGGTGAACGCGTATATCAACGCCGCCGATGCCTTCGTCGCCGCGTGGCTCCCGGGTTCGGAAGGCGAGGGCGTGGCCGACGTGCTGTTCGGCAAGAACCAGTTCCGCGGCACGCTGCCGTCGAGTTGGCCCAAACGGTCCGACCAGACCCCGCTCAACGTCGGCGACCCCGGCTACGATCCGCTCTTTGCTTATGGTTTCGGCCTGACGACGCGCGACCACGACTCGCTTGGGCCATTGCCTGAAGCGCGCGCGGGCGGCGGCGGCGATCGCAATACGTTGTTCGTGCGCGGCATGGCCGGCGGTGGGCGTCGCCTGCTGATCGGGGCGCCCGGTGCGCTCACGGCCAATCCCGGCCCCGATCTGATCGCGCGCCAGCCCGCCGACCGCGCGGCACAGGAGGATTCCGTGCGGCTGACCTGGACGGGGCGCGGCGCGGCGGTTGCGGCGCTGGTCGGCGATCCCGTCGATCTGACGCGCGAGGCGAACGGCGACGTGTCGCTGATCGTCGATCTGCGCGTGGATACGACGCCGACAGCGCCGGTGACACTCGGCGGACGCGATGTGACCGCGCGGCTCCGCGCGCTCGCCGCCGCGCGCGACTGGGGCGAGGTCGCGGTGCCGCTACGCTGCTTTGCGGACACCGAGCTGGCGCAGGTTACGCAGCCGTTCGCGATGGCGACCACGGGGCGGCTCGACGCGACGATTTCCGGCATCCGTTTGGGGTCCGCGAACGACGGGCAAGTCGATTGTCGCTGAGCGCCGCAAACGAACGGTTCTATCTTTTGTGATCCCGCTTTAGGTTGCGCGCCTCGATGCTGCGTCCCGCCCCTCCGATCAGCGACCGTGCCCGCGCGACGCGCATGTTCAACCTGTCGATCGGCACCTATTTCATGGGCGGGTTCGTCGTGTCGCTGGTCAGCCTGCTGGTGCCACGATTGAAGCTGCTGATGGGGCTCGATTACACGCAGGCGTCGCTGGTGCAGCTTGCGTTTCATTCGAGCTACCTGCTGTTCGCGCTGCCGATCACCGCCTGGCTTGTCCTCAGCGGATATATGCGCGGCATGGCGATCGGTCTGGCGGTGATGGCGCTCGGGTGCATCGGCTTCGCCTGCGCGGCGGCGCTGCACGATTATGCGCTCGTCCTCGGCGCCTTGCTCGCGCTCGCGGGCGGCATCACCTTCCTCCAGATCGCGGGCAATATCGTCATCGCGGTGGTAGAGCCCGAGGAGCGCGCGGTTTCGCGGATGACCTTGCTCCAGGGCTTCAATTCGATCGGCACCGTCCTGGCGCCGCTGATCGGCGCATCGTTCTTGCTCGGCGAGCGTAGCGTCGGCGGGGACGCGGCGGCGTGGCTGATGCTGACCTTGCCGTTTCTCGCGAGCACGATGGTGCTCGCGGCGCTCGCCTTCGCCTTCGCGCGCCATCGCGATCTGCTTGTCGACATGCCGGCGCCCCGGCGCATTCGCCCGTCCGGCCTGGGGCGCGTACTCGCCGACCCGCGCCTGCTCGCCGGGTCGGCGGCAATGTTCGCGTATGTCGGCGCGGAAGTGACGATCGGCACCTTGCTGACCAACTATCTCGTTCTGCCGGAGGTCATCGGCGCGGCGCCGGTCACCGCCGGACGGCTCGTCAGTCTGTACTGGGCCGGGGCGATGCTCGGTCGCTTCGTCGGCGCGGCGATATTGATGCGGCGTCCACCGCCGCGTGTTCTGCTCGCGACGGCGGCGGGAGCGGTCGTGCTCGTAGCGATCGCGGTGGGGGCGCACGGCGTCGTCGGCGCGGTCGCGTTGATCGCGGTCGGGCTGTGCAATTCGATAATGTACCCGACATTGTTCGCGCTCTCGTTGCCCGATGACGAGACCGCGGCGCCCTACGCCTCGATGGTCCTGTGCATGGCGGTGGTCGGCGGTGCAATCGTCCCGGTGCTGACCGCGACGCTGGCCGACAGGGCCGGTCTTGCGATGTCGCTGGTCCTGCCCGGCGTCTGCTATGTCGGCATCGGCGCCTTCGCATTGGCGTGTAGCGGTCGCTGGGCGAGACCCGTCCGGGTGCCAGTATGAGCGGGCCTATCACGATCAAGGACGTCGCGGCGCGGGCCGGGGTTTCGCCCAAGACGGTGTCGCGCGTCATCAACGGCGAACAGCACGTCCGGCCCGAGATTCGCGAGCGGGTGACGCGCGTCGTCGCCGAACTCGACTATCGCCCCAACGCTTTCGCGCGCGGGCTGTCGAGTTCGCGCTCGTTCCTCATCGGGCTGTTCTTCGACAATCCGGTCTCGGGTTACGCCGCCGACGTCCAGCGCGGCGCGCTGGAGCGGTGTCGCGCCTACAGCCACCATCTCGTCATCGAGACGGTCGAGCGCGAACGCCCCGACTGGCTCGCCCAGATCGACGGCACCTTGCGCGAACTCCGCCTGTCGGGCGCGATCCTGGCGCCGCCGCTGTGCGACTGGATGGATTTGCTCGACCTGTTCGACAGCTACGCGATCCCGGTCGTCCGGCTGGCGCCGGTGGCTGCGCTCGAGCGGTCGGCGCAGGTCCGGATAGACGATCGCGCGGCGGCGCGCGAGATGACCGAGAAGCTGATCGCGCTCGGCCACCGCGACATCGCCTTCATCCGCGGGAACCCGACGCACAGCGCAGCAAGCCACCGCTGGCAGGGTTTTGCCGACGCGACGACCGCTGCCGGGATCACCGTCCCCACCCGGCGCGTGTTGCAGGGCGATTTTTCGTTCAAGACCGGGCTGGCCGCGGCCGAGGCGATCCTGTCCGCCGACGACCGGCCGACCGCGATCTTTGCCAGCAACGACGAAATGGCGCTCGCCGCGCTGGTCGTCGCGATGCGGCACGGCATCGTCGTTCCCGACATGCTGTCGGTGGTCGGCTTCGACGATGCGCCGATCGCGCGAATGGCTTGGCCGCAGCTCACCACCGTCCATCAGCCGAATGCGGAGATGGCGGCGGCGGCGGTCGACCTGCTGATCGGTACGCCGCGCAGCGAGAATGGCGCGAACGCCTGCGTCGAACTCGGCTATTCGTTGATCGACCGGCCAAGCTCCGGCCCTGCCCCGTCGAGATTGCACGACGGCTGATTTGGGTGTGCGAATCCTGCACATGACTTGATTATTCTTGCGGCGATCCGCCCGCAGCGCCGCGATCCCATGCGATGTCGCGATCGTGTGTTATGTCATGCCGGAACACGATCTTACTATGTTGTGCGCCCCGACGCTGGGCTGGTCTTTAGGGAGTTTGTGCAATGGCGGCGGCGGACGACGCACAAGGATCGTGCGACCGTTCCGAGTCGGTGCGTGCGCTTCGGGAGCCGACCCTCCGCGAATTGCCGACGCTCCAAGAAACTATGAAGATGGTCCGCGATCCCGCGGCGCACGACGTCGAAGCCATCGCCTAGCGAACCGGGGTTTCGTCGCTGCGCCGACGAGGCGCCGGGCGGGACCCCCAAAAACTGCTTGATCGAGGCTTGCGCCTGTGGCGCAAGCCTCGGCTTCCGGCTGTGGCGCAAGCCTCGGCTTCCGGGTGGCCCATGATGGAGCGGCCCGATGGCAGAACTCTCGACGATGCCCGCACCTTATGGCGGCAAGGAAAAGCGCAAGCCCAATGTCGAGGATGTCCACATCCTCTGGATGACGCAGTTCCTCGGCTGCGATGGCGATTCGGTGTCGGTGACCGGCGCGACCAACCCCAGCATCGAGGATCTCGCGCTCGGCGCCATCCCCGGCCTGCCGCGCGTCCACCTCCACAATCCGGTGCTCGCTTATGAAGTCGGCGACGAGTTCATGCAGCATTTCTACGACGCCGAAAGCGGCAAGATGAAAAATTTCGTTCTCGTCATCGAAGGATCGGTGCCCAACGAGCATCTTTCGGGCGACGGCTATTTCACCTCGCTCGGCACCGATCCCGAAACCGGCCAGCCGATCCCGAGCAACGACTGGATCGACCGGCTCGCCGACAAGGCGTTGGCGGTGGTCGGCTGCGGCACCTGCGCGACCTATGGCGGCATCCACGCGATGGAGGGCAACCCGACGGGGTGCATGGGGATCGGCGATTACCTCGGCAAGGGCTGGAAATCGAAGGCGGGGCTGCCCGTCATCAACGTCCCCGGATGCCCGGTTCAGGCCGACAATTTCATGGAGACGGTGCTGCATCTGCTGCGCTTCGTCGCGGGCAACGCGCCGGTGCCGCCGCTCGACGACCTTGGCCGGCCGAGGTGGCTGTTCGGTCAGACGGTGCACGAGGGCTGCGACCGCGCGGCCTATTACGAACAGGCCGATTTCGCCAAGGAATATGGCTCGAAGAAATGCCTGGTGAAGATCGGCTGCTGGGGTCCGGTCGTCCAGTGCAACGTGCCCAAGCGCGGCTGGATCGGCGGGGTCGGCGGGTGCCCCAACGTCGGCGGCATCCGCATCGCCTGCACGATGCCCGGGTTCCCCGACAAGATCATGCCGTTCATGGACGAGCCGCCGGGGGCCAGGCTCTCCTCCAATGCCGTCCGGCCTTATGGGATCATCATGCGCAACCTGCGCAAGATCACCAGGAACACGCTGAACGACGAGCCCGAATGGCGGCACAACAAGACCAAGATCTCGACCGGCTACGACGCCGCTTGTCCAGGCAAATATTGAGCGCGGGAGCAGAGCAATGGCTACGATAGCGAAAGACGTAAAAACCGCCGCGCCGAAGGAAAAAATCCGCGACAGCGGCATGACCGGCAAGAGCGGGACGAAGCACGGCAACGACGTCGTCGAGATGAACTGGGATCCTATCACGCGGATCGTCGGTTCGCTCGGCATCTTCACCAAGGTCGATTTCAAGAAGAAGATAGTGACCGATTGCTATTCCACGTCGTCGATCTTCCGCGGCTATTCGATCTTCATGAAGGACAAGGATCCGCGCGACAGCCACTTCATCACCAGCCGGATCTGCGGCATCTGCGGCGACAATCACGCGACCTGCTCGGTCTATGCACAGAACATGGCGTACGGGATCAAGCCGCCGCCGATCGCCGAATGGATCATCAATCTCGGCGAAGCGGCCGAATACATGTTCGATCACAACATCTTCCAGGACAATCTCGTCGGGGTCGATTTCTGCGAGAAGATGGTCCGCGAGACCAATCCCGGCGTGTGGGAAAAGGCCAAGGTCACCGAAGCGAAGGGCGCCGAGCATCACGGCTACAAGACGATCGCCGAGATCATGACCGCGCTCAAGCCGTTCACCGGCGAATTCTACCGCGAGACGCTCGACGTCAGCCGCTACACGCGCGAGATGTTCAGCCTGATGGAGGGGCGGCACACCCACCCCTCGACGCTCTATCCGGGCGGCGTCGGCACCGTCCCGTCGCTCCAGCTGTTCACCGAATATCAGGTGAAGCTGATGCGCTATGTCGAGTTCATGAAGAAGTGCATCCCGCTGCACGACAATCTCTTCGATTTCTTCTACGAGGCGCTGCCCGGTTACGAAGAGGTCGGCCGCAGGCGCGTCCTGCTCGGCTGCTGGGGCTCGTTCCAGGACCCCGATCACTGCGACTATATTTACAAGAACATGGAGGCGTGGGGCCGCAAGATGTTCGTTACCCCCGGCGTGGTGGTCGACGGCGAACTGGTCACCACCAGCCTGGTCGAGATCAACCTGCAGATGCGCATCCTGCTCGGCAGCTCTTATTACGACGATTGGGAGGGTCGCGAGACTTTCGTCACGCACGATCCGCTCGGCAACCCGGTGCATCAGGACCATCCGTGGAACCAGACCACCGCGCCCAAGCCTCAAAAGCGCGATTTCGACGGCAAATACAGCTGGGTGATGAGCCCGCGCTGGCTCGACAAGCGCACCGGCGATCACCTCGCGCTCGATACCGGCGGCGGCGCGCTGGCGCGGCTGTGGACGACCGCGCTCGCCGGGCTGGTCGATATCGGTTACGTCAAGGCGACCGGTAGCAGCGTGAAGATGCATCTGCCCAAGACCGCACTGAAACCCGCGGTCGATTTCGAATGGACAATCCCGAAATGGTCGAACGCGCTCGAACGCAATCGCGCGCGGACGTATTTCCAGGCCTATGCCGCGGCCTGCGCGCTGCACTTCATCGAAAAGGCCTATGAGGAAGTGCAGGCCGGACGCGTCCAGACCTTCACCGAATTCACCGTGCCCGACGAGGCGATCGGTTGCGGCTTCCACGAGGCGGTGCGCGGCGTGCTGTCGCACCATCTGGTGATCAAGAAGGGCAAGATCGCCAATTACCACCCGTATCCGCCGACCCCGTGGAACGCGAACCCGCGCGACAAATACGGCACGCCGGGGCCGTATGAGGACGCCATCCAAGGGACTCCGATCTTCGAGGAGAACGGGCCCGAGAATTTCAAGGGCATAGACATCATGCGCGCGGTGCGGAGCTTCGATCCGTGCCTGCCGTGCGGCGTCCATATGTATGTCGGCGGCGGCAAGACGATCAAGACGACGTGACGTGACCCCCGTTTCTTCATCCATTTGGAACTAGAGACCGGCCCCTCGAAGGGACGGACAGATGAAGCGGAAGCAGTTTACGGAAGAACAGATCATCGGCATCCTGAAGGAAGCCGAGGCGGGCGCGGTGGTGACGGAGCTGTGTCGCAAGCACGGTTTGTCGAGCGCGACGTATTACGCGTGGAAGGCCAAGTATGGCGGTTTGGAGGTATCCGACGCGAAGCGGTTGCGGGCGCTCGAGGAGGAGAACGCACGGCTCAAGCGGTTGCTCGCGGACACGATGCTGGACAACGCGGGTCTGAAGGATCTGCTATCAAAAAAATGGTAGCGCCCGCCGCGAAGCGGCAAGCAGTCGCGCATCTCCAGGCGACGTTGGGGATGAGCGAGCGGCGGGCGTGTGCTATCGTCGGGGCGGACCGTACGAGCATGCGGTATCGCTCGTGCCGAGCGGATGATGGCGCCCTGCGGTCGCGGCTGTGCGAGTTGGCGCAGCAGCGCCGGCGGTTCGGTTACCGGCGGCTGCACATCCTGCTTCGCCGCGACGGCATCACGATCAACCGTAAGAAGACCCAGCGGCTGTATCGCGAAGAGGGTCTGACGGTGCGGCGCAGGAAGGGACGTAAGCGTGCCGTTGGTGCGCGGGCGCCCGCGCCGGTGTTGGCGCTGCCGAACCAACGCTGGAGCTTGGACTTCGTCCACGATCAGCTTGCCACGGGCCGGCGGTTCCGCATCCTCAATATCGTCGACGACATTACGCGCGAGTGCCTGGCGGCGGTGCTCGACACGTCGATCTCGGGTCGGCGGGTTGTTCGCGAGCTGACCGATCTAATCATCAGGCGCGGCGCGCCGAAGATGATCGTCAGCGACAACGGGACCGAACTTACCTCGAACGCGGTGCTGGCCTGGTCAGGCGAGACGCGCGTCGAGTGGCATTACATCGCACCGGGCAAGCCGACCCAGAACGGCTTTGTCGAGAGCTTCAACGGTCGCATGCGCGACGAGCTGCTCAACGAGACATTGTTCTTCACGATCGGTCAGGCCCGCGCGATCCTTGCCCGCTGGGTCGATGACTACAACACCGAACGACCGCACTCCTCGCTCGGCTATGCCACACCGGCGGCGTTCGCCGCCGAACTTGAACAGCAACGGGCGGGGTTAACCCCGCCCGTTGCTTCAACCGCGCTCATGCGCGACAACACCGGTCGGTCTCTGGTTGCCGCTGGATGAAAGGCGGGGGTCACGTCACAGTCACCCGCCATGTAGGGCGCGCTCGCGAGCTGTCGCCTCACGAGCAGCAGCCGTCGCTCTACGCACCCGCGCGCCCAGCGGGCACCCCAATTGTCCCATTCCGCCTCGGGCGCGAGGAAGCCGCTCACCAGCGGGACCATGATCAATGTCGCCAGGCCCGCTTCGCCCATGTGGAGGAACTGCTGGTAGGTGGGGAAGGCCGTATCGTCGGGGGAGGGTTGCAGCGGCGTGGGCCCGTAGCGGCCCATCAGATATTCCATGATCGCCACGGATTCGACCATGGTGACGTCGCCGTCCTGGATCGCGGGTAAGAAGTCGCCGGGATTGACGGCGAGCCACGCCGGATCCTTCTCCGTGGCCAGCATATCTACCTGCCTTACGCGGTAGGGCAGGCCCATCTCCTCCAATACCCAGACGGCCCGGATCGATCGCGAGGTCTGTCCACCCCATACCGTGATCATCGCCTCGGTTCTCCATCCTACCAGTTTATCGCGCACCGCTCTCGCATAACCCTGCTCTCGAATGCGGACGAGCGCATCGTCGGACAAACGTGGCGGCGCATCGGCTCCTTGATCGTGTCAGCGCTATGAGCTGTGACGCGACCTCTCAGCCGCAGCGATGGCACCGGAAAGATGATCATTCCACGTTGCCAAGGCCTCGCGCTTTTCAGGCCTCCAGTCGTGGCGTTGATAGACACCTGCGACGCCAGAGCGCGAACCTCCGACGTGATTGAGGACTGCCTCGGTTACCTCAAAGCGGACGCCAAGCCGTTGAAAGCCGGTCGCCAGTGTTCGCCTAAGGTCGTGGAGGCGCCACGGCGACATCAAACTGCCGCCGTCTTTTGAAATCAGCTTGTCGAGCTTCGTTTTGCCCTTGGCATGGGCCGTGAACGCGGCGCCTGTGGCGGTCGGAAACACCCGGCCCCGACTTGGCCACTTTTCACCACCGGCCACTTTATCGAGTTCCGCGACAGCAAGATCGTTGAGAGGAATGGTCGTTGGCTCGCCATTTTTCGTCCGATCGCCGGACAGCCGCATTTCACTCTCCGCCCTATCCAATTCCTGCCAGTGAAGACCACTGATCTCCTCTCGGCGTTGACCGGTGACAATCAGCAGCCGAACGATCGGTCCGAAGCATCGATGGCACTCGGGCCCCTGCATCCAAACCCTCGCCAGCTCGCTATCGCTCAGCCAGCGCTCGCGGGCCTTGACCGCTTTGGGCGTCTCCATGCCCTCCATCGGACTTCTATCGATATCACCGCGGCTCACCGCCCATCGGAACAGGCGTCTCAACACGGCGAAGACGTTGCGGCGATTGGCTGCCTGCTCGCGCGGCATGCGATCGAAGACGGCAACAACGTCGACACGGGTGATGGTGGGGAGAGCCTTGTCTTTCAGCACCGGCTTGACGTGAAGGTGCAGCGATCGGGTTACGAGCGTCGACCACCCTTTGCCCTTGCAGCTTCCTTTGAACCGATCGGCGTAGTTGGAAAACGCGAGATCGACAGCCTCGCGGCGTCGCTGCTTATCAGATTCAACCGGGTCGATGCCCTGATCCACAAGGCGAAGGAGTCTCGTCGCTTCCTCGCGAGCGGTGAACGGCGTCCAGGGCGAGCCATGCCCGCCGATCGTGTAGCGACGTGTCTTCGCCTCCCGTCCGCCCATTCGATACTGGACGACGTAGGACGCCGAGCCGCCCGCACTGATCTTCAGCCCGAAGCCCTTCAGTTCGTCGTCCCAGAGGAAGCCGGTAACGGCGCCTGCCTGAAGCGCGTCAAGGGTTCGCTTAGTGATTTTTCCGGTGGCCATGACGAACCTCATGTACCAAAAAAGTAATCACCCAGCAATCACCGAAGCGGAAATGGGCGGCGGCAGGCGGCGGCACGATTCGGCGTAAGCTGCTGAAAATACGTGAACTGACAGACTAAGCTATTGGCCTAAATCCGCACGTATCGGAAGTACCAGACCTCGCGGCCGGCCCGTCGTGCCTTGCGCTCATAGCGGGTCTCGGGCCAATCGGCGGGCCGCGTCAGGAAATCGCGCGGTGTCGCGGCGGTCCAGACGAAGTCGCGGCGCTGGTTCATCACCATCAGCGCCCAGCGGCAATAGGTCGGATCGTCGGTGCCGAGGCGGAATTCGCCGCCGGGTTTGAGTTTGGCCGCGATCCGGTCGAGCGGACCGTGGTTCGCCATCCGTCGCTTCGCATGCCGCGCCTTTGGCCAGGGATCGGGATGGAGGAGGTAGACGCGTTCCAGGCTGGCGTCTGGCAGGCGTTCGAGCACGTCGAGCGCGTCGCCCATATGCAGGCGCACGTTGGCGAGGCCGCGGTCGCGGATATGGCCGAGCGCGCCGACGACGCCGTTGAGGAACGGTTCGCAACCGATGAACCCTGTGCCGGGCGCAGCATCCGCCTGCGCCGCGAGATGCTCGCCCGCACCGAATCCGATTTCGAGCTGGAGCGGGCGATCCTCACCGAACATCGCACACGCATCAAGCGGGCCGGTTTCGGGGATCGCGACTTCGGGCAGCAAGTCCTCGACGAGCGCCTCTTGCCCGGCACGCAGCTTGTGGCCTGCACGGCGGCCGTAGAGGCGGCGGATGGTGGTGGGGTCGTTCATCGCGGACGCGTTAGCCGTTCCGCGAACGGAGTGGAACCAGAGCAGGGCAGTCGCTTACCTCCCGCGGTTGAACATCGAAGCGGAGGCAGCTCGTTCAACGTAGAGTTAACCACTGGCGGTAAGACGCTGAAAGGAAGAGTGAGATACGACATTGGCTGGGACAGCAGAGGGGGTAATATGAAGATCGTCTTGTTCGCGGGCCTTGCGCTCGCCTCGTTCACGGCGTCCACGGCGCCAGCGCAGGAAGTCGTGCAATGGTCGGCACCGACGTCAGCCCGCGCCGGGACCTACGCCTATTTCCCGATGGGCACCTCGCTTCAGCTTACGACACGAACCGAACTCAACACCAAATACAGCAATGCCGGAGATCGTTTCTATCTCGAGGTCGCCGAGCCGCTGATCTATCGCGGGCAGGTCGTCGTTCCGGTCGGTTCGATAGCGGTCGGTGAAGTCGCGCGCGCGGAGCGTAACGGCCATTTCGGCAAGAAAGGGCAATTGGAAGTCAGGCTTCTCTACGTCCAGACGCCGAGCGGGCCAGTCCGGCTCTCGGGACGCAGCGGGCGTTCCGGCCAAGGGCAGGGTTTGCTGGCGATCGGCGGCGGCGCCATCGTGGCATGGCCGATGTTCTTCATCCATGGGACGAGTGGCAGGTTGCCGGCCGATACCGCCATGACCGCGTATCTGGCGGACGAGTTGCGTTTCGCGGTTCAGCCGAACGCGGGCCAGACGGCTTCGGCGGTGGTGCCCGACAGGGCAAGCGATAGCGCCAACACCGCGCCGGCACGGTTCGACCCCGCGGTGTTTGCGGCGAACCGACCGTAGCAGGATCGTCGGGCCCGGTTTGCTAACCGGGCCCGACGCGTTGGCTCAACCCGCCACCGCGTCCTTCAGCGCATCGACCAGATCGGTCTTTTCCCACGTAAACAACGCGCCCTCGGGATCGCGGCCGAAATGACCGTAGGCGGCGGTCTTCTGGTAGATCGGGGCGTTGAGTTTCAGATGCTCGCGGATGCCCTTCGGCGTCAGGCGGACGAGCTTCGGGAGCACCTCCTCCAGCTTCGCCTCCGGCACGGTGCCGGTGCCGTGGGTGTCGACATAGACCGACAGCGGCTCGGCGATACCGATCGCGTAGCTCAACTGGATCGTCACGCGACGCGCCAGTCCCGCAGCGACCACGTTCTTCGCCAGATACCGCGCGACATACGCCGCCGAGCGATCGACCTTTGTCGGATCCTTGCCGCTGAACGCGCCGCCGCCGTGCGGTGCCGCGCCGCCATAAGTGTCGACGATGATCTTGCGGCCCGTCAGCCCCGCGTCGCCGTCGGGCCCGCCGATCTCGAACAGCCCGGTCGGGTTGACGTACATCTTGTCGTCGGCGGGCAGCCAGCCGTCGGGCAGCACCTCGGCGAACACGCCCTTGACGTAGTCGCGCAGCTTCGCCTGGCCCGCTTCGTTCGAAAGATCGGCGCTGTGCTGAGTGGAGACGACCAGCGCGGTCGCACGGACCGGCTTCTCGTTCGCATATTCCAGCGTCACCTGGCTCTTGGCGTCCGGCTCCAGAAACGGCGCCGCGCCCGAATGACGGTCGGCGGCCATCTTCTCGAGGATCTTGTGGCTGTAATACAGCGTGGCGGGCATCAACCCCGGCGTCTCGTCGGTCGCATAACCGAACATGATGCCCTGGTCGCCCGCGCCCTCGTCCTTGTTGCCGCTTTCATCGACGCCCATCGCGATATGTGCCGATTGCGGGTGGAGGTTGTTCGAGAAATCGAAGGTCTTCCAGTGGAAGCCCGATTGCTCGTAGCCGATCCGCTTCACCGTCGCGCGGATCGTGTCTTCGATCTCCTGCTCGATGCCCGCGGCCCAATTGCCGTCCTTGTCCATGATTCCCGCACCGCGGATTTCGCCCGCGATGACAACCTTGTTGGTCGTCGTCATCGTCTCGCAGGCGATCCGCGCCTCGGGATCCTTGCCGAGGAAAAGATCGACGATCGAGTCGCTGATCTGGTCGGCGACCTTGTCGGGGTGGCCTTCGGAGACCGATTCGGAGGTGAAGAGAAACGACTGGCGCATGATGGCTCCGACAACAGTGATTTGGGAATGAGAGATATAAGGAAAGCTTTATATCGTCCTATCGCGCGCGCCGCCGCATGGCAACCGCGCCGATCAGTAACAGCGCTGCGACGATCGCGGCCATCCAGTTGCCGACCCGCGAGAACAAGGTCGGCGGCAGCGCCTCCGGGATCGGCACTTCGATCGTCCCGGCGGTTTCGTGGGCGATCGTGGCGAGCAGCCGGCCATCGGCGGCGATCACCGCGGAAATTCCGGTGGGTGTCGCACGGACGACCGGCAGGCCCTCCTCGATCGCGCGCATCCGCGACTGCGCCAGAAACTGCGGCGTCCCCCATTTGCCGAACCACGCATCGTTCGACGGGTTGACCAGCAGGCGCGGACGATGTGCCTCGTCGACCACCTCGCCCGAGAAGACGATCTCGTAGCAGACCTGGATGCCGATGTTGCCGAAGCCGGGCAACGTGAGCGCGCGCGGTCCGGGGCCGGGCATGAAGTCCATATCGCCGGGGACGAGGCGCGACAGGCCGAGCGGTTTCAGCAGCCACGGCATCGGCAGATACTCGCCGTACGGCACCAGATGCGCCTTGTCGTACCGCCCGATGATCCGCGCGTCGGGGGAGATCGCGAAGACCGAATTGGCGGCGCTGTCGATCTGTTGCTGCGCGTCGAAATGATACGCGGTGCCGCCGGTTACCAGCACATCACGCGGGCCCAGCACCTTGGCGAGTTCGACGCGTGTCAGATACGGGTTCGACGTGGCGTAGATCCAGGCGGGATAGCCGTCCTCGATCGGATCGTCGATGACACCCTCCGGCCAGAGCACGAGGCGCGGGCCCGCGCCCGGCGCGCCCGACAAGGCGATCAGCTTTTGCTTGATGATCGCGCCGTGGTCGCGCTGTTCCTGCCCGACGTTGGGCTGGACTACGACGAGGCGGGGCTCGCCATCGCGCCGAACGGCGGTGGTCGCCCAGTAGCCATAACTCAAACCCTGCGAGACCAGCAGTACGGCGAGCGTCGCGAAGACGACCGGCCAGCGGTTCCGCTTCAGGAGCAGCGCCGCGCCGGCCAGCGCCACCGTCAGTCCCGAGAGCGCATACGTGCCGACGAAGGCGGACAGTGCCGCGACCGGCTGCACCGGCACCCAGACGACGCCGAGCGGATCCCACGCGTAACCGGTGAACATCACGCCGCGCAGCCATTCGGTCACGATCCACGCCGCCGCGAAGATCAGGACATAGCCCACATCGATCGCGCGCCCGCGCCACCGCCACGCCAGCCCCGCCGCCAACGCCGGATAGACCCCGATATACAGCGCCAGCGCCAGCGGAGCGGCATAGCCGAGCACCGGCGGCATCTTCGACTGGAAGTCGAAGGCGTGCTGGAACCAGTTATCGTTGATCGTAAAATGCCCGATCCCGAACATCCAGCCGCGCCACAGCGCCGATTTGAGCGTTGGCGATTCGTGGATCAGCCACATCCATGTAGCGACGCAGGCGAGGGCGAGCGGCCACAATTGGAGCGGTGCGAACCCGCAGGCTGCGGCGCCGCCGAGGATCACGCAGGCGAGGGCGGGGTTACGCTGGACGAACTTCACGGCGAAACCCTTTTCGTCATGCCGGACTGGTTCCGGCATCCACGGTTCCGCAAGGACCGCACGCGTCGCTCTTGCGGGACGGTGGATGCCGGGACAAGCCCGGCATGACGCGTGTAGTGACGAATCGATCAGACGGGTGTATCATCGAACCATGACACTTCGCCCGTTCCATCTCGCCTTCCCGGTCCATGATCTCGCTGCCGCGCGCGCTTTCTACGGCGGCGTGCTCGGCTGCCGAGAAGGACGGTCGAGCGACCGCTGGATCGATTTCGATCTCGGCGGCCACCAGATCGTCGCGCACCTCGATTCCGCCGCACGACCGGCGGCGGTTACAAATCCGGTCGACGGCCACGACGTGCCCGTCCCACATTTCGGGGTCGTTCTGACGATGGACGACTGGCGCGTGCTGGCGGACCGAGTTTCGACGGCGGGTGTCGATTTCGGGATCGCGCCGCACGCCCGTTTCGCGGGTCAGTCCGGCGAGCAGGCGACGATGTTCTTCCGCGATCCTTCGGGCAACGCGCTCGAGTTCAAAGCGTTCGCCGATGATTCGATGATTTTCGCCACAGAGGCCGTCGCATGAGCAGCAACCCACCGATCGAGATCGACATCCCCCACAAGCTCGGCCGAGCCGAGGCACGCAACCGAATCTCGACGAGCTTCGGCAAACTCGCCGATTTCATTCCCGGTGGCTCGGTGACCGAGCATCGCTGGACCGGCGATACGCTCAATTTCGTCGTCGAGGGCTTGGGTCAGCGCGTCGCGGCAAAGCTCGATGTCGAAGACACCAAGGTTCATGCGATGTTCGAACTGCCGCCGTTCCTGGCGCTGTTCGCGGACCGGATCAGGGCGAAACTCGAGAAGGAAGGACCGGCGTTGCTGGAATAGAATGGATTGCCTTCGACCTCTTCTTCCACCCGCTTCCCCGGCGAAGGCCGGGGCCCAGTTAGTAGACAGCGCAGAATATACGTAGCGCTACATTCCCGCTGCCATTCTAACTGGGCCGCGGCCTTCGCCGGGGAAGCGATTCCGTCTGAGGCGGCGCAGTCCTATCGTGCTGCGGTCGGCCCCGCAGCGCTCACCCGCCAGATGCGGTTTCCCATATCGTCCGCGACCAACAGCGCCCCGGTCCTATCGGTGATCACCCCGACCGGACGCCCCTGCGCTTCGCCCTTGGCGTTCAGGAACCCGGTCAGCACATCGACCGGCTTCGTTTTAGCGGGAAAGCCGTTGGCGCCGAACGGCACGAACACCACCTTGTAGCCCGATACCGGCACCCGGTTCCACGATCCATGCTCGCCGATGAAGGCGCCGGTCGCGAACTTCGGCCCCAGCTTCGCATCCGCTGCGAACGTCAGCCCGAGCGCGGCGACGTGGGGCCCGAGCGCGTAATCGGGGCGCTTGGCATATTGTTGGAGCTGCGGGTTGGCGGGCTCGACGCGCTTGTCGGGATAGCCGCCCCAATAATACCACGGCCAGCCGAAGTGATCGCCGAATTCGACCGCGGTCAGATAATCGGGGACGATGTCGGAGCCGAGCATGTCGCGCTCGTTGACGACGGTCCACAATTGCTTCGACTGCGGATCGATCGCCATGCCGTTGGGGTTGCGCAGCCCCGCGGCGTAGACCCGGAACGTCTTCTCCTTGGGATAAACCTGAAGGATGTTGGCGCGATAACGCTCCGCTTCGATGCCGTTGTCGGCGATGTTCGAGGTGGAGCCGACCGACACGAACAACGTCCGTCCGTCGGGTGACGGAAGCACATTGCGCGCCCAGTGATTGCCGCCACCCGACAGCTTGACGACGAGTTCGGGCTTGGCGTCGATCTTCGTCATGCCGTCGGTATAGGGCACGCGGACCAGAGCATCGGTGTCGCCGATATAGAGCTGTCCGCCGAACAGCGTCATCCCAAACGGTGAGTTAAGGCCGGTCATGAACGTCGAGCGACTCTCGGCTACGCCGTCGCCGTTGGCGTCGCGCAGCAGGACGATGCGGTTGGGCGAAGGGACGCCCGCGCCGCCCTTGTTCATCAGCCACTTCATGACCTGCCCGGCGACACCGCCTCCTTCACGCGGCGGCGAATTGCTCTCGGCGACCAGCACGTCGCCGTTGGGCAGCCGGTAGAGCCAGCGTGGATGATCGAGCTTGTCCGCAAACGGTTGCACTTGCAGCCCCGCCGCAACCTTCGGCTTCGCGCCTTGCGGCCAGCCGACCGCGTCCGCGACCTTGACCGTCGGGATCATCTGGCTGCGCGGATCGGAGATCGTCGGGCGATTGCCCTGGACCTGCGCGATGTCGAGCCGTGCCTTGTCGGGCCAGCCGAGCCAGACGAAGATGCCGATACCGGCAAGGACGATCAGCGCGAGAACGGCTAAGATGTGTTTGAGCATACGCCTGAGATAGCCCCGCTCACGCGTCTGCGGAAGGGGCGTCGCGCGTCAGCCGGAACGACGCCCACAGCGATGCAAGCGCGAGCGGGATCGCCGCGGAAAACGCGAGCGTCGCGGTCGATCGCGCGGTCGCATCGGTCAGCCCCGCGCCGAACCCGGCGAGATTGGCGGCGGTCCCCGCGATCGCCGCGCCGACCGCACCGCCGGTCTGGCGCACCGCCATCAGCGCCGAACTTCCGATCGCGCGGTCTTCGTCGCTCAGCGCGGAGATGACGCGCCGGTTCGACAGCGCGATCGAAAAGCCGAAACCCGCGCCCATCGTCCCCGCGCCGATCACCACCAAAGAAACGTTTGCGTCGCGCATGACGATCGCCTGAATCACGACGCCCGTCAGGATCGCGGTGGCGCCGATGCGGATCCAGCGACGGTCGCGCGGCGGATCGACGCCCGCGATCGTGAACGCCATCAACGTCCAGACGCAGGCTTCGGCGGCGACGGTGTAACCCGCCTCGAGCGGCGTCAGTCCACGCAGGCGCTGCAGGATCGCGGGACCATAGACCGTCAGCGGCATCGACGCCGCGGTCCCCGCGAACATCGCGAGATACCCCGCGCCGACGCGCGTCCGGACATCGCCCGCACGGTGCGGCAACATTCGCACCCGCGCGCCGCGATCGATCCGGAGCACGAGCGCCAGCGTCGCAAGGCCCGCGATCACGAGCAGGACGGCGATCACCGGGTTGCCCGCCAAATCCGCCAGCGCGATCGCCGCGATCGCGATGCCGAGCACGCCGAGTTGCGCCCACGGAATCCCCGGCGCGCTTTCGGATCTCATCGCGCCCTTGAGCATGATCGGGGCGGCGATTGTGAACACCATTGCCTGTCCCGCGAACAGCCAGAACACCCAGCGCCAGTCGCCACCGCTCGCAAAAATCCCGCCGACCAGCGGCCCGAGGATCGTCGCGACTCCCCACACGCCCGCCGCCGATGCGAAGACGCGGCCAAGGTGGCGTTCGGGAAACAGCATCGCGACCGCGACCATCGCGAAACCCGAAATCCAGCCGCTGCCGAGCCCCTGGATCAACCGCCCGATCAGGAACGTCGCCATGTTGGGCGCGAGCGCGCTCATCGCGCAGCCGCCCGCGAACACCAGCCCCGCGATCGTCGTCGCGCGCCTGAGACCAAGGATTTCGGAGACGCGCCCGGCGCTGGCATTGGCGAGGATCGCGCCGACCAGGAACCCCGCGATCGTCCAACTGAACCAGGCATAGCCGCCGAGATCGGCGCTGACGCTGGGCATCAACGTCGCGGTGACCAGACTGTCGGCGGCGTTCAGCCAGATGCCGAGCCAGATCAGCGCGAGCCGCGCGAACCGGCCTTCGGCGAGCAGATCACCCCATCCACGCGCGCCCGCATCCACTGTCGCAGGGCGCTCGTTCATACGCTCAAACGCAAATAGGGCCGCCGGCACGGGGGGATGTGCCGACGTCCCACTCCATGCGACCCGAAGGGCGTTATCCGCCGTTTCGGAGTGGAGAGCGATGCACCGGGCAAACCCGACGCGTTACGCTGTGCTCTTTCAACGCCGCCCCGCGCCACCTGTTCCACGTCTGCGGCAGAGCGATCGTTACGCGGTTGCGGGCCATCGGCGACGATCGCCAATGGCCTGCGCACCGCCATTACGCGACGTCGTACCGGTCGGCGTTCATCACCTTCGTCCACGCCGCGACGAACGCCTTCGTGAACGCCGGACCGGCATCGCTCGACGCATAGACTTCCGACAGCGCACGCAATTGCGAGTTCGATCCGAAGACGAGATCGGTCCGGCTCGCGGTCCATTTCTCCTCGTCGGTCTCGCGATCGGTGCCGACGAATTCCTCGTCCGACTCGTCATCGACCTGCTTCCAGGCCGTGCCCATGTCGAGCAGATTCACGAAAAAGTCGTTGGTCAGCGTACCCGGACGATCGGTGAGAACGCCGTGCTTCGAGCCGCCGTGGTTCGCCCCGAGCACGCGCAAGCCGCCGACAAGCACGGCCATTTCAGGCGCGCTGAGGCCGAGCAATTGCGAACGATCGACCAGCAATTCCTCGGTCGGCACGTTGTAGCGTGTCTGGAGGTAGTTGCGGAAGCCGTCGGCCTTGGGCTCGAGCACCTCGAAACCGTCGGCATCGGTCTGTTCGGCGGTCGCATCGGTGCGGCCCGGCGTGAACGTGACTTCCATGTCGTGGCCGGCATCCTTCGCAGCCTTCTCGACTCCGACCGAGCCACCGAGGACGATCAGGTCGGCGATCGAGACCTTTTTCCCGCCATTTCCCTTGCCGTCGAAATCGGCCTTGATGCCGTCATAGATCTTCAGCACCTTGGCGAGCTGATCGGGCTGGTTGACCTCCCAGTTTTTTTGCGGCGCGAGGCGGATACGCGCGCCGTTGGCGCCGCCACGGTGATCCGATCCGCGATAGGTCGCGGCCGAAGCCCAGGCGGTCGTCACCAGTTCGGCGACCGACAGCTCCGAATTCGCGATCATCCGCTTCAGGTCGGCGACATCGCTTGCCTCGATCGACGCGTAATCCGCCTTCGGGATCGGGTCCTGCCAGATCAGATCCTCGGTGGGGACGTCCGCCCCGAGATACCGTACCTTCGGCCCCATGTCGCGGTGGCACAGCTTGAACCACGCGCGCGCGAACTGATCGGCGAAATACGCCGGGTCGGCCCGGAACTTATGCATGATCTCGAGATACGCCGGGTCGGTCTTCATCGCCATGTCCGCGGTGGTCATCATCGTCGGCACTTTGGTGCCCGGCGTGTGCGCCTTGGGCGCGAGCGTATCCTCGGGATTGCCGACCGGCTGCCATTGCTTCGCCCCCGCCGGGCTCCGCACCAGTTCGTATTCGTGGTCGAGCAGCATGTCGAAATAGGTCATGTCCCATTTGATCGGTGTCGGCGTCCACGCGCCCTCGATGCCGCTGGTGATCGCGTGATCGCCGATCCCAGAATGGTGGCCCGACTGCCAGCCCAGCCCCTGCTGCGCGATATCCGCGCCCTCAGGCTCGGCACCGACCAAACTCGCATCGCCCGCGCCATGCCCCTTGCCGAAGGTGTGCCCGCCCGCGGTGAGCGCAACGGTTTCCTCGTCGTTCATCCCCATCCGCGCGAAAGTCTCGCGAATGTCGCGGCCCGATTGCATCGCGTCGGGGTCCCCGCCGGGGCCTTCGGGATTGACGTAGATGAGGCCCATCTGGATCGCGGCAAGCGGGCTTTCGAGTGCCATCTCGCGGTCGGGCTGGATACGGGTCTGGTTATCTTCGTGGCCGACCCATTCCTCTTCGGTGCCCCAATAGACGTCCTTCTCGGGCTCCCACACATCGGCACGGCCGCCGCCGAAGCCGAAGACGGGTCCGCCCATCGATTCGATCGCGACATTGCCCGCCAGGATCATCAGGTCTGCCCAGCTGAGCTTGCTGCCGTATTTCTGCTTGATCGGCCACATCAGGCGACGTGCCTTGTCGAGGTTGCCGTTGTCGGGCCAGCTGTTGAGCGGGGCGAAGCGCTGCTGCCCCGCGCCTGCGCCACCACGACCGTCGCCGGTCCGGTAGGTGCCCGCCGAATGCCACGCCATGCGGATGAAGAACGGGCCGTAATGGCCGTAATCGGCCGGCCACCACGGTTGGCTGTCGGTCATCAGCGCGGTCAGGTCGCGCTTCACCGCGGCGAGATCGAGCGACTTGAACGCCTCCGAATAATCGAACTCGTCTCCCATCGGATTGCCAGTTCGGCCCTGCTGATGGAGGATATCGACCGACAGATGGTTGGGCCACCAGTCGCGGTTCGTCCGGCCGAGCAGCGAGCGCAGCGCGGCCGGCTCTTTCATCGGACAGCCCAGCGGATCACCGGTAACAGCATCCATGTTTTATCTCCTTTATGGTTGTGCATGCGCCGCGTTCGGCGCGATCGGATCGAATTTCGGTAACCGACCCGTAAGGTCGTCGGTTCCTGATGGCACGCCGCCATCGATCGGTAAAATAGATTAGTCCGCGAAGACTGATCGATCGAGTGATCGTCGTGTCAGTGACTATTCCTCGCCCTCGGGCTCCGGCCTCGGCGGATGGAGACGCAGTCGCGTAACGCGCCGTTCGTCTGCGTCGGTGACTTCAAGCCGCCAACCACTCGGATGGTCGATACAGTCGCCGGCTTCGGGCACATGCCCGGCGAGCACCGCGGTCAGCCCGCCGAGCGTGTCGACGTCCTCGTCGGTCTCGGCGAGCCGCGGGTCGATCGCCTCGCCCGCATCCTCGAGCTCGACTCGTGCATCCGCCTCCCACGCGCCACCGTCAAGCGGGATCAGCATCGCAGTCGGCGCGTCGTCATGCTCGTCCTCGATCTCGCCGACGATCTCCTCGATCAGATCCTCGATCGTCACCAGCCCTTCGGTGCCGGTATATTCGTCGAGCACGATCGCGAGATGGACGCGCTTCTGCCGCATGTCGGCGAGCAGATCGAGTGCACCGCGCGACACCGGCACGAACAGCGGCTCGCGGATCAATGCGGCGATCGTCGATGGATGCTCGGCGTCCGTCGCCAGGATGTTGAAGACGTCCTTGATGTGGACCATCCCGATGATCGTATCGAGTTCGCCGCGATAGACGGGGATGCGGCTGTGCCCTGCATCCGCGAACAGCGTGACGAGTTCGGCGAAGCTCGTGCCTTCCTCGATCGCGACGATATCCGCGCGCGGCACGCCGACGTCGCCCGCGTCACGTTCGCCGAAATGGAGGAGGTTGCGCACCATCGTCCGTTCGAGCGGCGACAGATCGCCTTTCGCATCGGGGGCGGGATCGTCCTCGTGCCGATCGATCGCGCCTTCGAGCTGGTCGCGCAGCGTATCCTCGGCCTGGTCGCCGAAGATCAACGCCTTCAATCCGCGCCAAATGCTGCTTTCGTTGGAGTCGCCGTTGCCGGCGCTACTTCGGTCCTCGGGCAATTCAGTCCTCGCGGATCAGATACGGGTCGGCAATGCCGAGATCGCCAAGCGCCTCGCGCTCGATCGCCTCCATCGCTTCCCCCTCGTCGTCGGTCATATGGTCGTAGCCTAGCAGATGCAGCGTGCCGTGCACGATCAAATGCGTCGCATGATCCGCGACCGATATACCGCGCTCCTCCGCCTCCCGCGCGCAAACGCTATGTGCAAGTACGATGTCGCCGAGCAGCACTTCGCCGTCGTCGCTGTTCTGGCTGATCGTCTCGATCAGGTCACGCTGGACCATCGGGAACGACAGGACGTTGGTCGGCTGGTCCTTGTCGCGATATTGGCGGTTGAGCGTTTGGACCTCACCGTCGGAGGTAAGCCTTACGCTGATCTCGATGAGGGCCGGTGTGGTGATAAGACCGCCGTGCGGCGTTCGCGAGGCGGCTGCATTTGCGGCGCGCGTTGCCAGAACCGCCCAATCCTCCTCCGGCCACGGCGCTTCGCAAGAGAGTGCGATCTCAAGCATCCGCCCCCTCGTACGCCTCGACGATCCGCCCGACGATCGGATGCCGCACCACGTCACCCGCGGTGAAGCGGCACATCGCTAGACCTTCGACGCCTTCCAGCCGCGTCGTCGCGTCGTTCAGGCCGCTCGCCGCCATGCCACCAGGGAGGTCGGTTTGGCGCGGATCGCCGCAGATCACCATCCGGCTGTTCTCGCCGAAGCGCGTCAGGAACATCTTCATCTGCGCGGGCGTGGTGTTCTGCGCCTCGTCGAGGATGATGAACGCATCGGCCAGCGTCCGGCCGCGCATGAAGGCGATCGGCGCGATCTCGATCTCGCCGCTGGCGATGCGGCGTTCGACCTGTTCGGCGGGCAGGCAATCGTTCAACGCATCGTACAGCGGGCGCAGATACGGATCGACCTTGTCCTTCATGTCGCCGGGCAGGAACCCCAGCTTCTCGCCTGCCTCGACCGCGGGGCGCGACAGGATCAGCCGCTGGACGCTGCCGGTGATGAGCTGCGACACCGCCTGCGCAACCGCGATATACGTCTTGCCGGTGCCGGCCGGGCCGAGCGCGAAGATCATGTCGTGCGTGGTCAGTTCGCGCATGTAATGCGCCTGCGCCGGGGTGCGCGGGACGATCGTCTTCTTGCGCGTGCGGATCATGATCGGCGGCGCGCCGCCCGCCCCCTCGCCACCCATGTCGGCGCGGATGATTCCGTCGAGGACGGGTTCGGCGGCCATCGCGATCGAGGCGTCGACCAGGCCGGTATCGACCTCTTCGCCGCGTCCGATCCGGTGGTAGAGATCGTTCAATACGTCACGCGCCATCGCGACCTGTTCGGCGGTGCCTTCCAGACCGACGCGGTTGCCGCGCGCGGTGATGTACACGCCGAGACGGTTTTCCAGGGCAACGAGATTGCGGTCATATTGGCCGAAGAGCTGCGCGAGCAGTTGCGGCCGATCGAAGGTCACCTCGGTTCGGCTGCGATCGCCGGACTGGGCGGGTATAGGCTTGCGGGACATCCGGTCCTTTCAGGCTTGCGACTGCCGGTGAAGATGGGCCGGCCGGTGTTCGATTGGAAGCACCGCAATGGTACCCGGATATAAAAAAGGCCGGACCGTGTCTCCACGGCCCGGCCCCTTCGTTCACGTTTCGTCAGATCAGGCGAGAGCGACCAAGCTCAGATCGACGTGATTCAGCGCACTCGCCTGGAACGCGGCAGCGTGCAGCGCGCTGTCGGCACCGAATGCGCCCGCCGAAACCGCGCCGTGCGCATTCGCGACGAGGCCCGTATCGGGGTTGACCGAGATGCCCTTGACATATTGGCCGTTGCCAGTGTGCGAGACATTGCTCTCGTTGAACGGCGACGATGCCGCACCCGTGTACCCATCGGCACGCTGGCTCAGATCGACTTTGTCCGGCGCATCGGCAGCGGCGATTTGCGCCGCGGTCTTCGCGTCGGTTTCCGCGATCGTATCGACCGGCGCCGCGAGCTTGGCGATCGCTTCCGGCGTGACGTCGCTGTCTACGGAAGCGTAATAGAACAGGCCGTGGATTTTACCCACAAGCTTCAGACCATCATCCGCACCGTGACCCTGGAACTGGATCGAGTCGCCGTCGGTGCGATCGATCACCAAGATCCCGTTGGCATCGGGCTTGCTACCGCCGCCGCCATTGACGCCGATACCCGCTATCCTGGTCTGGGTTACGATCAGATCGTTACTATCGAAGCCGATGATCGTATCGTGTCCCGAAGTGACGCGGTTGCGGAAAAGGAAGGTATCCGCTCCGCCCTTGCCGCTGAGTACGTCGTCGCCAGCGAGTCCGTCAAACGTGTTGTCCCGGCCATTGCCCAAGATGGTGTCGTCGAACCTCGATCCGATCGCATCCTCGATCGAGATCAACACGTCGCCCGCCGCACCATTCGGTGCATTTTCGCTGCCGGGGTCGGCGACCGCATTGTTGCGGAGTGCGATCGAGACGCCGGTGTCCGAAGTTTCGTAGCTGACCGTATCTTCGCCGCCGCGGCCGTTGATCACGTTCGCGACTTCGTTGGCGATGATCTTGTCATTGCCCGCGCCGCCGGTCGCGTTCTCGATCGTCACGCCATAAGCGATCGAGATATTGTCCTTGAACTCTGGGTTCTTGACGCCCAGCCGATCGATCAGGTCCTGATAATAATCATAGGTTGCCTGGGTGCGCGGCGCAAAGCCCGCCGCGGCGCGATTGGCATTGACCTCGTCGAGCGACGCGAAGTGATCGGCGCCGCCGGCCGACGAGAACGTGCCGGCGTTGAGGTTGATCGTCGAATCGGTCGAGAAGCCCGACAGGTTCAGCGTGTCGTTGCCGCCACCATCCCAGATCGAAAGCACCGGACGGCTGTTCTGCGTGAAGTCGTACGTGGTTCCCGCTTCGGTCGAATGGAAGCCGTAAACCGTATCGTCGGCACGCGTCGTGTAATCCGCGCCATAGATCGCCTGGATCGTCGCGATGTCGTGAATCTGCGGCGTCGATGGATAGGCGAAGTTCAACAGGTTGAAGTCGACGAACTGTGCGCCCGTCTCATACCCGTCGAAATAGCTCATGATCGAATATTGCAGCGAATCCTGCGCATATTCGGCCTGGTTCTCGTAGGTCACGGTCAGCACTTCGCCGTCTGGCCCGAGAGCATTATAGTCACCCGGATGGCTGAGGCCAAGCGCGTGGCCGGTCTCGTGGATCAGCGTCGTGATCGCGTAATAGCTGTCTGCGATCGGGAAGAAATTCGACGGCACGAACCCGTCGATCCAGACATCTCCACCGAGACGACCCGCCTGATCGAAATCGTACAATTCCTTATACTGCGCGTCGATCGTGCTGCCGAACGGCAGATAGGCATAAGCCTGCGCGCCACCGGTGTCGGTGTTGCCATAGGTGATGTCGGCATCGCCCGACTTGGTTTCCTTAAAATCGATCGCGATCAGGTCGTTCCACAGGCCGATCGCCTTTTCGGCCCCGGCGATCTGCTCGGGATTGAACGCCGAGAATGCGTCGGCGTAATAGTCTTCGTTGAAGGCGATCGTGCCCGTTTCGTTGACGTAATAGCTATTGTCCAGCTCTTGGATATTCTTCCAGAACCCGAAGTTCAGAACACCGTCGTCGAGTTCGCCGTAGTTGTCGTGCGACCAATCCTGGCCGGTGCGGTTCAGGTTTGCGGTGATCTCATCGAGATCGAAGATCGGCTTGCCGCGATACGTGCCGCCCGCCTTCGGGTCGAGTGAGTCGTAGCTACTGTCTGGGGAAGCTGCGTTTGAAATAGCCATTACGTAAATCCCTTCCTATGAATTCGCCGAGATTCGATATTGAGATGGACTCCGAAGAATCTTCGACCGGAACGACACAATCGATCCGTACGTCCGCCCGTCAGGCGAAGCGAAGCGGGTCGATGAATATGCGGCCAAAAAAGATTCCCCGAAAAATCGGACCCTGTGAGACGCGGGCGGGATTCGTGTCCAAACCCTTCGTCGTGCGAGGTACGTGTCATGCCGATCCGACCGCGTCAACCGCAATTTGCCTCATTTGCGCAGAGACTTGAGAATCAGCAAACCATAGTGCCGGCAAGGGAATTCGGCCCGGCAGCCGCGATCTCGACCTCGACGATGTCGCCGATCGCCAAATCCCCGACGACGTGGATCGATTGCAGCCACGGCGATTTGCCGAGTATCTGACCCGGCAGCTTGCCGCGGCGTTCGACGAGCAGCGTGCAGCGCGTCCCGACCGAGGCGGCGTTGAACGCATGCTGGTCGCGGTTCAGGCGTGCCTGTAGCCGTTGCAGCCGATCGTCCATGACCGACGACGGAAGCTGATCGTCCATGCCCGCCGCCGGAGTGCCGGGACGAGGGCTGTACTTGAAGCTGAACGCCTGCGCGTAGCCGACCGCGTCGACGAGGCTGAGCGTATCGGCGAAATCCTCCTCGGTCTCGCCGGGAAAGCCGACGATGAAATCGCCCGACAGCGCGATATCGGCGCGCACGGCGCGGACCCGGTCGAGCAGGCGCAAATAGGAATCGCGGCCATGCGACCGATTCATCGCTTTCAGCACACGGTCGCTCCCCGATTGCACCGGCAGATGGAGGAACGGCATCAGCGATTCGACGTCGCGATGTGCGTCAATCAGCCCTTGCGTCATGTCGTTCGGGTGGCTGGTCGTATAACGAATCCGCGCCAGCCCGGGAATGCGGTCGAGCGCCCGGATCAGCGTGTCGAGCCCACCCTCGTCGGCGGACCACGCGTTGACGTTCTGCCCGAGCAGCGTGATCTCCCTGGCGCCCGCATCGACCAGCGCCTTGGCCTCGTCGACGATCGCGGCGAACGGTCGCGAAACCTCTGCCCCGCGAGTGTAGGGAACGACGCAATAGGTGCAGAATTTGTCGCACCCCTCCTGCACCGTCAGGAAGGCACTCGGCGCCACCTTGCGTCGTGCGGGCAGCGCACCGAATTTCGATGACGCAGGCATGTCGATATCGAGCGCGGGCGCCCCCGTCGCGGCCTTGGCGACCAGCGCGGGGAGGTTGTGATACGCCTGCGGTCCGACCACGACATCGACCTTGGCGCGGCGGACGATCTCCTCGCCCTCGGCCTGCGCGACGCAGCCGGCGACCGCGATCATCGGTTTGCGGCCATGTTTGCGCAGTCGGCCGATGTCCGAATAGACTTTCTCGGTCGCGCGTTCGCGGATGTGGCAGGTGTTGAGGACGACCAGATCGGCTTCGTTCGCATCGGCCTCGACAAGGCCGCTTTCGGCCATCAGTTCAGCCATCCGCTCGCCGTCATAGACGTTCATCTGACAACCGAACGATTTGACGTGGAAGGTCTTCGGCGCGCTCACGGCGCTTCGCTTTCGGGCTTTTCTTCGGAGCGATAGCCGAGCGACGCATGGCCGCGAACCGGGCCGGTCACGTCGGCGACGATATACAGCGGCCGGCGCTTCGATTCGATATAGAGCCGGCCGAGATATTCGCCGATCATCCCGAGCACGAACATCTGGACCGCGCTGAGAACAACGACCACGAGCATGGTCGATGTCCAGCCCTGCACCGGGTCGCCCTCGAAATAGCCCCAGGCGATATAGACCAGCAACAGCAACGACGCTCCCGCCAGCAATACCGAAGCGTGGCTGGCAAAACGCAGCGGCGCGGTCGAGAAACCGGTCATTGCGTCGAACGCCAGACGCATCATCCTGCCCAGCGGATAATTGGTCTCGCCCGCCAACCGCACGGCGCGGTCGTAGGGAAACGGCACCTGCCGGAAGCCGATCCACGCGACCATCCCGCGAATGAACCGCGCCTGTTCGGGCAGCGACAGGAATGCGTCGAGCGCCCGCCTGCTCATCAGCCGGAAATCGCCGGTGTCGAGCGGGATCGGCGTATCGGTAACGCGGTCGAGCACGCGGTAGAAGGCGGCGGCGGTCGCCCGTTTGAACATTGTCTCGCCGTCGCGCTTGCGGCGCACCGCATAGACAACGTCGGCGTCCTCGGCGGCCATCGTCGCGCGCATGTCGACGAGCAGTTCGGGCGGGTCCTGAAGGTCGGCGTCGATGATCAGGATCTGCTCGCCACAGCACAAGTCGAGCCCCGCGGTCAGCGCCAGTTGATGGCCGTGATTGCGCGACAGGTTGATCGCGACGACGCGGGGGTCGGCTTCCGCCAGCCGCAGCATCTCCGCCCAGCTCGAATCGCGCGAGCCGTCGTTGACGAATACGATCTCATGATCGTCGCCGACCGCCGCCCTCGCCGCCGCGGCGACGCGCGCGTACAGCGCATCGAGGCACGCGGCCTCATTGTAACATGGGATCACGATCGAGAGGGCGGGGCGGGACATGTTGGCGTGCGCCTCTAGCGCCGCTTGGCCGACACGTCACGCCGATTGAGATCGGCCACGGGTTGGCTAAGTAGATGACCAAGGAGATCGGCGATGGCCACCGTGTACAGAGTTCACGAAGCGAAGACGCATTTGTCAAAGCTGCTCGATCAGGTCCTGGCTGGCGAGGAGGTCGTTATCGCGCGCGGTCGCGAGCAGGTCGCCAAGGTGGTGCCGATGGACGCCATCGTGCAGACATCCAAGAAGCGGGTCTTTGGTTCGATGAGGGGTCAATTCGGTTTCGACGAAAGTTTCTTCGACTCGCTGCCGGATGCGGAGCTCGATGCGTGGGAGGGCCGGTGAAACTGGTCCTTGATACCCACGCGGTGCTGTAGTGGCTGCTCGGCGACGAGCGGCTTCCCGTGCGGGTGCGCGATGCGATCGCCGACGTTGGGGCGGATGCACATTTCAGCGCCGTCAGTGCGATGGAGATCGCGACCAAGTTCCGCATCGGCAAATTGCCTCAGGCCGCGCTGATCGCCGGGAATTTGATGAGCATCGCCCTCAAACGCAATTTTACGCCGCTGTTCGCGTCGCTCGAACACGGCGATCTCGCCGGGAGTCTGCCGCATAAGCACCGCGATCCGTTCGACCGCCTGCTGATCGCGCAGGCGATGATCGAGCAGGCGTGGCTCGTCTCCAACGAAACCGTGTTCGATGAATTCGGCGTCCGCCGCTTCTGGTGACTACACCATCGCCCGCGCGCGCTCCTCGACCAGCCGCTCCATGATCGTCAGCGGCACCGCGCCCGATCGCAGCACGTCGTGGAAGGCACGAATGTCGAATTTCGGCCCCAGGATTTTCTCCGCATTCGCCCGTGCGCGCGTCCACGCGGCGTGGCCGACCTTGTAGCTGCATGCCTGCCCCGGCTGGGTGCAATACCGCTCGACCTCGCGCTGCGAGCGCGGCTGCGCGAAGCCGACCGTCTCCACCATATATTGCGTCGCCTTGTCGCGGCTCCAGCGCTTGGTGTGGATGCCGGTGTCGATCACCAGCCGCGCGGCGCGGAAAAGAAAGCTCTGTAAGAATCCTGCGCGCTCCAGCGGCGTCGCATAGCCACCCAGCGTATCGGCGATCCCTTCGGCATAAAGCGCCCAGCCTTCCGAATAGGCGCTGAAGAACGACAATTTGCGCAGCATCGGCTGCGGCGCCGCCTGCGCGATCGAGATCTGCAGATGATGCCCCGGCACGCCTTCATGATACGTCAGACTCGGCAGAGTATATTTCGGCCAGTCGGCGTTGCTCTTCAGGTTGATCCAGTAGATCGCCGGCCGAGACCCATCGAGCGCGGCACGGCTGTAATAACCGTTCGATGCGCCATCCTGTATATCGACCGGGACGCTGCGGATTTCGAGCGGCTCGGACGGTGGATTATTGACGATTCGGCCGAGCTTGGCGGTCATCGCGGCGACCCCGGTGTTGAGGCTGGCGATCAGCGCGGCGCGGCCCGTGTCGGTGTCGGGATAGATCTGGTCGGTGCGCGTGTTGAGAGCGTTCAGCCGCTCCGCGACCGTTCCTGTCGTCATGCCCTGCGCCTTCAGGATAGTGTCGAGTTCGGCGCCGATCGAAGCGACCTGTTCAAGGCCCATCTTATGGACCTGGTCCGCCGTGAAATCGGTCGTCGTCGCCTGTGCGAGTGCGGCGGCATAGAGCGCGTCGCCCTCCGGCACGTCCCACACGCCCGCCGACTGGCGCGCGCCGACCCTGAGTTCCTTCATCAGCGCGATCTGCCGGTCGAGCGCGGGATAGACCTTCTGTTCGACGATCGTCGCGGCGCGCGCGTTCCAGTCGCCCGGGATGTTCGCTGCGGCGGCGCGCCTCGACACCGATGTCGCGAGCCCGCTCTCGGCGGCGGGCGCGCCCCGCAGTTTCGCCATCTGCGCCAGCGTCAGATCGAGCGAGAAATCGGGCGCGAGATAACCGCGCGCGGCCTCGTCCGCCTGCTCCGCGCTATCCTGATCGAGCCTGGTCGAAAACGCGGCGAGGCGATCGAGATACGCCTCGGCATCGTCGGGGCTCTTGATCGTGTGCGACGAATTCAGGAAATCGGGCAGCGAGAAATAAGCGCCCCCCTGTTGGAAGATCGTGAACGGGCGGATCACCGAATCGAGCTTGAACCGATCATAGGCGACGGTCTGCGTATTGAGCGAATAGAGCACGACTTCGCGATTGAGTTTCGCGGTAGCCGATAGGCCGGCAGGCGGAACCGCTTCGATCTCGGCGATCGCGGACTTCAGCTTGGCGCGGTTGCGCGCCTTGGCGGCGGGGGAATCGTCGGAAAGCCGATGCTTCAGCTTCGCGTTCGCGCCCTTGTCGAGGCCGAGCGAGGTGGCGAGTTCGGGTGCACGCTGCAACACGTCGGCAAAGGTCTGCGCGAAAATCGCGTCGAGCTTCGCATCGTCGGGGGCGGTCGCCGTTCGCGCCCGGAGCGTAGCGGGCAAGAGCGTCACTGCCGACAAAGCGGTGCTGGAGGACAGAAAGTTGCGACGATTCATGGCGACCTCGATTTTCTTCTTGGGGTGACTGTGGCCTTCGTAGCCCGCCGACGCTACGGGGCAAGCCGCGCAACGCCCGTGCTTGACCCGAAAAGGTCGTCTGCGTACCCGCCCGCCGTGGAATTCCCGACCGTCTTCAACCGTCGCCGACGGGCCAGACATTGCGCGTCTGCATGACGCGATCAGGATCGTACGACCGCGTCGTTCTGCATATCGGTCGCCAGAAGACCGGGACGTCGTTTCTCCAACGGACGCTGCACAACAGCGAAGCCGTGCTCGCCGCGGCTGGTGTGACCTATCCGCAAATCGGGCGAGCCGGGGCGGCGCATCATCATTTGGCGAGGATCTTTTTGGCAGAGGAATCCGCCGACGCCGGCGAGCGCACGCGGACGGCAAATCTGACCGCCGAACTGGTGGCCGCGCTTGCGCAAGCCGAGGGGACCTGGCTGTTCAGCAGCGAGGTTTTTCAAAACGTCCGCGATCCCGCGAGGCTCGCCGAGTGCTTCGATCCCCGCCGGACCGACGTGATCGTCTACATTCGCGAGCAATATCGTTTCGCGCAATCGGCCTATGCGCAGTCGATCCACGCCACGCGGGCCACCGAAACGTTCGAGCAGTATCTCGAGCGGGTGACGATACATCACGCGGCGCTTCTTTCGCGGTGGACCGAGCGTTTCGCGCCGTACAGGCTGATCGTGCGCGGCTATTCGCGCGACAGCCTGATCGACGGCGATATCGTCGAGGATTTCGTCGTCTCCGCGGACCTCCCAAGGGTCGCCCTGATACGCCGGACGAACGAGCAAAGGCCGCTGGCGGGCGGGCCGTTGCTGGAGCTCAAGCGGATCGTGAACGGTATCGCGGATCTGCCGCCCGAATTCGAACGACGAACCTTTCGAAACCTGTTGTTGCTTGCCGAACGCGAACCCGATTTTCGCGTCAAGCCCGCGGTCGCGCCCGCGCAGGTCGCGGCCTATCGTGAGCGCTTCACCGAGGAGAATGCGGCGCTGGTCGCGGCGCATCCGCAGCTTCGCGAGGCGCTGATCGCCGGGCCGGTCGAAGAGGTCGCCCAGATTCCGCGCCGACGCGGTTTTCGGCGTGTGTGGAAAGCCATCGCGCGCCAGGATCGCAGATTGTTCGACCTGCTCGTCGATGTGATCGATACCGAACGGCCGGGCGAACCGCCCGAATTGCCGATGCTGCGCCGCCTGCGCCCCTAAACGCGCTCCGCCGCGTTGACCGCATCTGCCGCGCGCAATCCGGCGAGAAGCCGCATCAGATGGTGGGCGTCATGGACCTCGACGTCGATCGTGTTGGTGTGGATGCCGGTGTCGCGATTGTCGAGGCGCAGGTTGATGATGTTCGCCTTGTGCTGGCCGATGATCGTCGCGATCGCACCCAGCGCGCCGGGTTCGTTCCGGACCTCGACCGAAATACGCGCGGTCGCGCCTTCGGTCTTGTTACCCCATTGGACATCGATCCAGTCGGTCTCGCTATCGGACCGGTCGGCGAGCGCGGCGAGCGTCGCGCAATCGATCGCGTGCACCTCGATCGACGCGTCCGGGCGGCGCAGGCCGACGATGCGGTCGCCCGGCACGGGGTGGCAGCATTCGCCGAGTTCGTAGGCGATCCCCGGGGTCAGCCCCTTGATCGAGATCGCGCTCGATTGCGGCGCGACGGCGTGGCCGTCGGTGCCGGTCGATCCCGGCATCAGCGCTTCCATCACCGCGACATCGGAAATGGTGCGGCGCGCGATCGCTTCCATCAGCGCGGTCTCGTCGGCGATGTTCAGGCGGTCGAGCGCGGGCGTCATCGCGTCCGTCCCGATCGGTGCGGGCAGGCGGGCAAGGATGTCGTCGAAGATCTTGCGACCGAGCGCCGCGGTCTGGTCGCGCTCGCTGTGGCGCAGATGGCGGCGGATCGCGGCAAGCGCCTTGCCGGTGATCGCGAAGGTCAGCCAGTTCGGTTGCGGCGTCTGCGCCTTCGACCGCAGAATCTGGACCTGATCGCCATTCTCGATGCCGGTGCGCAACTGCACGACGCGACCGTTGATCTTCGCGCCGACCGTCTGGTCGCCGAGATCGGTATGGACCGCATAAGCGAAGTCGATCGGTGTCGCGCCCTTGGGCAGCTGGATCAGCTCGCCCTTCGGCGTGAACGCGAAGATGCGATCCTGGTACATCGCCATCCGGGTGTGCTCGAGCAACTCCTCGGGGCTGGCGGCGGTGTCGAGGATTTCGACGAGATCGGCGATCCAGCTGTGCTGCACCTCGGGGCGGACCTTGGCCTGTTTGTAGGCCCAGTGCGCGGCGAGCCCGAATTCGGCCTCGGCGTGCATTTCCTCGGTGCGGATCTGGATTTCGACGCGGGTATTGTCGGCCTGGATGATCGAGGTGTGGAGCGAGCGATAGCCGTTGCGCTTCGGCGTCGAGATATAATCCTTGAACCGCCCCGGCACCATCGGCCAGCGGCGGTGGATGAAACCCAGCGCGGCATAGCAATCCTGCACCGTCGGCACGATCGCGCGAAACGCCATCACGTCGGACAATTGCTCGAAGCTGATGTGGCGTTCGGCCATCTTGCGCCAGATCGAATAGGGATGCTTCTCGCGGCCCGAGACGTCGGCGTCGATGCCGCGGCGCGCGAGCAATTGCTGGAGCGCGGCGCCGATCTTGGCGATCCGGTCGCCGCCGGTCCGCGTCTTGAGCAACGCCAGCCGCCGCGTGATCGACTCGTATGCTTCGGGTTCGAGCTGTTCGAAGGCGAGCGTCTGCATCTCCTTCATGAACTCGTACATGCCGATCCGCTCGGCGAGCGGGGCGTAGATGTCCATCGTCTCCTTGGCGATCCGCTGGCGCTTCTCCGGGCTCTTGATGTGGTGGAGCGTGCGCATGTTGTGGAGCCGGTCGGCGAGCTTCACCAGCAGCACGCGGATGTCGTCAGACATCGCCAGCAGGAACTTGCGCAAATTTTCCGCGGCGCGCTCGTTCTCGGTCTGCGCTTCGATGCGCGACAGCTTGGTCACGCCATCGACCATCCGCGCGACGTTCGCGCCGAAGGTCTTCTCGATCTGCTCGGGCGTCGCGACGGTATCCTCGACGGTATCGTGGAGAATCGCGGTCGCGATCGTCTCGTCGTCGAGATGGAGGTCGGTCAGGATGCCCGCGACCTCGACCGGGTGGCTGAAATACGGATCGCCGCTGGCGCGTTTCTGGGTGCCGTGCGCGTTGACCGAAAAGACATAAGCGCGGTTGAGCAGCGCCTCATCGGCTTGCGGATCATAGGCCAGGACCCGATCGACCAGTTCGTATTGCCGCAGCACCGTAACACGATGGCGCGGGGCGCTGTTGCTTTGCAACAAAAATGGGGTTTGTTTGACGAAACTCGCGAAAGAGCGAGTTTCGTGTGCGGTATCGGCCCGCTCCCCCACCCCACCTCTCACGTCAGTATTATAAATGGGAGGTGAAGTGGGGGAGCGGGCCGGTACCGCACATCGGCGTGAGCCGATCAAACGGACTCTCAGTTCGAGCTGTTACCCGACGTATCGGTCTTGGCGATCGTCACCTTGGCGACATCGGCCTTGGAATTGCATTTTTCGAGCGACGTCGCGTCATAGGCCGCGCCGCCGACGCTGAACCCCGAAAGCTGGCCGAGGTCCTTCGCGACGAGCTGGCACAACACCATGTCGCGCTCGGGCGCCCGCGCCGCGACGAACGCGCCGCCGGTCTGCCGCCACGGCGTCGAGCGCGTGACCAGCGTGTTCTTGGCGGAGGTGACGACGGGGGTCGCGACATAATAGCCGTTTGCGGTCTGGGCATAGCCCGCGCTGGCGCCGAGCAGTGCGGCGGAGGTGGCGAGGGCGGCGGCGATGGAGAGAAAACGGATCATGATTTCATCCTCTTCAAAAAATATGGCTTCCTGAATTAGGTTGCGAATCACTACCTAGCCAGTTAGATTGCAAGTTGCAACTAAAAACTTATATTTCGTTCCCATGACAGCGCGTTCTGGGTTACGGTCCGGAATCGAGAGGAAGTGCCATGGGCAATTTGCGGGAGCCGCTGCGTGAATGCAGCCTGCCGGCGGCGTTGGAGTCGATGGGGGAGCGATGGTCGTTCCTGATCCTCCGCGCCGCATTCAACGGCCTTCAGCATTTCGAGGAATTCCAGTCGGAACTCGGCATCGCGCGCAACATTCTGGCGAATCGCCTGGCGCGCTTCGTCGAACACGAATTGATGGAACGACAGGCGCTGCCCGAGGATCGCCGCAAGATCGCGTATTGCCTCACCGAAAAGGGCTATGCGCTCCTCCCGACGATGGTCGCGCTTCGGCAATGGGGCGAGCGCTGGGAAACCGGCGTGCCCGCCTTCCCGATCCTGGTCGATACGCGCGACGGCCGTCCGATTCAGCAGGTCGCGGTGCTGTCGCACGACGGCCGCGTTCTTGGGAAACCGGACCTGCATTGGGCGCTGCCGAGCGACATCGCCGAAGAATCGGATCAGGCGCTCGCCGCCGAATAATGCTCAGCCTGTATCGACATTCAGCCGGCACAGTTTGAATCTGTCCTCCCCCGCCACGGGGAGGTGTCGCGCGTAGCGCGACGGAGGGGGAGGAATGCCAACAGAAGACGTCGCCATCCGCCCCCTCCCTCAGCCCGCGGCTGACACCTCCCCCTGGCGGGGGAGGAATGAAGCCCATCAGTGTCGAAACGACCTAAGAGTTGCGAGCTTGAAATCTGGAGCATCGTCGTTGCGAGGAGCGCAGCGACGAAGCAATCCAGTCCGGCGCTCATGGCTCTGGATTGCTTCGCTACGCTCGCAACGACGATCCGGATTTTACGCAGGATGCTCTAAGCGATCCGTTCGGGTTGCCCCGCGATCAGTGCTTCGAGGAACTGGCGGAGCGGCCCGTCGAGCGGGATCGGCCGGCCGGTCGGCAAATGCACGTTCACGCTGACCAACGTCGCTTCGCAATGGACAGCGCCGGTCTTGGCATGCGCCAGCGAGAAGCGTTTGGTCAGGCTCGACGAACCGAGCCGTTCGAGGCGTACACTTGCCTCGATCGTGTCGCCGAGCACGAACGGCTTCAGGTAATCGAGTTCGACGCGGCGGACGTGGAATTCGGTCTCCCGCCACGTTGCGCCGAGTGCTTCGGCGATCCCGGTCCAGTCCCAATATTCGGTGACCGCGACATCGACATATTCGAGATAGCGCGAATTGAAGACGACCTTTTGCCCGTCGATCTCGGCATAGCGGATCTTGATCGGGGTAGAAAAAGCGAAGCCGGGCTGTGTCATCCCGGCGCGATGGCGCGCAGCGGAGAGGCGGTCAACCGGTCCTAGAAAAACAGCTTCAGGCCCACTGCGACCAGCACCGCCGCGAGGATCGGCGTCAGCACCTTGTCCGAAACGCGCGTCGCGATCAGGCTGCCGATGACGATGCCCGGCACCGATCCGACGAGAAGCGACACCAGCAAAGAGAAATTGACGTCGCCCATCGCCCAATGGCCGATCCCGGCGATCAGCGTCAGCGGCACCGCATGCGCGATATCCGATCCGACCAGCCGGTTGATCGGCGATCGCGGATACAGCACCAACAATGCGGTCATCCCTAACGCACCCGCGCCGACCGAAGTCAGCGAGACCAGCACCCCGAGCACCGCGCCGAGCAGGACGGTGAGGATCATGACGCGGCGCCCGCCGCCTTCGCCGAGCGCAGGCGCAAGCCGATCGACGATCCGCTGGCGAAAGAACATCGCGATCGCGGTGAGCAACAGCACCGCGCCGAGGACGAGCGAAATCGTATGCCCCGTATTCTTCGTTTGCGGTGCCTGGCTCAGCAAAAGCAGCGTCACCAGCGTCGCGGGGATGCTGCCCATCGCAAGCCGCCGCACGACTTTCCAGTCGACCGTGCCGCGCGAGCCGTGAACCACGGTGCCGACCGATTTCGTCGCACCCGCATACAGCAGGTCGGTGCCGACCGCGGTCGCGGGGTGAAAGCCGAACACCAGCACCAACAGCGGCGTCATCAAAGATCCGCCGCCGACCCCCGTCAGCCCGACCAATATCCCGACGAACACACCCGCCAGGGAATAAAGCGGATTGAAATCCATTACCGATGCCCCCGGCCGGTCGGCCAATTTTCGTGCCGCGTTTTGCCACGCATGCAACCGCGTCGCGCGCCGTGGCGCGCGTTAGCGACTTTAACAAGCATTGTTATGGCGCGTTCCCGTCGATCGCGCACGATTTCGGCATCCGGTCGCGTCCGCGCGGCGTCATAGCGCAGTCTGCGCCGGGGTGTTGACGCCCATGCTCGTCAGATAGCGTTTCACGTTACGTGCCGCCTGGCGCAAACGCTGTTCGTTCTCGACCATCGCGATCCTCACAAAGCCTTCGCCGTTCTCGCCATAGCCGACGCCGGGGGCCACCGCGACCTTGGCATGCGTCAGCAATTGTTTCGAGAATTCCAGGCTGCCCAGATGCGCCAGCGCTGGCGGCAACGGCGCCCAGGCGAACATCGACGCGGGCGGCGAGGGGACGTCCCAACCGGCGCGTGCGAACGATTCGACCAGCACGTCGCGTCGCTTGTGATAGAGCGCGCGATTGGTCTCGACGATATCCTGCGGCCCGTTGAGCGCGGCGCACGCCGCCGCCTGAATCGGGGTGAAGGCGCCGTAGTCGAGATACGATTTCACCCGCGTCATCGCCGCGATCAATGTCCGGTTGCCGACCGCGAACCCCATCCGCCAGCCCGCCATCGAATAGGTCTTCGACAGCGAGGTGAATTCGACCGCGACATCCTTTGCGCCCTTCACCTGCAGGATCGAAGGCGTCGGCTTGCCGTCGTAATACAGCTCCGAATAGGCAAGATCGCTGAGCAGCCACAGGCCCTGGTCTTTCGCGAACGCGACGACGCGCTCGTAGAAGGCGAGATCGACGACTTCGGAGGTCGGGTTCGACGGATAGTTGAGCACCAGCACGCTCGGCCGCGGCACGGTGAACGCCATCGCGCGTTCGAGGCTTTCGAAATACGCCTCGTCCGGCGTCGTCGGCACCGCGCGGATGGTTGCGCCGGCGATGATGAAACCGAACGTATGGATCGGGTAGGACGGGTTGGGCGCGAGGACGACGTCGCCCGGCGCGGTGATCGCGGTGGCGAGGCTAGCGAGCCCCTCCTTCGATCCCATCGTCACCACCACTTCGCTTTCGGGATCGAGATCGACCCCGAACCGCCGCGCGTAATAATTCGCCTGCGCCTTTCGCAGGCCCGGAATCCCCTTCGATTGCGAATAGCCGTGCGCATTCGGCTTGCGCGCCACCTCGACGAGTTTCTCGATGACATGCTCGGGCGGCGGCAGATCGGGGTTGCCCATGCCGAGATCGATGATGTCCTCGCCCGCCGCGCGCGCCGCTGCCCGCATGCCGTTTACCTCGGCGATGACATAGGGCGGCAGCCGCTTGATGCGGTAGAAGTCGTCGGTCATGCGAGGCTTTCTATCCGTTTCGTCATCCCCGCGAAAGCGGGGACCCATCTCCGGTCGGCGCGGCTAACGAACCGCTCGTTTGATGCGAGCGGCGGGAGATGGGTCCCCGCTTTCGCGGGGATGACGGGAGGGGTAAGGTGAGGCCATGACCGACACCGCGACTCCCCCGCCGCCACCCGACCTCGCCGATCTCCAGCACTGGACCTGGGTGATGGGCCGCGCGCAGCAGATGATGATGGAGCAGGGGCTGTCGGCCGGTCCGGGTGGCTTCCCGACGATCCCCGGCTTCAACGATCCCGCGACGCTGGAGCGTGCGCGCGATTTCTGGACCGACAGCCTGACGCTGTGGCAGCGTTTCCTCGATCCGCAGGCAACACCGCCCGAGGAATCCCCCGATCGCGCCCGCGACAAGCGCTTCAAGGCCGACGCGTGGCGCGACAATCCGATGTTCGACTGGATCCGCCAGAGCTATTTGCTGATCTCGGATCATCTGCTCCGCGGCGTCGATGCGCTCGAAGGCGTTGATCCGCGCCAGAAGGAACAGCTCCGCTTCGCCGCGCGCGGGTTCGTCGACGCGATGAGCCCGACCAATTTCGCCTTCACCAACCCGCAGGTCATCGAAAAGACGATCGAGACGCGCGGCGAGAATCTGCTCAAGGGCTTGCAGAACATGCTCGCTGATATCGGCAAGGGGCAGTTGACCCACACGCCCGGCGATGCGTTCGAGGTCGGCCGCAATCTCGCGACGACCCCGGGTAAGGTCGTCCACCGCACGCCGCTATACGAACTGATCCAATATACCCCGACGACCGAGAACGTCCTCGAAACGCCGCTGGTCATCTTCCCGCCGTGGATCAACCGTTTCTACATCCTAGATCTGACGCCCGAGAAGAGCTTCATCCGCTGGGCGGTCGATCAGGGCATCACCGTCTTCATGGTCTCTTGGAAATCCGCCGACGCGAGCATGAAGGACATCGCCTGGGACGATTACGTCAAGGCGCAGATCGACGCGATCGACACGATCCGCGATGCGCTGGAGGTCAAATCGGTCCACGCGATCGGCTATTGCGTCGCGGGTACGACGCTCGCCGCGACCTTGGCGGTCCTCGCCGCGCGCGACGAGGCGGCGAAGGTCGTCAGCGCCACCTTCTTCACCGCGCAGGTCGATTTCGATGCGCCGGGCGAACTGTCGCATTTCATCGACGACGATCAGTTCGCGATGATCCGCGCGCTGTCGCCCGACGGGTTCCTCGACGGGCGCTATATGGCGCTGACCTTCAACCTGCTGCGCGGGCGCGACCTGATCTGGAATTACGTCACCAACAATTATTTGCTCGGGCAGGATTACGCCCCGTTCGACCTGCTACACTGGAACGGCGACACGACGAACCTGCCCGCGAAATGGCATTTGAGCTATCTGACCGATCTCTACCGCGACAATCTGCTGGTGAAGGCGGGGGCGCTGTCGATCGACGGCACCCCTCTCGATCTGTCGAAAGTCGCGACGCCGTCCTATGTCCAGGCGGGGCGCGAGGATCATATCGCGCCCGCCGAAAGCGTCTGGAAACTGACGCATCATTTTCACGGGCCGGTGAAGTTCGTCCTCGCCGGATCGGGGCATATCGCTGGGGTGGTGAATCCGCCCGCGGCGGGGAAATACCAATATTGGACCAACCCGGCCTCGACCGACTCGCTCGAGGATTTCGTCGCGGGCGCGACCGAGACCACGGGAAGCTGGTGGCCCGACTGGATCGGCTGGCTGGGTGAACGCGCTCCGGCGGAGGTGCCCGCGACGGCCGCGCGCAAGCCCGGCAAGGGCAAGCTCAAGGCGATCGAGGACGCGCCGGGGAGCTACGTGCGGACGCGGTAGCCTATCATATCACCGTTATTCCCGCGGAGGCGGGTATCCATATCCGCAAGGGCGGCGATTTAGATCGAAAGGCCAGCCAGTATGGATTCCCGCCTACGCGGGAATGACGGTAGGGCGGAATAATTCGCTGCCCATCTTGCTGATTGTAAAGCACAAGACCGCTTTGTTGCACTGCAACAAAATCTCTTGCAATCGCGGCTCCGGATGGTTATTGTGCAACGCAGCATAGAACGGAGATGCGCGTGCCCGAAGTTACCGACAAGCCTGTACAGACGCCAGCGACGGCAACGCCGCCGGCCGCGACCGCGAAACCGATCGCCGCCGAGACGCCCGCCCCAAAGGCTGAGGTTGCAGCTGCGTCGACGACTCCGAAAGCAGAAGCCGCACCCGCTCCCAAGGCGGTCGCCAAGCCCGCCCCAGTCAAGATCAAGCCCAAGAAGCCGGCGCGCAAGCCGGTCGCCAAGGAGACCGCAGCCCCCGCCAAGCGCGCTGCCGCAACCCGCAAACCTGCCGCCAAGACTCCGGAGGCCCCCAAGAAAAAGGAAACCAAAATGGAAAATACGATTAAAGCCACTGCCGACAAGGCGCAGGACCAGGCGAAGACGATGCTCGCCGACGCCAACACCCGCGCCAAGAGCGCGATGGAGAAGAGCTCGAAGATGGTCGAGGAGATGAACGCATTCGGCAAGGGCAACGTCGAGGCGATGGTCGAAGCGTCGAAAATCTACGCCAAGGGCGTCGAATCGATGGGCCAGGACGCCGCTGCCTTCGCCAAGAAGCAGTATGAAGATGCGACCGCGGCGTTCAAGTCGATGTCGTCGGTCAAGTCGCCGACCGAATTCTTCAAGCTGCAGAGCGATTTCGCGCGCTCGTCGTTCGACGCGATGGTCGCCCAGACCTCGAAGTCGACCGAGAAGATGATCAAGCTGGCCGGCGAAGTCGCCCAGCCGATCTCGAACCGCGCGTCGCTCGCCGCCGAGAAGATCAAGATCGCGGCGTAATTTTTATCGCGGTGCCAGCCCGCTCCCCCACCCCACCTCCCATTCAATTATAATGTTTTGGGAGGCGGGGAGGGGGAGAGGGCTGGCACCGCAACGCGCCCGAGAGGGCGCCAAACAAAAAAAGCGCCGGCACCGCCCCATCGCCGTGAGGCGATCAAGAAAATCCGGCGACCGCAGCGATGCGGTCGCCGTTTTCGCGTTTCAAGCCCTTGCCCTTGCAGGCCGCTGTGCCATATTTTGACGCGACCATGCAGCCCGACCCAATCCAGATGGCGGTGCGCCGCGACGACGATTCCGACGACAATAATGTCGGCATCGCGACGCGGACGCGGACCCGCACCAAACAGCCGACGCCATACCGCGTGCTGATGCTGAACGACGATTACACGCCGATGGAATTCGTCGTCCTGTGCCTCCAGCGCTTCTTCCGGATGAGCATGGAGGATGCGACGCGGGTGATGCTCCACGTCCACCAGAAGGGCGTCGGCGTGTGCGGCGTCTTCACGTACGAGGTCGCCGAGACCAAGGTGAGCCAGGTCATGGATTTCGCGCGCGAACACCAGCACCCGCTGCAATGCACACTGGAGAAGGCTTAGGAATGGGCGCGCGCGCACCATTATCGTTCCCACTTGCAGGCGTTCTGGTCTGCGCGATAGGCTTCGCACATGCCAGATTTCCGCTCCCCCACACTTCTCCTTGGTTTTGCGGGGATCGCCTTCGCATCTAGCATCGTGGCATGGCTGGTCAGCGGCGAAAGCACTCTGACTTGGATGTTAATGCTTCTTGCTTTTCCTCCGGCATTTGAGTGGGAGGTCTCTCGTAGATCCGCGCAGATTGGCGGAATGATTTTTTCGAAAGATGCCGACACGATTGAGCTGCTCGCGTATAGGCCATCCGCATCGTTGATGCGGTGCGCTTATATGCTGATATTTGCGACACTGGCCTATTCACTAAGCCGCGGAGGTCTCGATGTGTTGCCCGATAACGGCTGGAGCATAGCCTTTATCATAGGCCCGATTGCAATATACGTGGCTTGGGCGGGGGCTTCCAACTGGGTAGCAATTAGGCCTCTCGCTAAGCGAGATAATTGGCGACGTCGGCGACACCGCGAAAAATGATTTTGTGTCCTGCGGATGACTGCTTCCACCAGTGACCTCGCTCGCACCAATCCCTAGACCCGCCCCATGCCCGACATCCGCAACATCGTCGTCCTCACCGGCGCCGGCATTTCAGCCGAAAGCGGCCTCGCCACTTTCCGCGGCCCCGGCGGCTTGTGGGAAGGCCACCGCGTCGAGGATGTCTGCACCCCCGAAGCGCTCGCGCGCGACGCAGACCTCGTCCACCGCTTCTACGACGCCCGCCGAGCCGCGCTGGCGATGGTCGAGCCGAACGCCGCACACCGCGCGCTCGCCCGGCTCGACGCGGCATGGCCGGGGAACCTACTGATCGTCACCCAGAACGTCGACGATCTCCACGAACGTGCGGGCGCGACGCGGCTGCTCCACATGCACGGCGAGTTGAATTCCGTGCTCTGCGCCGCGTGCGACGCGCGAATGGCCTGGCGTGGCGACATGCGCCACCGGCTCGACTGCCCCGAATGCGGCGCCCCCGCGCTCCGCCCCGACATCGTGTTCTTCGGCGAAATGCCCTACGCGATGGACCGGATCGAGGCGGCGCTCGCGGCATGCGACCTGTTCGTGTCGATCGGCACCGCGGGCGCGGTCTATCCCGCCGCGGGCTTCGTCCAGACCGCGCGGCATCACGGCGCCGCGACGCTCGAACTCAATCTCGATCCCTCGGCGGGCAGCGTCTGGTTCGGCGAAAGCCGAATGGGCGCGGCGAGTGTGCTGGTGCCGGAATGGGTGGATCAGGTGCTCGGCTAGAGCCGCCGCGCAAATCCTCCCCGTTCACGGGGAGGGGGACCAGCCGCAGGCTGGTGGAGGGGGCTCTCCTCCAGCGAAGCGCTTCGAGGATAGCCCCTTCCGTCAGCGCTTCGCGCTGCCACCTCCCCGTGAACGGGGAGGATTGAAGCTAACCCATCCCCTGCGCCGTCGCCTGCCGCGTCTCCTCGCGCCGCCGGACATGTTCGCGCCAGACGATATACAGCCCGCTCGCGATGATCACCGGCGCGCCGATCCACGTCGCGGGCGCGGGCAGGCGATCGAACAGCAGCCAGCCGAGCAATGTCGCCCACAATAGCGCGGTATAATCCATCGGCACCACCGCCGAGACCGCGCCGAGCCGCAGCGAATCGGTCATCGCAATCTGCGCCGCCCCACCAAGCAATCCGATCGACACCAGCAACAGCCAGGTCAGCGGCGGGTGCGACCGCGCGTAGATCGCGTAGACGATCGCCAGCGGCACCAGCGACAGCGCCGAAAACCAGAATACCGTCGTCAGCGGCGCCTCGGTCCGCCCGATCTGGCGCAGCAGGATCGAGACCACCGCGGTCAGCGCCGCCGCGCTCAGCCCGCACAGCGCGCCGGTAAGTGGGATGTTCGACCCGCTCGGCTGCGCCACGATCAGCACGCCCGCGAACCCGGTCAACACCGCCGCCCAGCGCCGCCAGCCGGTCGGCTCGCCGAGCACGACCGCGCCAAGGATCGTCGCGAAGATCGGCATCGAGAAACCGATCGTCGTCGCCTCCGCCAGCGGCAGGATGGTGAGCGCCGCGAAGGTCAGCGCCATCGAAACGAGCCCGACGGTCGCGCGCGAAACATGCGCGCCGCGCCGTTTCGTTTTCAGGCTAGCGAAGCCCGGCCCGGCGGCGATCACCCCCAGCACCAGCGCCGCTGCCCCAAACTGTCGCCAGAACATGATCTCCCCGAGCACCGCGCCATGCACCTCGGCCAGCTTGATCGCGGCGTTCATCAGCCCGAATAGCGCCACCGACGTCAACCGCAGCCTGATCGCAGGAAGGATGGAATCGGCGCGATGTCGCATGCCGACCCCATCATGGCTCCGCGCCGCTCGATCAACCCGTTATTGCGGCAACGCGAACCGTATCGAAGCGGCCGTACGCGCTACTGACTTCGATTTTGAGCGAGTCCGCCCCGGGGCCGCTGCGCTTCGTGAGCATTCCAGCACAGAGATTTCGACCGTCGCATCGCCGACCAAGTTGAGAGTGAGGGTAAGGATGTTCGATGGCATCTGCCGTCTCCTGATCAAAGCCCTCGAAGGGCCTCGATCAGGATCGGCGACCCGCGCCAATATCATCAAGCGCAATCGCATCCGAATTGGCGTGACAAACTGTGAAAGTACATACAATGAACATATAACGAACCAATGCAGTGTGACACTTCAATCCAACTGAACGTCGCGGGAGAATTCGCCCTCTTTCCCCGACCGGAATTCCATCGTGACGAGGTCACCTACGACGTCCTGACACCCGCCGCCGCCCGGGGAATACTCGACCGAATCCACTGGCGCCCGGCGATACGCTGGATCGTCGATGCGATACAGGTCGTCAGGCCGATCTGCTTCGAAGATACGTCCGCTCCGGACGCGACAGGGCGAACCGGTCGGCGGCGTGTGGTCCTTCGGGATGTCGAATATGTGATTCACGCGCATTTTGAGATGACCGAGCGCGCCGGCGTGGATGACGATCCGGCAGGACATCGCGGCATGTTCAGGCGCTGGGCAAGGCAATCGCCGACGGTACACCTCGGTCGTCCCGAATTTCCCGCCCGAACACGATTGCTCGACGAACAGGGGTGGGGGTCGCCGCACGCTGCCGGCATGACGCGCGATTTGGGTTGGATGGTTCACGACAGCGACTTCGCCGATCGGCGTCGCCTGCGCTTCTTTCGCGCGCGAATGATCGATGGCCTGATCGCGGTGCCGCCCCCTGGCAGCGCCGAACTGTACGGTTGAGCGAAGCACGCCTTCCCCTTGGCATCGCGCACGCTGTGCCGCTATCGGCACCTTATGAAGCACGCACTCCCCGTCACGCGCGAAGCGGATTTCGCCGCCTGGTACCAGTCCGTCATCGCTGAGGCCGACCTCGCCGAGGAATCAGGCGTGCGCGGCTGCATGGTCATCCGGCCGTGGGGGTACGGCATCTGGGAACGCATCCAGCGATTGCTCGACGACCGGATCAAGGCGACCGGCCACGAGAATTGCTATTTCCCGCTGTTCATCCCCTTGAGCTATTTCGAAAAGGAGGCCGAGCACGTCGAGGGCTTCGCCAAGGAAATGGCGGTCGTCACGCACCACCGCCTGATCGCGGATGATAAGGAGGGGGGCAAGGGCGGGCTCGTCCCCGATCCCTCGGCGAAACTCGAAGAACCGCTCGTCGTCCGCCCCACCTCGGAAACGGTGATCGGCGCCGCCTTCTCGCGCTGGATCCAGTCGTGGCGCGACCTGCCCGTACTCATCAACCAATGGGCCAATGTCGTCCGCTGGGAAATGCGCACGCGCATGTTCCTGCGCACCTCGGAATTCCTCTGGCAGGAAGGCCACACCGCCCACGCCAGCGCCGACGAAGCGCGCGAGGAAACGATGAAAATTCTCGAACTCTACCGCAGCTTCGCCGAGGAATGCCTCGCGCTCCCCGTCGTCGCGGGCGAGAAGCCCGAGAACGAGCGTTTTCCCGGCGCGGTCGCGACCTATTCGATCGAGGCGATGATGCAGGACGGCAAGGCGCTTCAGGCGGGGACGAGCCATTTCCTCGGCACCAACTTCGCGTCGGCGCAGAACATCTGCTTCCAGAATGCCGACGGGCAATTGGAACTGGCGAACACGACGAGCTGGGGCGTCTCGACCCGCATGATCGGCGCGGTCATCATGGTCCACGGCGACGATGACGGCCTGCGCGTCCCCCCCCGAATCGCGCCGTGGCAGGTGGTGATCGTGCCGATGCTCCGCGACCAGCCCGAGGACGACGAAATCATCACCTATTGCAAAGCATTGCAGACCAAACTCTCCGCGCAATCCTCGCTCGGCGAGCCGGTTCGTGCACTGCTCGACCTCAAACCCGCCAAAGCCGCGACCAAGCGCTGGGGCTGGGTGAAGAAAGGCGCGCCGATCGTGATCGAGGTCGGGGGCCGCGATGTCGCGGGCGGCAACGTCTCGGTCATCCGTCGCGACCGTCTCTACCGCGCGGACGGCAAGCTCGACAGCGCCGTCGTCGCGCGTGACGGGTTCGTGGGCGATGTTGCGGCGACGCTCGAAGACATTCAGCGCGCGCTCCATGCCGAGGCGACCGAACGCCTCCACGCAAACATCGCGCCGGCCGAAGATTGGGCAGGAATCGAAGCCACATTCGCCGAGGACAAGGTAAACCCCGGTTGGGCCGATGTCCGCTGGTCCAAACCCACCGGCGCCGCGCTCGATGCGGTCGGCGAGCGGCTGAAGGCCCTGAAACTCACCATCCGCAACGCCCCTGTGGCGCAGGGCGATATCGACGGCCCCTGCATCTTCACCGGCGAACCCGCGGTCGAGCGTGTCCTGATCGGACGGGCGTATTGATGGCAATCTGGCACGCCCCGATCGATCTCGCGGCGCTGACTCAGCTTGGCGCCGCGACGATGGCCGGCCACGTCGGGATCGCATTCACCGGCGTCGGCGACGATTGGCTCCGCGCGTCGATGCCGGTCGAGCCGCGCAACCACCAGCCGTTCGGTCGGCTCCACGGCGGCGCGTCGGTCGTGCTTGCCGAGACCGTCGCGTCGGTCGGCGCCTCGATGACATTGCCGCCCGAGCGCGCCGCGGTCGGCATGGAGATCAACGCCAACCACATCCGTCCCGCGATGTCGGGCCACGTCCACGCCACCGCGAAAGCCGAATCGATCGGTCGCACGACTCAGGTGTGGACGATCCGGATCGAGGACGACGCGCAGCGGCTCGTCTGCCTGTCACGGATCACGTTGGCGAATATCGATCGTTAACTGAACCGGGACAGCACGAGCCATGCCGATAATCACCGAGGTACATTCAATTTCGGCCGCCACTGATTGGTATGTCGAAGACATGACGATCGCGAGCGCAGCAGATCTCAAGGCGATCGCCTGTTTTGCGCTGACCTCCACGGTCGATCCCGCCTACCAAAATCTGGGCACGGCGAGGATGGTCGTTGCCGTACCCGAAAGTCTCTTGGGCGATGACCTGGTCGGCAAGGACACCGCCGATTTCCCGCAAATCATTCATGAAGTGACCGCGAGAACCGTTTACGACTGGCCGGACAGGCATTGATCCGACCGTTTCCGCAGCGTTCATCGTAATGATGAGCGGTTGTCGAGTCATTACGTATGACGCGATCGTGCTGGGCGCGGGCGCGGCGGGGATGATGTGCGCGAGTGTCGCCGGGCAGCGCGGCCGTCGCGTGCTGCTGATCGATCACGCCGACGAAGCGGGGAAGAAAATCCTGATCTCCGGCGGAGGGCGGTGCAACTTCACCAACCTCAACACCACGCCCGATCGCTTCATTTCGGCGAACCCGCATTTCGCCAAGTCCGCGCTCGGCCGATACGCGCCCGCCGATTTCCTCGCGCTGATCGAGGCGTATCGCATCGCTTGGCACGAAAAGACGCTCGGCCAACTCTTCTGCGATGGCTCGGCGAAGCAAGTCGTCGCGATGCTGTTGGAGGAATGCGCGAAAGGTGCGGTGGAGGTCTCGCTCGGCCGATCGATCACCGATGTCGGTCACGCCGGCGGCCTGTTCCAGGTCACCTACGGCGACCGCACCGCCAGCGCCCCCGCGCTGGTGATCGCGACCGGCGGCCCGTCGATCCCGAAGCTCGGCGCGACCGGTTTCGCCTACGATCTCGCACGCCGCTTCGGCCTGAAGGCCGTAGAGCCGCGCCCCGCGCTCGTCCCGCTGACGCTCGGCGGCGAAGCGGTGCTGTTCCGCGAACTCTCCGGAGTCGCTACCGAAGTTGTCGCACGCTGCGGCAAAGCCGCGTTCCGCGAGGCGGCGCTGTTCACCCACCGCGGTCTCTCCGGCCCCGCAATCCTACAGGTGTCGTCTTATTGGCGCCACGGTGAGCCGGTCGCGATCGATTTCCTTCCTGACGCCGCCGACGACTGGCTCCGCACTGCCAAGCGTACCTCGGCGCGCACCACGTTCCGCCGAGCGCTCGCCAGCCTCCTCCCCGATCGCCTCGCCGAAACACTCGCGGAACGCCTCGCGCTCCCAGGTAATCTCGCCGATCAACCCGACCGCACGCTCGAAGCCGCCGAACGCCAACTCGCGAACTGGCGCTTCGAACCCAACGGCAGTGAAGGGTATGCCAAGGCCGAGGTCACCGTCGGCGGCATCTCGACCGCCGAGCTATCGTCACAGACGATGGCGGCAAAACGCGTCGCCGGCCTCCATGCCATCGGCGAGGCGGTCGACGTCACCGGCTGGCTCGGCGGCTATAATTTCCAATGGGCGTGGGCGAGCGCGCAGGCGGCGGGCCAGGCGCTTTAGATATATGCCCTCTCCCGCCTTCGCGGGAGAGGGAGGGGCCCACGAAGTGGGAGGGTGAGGGTCTTCTTCTTATCCGCGTTCGAGAAAGAAGACCCTCACCCAACCCTCTCCCGCGAAAGCGGGAGAGGGTTACAGCGGCTTTTATGCGTCCACGAAGACCGCGCCGACATGCGCCTCGCCACGCGTCTGCGCCAGCGCCTCCTGCCGATGCCGCTCGGTATAGCCCGCACGCTGGCGCTCGTCGCGCGCATCGTGGCACGCCGGACAACTGACTCCCTCGACATAGAATGCCGAGCCGCGATCCGCCTCGCTTACCGGCGCCCGACAGGCGTGGCACAAGGCGTGCGTCCCGATATCCAGCCCATGCGTCACCGCGACCCGCTGATCGAACACGAAACATTCGCCCCGCCAGCGGCTGTCTTCGGCGGGTACATCCTCGAGATACTTCAGGATGCCGCCCTCAAGGTGATACACTTCCCCCAAGCCCTCCGCCTTCAGAAACGCAGTCGCCTTCTCGCAGCGGATGCCTCCGGTGCAGAACATCGCGATGCGGGGCGCCGCTGCCAACGCGTCACGGTGTGCGTTCACCCACGCCGGGAAGTCTCGAAAGCTGGCCGTCCCCGGATCGACCGCACCCGCGAAGCTGCCGATCGCAGTTTCGTAATCGTTGCGCGTGTCGATCATCATCGTCCCCGGCGCCTCGATCAGCGCATTCCAGTCCGTCGGCGCGACATAATGGCCAGCGCCGGTCAACGGATCGACATCGGGCACGCCCATCGTCACGATCTCGCGCTTCACGAGCACCTTCATCCGGTGGAACGGCATCGTGTCGGCATGACTGATCTTTACCGAGAGATCGGCGCATCCCGGCAGCGCGCGGATATGCGCCAGCACCGAATCGATCGCCCCGGCCGACCCTGCCATCGTGCCGTTGATCCCCTCGCGCGCAAGCAGCAGGGTCCCCTTCACGCCAAGTTCGCGACACAAGGCCGCGAGCGGCACGCGCAATGCATCGGGATCGTCGAAGCGCGCGAACCGGTAGAGCGCGGCCACCGTGACCGCGTCAGTCATTCGCCGACCACCATTCCGCGACGCGCGCGCGCTCCTCTGCCGACAGCACAAGTCCCAGCTTCGATCGACGGTCGAGCGCGTCGTCGGCGGAGCGCGCCCATTCGCGGGTCCGCATCCACCACGCCTCGACTTCGGTCAGCCCGCCGCCGAGATCCGCGCCCATCGCCGCTTCGTCGTCCACGCGATCCATCATCTCGGTCAGCATCGTGCCATAAGCATGCGCCATCCGCGCCGACCGCGCCTCGCCGAGGAACGGCCAAGTTGTACGGACCTGCGCCAGAAAGTCGTCGAAATCCGCGATCGCTCCGCCCGGAAACACCCGCGCCGGCGTCACCGCGTGCGCCGTAAAGCTGAGCACGGGCGCGATCTTCTCCATCGCTTCCTCGGCGAGATGTCGCGCGGTGGTGATCTTGCCGCCAAACACCGACAGCAGAGGCGGGCCATTCTCGTCCAGTTCCAGCACGTAATCGCGCGTCACCGCCCGCGCCTCGCTCGCGCCGTCGTCGTAGAGCGGCCGCACCCCAGACCATGTCGAGGTCACATCGTCGGGCGCGATCTGCTTCAGGAAATGCCGGTTCACCGCCTCGCACAGATACGCGATCTCGTCGTCGTCGATCGTCGCATCCTCGGGCGCCTCGACCGGAATATCGGTCGTCCCGATCTCGGTCTGCCCCCGATAGGGAATCGCGAACACGATCCGCCGGTCGGGCTGTTGCAGGATGTAAGCGTGATCGCCCTTATAGAGTTGCGGCACGACGATATGGCTGCCCTTGACCAGCCGGACGTTGCTCTTGCCGTCGATACCGAGCCGTTCGAGCAGCAAATGCACCCACGGGCCCGCCGCATTGACCAGCCCGCGCGCTTCTACGTCGCTTCCGTCGGACAGCCGCGCCCGCCACACATCGCCCTCGCGCCGCGCGCTTTCCAGCGTCGTCCGCGTCCGGATGTCCGCGCCGTTCGCGGCGGCATCGACCGCGTTGAGCAGGGTCAACCGCGAGTCGTCGACGAACGCATCCGAATAGACGAACCCGCGCTTGCCCCCCTTCAGCGGCGCGGTGAACGCGGTGTCGCTTTTGCGCAGTCCACGCGATCGCTTCAGCGTCATCCGCCCGCCGATGAAATCGTAGAGATACAGCCCCAGCCGCACCATCCACCACGGCCGCACCGCATTCTCGTGCGGCAACACGAAGCGCAGCGGCCGGATGATATGCGGCGCCGCCTTCACCAGCCGCTCGCGTTCTTTCAGCGCCTCGGCGACAAGCTTGAAATCGTAATATTCCAGATAGCGCAAGCCGCCATGGATCAGCTTGGTCGAGGCCGACGAGGTATGGCTGGCGAGATCGTCGCGCTCGACGAGCAGCACTGACAGCCCGAGCAGAGACGCTTCGCGCGCGATGGCGCAGCCGTTAATGCCGCCGCCGACGATGAGGAGATCGTATGACACGCCGGGCCTGTAGCGCGCCAACCTCCATTCCGTCACCCCAGCGAAGGCTGGGGCCTCAGGCCGCATGAAACCCTAGCTTTCGCCGGGGTGACGAAGATGGTCGGGGCCTCTATCTTCGGCTGATGCGCAAACCCGCCCGGGGATTCCCCACTCGCCAGCAGATCCTCGATTTTATCACCTCGTCGGACACCCCAGCCGGCAAGCGCGAAATCGCCAAGGCGTTCGGCCTGACCGCGCAGGAAAAGATCGCGCTCAAGGCGCTCCTGAAGGACATGGCCGACGAGGGGCTGATCGATTCGGCGCCCGGCCGCGCCTTCCATCAGATGGGCGGCCTGCCAAAGGTGACGGTGCTCCGGGTCGCCGATGTCGATGACGGCGGCAACGTCTGGGCGGTGCCCGAGCGCTGGGAGGCGGAAATCCCGCCGCCGCGGCTGCGCGTTCGCGAGAAAAAGCGCGGCGCGCTCGGCGTCGGCGCGCGCATCCTCGCGCGGACCGAGGAAGCTGGAAACGGCTGGATCGCGCATCCGATGAAGCAACTTGCGGCGACCTCCGAACAGATGATCGGGGTGCTGCGCCAGGAGGGGTCGCAACTCTGGCTGCAAGGCGTCGAGAAAAAGGAGCGCCGCGAATATGCGGTATCCGACGCGGGCGACGCCGAGCCGGGCGATCTCGTGCTGGCGGAAAGGGCCGGTCGTCCGCCGCGCATCACCGCCAAGGTGGTCCAGCGCCTCGGCGACCCCTTCGCCCCGCGCAGCTTCTCGCTGATCGCGATCCACAAGCTGGGCATTCCGGACGTGTTTTCGCCCGAAGTCTTGGCGGAAGCGAAGAGGGTTGCCGCCTTGCGGTTGGGAGACGACCGAGAAGACCTCCGTCACCTCCCGATCGTCGCGATCGATCCCGCCGATGCGCGCGATCACGACGACGCGGTCTGGGCCGCGCCCGACGACGATCCAGCCAACACGAGCGGCTGGAAAGCGATCGTCGCGATCGCCGATGTCAGCTTCTATGTCCGCCCCGGCTCCGAGATCGACCGCGAAGCGAGGAAGCGCGGCAACAGCGTCTATTTCCCCGACCGCGTCGTCCCGATGCTGCCGGAGTTGCTGTCGGCGGACGTGTGTTCGCTGAAAGAAGGCGAGGACCGCGCCGCGCTCGTCTGTCACCTCCAGGTCGCGAAGGGCGGCGCGTTGAAAAGCTGGCGCTTCACCCGCGCCGTGGTGCGGATTGCGGCGAACATCGCGTACGAGGATGCGCAGGCGGCGATCGATGCCGATGAGGGCGCGATGGTCGAAGCGCTCGGTCCCCTCTGGTCCTGTTGGCGCGCGCTTGCGAAGGCGCGCGACGCGCGCGCCCCGCTCGATCTCGACCTCCCCGAACGCCGCGTGCAACTCGACGAGAAAGGCCGCATCCTCTCGGTCGCGCCGCGCGAAAGCCTCGATGCGCACCGTCTGATCGAGGATTACATGATCGCCGCCAATGTCGCCGCCGCCAAGGCGCTCGAGGCGAAGAAGGCGCCCGTCATGTACCGCGTCCACGAAGCGCCGAGCCGCGAAAAGCTGGTCGCGCTCAAGGATTATCTCGAAACCTTCGAAATGCCCTTCGCGCTCGGCCAGGTGATCCGCCCCGCGACCTTCAACCACATCATCGACCGCGTCGGCGATGCCGATTTCCGCCCGCAGATCATGGAGCAGATCCTTCGCACCCAGACGCAAGCCTATTACGCGCCGCAGAACCACGGTCATTTCGGCCTCGCGCTCGGCAGCTACGCGCATTTCACCTCGCCGATCCGCCGGTACGCCGACCTCATCGTCCATCGCTCGCTCGTCGCGGCCTGCGGCCTGGGGGAGGGCGCACTACCCGAGAACGACGCTGCCAACATGGAAGTGATCGGCCAGTCGATCTCTATGCTCGAACGCCGCGCGATGGAGGCCGAACGCGACACGCTCGACCGCTACGTCGCCGCTTTTCTGGCAGAGCGCGTCGGCGAAGTGATGCCGGTACGGATCACCGGTGTCACAAATTTCGGTTTCTTCGCGACCGTCGAGGGCATCGGCGGAGACGGCCTGATGCCGGTCCGCGATCTCGGCGGCGAGTATTTCCGCTACGACGAAGGCGCCAGAACGCTGACCGGAGAGGCCAGCGGCGACGTCTATGCCTCGGGCCAGACGCTTGAGATGCGGCTGGCGGAAGCGAATCCGGTCTCGGGCGCGCTGCGTTTCGAAATGCCCGAAGGAAAGGGCGCGGCGTCGCCACGACACGGCGAGCGGCCGAAACGCGTGATCAAGAAGCGTGGGCGGCCCGCGAACATCCGGCATCAGGGGAGGAAACGATGAGGGTTGAGCAACTGACCGACGCGGAAATCGCGCTACGCCCGCATCGCATCGGCGGCCCGGCGGCAAACGCCCTGCTCGACCGCGGCGCGATCATGCCGGCGCGCGCGATCGTCTATGCGCCGGACAGCCCCGAAGCCCACCACGACCTCGTCCGACTGCGCGAATCGGGTGCGGTCAAATCGACGATCTACGGACGAATCTGGTTCGATCTCAGAACCTATTACGTCGCGAAGGCGCGGCGGGAGCGCATGCGCGCGATGATCGCGGTTCCGGTCGCGATCATTTTCGCGATCGTCGCGACCCTGTTCTATCGCGGCTGAAATTATCCCGCGACGAACGTCATCCCCGCCTTCGCCACCAGCCGGTCGCGCAGCTTCGCGCCCATCAGCGCCCCCGGCGTCCAGATGCCGCCGTCCCCGGCGACATCCTCGACCAGACACAGCGCGCTTTCCGCCAGCATCTTGCTGGTCGAGCCGTACCCCGGATCGCGGTCTCCGGTGACGACCGCGTCGATCCGCGTGCCGTCCTCCATCAGCCCGACGAACAGCACATCGTAATGCCCGGCGTCGCGCTCCTCCTTCGATGGTCCCTCACCGGGTTTCGGCCCCTTGTCGCCCGCGAACGGATTGAAATTGGCGATCGCCTCCGCCGCGACGCGGCCCATGTCGCCGAGGCCGGGAGCGACCATCATCTCGTCGTAGACGAAGTCGCCATAGGGCTGCCCGAGCAGGAAATTCGTCCGGTGGACGTTCTTGGTGTTGATCGGCGCCATCACGAACGGCGCGACCCACGCCGCGATCGTCGGATCGTATTCGGGGAGCATCCCGGTCGGCTGATGCGCGCCCTTATGCCCCGGCGTCAGCGCGAAAGGATTTGTCAGCAGCGCGGCGAGCGAGGGCTTGCGCGCGACCGCCGCGAGCGTCGCCTTCAGGCTCGCCGCGGTGCCGCCCGAAAAGGTGCCCTTCATCGTCCTGACGCGGCATTTCACCCGGCACGCGGGCTCTCCGAAGCGCTTCTTCGCCGCCTCCTGCAAGGTCAGCACGCCGAGATCGAACGGGATCGAATCGAACCCACACGAAAACACGATCCGCGCGCCGGTCGCCTTGGCTTCCGCGGAATGCGCGTCGATCATTTCGCGCATCCACGCCGGCTCGCCGCACAGATCGACGTACGCGGTGCCTGTCGCGGCGCAGGCGGCGATGAAATCGCTGCCGTAAAGCTGGTACGGCCCGACCGTCGAGATGACGACCGTCGCCCGCTCGCACATCGTGCGCAGGCTCGCAGGGTCGTTCGCATTGGCGGCGATCAGCGGCACGCTATCGGGCACGCCCATCTCGCCGCGCACGTCCTGCAGCTTCGACGGCGACCGTCCCGCCATCGCCCAGCGGACGCCGGTCGGATAGGTTTGCGCGAGATATTCGGCGACGAGCCGCCCAGTGTAGCCGGCGGCGCCGTAAACGATCACGTCGAAATCACGGGCCATGTCGCCCTCCTGTTTTTCGATAGAAGGCGTATCGTAAGACTATCCGCGATCTGGAGGATAGGAAATCTTATCTGCCTCCGTCACGTCTGCGAAAGCGGGGATAACGGTCAAATCGCGGCATCGTCGTTCATTACCAGCACGATCTTGCCGACATGATCGCCCGCCTCCATCCGGCGCTGCGCCTCGGCGGCGTCGGCGAGGGGATACGTCCGGTCGATCAACGGCTTCAACCGCCCCGCCTCGACGTGCGGCCAGACGGTGCGCGCGAGTTCGTCGGCGACGAGGCTCTTGAACGCGGTGTCGCGCCCGCGCAGCGTCGATCCGGTCAGCGTCAGGCGGCGGCGCATGATCTCGAAGATCGGGATCGTCGCGGTCATTCCGCCCTGCACCGCGATCGAGACGTGGCGGCCGTCGTCGGCGAGGCATTGCATGTTGCGCGGGACGTAATCGCCGCCGACCATGTCGAGCACCGCGGCGCAGCCCGCGCCGCCGGTGATCTCCTTCACCCGCGTGACGAAATCTTCGCATCTGTAGTTGATCGCGTGATCCGCGCCGTGCGCCTTCGCCGCGGCGCATTTCTCGTCCGAACCGGCGGTGACGATGATCGTCAGGCCGAAGACGTTGGCGAGGCTGATCGCCATCGTACCGATGCCGGACGTGCCGCCGTGGACCAGCACCATATCGCCCTCGACCGCGAAGGCGCGTTCGAACAGATTCGTCCAGACGGTGAAGAGCGTCTCGGGCATCGCCGCCGCTTCGACCATCGTCAGCGCCTCGGGAACGGGAAGGCATTGCCCGGCGGGGGCGACCGCATATTCGGCATAGGCCCCGCCCGCGACGAGCGCGCAGACCGGCTGGCCGAGCATTTCGTGCTCGACGCCCGCGCCGAGCGCGACGACTTCGCCCGAGAGTTCCAGACCGAGGATCGAGGGCGCGCCCGGCGGCGGCGGATAGCCGCCCTTGCGCTGAATCACGTCCGGGCGGTTCACCCCCGCCGCGGCGACCCGGATCAAAACCTCGCCTTCGGCAGGCTGCGGCACCGCGCGCTCGACCGCGAACAGCACCTCGGCCTCGCCGGGCGCATCGGGGTCGATCGCCCGCATCGTCGCCGGAATATCGGTCATCATCGTCCCCCGCCCCGGAAATTCGTGCCGCTTATTGACTTCGCCCCTGCCGCGGTCAACGTTGCCGCTCGTGGACCTGGACGACATCCTGGGGCCCCGGCCCGACGATCCGCTGCCCGCGCTGCTGCGCGAGGACCTCGATCGCCTGTCGGTCGCCGAACTCCACGACCGCGTCCGGCTGCTCGAAGGCGAGGTCGCGCGGTGCAAACGAAAAATTGAAGGCGCCGTTAACCATCGCGCAAGTGCCGACGAGTTATTCAAGCGATGAACGCTGGCGCACTGGCCTGGCGATCGACGGTTGCCACCAGTGTTTGTGCCCCAGCGCTTGATGCGGGGACGCGCAATTCCGACATGGTTGGAAAGGGTCCGCGCATGCGTCGTGGCCCGCATGGAGTAAATTTCTGATGCCATCCTTTGCCAGCCCTCTCGAATCCACGCTGCACAAGGCGCTCGAAGCGGCCAGTTCGCGGCGCCACGAATATGCGACGCTGGAACATCTGTTGCTCGCGCTGATCGACGACGAACATGCCTCCAAGGTGATGCAATCGTGCGGGGTCGATCTCGGCGAGTTGAAGGGGACGGTCGCGCATTATCTCGATACCGAGCTCGATGCGTTGAAGGTCGATAGCGCGACTGATCCATCGCCGACCAGCGGTTTCCAGCGGGTCGTTCAGCGCGCGATCCTCCACGTCCAGTCCTCGGGACGCGACGAGGTGACCGGCGGCAACGTCCTCGTCGCCCTGTTCAGCGAACGCGAAAGCTACGCGGTCTATTTCCTCCAGCAGCAGGACATGAGCCGGTTGGATGCGGTGAGCTTCATCAGCCACGGCGTCGGCAAGGGCGCGGCGACCCCCGAGGCGACGAGCGCGAAGGGCGCCGATGAGGAGAAAAAGGAGAAAGCGGAAGGCAAGCAGAAGGGCGAGAGCGCGCTGAAGCAGTTCACCGTCGATCTCAACGAAAAGGCCAAGGCGGGCAAGGTCGATCCGCTGATCGGGCGCATGCCAGAGGTCGATCGCACGATCCAGATCCTCTGCCGCCGGTCAAAGAACAACCCGCTCTACGTCGGCGATCCCGGTGTCGGGAAGACCGCGATCGCTGAGGGGCTGGCGCGGAAAATCGTCGAGGGCGACGTGCCAGATGTCCTGAAGCCCGCGGTGATCTATTCGCTCGATATGGGCGCGCTGCTCGCTGGCACGCGCTATCGCGGCGATTTCGAGGAGCGGCTGAAGGCGGTCGTCAACGAACTCGAAAAGCTCCCCGACGCGGTGCTGTTCATCGACGAGATACACACCGTCATCGGCGCCGGCGCGACGAGCGGTGGCGCGATGGATGCGTCGAACCTGCTCAAGCCCGCACTTTCGGGCGGCACGATCCGCTGCATCGGATCGACGACCTACAAGGAATTCCGCAACCATTTCGAGAAGGACCGCGCGCTGCTGCGGCGCTTCCAGAAGATCGACGTCAACGAGCCGACGATCGAGGATACGATCAAGATTCTCGCCGGCTTGCGGAGCGCGTTTGAGGAACACCATAGCGTCAAATACACTGCCGACGCGATCAAGTCCGCGGTCGAACTCAGTGCGCGCTACATCAACGATCGCAAATTGCCCGACAAGGCGATCGACGTGATCGACGAGGTCGGCGCGATGCAGATGCTGGTGCCGCCGTCGCGCCGCAAGAAAACGATCACCACCAAGGAGATCGAGCAGGTCATCGCGACGATGGCGCGAATCCCGCCGAAATCGGTCTCGACCGACGACAAGAAGGCGCTCGAGAGCCTCGAAACCGATCTCAAGCGCGTCGTGTTCGGGCAGAATGCGGCGATCGAGAAACTGTCGTCGGCGATCAAGCTGGCGCGCGCGGGGCTGCGCGAGCCGGAGAAGCCGATCGGCAATTACCTGTTCACCGGCCCGACGGGTGTCGGCAAGACCGAGGTCGCCAAGCAACTCGCGTCGATCCTTGGCATCCCGCTCCAGCGTTTCGACATGTCCGAATATATGGAACGCCACTCGGTCAGCCGGCTGATCGGTGCGCCTCCGGGTTATGTCGGGTTCGATCAGGGCGGGCTGTTGACCGACGCGGTCGACCAGCAACCGCATTGCGTCCTGCTGCTCGACGAAATCGAGAAGGCGCATCCGGACTTGTTCAACATCCTGTTGCAGGTGATGGACAACGGTCGCCTGACCGATCAGCACGGCAAATCGGTCGATTTCCGCAACGTCATCCTGATCATGACGACCAATGCCGGCGCATCCGACATGGCGCGCGAGACGCTCGGCTTCGGTAACCTTACCCGCGAAGGCGAAGACGAGCAGGCGGTGCAGAAAATGTTTACGCCGGAGTTCCGCAACCGCCTCGATGCTGTCGTGCCGTTCGGGTATCTGCCGACCGAGGTCGTCGCGCGGGTGGTGGAGAAGTTCATCCTCCAGCTCGAACTCCAGCTCGCCGACCGCAACGTCCATATCGCGCTCGACGAGGAATCGAAGGCGTGGCTGACCGAGAAGGGCTACGACAAGCTCTACGGCGCGCGGCCGATGGCGCGACTGATCCAGGAGAAGGTGAAACAGCCGCTCGCCGAGGAATTGTTGTTCGGCAAGCTCGTCCACGGCGGCGAGGTTACGGTGAAGATGAAGGACGGCGCCTTGGCGTTCGAGATCGTCCCCGCCGCGCCGAAAAAACCGAGGAAGAAGGGCGGCAGCCGCAAGAAGAGCGTGCCGGTCGAAGTGAAGTGATCGGTCGGGCCGGGGCGCAAGGCGCTTCGGCCCGGTTCGCAATGCGTGCTGAATAGGGCCAGCCGGGTCCGGCAATTTACTTTCTGTTCTTCAACCTTCGTTACCATAGTCGCCATGCCGCGAGGGTGGATCATCGGGATTGTCTGGCGGCTGGCGTGCGCGCTGCTCGCTCTAGGCGTCACGGCGACTCCGGCACTCGCCGACAGCGGTATCGTCGGTACGCCGATTCAGGTCTGTATCGCGCGCGGTTCGGGCCCTGCTGCCGTCATGGCGAAGGCACGCTACGATTGCGCGACCACGCAACGCGCGTTTGGACCGGGCGATTTCTGGGCGATGTCGCAACCGCTGCCCGCCGGAACCGGCCTGACGCCGCTTCGAGTCCGCGTCGCAAGCCTGTGGCAGGATCGTCTGACGCTCCACGCGCTTTACGCCGATGGCGCGATCGTCGCGATGCCGATGGATGCGCGCGCGATGACGCGGCACATCCAGCTTGGCGCGATCATCGAACAGGCGCCGCCGGTCCGCGCGGTGCCGGTCGGGCGGCTGCTGTGGCATGTCGAAGGTGCGAGCAATCTGCGCGGCATCCTGGTCGGCGCGCGGATCGCGACGCCCGAGGACAGTAACAACGCGAACCTGGTGTTCGGCGGGCTCTACGCCTCCTTCGCCGGATTGTGCATCGCGCTGATCTGTTACAACCTAGCGCTCTGGGTCGCACTCCGTCACACTTTTCAGCTTGCCTATTGCGCAATGGTCGGCGGGTTGCTCGCCTATGCGATCTCGTCTTCGGGGGCGCTGGCGTGGTTCTGGCCCGGTATCGCCAATAACGATCGCTTGCGGATCAATTACGCGACGCTCGGCTTCGCTGCTGCCGCAGCGCTGGTATTTGCGCGCTGCTTCTTCGAACGCCACGTTTTCGCGGGATGGATCGATCGCGCGATCAAGCTGCTGACGGTCGCGCTGATCGCCGCGTCGCTGGCGTTCGCATGCCTCGCACCGTGGCACATCGTGTTGCTCGATCGCGTCTATGGCATGGTCTTCGCCCTCGAACTCGCGATCGTACCGGCGCTGTTGTGGCAGGCGTGGCGGCGGCGGAGCAATTACCTTTGGGCGTTCGCGATCGCCTGGGCGGCGCCGATCCTGCTCGCCGCCATTCGCGTCGCCAACATATTCCACCTCGTTCCCTATAATTTCTGGGTCGATAATTCGACGCTCGCCTCGATGAGCGTCGAGGCGTTGCTTTCGAGCATGGCGATCGCGTATCGCATCCGCCTCATCACCATCGAGCGCGATCAGGCGCGCGCGCAGGAGATCGAGGCGCGGCTGCTCGCCGACGTCGATCCACTGACCGGGCTGATCAACCGTCGCGCCTTCCTGCGCGAAGCGATCGGACGGCCCGGCGACCAGGTGCTGATGCTGGCCGACATCGATCATTTCAAACAAGTCAACGAAACGCTCGGCCACGATGGCGGCGACGAGGTGCTGCGGATCGTCGCGCGCGTGTTGCGCGCGGTGGCGCCAGCCGGCGATCTGGTTGCGCGGATCGGCGGTGAGGAATTCGCCATCATCGTCGATGCCGAGGATCCGATTACGGCGGCGACCATCCTCGAGCGCATCCGCGCAGAACGCATGCCGTTCGATCTGGCGGTGACGATTTCGATCGGCGTCTCGACGGGCACGCTTGCCAGCGACATCGACTGGAAGACGCTCTACCGCCGAGCCGATCGCGCCTTGTTCGAGGCGAAGGCGGCGGGCCGCGACCGTGTCCGCCACGATCTGCAACGCGCCGCCTGATTACGCTTATAATCGCGAGGCGATGGGTGTATCGGATCGATCGAGGAGATCGGTCATGGATCAACGTCGCCGTACAATGCTCGCCGTTGGCGCGATCGCGCTGACGCTTGCCGCGGTGCACCCGCCCAAGGCAGATATCCGCATCATGACCCATGACGCTGCCGACGTCTCGCCGCACCGGTTCCAGGCCGCGGTCGATCTCGGCCTGATGGGCGTATCGTTGCTCGTGACCTGGACCGCCAAGCGCCTGCGCTGAGGTTGATCGCATCGCGCGGGCTGCTTACACGCGTGTCAATGACGAACCCCGAAATCGCCTGGCGTGAAGCCTATCGCCATCCGAATCCCTGGAGCACCGAATTCCCGCCGCAATCGCTGAACGCGCTGTTCGAGCAATCCGCCGAACGCCACGCCGATCGCCCGCTGATCGACTTCCTCGGGCGGCGTTACGATTACCGCGAAGTCGCCGACGGCGCCCGCCGCGTCGCGACCGGGCTGGCGGTTATGGGGTATCGCAAGGGCGACCGGATCGGCCTGTTCCTGCCCAACGTGCCGCATTATCTCGCGGCCTATTACGGCGCGCTCAGGCTCGGCGCGACGGTGGTCAATTTCTCGCCACTCTACACCATCGACGAACTCGCGCATCAGGTCGCCGATTCGGGGACGCGGCTGATCTTCACGCTGTCGGCATCGGCGTTGCTGCCGACCGCGCTGGCGGTGCTCGACAGGAGCGCGCTCGAACGCCTCGTCGTCGGCTCGGTCGCGGGCGCGTTGCCGCCGACCAAGTCGCTGTTCTACCGCCTGTTCCGCCGCAAGGAGACGAGCAAGCGCCCCGGCGACCCGCGCATCTCCGCCTTCTCCGCGCTGATCGCCAACGACGGCGCGCATCCCGCGGCCGCAATCGACCCGACACGCGACGTCGCGCTGATCCAATATACCGGCGGCACGACGGGAACGCCGAAAGGCGCGATGCTGACGCACGCGAACCTCGCCGCCAACGCGCGCCAGGTGAACGCGATCGATCCACACCCGCAAGCGCCCGATCGCATTCTCGGCGTGCTTCCGTTATTCCACGTCTTCGCAAACACCTGCGTCCTCAACCGGACGGTCGCGAACGGCGGCGAAATCGCGCTGCTGCCGCGCTTCGATGCCGGGCAGGTGCTCGCCGCGATCGGTCGGACGAAAGCGACCGCGCTGCCCGGCGTGCCGACGATGTACACCGCGCTGCTCGATCACCCGCGAACCGCGCGAACCGATTTCTCGGGTCTGCGCATCTGCATCTCGGGCGGCGCGCCGCTTCCCGCCGAACTCGCACGGCGGTGGCGTGAGACGACCGGCGCGACGTTGGTCGAAGGCTATGGCCTGTCGGAGAGTTCGGGCGTCCTCACCGCAAACCCATATGAAGGCGTGGGCAAACCGGGGACGATCGGCCAGCCGATCCCGGCGACGCGACTGCGCCTCGTCGATAAAGACGACGCATCGCGCCCAGCGCCCGAAGGCGAGCCGGGCGAGATCGTCGCGGCTGGGCCGCAGATCATGCGCGGGTACTGGAACCGCGCCGACGCCGATGCCGACACGTTCGTCACCGACGCAAATGGCGAACGCTGGCTGCGCACCGGCGACATCGGAATGATCGACGCCGATGGCTTCGTAGCGATCGTCGATCGGCTGAAGGACATGATCGCGGTCGGCGGCTTCAAGGTGTTCCCGAGCCAGATCGAGGCGATCCTGTACCGCCATCCGACGGTGAAGGAAGCGCTCGTGATCGGCATGCCCGATGCGTATCGGGGCGAGGTGCCGCGCGCCTATGTTACGCTGTCCGCCGGAGCTACGGAAACCGGCGACGCGCTAAAGGCGTGGCTCAACCCGCAACTCGGCAAGCACGAGCGCGTCGATGCGGTGGTGGTGCGCGATACGCTCCCCAAGACGATGATCGGGAAGCTGAGCCGCAAGGACTTGGCGGCAGAGGTCGCCGCGCCTTGACCCTCCGCGCGCGGGCGGGCCATAGCGCCGACATGGCAGAGGATATCACCGTCGACGCGCTGAGTTTCGAGGCTGCGCTGAAAGAGCTGGAGGGAATCGTCTCGCGGCTCGAATCGGGCGATGCCAGCCTCGACGAATCGATCGCGCTCTACGAACGCGGCAGCGCCTTGCGGGCGCGGTGCGCCGACCGGCTCGACGCGGCGCAGGCGCGGATCGAGGCGATCCGCGTGGATGCCGAAGGCCGCGCGATCGGCACGAAGCCGTTCGCCGCGGGGTGAGTTCGGTGGCGCCAGTCTCCCCGGGCATCTCGCCCGCGCTTCAGGCCGCGCTCGAAGAGGTCGCGGATGATATCGATCGCCGCTTCGATGTGCTGCTGGCGATCCCCGATGATTCGCGCGCCGATCTCTATCGCGCGATGCGGCATGCCGCGATCGACGGCGGCAAGCGGCTCCGCCCGCTGCTTGTCCACGCCACCGCGCAACTCTTCGCGGTGAACCGCGATTGCGCCGGGCGTGCCGGCTGCGCGATCGAGGCGATCCACGTCTATTCGCTGATCCACGACGATCTGCCGGCGATGGACGATGACGATATGCGGCGCGGCAAGCCGACGATCCACAAGGCCTTCGACGAGGCGACCGCGGTCCTGGCGGGCGACAGCCTCCATGCGCTGGCGTTCGAAATCCTCGCCGACGAGGAGACGCATCCCGATCCGTTCGTTCGCGCCGAACTCGTCCTCGATCTCGCGCGCGCCGCCGGCCCGGCAGGAATGGCGGGCGGGCAGATGATGGACCTCGTCGCCGAAACCGCGCAGTTCGATCTCGCCACGGTCACCCGTTTGCAGGCGATGAAGACCGGCGCGTTGATCGCCGCATCGGTCGAGGCCGGGGCGATCCTGGGCCGCGTCGCGCCGGAGGGACGGACGGGGTTGCGCGGCTACGCCCGCGACATCGGCCTCGCCTTCCAGATCGTCGACGATCTGCTCGATATCGAGGGCGACGAGGCGCTGGCCGGCAAGAAGCTGCGTAAGGACGAGGGCGCTGGCAAGGAGACCTTCGTATCGCTGCTCGGTGTGGATCGCGCACGCGAGCAGAGCCGCATCTTGACGGACCAGGCGATCGAGCATCTGCGCGCCTATGGCTCCGAAGCGGATTTGCTCCGCGACATCGCGCGCTTCGTGCTGGAAAGGGATCGCTAGACCATGACTCCGCGCACCGGCGTCTATCCCGGCACCTTCGATCCGATGACGCTCGGCCATATGGACATCGTCCGACGCGGCGCGAAGCTGGTCGACCGGCTGGTCATCGGCGTCACCACCAATCCGTCGAAATCGCCGATGTTTTCGCTCGAGGAGCGGCTGGCGATCGTCATGCGTGAGGTCGCCGGGATCGGCGGCGACATCCGCGTCGTCGCGTTCGATTCGCTGCTGATGGATTTCGCCGAGCGTGAGGGCGCGAGCGTGATCGTCCGGGGCCTGCGCGCCGTCGCCGATTTCGAATATGAATATCAGATGGCGGGGATGAACCAGCAGCTCAACGACCGAGTCGAGACGGTCTTCCTGATGGCCGATGTCGGCTTGCAACCGATCGCGTCGAAGCTCGTCAAGGAAATCGCGATGTTCGGCGGCGAGATCGGCAAATTCGTGACGCCCGCGGTCCGCGACGAGGTGGTCGCACGCGTCGAGAAGCTGGGGCGGCGCGGGAGCTAAGGATTTCCCGGGTTTCCACCGAGATGTTTCGCCGGGCAAGTGTGCGAGTCTTTTTTGACGCCCTCACGGGTGTGAAGCGGCACCAGCCCTTTCCTCCACCCCGCCTCCCATCTAGAATATACTGAATGGGAGGCGGGGTGGGGGAGAGGGCTGGTGCCGCCCATCGCCGGGAGGCGATCGAACAAAACCCCATTCAGATTGGCGCAAGCGTGGTTTTGATCTAAGCGACGCCTTGTCCCAATGATCCGCTGTGGTGCCCATGCGTCTGATTGCCGTTTTCGCTTTCCTTTTGGCCGGGTTCGTGTCGCCCGCGACCGCGCAAGAGGCGCCGACCGCGCCTACGACCACGCAAGCCGCCCCCCCGGCACCCGCCGCCACTGCTTCGCCGACACCTTCGCAGGTCAAGCCTGCGTCGGCGATTCCGCCCCCCGCCGCGATGGATCCGCAGAATATCTGGCTGCTCGACCTCTCCGACGGCGGCCGCGTCACCATCTCGCTCCGGCCCGACGTGGCGCCCAATATGGTCGAGCGGGTCAAGATGCTGACGCGTCGGCATTTCTACGACGGCCTGCCGTTCCACCGGGTGATCGACGGCTTTATGGCACAGGGCGGCGATCCGAAGGGCGACGGCACCGGCGGATCGACGCTTCCCGATCTGAAGGCCGAATTCAACACGTTGCCGCACGTCCGCGGTGCGGTGGCGGCGGCGCGCGCCGACGCCGACGATAGCGCGAACAGCCAGTTCTATATCGTCTTCCAGCCGCGGTTCGCGCTCGACAAGAAATATACCGTGTTCGGCCGCGTGCTGTCCGGCATGGATTATGTCGATGCGATCCACCGCGGCGAGCCACCGGCGAATCCGACGACGATCCTCCACGCCTATATCGCCAGCGACAATCCGCCCGCCTATCAGGCGGCACCGCCACCGGCGCCGGTCTCGCTGGCCCCCGCCCCGACGCTGCCGACCACCAAGCCTACGAAATAGACGAGGGTGGTGCGGCTCGCGGGCCGACCAGCGAGATGAACGTCGATCTCTTCGATTTCGCGCTGCCGACCGACCGCATCGCGCTTCGCCCCGCGGCGCCGCGCGACACCGCGCGGATGCTGGTCCTCGACGGTGACGCGATGCGCGACGGCACCGTCGCGGATCTGCCGACCGCGTTGCGCGCGGGCGATCTGATCGTCTTCAACGACACGCGGGTGATCCCGGCGCAACTCGAAGGGCGGCGCGGCGCGGCGCGTATCGGCGCCACGCTCCATAAGCGCGAAGGCCCGCGCCGCTGGCGCGCCTTCGTCCGCAACGCCCGGCGGCTGCGCGACGGCGACGCGATCGATTTCGGGGAAGGCGTCACCGCCATCGCCTCGGACCGCGCCGCCGACGGCAGCCTCGCGCTCGAGTTCGCGGGCTACGAACCGGTCGAAACCTTGCTCGAACGCGCCGGACGGATGCCGTTGCCGCCCTATATTGCGGGCAAGCGCGCGACCGACGCCCGCGATGCCCAGGATTATCAGACAATGTTCGCCGCCGAACCCGGCGCGGTCGCCGCGCCGACCGCAGCGCTGCACTTCACCACAGCGCTGATGACGGCGCTGGAAGCGGCGGGCGTCGGCCATGCGACGCTGACGCTGCATGTCGGCGCGGGGACGTTCCTGCCGGTCAAGGCCGACGATACCGCGGATCACGTCATGCACGCCGAATGGGGCCGGATCGACGCCGCCACCGCCGATCGCCTCAACGCGGTCCGCGCTGCTGGCGGCCGCGTCATCGCCTGTGGCACGACCTCGCTCCGCCTGATCGAAAGCGCGTGCGGCGACGACGGCGTGGTCCGCCCCTTCGAAGGCGACACCGCGATCTTCATCACCCCCGGCTATCGCTTCAAGGGAATCGACGGCCTCATCACCAATTTCCATTTGCCGCGCTCGACGCTGTTCATGCTGGTATCGGCGCTGATGGGGCGCGAGACGATGCTCGCTGCGTACGACCACGCGATCGCTCGCGGCTATCGCTTCTACAGCTATGGCGATGCGTCGCTGTTGCTGCCATCGTCGCGCGCATGATCCTCGCGCTTCTTCTTCAAGCCGCGGTGCCCCCGCCCGCCCCGCCCGGTCAGCCCCCCGCGACGATGGTCGTCGAGCCCGTCGCGACGATGATCGCGGCGTTCGACAAGGACGGCGACGCCCGCGTGACGAAGGCCGAACGCGAAACCGGCGTCCGCCATTCGTTCGAAAGCATCGACAAGGACGGCAGCGGCAAGCTTGGCTATATCGCGTTCGCCGACTGGGCCGAGCGCTGGCTCGGCGATCGCAATGCGCTGCCGAGCCCGTTCGAGACCGACAGCGATGGCGACAACCAGATCACGCTCGCCGAATTGCAGGCGAAGTTCGCGGAGATTTTCGCGCGGCTCGATCGCGATAACGACGGCGTGCTGACCCGCGCCGAATTGTTGACGATCCGCGCGGTCGTCCCATCGAACCGCTCCGACAAAAAGAAACGAAAGTCGAAGAATTGATCCTGCTGCGCTATTTGCCGCCGACGAAGGTCAAGCCCGGCTGCAAGTAACCGCAACCCTTGTTCGAGTGCGACTTCTAGATCGTCGCGAGCGAAATATAAATTGTGGTGTAGATTTACTCTAACACGCCAGCGCTTGGACATGGCCCGCTGCGGCATAATCTAGAATGATCCGATCCCGCGTCACGATCGGCATTCGCAACGCCCGCGCCGTCGCGACCAACCATCGGTCTGCCGGGTCGCGAAGCGACCAATCGGGCAGGCATGTCGAGGCGATCGCGATGCGCGCGTCGAACGGCGCGGGTTTGATCCCCGGTCCGGCCATCAAGGTGCCAAACCAGACGACAGGATCGGGAAGGAACGTCATGGGATCACGCTTGCGGTGAGCGAGCAAGCCGATTTCCCACGCGGAAACCGGCGACACGAAGACGCGGGCCCCCGCTGCTGTTTCCCGGATTCGGGCCAACGCGGCCGGTTCAATCGGCTCTCGGTTGCCGAGCCAGATCGCGGCGCAGGTATCCAGCAGCATCAGCGATGCAGTCGCCCGGATTCGGCTTCGATTTCGCCTTCGAAGATGGGGGCGGTCAAATCCAGGCCCGGCGGGATGATCACGCTCCCCGCCATGAACCCGTAGATGTCGCCGCCGTCCGACACCGGCGCGGTGACCGCCGCGACAGGCTTGCCCCGGCGTGTGACCGTGACCTTGGTCAGCCGATGATCCGACAAGCGCGTGAAGATATCGAGGCACTTGGCCTTGAACTCGGTGGCGGAAATGGTGAGTTCCATCTTTCACGCTCCTGACCATATGAATTGACCGGTCATTTAATATGGTCATCGTTGTTTCTCAAGTCCGATATCGACTTTGCCGATCCGGCGACGCATCGACTGACCGATGACCGATCGTTTCACCTTCACCATCCACGCGCGCGATGGCGCGGCGCGTACCGGCGCGATCGCGATGCAGCGTGGGACCATCCGCACGCCCACGTTCATGCCGGTCGGCACCGCCGCGACGGTGAAGGCGATGAAGCCCGGCGACGTCGCCGCGGCGGGGGCGGACATCATCCTCGGCAACACCTATCATCTGATGCTGCGGCCCAGTGCCGAGCGCGTCGCGCGGCTCGGCGGGTTGCATGCGTTTATGGCGTGGGAGCGGCCGATCCTGACCGATTCGGGCGGCTATCAGGTTATGAGCCTCGCCGATCTCACCAAGCGCTCCGAAGAAGGCGTATCGTTCAAGTCGCACCTCGACGGGACGCGGCATCTGCTCAGTCCCGAACGTTCGGTCGAAATCCAGCGGCTGCTCGGCTCGAACATCGTCATGGCGTTCGACGAACTCGTCCCCACCACCTCGACCCGCGAAGTCCAGGCCGCGGCGATGGAGCGGTCGATGCGGTGGGCCAAGCGCAGCCGCGCCGCCTTCGACGCCGGCGAAGACCACGCCGCCGCCAACGCCATCTTCGGCATCCAGCAGGGCGCGCTCGACGAAGGACTGCGCAACGCGAGCGCCGATGCGCTGATCCATATCGGCTTCGACGGCTATGCGGTCGGCGGACTCGCGGTCGGCGAGGGCCAAGAGGCGATGTTCGCCTGCCTCGATTATGCGCCCGCACAACTCCCCGCCGACCGGCCGCGTTATCTGATGGGGGTCGGCAAGCCCGACGATATCGTCGGCGCGGTCGAGCGCGGGATCGACATGTTCGATTGCGTGCTGCCGACGCGCAGCGGCCGCACCGGCCAGGCGTTCACCTGCGACGGCCCGATCAACCTGCGCAACGCGCGGTTCGGCGAGGATCAGGGGCCGCTCGATGCGGACTGCGCCTGCCCGGTCTGCGTGACCTGGACCCGCGCCTATCTCCACCACCTCGTCCGCTCGGGCGAGATCCTCGGCGCGATGCTGATGACCGAGCACAACATCACCTTTTACCAAACGCTGCTGGCGAACTTGCGCGCCGCGATCGCGGAGAAACGATTGAAACAGTTCGCAGACGCGTTCCGCGCGCGCTATCATGCGGGAAAAGGAGAGTAAGCGTGGCGGACGAAGAGCCCAACGAAATTCTCGAGGCTTCGCGCGCCGCGAAGGCCCGCAAGGAGGCCGCCGCGGCGAAGGAGGCCGAAGCCAAAGCAAAACGCTGGCAGATCGGCAAGTTCGGGCTTGGGGTCGGGATCGGTTCGGCGGCGGTCGCCGCGGCGGTGCTGTTCGCCAATCGCGACAAATAGGATCAAGCTGCCGTCGCGATCGCCTTGGCGATGGCCAAAGTTCGCATCGCCTGATCGCGGTGGAGCAGCTCGACCATCGTCCCCGCGACCCTGATCGCACCCTTGCCCACATTTTCCGGCTCGTCGAATGCCGCGATAACACGGCGTGCCCAAGCCACTTCCTCCTCCGATGGCGCGAAAACACGATTGGCCGCCTCGATCTGCGAGGGGTGGATCAAGGTCTTGCCATCGAAGCCCCACGCCAACCCCTGCGCGCATTCCGCCTCCACCGCGGCGGGATCGTCGATGACATTGCTGACCCCGTCGAGCACCGCCAAATCCGCCGCCCGCGCCGCGACGATTAATTGCGACAAAACGGGCAACAACGGCGCGCGGGTCACGCCGGGCCGACAGCGCATCTCCTTGGCGAGGTCGTTGGTTCCGGCGACCAGCAGGTCGAGTCCGGTTTCCGCCGCCGCGCCGGTGATCGCGGCGAGATCGAGAATGGCGCGGCACGTCTCGATCATCGCCCACAGGCGCGGGCCGTCGCCGAGCATCGCCCGGGCGCGGCGCAGATCGTCCGCCGACGAGACCTTCGGCAGCAACACCGCATCCACATCGGCGTCGCGCAGCGCGGCGAGATCGTCCGCCGCATATTCGGTGTCGAGCGCGTTCGCCCGGATCACCCGTTCGCGCGCCCCGAAGCTTTCGCGCATCGCCGCCACAGCCGCATCGCGCGCGACCGCTTTCGCCTCGGGCGCGACGGCATCTTCCAGATCGAGGATCACGACATCGCAAGGCAGCCCGCGCGCCTTTTCGATCGCGCGGGGATTCGAGGCCGGGAGATATAGCGCGCTGCGGCGCGGGCGGATCGGCATGGTCATGGCGAATCAACCTGCCCGCAATCCTCGCTTCCGTCATCCCCGCTTTCGCGGGGGTAACGCCATGGGACGAGATGTCGGGTTGACCAACGTCATGCCGCAGCGCAGCATCAGGCGATGACCGACCTCCCCCCGATCACCAACAATCCCGACATCCGCTACCTCGGGCGCGTCCTCGGCGATGTGATCCGCGCTTATGGCGGCGACCGCCTGTTCGCGGCGACCGAAGCGATCCGATCCGCCTCGGTCGAGCGCCATCGCGGCGGCGCGAGCGGCGCGGACCCGCATCTCGAATCGCTTAGCCTCGACGAGACGCTCGATTTCGTCCGTGGCTTCATGTTGTTCTCGATGCTCGCCAATCTCGCCGAGGATCGTCAGGGGATCGCCGCCGAGGAGGGGGCGGACATCGCCGCGGCGTTGGAACGCCTGGCTGGCGAGGGGATTGATCGCGATCAGGTGATCGCCCTGCTCGATCACGCGCTCGTCGCGCCGGTCCTGACCGCGCACCCGACCGAGGTGCGGCGCAAATCGATGATCGATCATCGCAACCGCATCGCGCAACTGATGGCGCTACGCGATCATGGACTTGAGACCACCCCCAACGGCGACCGGATCGATGAAGCCGTGATCCGCCAGGTCGCGCTTCTCTGGCAAACCCGCGTATTGCGCCGCGAGCGGCTCTACGTCGTCGATGAGGTGGAGACCGCGCTCAGTTACCTCCGCGACGTCTTCCTCCCCGTCATCCCCGCGCTCTACCAGCGTTGGGATCGCGCGCTCGGCGAGCGCGTTCCCGCCTTCCTGCGCCCCGGCAGCTGGATCGGCGGCGACCGCGACGGCAATCCTTTCGTCACCGCCGATTCGCTCCGCACCGCGCTCGCAAAGGCGTCCGAAGCGGTGCTCGGTTTCTACCTCGACCAACTCCACGCACTCGGTGCCGAATTGTCGATTTCGTCGACCCATGCCGCGGTCGATGACGCGGTGCTGGCACTCGCCGAGAAAAGCGGCGACGGCGCCAAGAGCCGCACCGACGAACCCTATCGCCGCGCCATATCGGGCATCTACGCCCGCCTCGCCGCGACCCATCTTAAACTGACCGGCAAACGCGCGCCACGCCCCGGCCATCTCACCGGCGAACCCTATCCCGATCCGGCGGCCTTGCGCGCCGATCTCGTCGCGATCGCGCGTCCGCTTTCCGCCGACGGCGGCGGGCTGCTCGGCAGCGGCGGGGCGATCGGACGGCTGATCCGCGCGGTGGAAGTGTTCGGCTTCCACCTCGCCACGCTGGACATGCGCCAGAACAGCGCGGTTCACGAACGCGTCGTTGCGGAATTGCTCAAGACCGCCGGCGTCTGCGACGGTTATCTCGCGCTCGACGAAGCTGCTCGCGTTACACTCTTGCGCGCTGAACTCGCCACGCCACGCCCGCTGGCGAGTCGCTTCACGACCTTTTCGGACGAAACCACCGGCGAACTCGAAATCGTCGCCGCTGCCGCCGAAGCGCATGCCAAATACGGCGCGGGGTGCATCCGCCAGTATATCGTCTCGATGGCGAAGTCGGTCAGCGACCTGCTCGAAGTCGATCTGATGCTCAAGGAGGTCGGGTTGTACCGGCCCGGTGAGCAACCAAGCACGGCGATCATGGCTGTGCCGCTGTTCGAGACCATCGAAGATCTGGAGGCTGCGCCGCAGGTCATGACCGACTGGTTCGCGCTCCCCGAAATCGCCGCGATCACCCGCGCGCGGGGTCATCAGGAAGTGATGATCGGCTATTCCGACAGCAACAAGGACGGCGGCTATCTCACCTCGACCTGGAGCCTGTCGAAGGCCTCGACCGCGCTGAAGCCGGTGTTCGAGGCGGCGGGCGTCGGGATGCAGTTGTTCCACGGTCGCGGCGGCGCGGTCGGGCGCGGCGGCGGATCGAGCTTCGCCGCGATCCGCGCGCAACCCGCGGGGACGGTGCAGGGCCGCATCCGCATCACTGAACAAGGTGAGGTGATCGCGGGCAAATACGGCACGCGCGAGAGCGCGATGACCAACCTGGAAGCGATGGCCTCGGCGACGCTGCTTGCCAGCCTCGAACCGGCACAGCTTTCAAACGCCGAGAACGAAACGTTTTCCGCGGCGATGGATACGTTGTCGCAAACCGCCTTCGCGGCATACCGCGACCTCGTTTACGGCACCGAAGGCTTCCGCACCTTCTTCCGCCAGATGACCCCGATCGCCGAGATCAGCGGCCTCAAGATCGGTAGCCGCCCCGCCAGCCGCAAGAAATCCGACGCGATCGAGGATCTCCGCGCCATCCCCTGGGTATTCTCCTGGGCGCAGGCGCGCGTCATGCTCCCCGGCTGGTACGGCGTCGGTCACGCGATCGCCGCGTTCGAGGACAAGGCGATGCTGCGCGACATGGCGGAAGGCTGGCCGCTTTTCGCCGCGACGCTCGCGAATATGGAAATGGTGCTCGCCAAATCGGACATGGGGATCGCCGAACGTTACGCCGCGCTGGTCGAGGATGAGGCGCTCCGCCGCAATGTCTTCGGGCGCATCCGCGACGGCTGGGCGGCAACGCGCGACGGCTTGCTTGATGTGACGCGCCAGTCGCGGTTGTTGGAAAATCACCCCGCGCTCGACGCCTCGATCCGCCTGCGCCTGCCGTATATCGAGCCGCTCAACCTGCTCCAGATCGAATTGATGAAACGCCACCGCGCGGGCGAGGACGACGCCCGCATCGGCGAGGGCATTCTCCTGTCGATCAACGCGATCGCGACCGCGCTCCGGAATAGCGGTTAGAAATCAGGCAAGCGCCAGCGCTCCCTCCTGTTCCAGCCCCAGGAGCAATTCCTTCGCCGCTAACCCGCCGGCAAAGCCGGTCAGCGCGCCGTTCGATCCGATCACGCGGTGGCACGGCGCGATGATCGAAATCGGGTTCCTGCCGTTCGCCGCCCCCACCGCACGGGACGCAGTAGGCCGTCCGACTTGCCGCGCGATCTCGCCGTAACTGCGCGTCTCGCCGAACGGGATCGTCAGCAGTGCCGCCCAGACGCTCTTCTGGAAATCGGTGCCCTGAAAATCGAGCGGCACGGTGAACGCCCTTAGCGTTCCCGCGAAATAGGCGCGCAACTGTCGCTCCGTCTCAATCAACACCGGATGATCGGGCCGTTCCGTCATCGCCCCGAGCCGAACCCGGTCGGGCGCGTCTTTCTCCTACAGGATCGCGACCAGCCCGGTGTCGCTCGCAACCAGCTTCAGCGCGCCGACGGGAGAAGGCGTCGTCGTAAAGGCATAAGTCATCGTCGTTCCTTAATCGCTAATTGCGATCTAGGCGACCGGCCCACAATCGGCATCCCGCTGCTTGCGCTCAACCCAGAAACGGCGCTGCAATCTCGGCGCGCACCCGCAACAACCGACCGCTCGCGCGATCGAGCAACGCCCATGTCGTCACCCCCTCTACCTTGACCCGTCCGTCGCCGCCGACAAAGCGGAAATGCCGGTCGAACCGCGCGCCTTTGGGGGCATCGGGTACCCAGGTTTCCCCCGTCACCGTCTCGCCCGCTGAAACATTGCCGCGATAATCGATCAGATGCCGCGTCACGAGCCAGACATGGGCCGCGCGATGCTCCGCCGGCGCGACCGCCTCCCAATGCGCGGTCGCCAGCGTCTGCACCCATTGCAGCCACACCGTATTGTTGACGTGACCGAGTTCGTCGATATCGCCCGGCGCGGCGGTGAAATCGCGGGCAAAGCGCGTCATGCGGCGCGCCGCCAGCGGACGAACGCGACGATGCCGATCACCGCGACGACGCCTGCCGCGACCAGGATCAGCGTCCGCGTATCGGGCAAGACACGCCCGACGAACCGCTCGAAACCATGACCGAAGACATAGCCGATCGTTGTGAACGCGATTCCCCAGACGATCGCCGAGACCAGATTGACCGCGACGAAAAGCTTTGCCGAAACATCGGTCGTGCCGATCGCGATCGGGCTCACTGTGCGGAAACCATAGATGAAACGGAACGCGAAGATGAATCCGGTCGGATGGCGATGAAATATGTCCACCGCGCGCGCGAACGCGGGCTTGGCGCGCGCCTTTTTTACCCAACGATGGTCGTGGAAACGCCGCCCGGCGAAGAACCAGATCTGGTCCGCGACGAACGATCCCGCCGCCGCCGCCGTTATGGCGCCGGCAAGCGGAAACAGACCGTGATGCGCGAGCAGGCCGCTCGCCACGGTCGCCGCCTCGCCTTCGAGACCGGCGCCGAAAAACACGCCGATGAGGCCATATCGCGCGACGAGGGCTTCGACGCTCACCTCATCCCTCGACGTCCAATTGCCAAAGCACGAAGGCATGTTCCTCCGCCGCCTCGCGCAGGCTCTCGAACCGCCCCGATTTGCCGCCATGCCCCGCCCCCATGTTGGTCTTCAGCAGCAGCAGATTATCGTCGGTCCTGGTCGCTCGCAGCTTCGCCGCCCATTTCGCGGGCTCCCAATAGGTTACACGCGGATCGTTCAATCCGCCCGAAATGAACAGCGGCGGATAGGCCTGCGCGCGTACCTGATCGTACGGCGAATACGACCGGATCAAAGTGAACGCCGCCGCATCCTCGATCGGATTGCCCCATTCGGGCCACTCGCCCGGCGTCAGCGGCAGGTCCGCGTCGAGCATCGTGTTGAGCACATCGACGAACGGCACGTCGGCGATCACCGCGCCCCAGAGTTCGGGATCGGAATTGACCACCGCCCCCATCAACTCGCCCCCCGCAGAGCGCCCCGCGATCGCGATCCGGCCTGCGCTCGTCCATTTCAACGCGACCAGCCCGCGCGCGACATCGACAAAATCGTTGAAGGTGTTGCTGCGCTTCTCCAGCTTGCCGTCGAAATACCATTGCTGCCCGAGATCGTCGCCGCCGCGGATATGCGCGATGGCATAAGCGAAGCCGCGGTCGAGCAACGACAGCCGCGCGGTCGAAAAGCCCGGCGGTATCGCGTGACCATAGGCACCGTAAGCGTAGAGGAACAGCGGCGCGGTGCCGTCTTTCGAAAAATCCTTTGGGTAGACGATCGACACCGGAATTTCCGTCCCGTCGCGCGCCGCGATCTTCAGCCGCTCGGTACGGTATCTGCCGCCGTCGTACCCCGACGGGATTTCCTGCACCTTGAGCGTTGTCAGCCCGCCCGTCGCCACGTCGTAGTCGTAGACCGTTCCCGGCGTGACCATCGATTCATAACTGACACGCAGCACGCTCTGCTCATATTCGGGATTGTCGCCGATTCCCGCAGCATAGCTTGCCTCCGGAAACGCGATTCGCTTGCCTTCGGTCGGTGCAGCATAAGCATGGATCGCGATCTGATCGAGCCCGTCCTCGCGCCCCTCGACGACGAAGAAATCGCGATAGCATTCGACCCCGGTCATATAGAAATGCGCGGACGGCGCGATCAACTCGGTCCACTTGCCCGGCGAGGAAATCGGCGCGGTGCACAGCCGCCACATCGGATCGGTGTCGTTGGTGTGGACGAACAACGTGTCGCCGTGCGTGTCGACATCGTACTCGCGGCCCGGCTGGCGCGGCGCGACGACGATCGCCTCGGCAAGCGGATCGTTAGCGGGAAGCAGGCGTATCTCGCTGGTGTCGTGCCCGCCCGTCGCGATCATGATCCACTTGCGGTCGCTCGTCTGCTCGACCCCGACCGAGAAACTCGCGTCTTCCTCGAAATAGATCACGACGTCATCGGCGGCGGGCGTTCCCAGCCGGTGGAACTTGATCATCCGCGTCCGCCAATGCTCGTCGGTCAGGCCATACAGGATGCCGTTTCCGTCGGTGGTGAAGACGATGTTGCCGATCGCGCCCTCGATCGAGTCGCTGCCCCATTTGCCCGACGCGCCTTCGATCTCTTCGTGGATCGTGGGTCCACCGCCGAGTGCCTTGAAGCGGATCGTATAGCGTTCGGAGCCGTCGTCGTCGGTCGAATAGGCCATCCGTCGGCCGTCCTCACTGATCGCCATCGCGCCGAGCCGGAAATATTCCTTTCCATTGGCCAGCGCGGGTTCGTCGAGCAGCAATTCGTCCGCCCCACCAGCGACGGACTTGCGCCACCAGCGCGGATATTGCCCGCCGGTCTCGTAATCGGTCCAGTACAGCCAGTCGCCGTCCTTCTGCGGCACCGACGACTCGTCCTCCTTGATTCGCGCCTTCATTTCCTCGTAGAGCCGGTCGACCAATGCGCGATGCGGCGCCATCTCCACCTCGAAATAGGCGTTCTCCGCCGCGAGATAAGCGAGCACATCGGCATCGGTGACGTCGGGATAGCCAGGATCGCGCAGCCACTCCCAGGGATCGTCGATGGTGACGCCGTGCGTCGTGAAGGAATGCGGACGGCGTTCGGCGACGGGGGGCGTGGTCATCGACGAGCCTTAGCCTTGCTACACAATACGATCTACCGCTTCTCCCCGTCCGTTCTGATTAGTGTCGAGCCAAACCGTGCAAGCTGGAACGAACCGCTTCCCCGGCGGAGGCCGGGGTCCAGTTCGCGAACGGTGACGCACGATCGTATCGCTACGACACTCCCACCTTTCCAACTGGGCTCCGGCTTTCGCCGGGGAAGAGCGCTTCTTCGCAGGACGAACACAGCTTAGTGCACCGTCCCCAGAAACGCCGGATAGTCCTCCAGCACCGGCCCCAGCGCACCCTTCAGCGGCCCGAGCCACGCCTCGAACGGCTTCCAGCGATCGACCCCGTCGCGGTTGATCGGGCGTTTCACCTGCTCGCTGCTCGCGCTGAATACCGGATCGGTGCTCTCGTGCGACTTCAGGCACGCCGCATCGAAATCGACCCCGACATAGGCGAGCAACTTGCGTGTCTCGCCCTCGGGATCGGCGATCAGCGCCTCGTTGTGGACGCGGTGGACGCGCCCCGGCCAGGCGGCGTCGATCGCCTGCATCGTCTCGACATATTGCGCGTAATGATGCCCGATCGCGGCGAGCGAATAGGCGAATTCGTGCCCCCGTCCGAAGCGCTGCGTGTAATTCGAAAAGCCGCAGTCGAGCGGATGTCGCCGCGCATCGACGATCCGCGCGTTCGGAAACGCCGCGACGATCAGCGGGATATGCTGCCAATTGGCGGGGGCCTTGTCGACGAACCATTCCGCGCCGCGACGACGATGCGCCCCGGCCCGTTCCAGATACCGCGCGCGAATCTCGCCGAGTTGCTCGGATGTAAGTTTTACCAAGCTCTCGGGATAGCGGCCGCTCCGCGCGAGATCGTTGGCGATCTCACGGAGGTACGACAATTCCTCGGTCGCCTCGATCCGCGGATGCGCGGCGAGGATCTGCTCGACCAGCGTCGAGCCCGACCGCGGCATGCCGAGAACGAAGATCGGCCCCGGCTCGGGCTGCATTTCGGGTGCGTTGGTGGTCATCTTGACCAGCCCGATCGTGCGTTTGACGTGTGTTTCCAGCGCGCTCGAATCGTATGGCTCGATCATCCGCTGGAGCGCGTTCGCCGAGGCATATTGCGCGAACGACTCGGCATATTGCCTGGCCTGCTCAAGCGCGCGGCCCAGTGCGAAGTGCAACGCGCTCCGCTGCGGCGCCGCGAGATCGTCGGCGACGAGCGCGGCCTGCATCGCGGCGATATCGGCTTCGTCGAAGTTCACCGTTTTTAGCTCGGCGAGCGACAGCCAAGCCCGCCCCGCCACCGGCTCCGCCGCGACGGCGCGGCGATACGCGGCGATCGCCTCGTCGGCATTGCCCGCGCCGCGCTGCGCATTGCCATAATCGATCAGCAGCTCGGCGCGGTCGGGAAATTCGGCGAGCAACGTGTCGTACAGCGCCAGCGCTTCGTCGCTGCGCCGCATCCGTTTCAGCGTCGCCGCCTTCACCGCGCGATAGTCGAGTGTGCTGGGATCGGACGCGATCAGCGTATCGAGTTGCTCCAGCGCCTCGTCGTGTTTGCCCTGCGGCACCAGGACATCGACGAGGTTGCGCCGCGCATTCACGAAATCGGGCGCTATGGCCAGCGCATGCGTCAGCAACCGGGCCGCCTCATCGGGCTGTCCCGCCAATGTCGCGGAATTGGCGAGCATGCGAAGCCCCACCGGATCGTCCGGATAATCCTTCAGAAAGCCGCGTAATTCGTTCGCCGCCGCCGCCGTCTGGCGCGCCTCCAGCGCCCGCACCGCACGTTTCAGCATCGGATGGTCGATCTCGGCGAGTTCGGCGAAATGCGTCGCGCGCGCCGCGGCGGCGCGGTCCCCCAGCGCCTCGAAATGCCCGCGCAGCAGCCGCATCGCGTCCGCGCGCCCCGGCCGCACCGCCAGCACCGTGCAAAGCAACGGCACTGCCAGTCGCGCGATCGTATCGGGATTGGTGGCGCGTGCCATGGTCGCCTCGACGTCGGCCTCGGTGCGGAGCCGCTCCAGCGCGCGTGGAGCGGGGGGGGCTTTGGTTTCGGTATTCATTATCAAGCCTTTCGCGGAACCCCGCGCGTGTCGCCCAACCGTCGGCCCGGTGCAAGGGCAAGCCCTGTATGGCAACCCTGTATCCGCGCGACGCTTTCTGGCAGGAGAGCCGCGACACGATTCCCGGAGCAGCCCCAATGTCCACCCATTCCGCCCGCCTCGCCGCGCTGCGCGATCAGCTCCGGCGCGACCGCCTCGACGGCTTCGTCGTGCCGCTTACCGACGAGCATATGAGCGAATATGTCGGCGCCTACGCGCAGCGCCTCGCCTGGTTGACCGGTTTTCAGGGTTCGGCGGGCACCGCGGTCGTGCTGCCCGCCGAAGCCGCGATCTTCACCGATGGTCGCTACACTTTGCAGGTTCGCGAACAGGTCTCCGCCGACGATTGGCAATTCGTCGGCGTTCCCGAGACGAGCGTGTCGGGCTGGCTCGCCGATCACACCACGGATGGCGCGCGCATCGGCTACGACGCCTGGCTCCACACCCGCGCCTGGGCCGCAGAGGCGACCAAGGCGCTTGCCGCCAAGGGCGCGACGCTCGTCCCAGTCGAAACCAACCCGATCGACGCAGTCTGGCCCGATCGCCCGGCGCCGTCCGACGCGACGCTCGGGGTGCAGGACACCGCGAACGCCGGTCGCTCATCGGCGGAAAAGCGCGCGGATGTCGCCGACTGGCTCGCCGCGGAAAAGGCCGACGCGGTTGTTCTTTCCGCGCTCGATTCGATCGCCTGGCTTATGAACGTCCGCGGCAAGGACGTATCGCACACACCCGTCGCGCTCGCTTATGCCATCGTCGATGCCGACGGCACCGCCGATCTGTTCGTCGCGCCCGAAAAGATCACCGATGCTGTGCGCCAGCATCTCGGCAACGCCATCCGCCTCCACGACCGCGACGCCTTCGCCCCCGCGCTCGGCGGGTACAGCGGCAAGCGCGTCGCCTTCGATCCCGGCCTCGCAGTCGCTGCGATCGCGCAGGCGCTCGAAGCAGGCGGCGCGACCTTGCTCGAACGTCGCGATCCGACGATCCTGTCGAAAGCGAGCAAGAACCGCGTCGAGGTCGCGGGCCACCGCACCGCCAGCGTCAGAGACTGCGCCGCGCTCTCCCGTTTTCTGCGGTGGGTCTCGATCGAAGCATCCAAGGGCGATCAAACCGAGCTTTCCGCCGCCGCCAAGCTGCAAGAGTACCGCGAGGCGACCGGCGTTTTACTCGATTCGTCGTTCGACACGATCTCCGCGACCGGCCCGCACGGCGCGCTACCGCATTATCACTGCACCAAGGAATCGAACGCGCCGATCCTGCCGGGCCAGCTCTATCTCGTCGATTCGGGCGGCCAATACGCTGACGGCACCACCGACGTGACCCGAGTCGTCCCAATACGTGCGCCGACGCAGGAAATGCGCGACCGCTTCACTCGCGTGCTGAAGGGCCATATCGCGCTCGCCACCGCCATCTTCCCCGCGGGCACGACGGGGTCGCAACTCGACGCCTTTGCCCGGCGTCCGCTGTGGGAAGCGGGGCTCGATTTCTCGCACGGCACCGGCCACGGCGTCGGCAGCTACCTCTCGGTCCACGAAGGCCCCGCCCGCATCGCCAAGCCGAGCTACCCCGGCGGCGGCCCGCAGGAGGCTTTGCTGGCGGGGATGATCCTCTCCAACGAACCCGGCTATTACAAGGCAGGCAATTACGGCATCCGCATCGAAAATTTGATTCTCGTCGTCGAACACACGCCCGAAGGCGGCGACGGCGCGATGCTGGCGTTCGAAACGCTCACCTTCGCGCCGATCGATCGCGATCTGATCGATCCGGCCCTATTGACCGACTCCGAGCTTTTGTGGCTTAATGCCTATCATGCCCGGGTGACCGAAATCATCGGCCCCGAACTCGAAGGAGAGGAAAAGGCATGGTTAGATTCAAGGTGCTTGCCCATCACGCGTTGACCGGGGTCGTGGCGCTCGGCATTTTTGCCGCAGCGTCAGGCATCGCCTATCAGGCCGCGGGCGCTGCGGTCAGTCTCGGGTCTTACGCGATTCCGCGCTGAGATCGTCCGAAGCCGGCGTCTCGTTCGCGCCGCGCGCCTGCGCCTTTCGCTTGCGCAAATTCTCGCGCAGCGCCGCCGCCAATCGCTCCGCGCGCTCGTCCTTGGTCGCCATGACGCAACGATAGCCGCGGCCCCCGCGCCTTGACAATGCCGGTGCCCTCGTCTCTTAGGCGCCCTCGCCTGAGAGCCCATTCGGTCCCAGGCAGTGCTGCCGTAGCTCAGTGGTAGAGCGCATCCTTGGTAAGGCTGAGGTCGTGAGTTCAATCCTCACCGGCAGCACCAGTTTTCCAGCTTGTATATGTTTTTGGGCGGCGGCTGCGAGGTGGAATGCGTCGCGGTCGTCGTTTGGGCCTCGCTATCGAAGGCGCGCCGCAACATCCGCCTGAGGAGCGCTCGACCGACGACGCTTCCAAGGTTTCGAATCGCTCGGCGGAATTCGCCGAGAAGAACGTGTTGCAGACGCTGCCGAGCGTGCCGTCGTTCGCCCGAAGCTGCGCTCCTTTTTGCAGGAAAATGATCGATCGGCGCTTCACGCCTGCCGCCCGCCGCCGAGCGCGCGGAACAGATCGACCTGCGCGTCGGCGATCTGCGCGTCGGCCAGCGCCAGATCGGCTTCGGTATAGCGCGATCGTTCCACCCGAAGCACGTCGCACGCCAGCCAGTCAACCAAACACTCGTTCGGGCCGCCCGATCCGCGATCTTCACGACGGGCTTGCCAAAAAAACAGCGACTTTTCACAACCGTGCGTCAATCTGACCTGAAACTGCAATCGCGGAGTCACACAGCCGCCGTAGTCCCTGCGGACAAGGCAAGAGCGCGCGCCCGCGCCTTATCGCCGATACGCAAATCGATCCATTGGCCGATCCGGCCATGACAACATAGGGATTCGCATTATGGCTGGTGCTGGCACTGGAAGTGTTTCGCTGACGACCTTCGGCACCGCGGCGACGGAGAATTTCGACACGCTCGCCGCGACCGGCGCCTCCAGCACCTTGCCGACCGGATGGTATTTCGACGAAGCCAACACTGGCGCCGCCGCCAACGGCCTATACACGGCGGGCACCGGAACGGGCACAGGCGGCGACGTCTACAGCTTCGGCGCAGCGGGAAGCAGCGACCGCGCGTTCGGCACGTTGTTCAGCAGTTCCGTGACGCCAACGATCGGCGCGCAGTTCACCAACGACACCGGAAGCAGCATCACCTCGCTGGCGTTCGCTTATGCCGGCGAGGAATGGCGTCTCGGCACGACCGGCCGCGCCGACCGGCTCGACTTTCAGATCAGCCTCGACGCGACGAGCCTGACGACCGGAACCTGGACCAACGTCGACCAACTCGATTTTTCGACCCCCGACATCACGACGACCGGCGCGCGCGACGGCAACACCTTAACGACCGATCTGGCTTACATGTACGACGTGACCAGCGCGATCGCGAGCGGCGCGACGTTCTGGATTCGCTGGCTCGATTTCAACGCGAGCGGCAGCGACGACGGCTTAGGCATCGACGATTTCTCGATCACTGCGTTGCAAGCGGCGGCGCCCCCCGCGGCGGGCACGCTCAACATCGCCGATGCCTCGATTCTCGAAGGCAATAGCAACACGCAGGACATCGTCTTCACCGTGTCGCGCACCGATGGCTCGGCGGGCGCAGTGTCCGCGACCTGGACCGCGACGCTGCCGGGCGGATCGGGCGGCGCCGACTCCGGCGATTTCGCGAGCGGGGCGTCGCTCACCGGCACCGTGAATTTCGCGGATGGCGCGACGAGTGCCGAAATCCATTTCGCGGTCCAGGGCGATACCGATTTCGAACCGGACGAGAATTTCACCGTCGCGCTGTCGAATGCGCAAGGCGGCGTGGCGTTGGGCGATGCGTCCGCGTCCGGCGTCATCACCAACGACGATACCATGCCGACGAATGGGCCCGCCAACGTCTTCATCAACGAAATCCATTACGACAACAGCGGTACCGATGCGGGAGAAGCGATCGAGATCGCAGGCGTCGCGGGCACCGATCTCACCGGCTACAGCCTGATACTTTACAATGGCAGCAACACGCCGAACGCGGCGCCGACCTATGGCACCGTCGCGCTGACCGGCGTGCTCGACGACGAGGGCCAAGGCTATGGTGCGCTCGCCTTCAATTTCGCCGCCAACGGCTTACAGAACGGCATCGCCGATGGCGTCGCGCTGATCGCGCCCGACGGCTCGGTCGTTCAGCTCCTGTCCTACGAGGGGACGTTCACCGCTGCGGCGGGGACCCCGGCCGCGGGCCTGACCAGCACCGATATCGGCGTGTCCGAAGACGGCACCGGGGGAATCGCCGATTCGCTGCAACTGACCGGCTTCGGCGCGGCGGGCGACGATTTCACCTGGCAACCCGATTCGGCGAGCAGCTTCGGTTCGCTGAACGTCGGCCAGTCGATCATCCCGGACAACGGTACCGGCCTCATCAGCGTCGGCGATACCCGCGTTACCGAGGGTGATACGGGCACCAGCAACCTAGTGTTCACGGTCCACCGCGCAGGCGGGCTCGGCCAGAGCGCGACGGTCGATTACACCGTCAATCTCGACGGCACCGCGACGTTGGACGATCTCGGCGCGGGCGCGACCTTGTCGGGCACGCTGACCTTTGCGGCGGGTGACCGGACCGCGACCGTCACCGTGCCGATCCAGGGCGACACCATCGGCGAACCCAACGAGACGCTGTCGCTCACGCTCAGCAACGCGACGGGCGACGTCTCGATCGTCGACGACAGCGCCACGGGCACGATCGTCAACGACGATCCGGTCGCACTGTCGATCGGCGCGATCCAGGGCGCGGGGCATCAATCGGCCTATGTCGGCCAGCCGGTGCTGACCAGCGGCATCGTCACCGCGGTCGATACCAACGGCTTCTACCTTCAGGACGCGGTCGGCGACGGCAATGCCGCCACCTCCGACGCGATCTTCGTCTTCACCGGCAGCGCGCCGACCGTTGCAGTCGGCAACGGCGTCTCGCTGAGCGGCACCGTCGCCGAATTCGCGGGCGATGCGGCGGGGCTGACCGTTACCGAGATCACCGCGCCGACCGTCACCGTGACGAGCGCGGTCAACGACCTGCCCGACGCGGTGCTGATCGGGATCGACGGCATCCTGCCGCCGACCGAGGTGATCGACGACGACAGTTTCGCGGTCTTCGATCCGCAGAACGACGGCATCGACTTCTGGGAATCGCTCGAAGGGATGCGAGTCACGATCGAGACGCCGCAGGCGGTGTCGCTGACGAACAGCTTCGGCGAGACGGACGTCGTCGCCTCCTTCGGCGAGGGCGCGACGGGCATCAACGACCGCGGCGGGATCACGTTGTCGCCCGGCGACTATAACCCGGAAAAGATCCAGATCGACGACGACAGCGGCATCTTCTCGGGCTTCACCCCGGATTATTCGATCGGCGACCAACTGAGCAACGTCACCGGCATCGTCAATTATTCGTTCGACAATTACGAGGTTCTGGTCACCGACGCGGTGACCGTCACCAAGGACGTCACGCTGACGCAGGAAGTGACCATGCTCGGCGGCGACGCGAACCACCTGTCGATAGCGACCTACAACCTCGAAAATCTCGACGTGACCGACAACAAGTTCGATGTTCTCGCAGGCAATATCGTCTACAATCTGAACGCGCCCGACATCGTCGCGGTCCAGGAAATCCAGGACGCCGATGGCGCCGGCACCGGCAGCGATCTTTCCGGCACGGTCACCGCGCAGGGGCTGATCGACCAGATTTTCGCGCAATCGGGCAAGCATTACGCTTATGTCGAGATCGCGCCGACCACGCCGAACTCGACCGGCGGTGAGCCCAACGGCAATATCCGCAACGGCTTCCTCTACAACATCGACCGGGTCGATTATGTCGAGGGCAGCGCCGAACTGGTTCCCGGAGCGGCGTATAACGGCACGCGCAGTCCGCTCGTCGCGCAGTTCAATTTCGCTGGGCAGACCGTGACCGCGATCGACGTCCACTTCACCTCGCGCGGCGGCAGCGATCCTTTGTGGGGCGACAGCCAGCCGCCGAACAACGCCGGCGACGCCGCGCGCACCGCGCAGGCGGCGGGGGTCCAAACCTACATCGAGTCGCATCTCGCCGACGACCCCTCGCTCAACATCGCATTGCTCGGCGATTTCAACGGCTTCTATTACGAAGACGCGCAGACCCAGCTGACCGATCCGGCGCAGGGCGGCGTCCTGACCAACCTCAACTTCCTGCTGCCCGAGGAGGAACGGTACAGCTACCTGTTCGAGGGCAATGCGCAGCAGATCGACAATATCCTCGTCACCGGCGGGCTCGTCGGTGCCGCGCAATATGATTCGGTTCATTTGAACTCGCAATTCGGTGGCAGCCGCCCGACCGACCATGATCCGCAACTCGCGGTGCTGGCGATCGGCAGCGCGGCGGTCGCGCAGGACGATATGTTCGCGACCGACGAGGCGACGTTGGTTGCGGGCGACCTGTTCGCGGACAATGGCGCGGGGGCGGACAGCAACGTCGACAGCGCGCTGACGGTGGCTGCGGTCAACGGTGTCGACACCAACGTCGACAACCAGATCGCGCTGGCATCGGGGGCGCTGCTGAAGGTGAACGCCGACGGGACGTTCGCTTACGATCCGGGTGGCGCGTTCGACACGCTGACCGGGGTGACGGGGGCGACCAATTCGTCGGGGACCGACGGCTTCACCTATACGCTGGCGGGCGGCGGCACCGCGACCGCGACGATCACGATCGCGGGTCTCGGCAACGACCCGGCTTACGGCACCGCGGGCGACGACGTGATGGTCGGGACGAGCGGCGACGACCGCATCTTCGGCTATGGCGGCGCCGACACGATCGACGGCGGCGGCGGCGACGACCGGATCTTCATCGGCTCGACGCCGAACCGGATCGTCGGCGGCGCCGGGACCGACACGTTGTTCCTGCTCGCGGGCGGCAGCGCGATGATCGGCAATGCGCAGATCTCGGGGATCGAGGCGGTCCAGGTCTATGACGGATCGAGCCTCGATCTGACCGGGGTCGGCGCCGGGATCGCGACGATCCGCTCGCGCAGCCTGTCGGGTGGCGGCGCGACGATCCACGGCAGCAACGCCGGCGACGTGATCTTCGGCGGCGCGGGCGCGGATACGCTCGACGGCGGCGTCGGGGACGACCGGATCAACGTCTACGCCACGCCCGCGTCGATCGCGGGTGGGGCGGGCGTGGATTCGCTTTACCTCCACGATGCGGTCTCGGCGACCTTCACCGACGCCACGCTGACCGGCGTCGCGCGCGTGTTCGTCTACGACGGCGGCAGCGTCGATGTGTCGCAGGTCACTGCGGGCTTCGATGTGCTGCGCTCGCTCAGCACCGCCACCGGGGGGGCGACGATCGTCGCGGGCAACCGTGCGGATGTCGTGTTCGGCGGTCTCGGCGCGGATACGCTGTCGGGCGGCGGCGGCGACGACCGGATCGGCGTCTCGGCGCAACCCGCGTATGTCGATGGCGGCGCGGGGACCGGCGACATCCTGCTGCTCGGCGGCGGCGCGTCCTACGTCTTCGACGACACCAGCCTGACGGGTGTCGAGCGCGTGTTCGTACGCGGCGATACCAGCGTCGATCTGTCGGCGGTCCATGCCGACCTCTCGATCAACACGATCGGCGACGCGGGCACGCAGAGCGCGGTCGTCGGCACCGCCGGGGCGAACCGGATCGTCGGCGGCGCGAGCGACGACACGCTCGACGGCGGCGGCGGCGCCGACGTGCTGCGCGGCGGCGCGGGGGCGGACACGTTCGCCTTCTCCTCGCTCGCCGACACCGTCGGCACGGACGGCGCGATCGACCGCGTGTTCGACTTCAGCCGCACCCAGGGCGACACGATCGCCCTCTCCGCGATCGACGCCGATCCCGCCCGCGCCGGACAACAGACCTTCACCTTCATCGGCACCGATGCGTTCGGCACCGGCGGCACCGACTATCAAGTCCGCGTCACCGGCAGCCAGAACGGCAACAGCTACATCCAGTTCGATACCGACCACGACGGCCGTGCCGATTACACCATCTTCGTCCATTCCGACGCGCCCCTCACCAACGCCGATATCGTCGTCTGACGGGGGCGGGTAACAATCGGTGTCGTAGGCCCGGTCTAGCAAGACGCGGCGACCGCGCCTAAGTCACGCGGATGCTGACTTCCGAACAGGCGCAGGAGCGCGCCGCAGATATCGTCGCGCGCGCCAACACGGCGGGCGCCGACGCCGCCGATGCCGTTTTCGCCGCCGATGCCGCGACCGAGGTCTCCGTTCGGCTCGGCGCGCTGGAGGATGTCGGGCGGTCGGAGAGCGAAGAACTCGGCCTACGTGTTTTCGTGGGGTCGCGTTCGGCGAGCGTCTCGACCTCCGATCTGTCGTCCGCGGCGATGGACGCGATCGTCGAGCGCGCGGTGGCGATGGCGCGCGAGGCGCCCGAGGACAAATGGGCCGGCCTCGCCCCCGAAGAACGGCTGATGCGGGGGCGCCCGCCGAGCCTCGATCTCGACGACGGTGGCGATATCGCGCCGACCGGTCTTCGCGAAGCCGCGCTGGCGGCGGAGGATGCGGCGCGTGCCGTTGACGGCGTGACCAACAGCGAGGGCGGCGGTGCGAGCAGTTCGCGGTCGGTGTGGGCGCTCGCCACCAGCCACGGTTTTGCCGGCGCGTTCGCGACGACGGGGTACAGCGTCTCGGCGAGCGTGCTTGCCGGCACCGGCGGCGGGATGGAGCGCGACTACGCCTTCCATTCGGCGCGCCACCACGATCACCTCGAAACCCCCGAGGACATCGGCCGCCGCGCCGGCGAGCGCGCGGTGGCGCGGCTCCATCCCGGCAAGCTGGCGAGCGGCGCGATGTCGGTGGTGTTCGATCCGCGCGTCGGTGGTAGCCTGATCGGGCATCTCTCGGGCGCGATCGCCGGCGGTGCGATTACGCGCAAGACGAGCTTCCTGCTTGAAGCGCTCGGCACCGCGGTGTTCGCGAAAGGCATTACCATCCGCGACGATCCGCACCGCCCGCATGGCCTGCGCTCGCGGCCGTTCGATGGCGAGGGCCTGCCGGTCTCGCCGGTCGCGATCATCGAGGACGGGATGCTCGAGACATGGTTGCTCGATTCGGCATCGGCGCGGCAATTGGGGCTGGAGCCGACCGGTCATGCCGCGCGCGGCGTCGGCGGTTCGCCCGGCGCGGGCACCACCAACCTCTATATGGAACCGGGCCATGTCCCGCGTGCGACGCTGATCGCCGACATCGCACACGGCGTGTTCGTGACCGAATTGATCGGCATGGGCGTGAACGCGACCACCGGCGATTACAGCCGCGGCGCGGCGGGGTTCCTCATCGAGAACGGACAGATCACGACGCCCGTCACTGAATTCACCGTCGCGGGCAATCTGATCGCGATGTACTGTGAGCTGACGCCCGCCAACGATCTCGAATTCCGTTACGGCACCAACGTGCCGACGCTCCGGATCGACGGGATGACGGTGGCGGGTGGCTGAAATGCCTTCCGATTGCGGCACCAGCCCGCTCCCTCGTCCGGCCTCCCATTCAGGATATTCTGTGGGAGGCCGGGTGAGGGAGCGGGCTGGTGCCGTCCAGACAAGCACTCTCATTGATGCGGTCGCGGACATCGCCGCCGAGGCCGGCACACTCGCGATCTCGCGCTGGGGGACGGGCTTTGCGACCCAGAACAAGGCCGACGGCAGCCCGGTCTGCGCGGTCGATCTTGAAATCGATCGATTTCTGAACGCGCGACTGACCGAACTGCTACCCGACGCAGGCTGGCTGTCGGAAGAGACCGCCGACGACCTACGCCGCCTCACCCACGATCGCGTTTGGGTGGTCGATCCGATCGACGGGACGCGCGATTACATTCGCGGTCGCGAAGGTTGGGCGATTTCGATCGCGCTTGTCGAGGCGGGCCAGCCGGTGATCGGGGTCCTGGACGCACCCGCGCGTTACGAACGCTGGCGCGCCGAGGCTGGCAAGGGCGCGTGGCGCAACGGCGAACGGTTGCACGCGGCGGATCGCACCGACCTCATCGGTGCGCGAGTCCCCGCCGATACGCTCGCAAAGGCCGATCGCAAGACCTTCGTCGCGGTCGCCAAGCCCAATTCGATCGCGCTCCGCATCGCTATGGTCGCGGCGGGCGACGCGGACCTCGTCGCGACGTTGCGCTGGGGCAGCGAATGGGACATCGCCGCCGCCGCGCTGATCGCCACCGAAGCGGGTGCGGCGGTGAGCGATGCGTTCGGCGTGCCGCTCGCGTTCAACCAGCGCGATCCCAAAGCGTTCGGGGTGCTCGCCAGCGTGCCGGGGCTCCATGCTGCCGCCGTGGAACGCCTGGCGGAGCGGGCGGCGGCGGAAAGTCTGCGTGGTCGATAGCGCCGACTATCGTCGCGGTTTCGGCGGTGCCGCGCTCGCCGCGCGATTGCGTCGCGCGTCGGAACGGCTCGATCGCGACGGAACGCGGGTCTATGCGGCGCGCAACGTCCGGTTCGAGCAGCGCTGGTACGGCCTGTTGCGGCAGTTGATCGCCAACGGCCCGATGACGATCGGCGACATCGCGTCCGTCCTGCGCATCACCCATGCCTCGGTCAGCGAATCCGCGCGCTCGCTGGCGAAGGCCGGGATCGTTCTGATTGAAAGTTCGTCCGAGGACGGGCGCCGCCGCTACCTCAGCCTGACGGTCGAGGGATGCCGACTCGCGAACGACCTCACGCCACTTTGGGAAGCCTTCAATGCCGCCGCCGCGCAGCTGGACGAAGAGGCGGGCGAGCTGACACGCGCACTCGACCGGCTCGATGAATCGCTGGATCGCCGATCGATGTTCGACCGCATCATGGTTCTGGTTGATCGCGCCGACACCAATGTCGATTGACAATATGTAGGGGCCTACATAATTTCGCCATCCACTCTCGATGGATGATTGGCATGATCGAAATTACGCGCCGCAGCCTCATAAACGCGGGCTTGGGCAGAGCTTCACTGGCGGCGATACCGGCGTGGGCAACGCGTGCACCGGGTAATGATGCCGCCCGTCGCCTGATCGCAAGATCGATTGTGATCGACGGTAATCTGGCGGTCCCGCTCGATCCCAGCGGCCCGCTCGATCACGCGACCGCCGCGCAAGTCCGCGCCTCCGGGCTCACCGCCGCCAAGCTGACGTTGGGCGGCAGCGGCAACGAGTCCATGGCCGGAACGCTCGCGTCGATCGCCGAAACCGATCGCGGGATCACCGCGAACCGCGATCTGTTCATGAAGATCGCGTCGGCCAAAGATTTCCTGACCGCCAAGCGCGATCGCCGCCTCGGCATCATCTATTCGTTCGAGGCGGGGGAGATGCTCGAAGGGCGGGTCGAGAATATCGATCGCTTTGCCGCGCTCGGCGTGCGGGTGATGGGACTCAGTTACAATCTCGATACGCCGTTCGCATCGGGCGTATTGTCGCGCCGGTCGCAGGGGCTGACGCCGCTCGGCCATGAAGCGGTGGCGCGGATGAACGCGCGCGGCGTAACGATCGACGTGAGCCATAGCGACGAGACGTCGAGCGTTGGCGCAATAGCCGCCTCGAACCAACCGGTGCTAATTACACACGCCGGATGCGACGCGATTCACGCGCATCCGCGCAACAAATCGGATCGACTTTTGCGCGCGCTCGCGGGTCGCGGCGGCGTCATCGGCATCTACGAACTAAGCTATCTGGCGCAATATCCGGCGCAGCCGTCGATGGCCGATTATTTCGCGCATCTTACGCATGCGTTGAAAATCTGCGGCGAGGATCATGTCGGGATCGGCAGCGATGCGCTGCTGACGAAATTCGATACCTCGCCCGAAAACATGGCGGATTGGAACAAGGATATCGCGCAGCGCAAGGCGAGCGGTGTTGCCGCGCCGGGCGAAGGTCCGCCGCCGTTCGTGACCAGCCTCAACCGGTCCGATCGCTGCGAAATCATCGCGGGTGAATTGCTGAAGCGCGGCTATCGGACAAATACGGTCGAGAAGGTTCTTGGCGCGAACTTCCAGCGGGTCTTCACGCAAACCTGGGGTCGGCATAGCGAGCCGTCAACCCTCGCCGTCGCCGCTGTATTTGATCTCGAGATACCGCCCGCGCGTCGCGAGGCTGTCGAGGTCACCTTGTGCGAGCTGTTCGCTCATCTGTGCGATCTCGCGGTCGATCAGCGTCAGGCCATCGACGAGCTGCGCGTCTGGGGTCTTGCCGTTGCGCGGCACGCCCCGCAGACCTGCGGGCACCTTCTGATAGCCGCGGATGAACTCGGGAAGCTGTTCGCCGACGAGCTTGCGCACTTCGGCGGCGGCGGGTTCCTCGTCGTTGAGCCCGGCGAGCTGGAATTGGAGCGTTTCCAGCCGGACGCCGATCTGGTCCGCCAGCGTCCGCGCCGGCGCCGGCAACGCCGGGCGCTGCGCATCGAGCCAGCGGTTGGTCTGCTGCGGCAAAGCCTTGAGATCGGCCTGGCGCAGCCGTTCGGGCGCGACCGGGGTCTCGCTCGGGTAGATCGCGAGCAGCACCGTCGTCGCGACGAGCAGCGCCATCACCGCAAGCGCCCCCATGATGCCGAGCGGCAGGATCAGCCCGACGATCGTCGCGGCTATGAGGATCGTGACATCGGCGATCGCGATCCGCGCGATCCTTTTGCCCAGCCGCGACCGCGTCGCCTGACGTCGGCGCACGACATAATCGGCGGGGTCGTCGCGCCCGGTGATCCGGGCATGCGCCGCGCGCGCATTGGCGATCGTCTCGTCGGGGTGTTCGCTCACACCGACTCCAGCTTGAACGTCTCGGGCGACGAGGACACGCGATTCTGTTCGGCCCCCTCGGCGCGCGCGATATAGCCTTTCGATTTTTCGAGTTCAGTCGAAAGCGTGCCGACCGTCACCTTCATCGAATCGAGCGCCTTCAGCTTGAACGTATCGATCGCATCCATCGTGTCATAGACGTTCTGAAACGCGCGCTGGAGCACCTCGATCGGGATCGTCGCCGACGCCGCCTGTTCGTGGATCCGCGCGGTATTGTCGCGGAGCAGCTTGCCGGTCGAATCGATGATCCCCGCGGTGGTCGTGTTCAACTGCGTGATCTGTTCGAGCACGAGCTTCTGGTTGGTCAGCGCCTGCGCCACCGTCACCGCGGTGCGCAGCGCCGATACGGTGGTGGTCGAGGCGCGATCGACCCCCTTCACCAGCTCGACATTGTTCTTCTTGACCAGATCGAGCGCGAGATAGCCCTGCACCGTCACCGCCATCTGCGTCAGCAGGTCCTGCGTCCGCTGGCGCGCGTAGAACAAGGCGGTTTCGCGGATCGCCTTGGCCTTGGCAGGGTCGCTGTGGTCGAGTTCGTAGGCCTTTTCCTCAAGCTTGCCGTCCATCGTCTTCGACAGATGGATCATCTGTTCCAATCGCCCCATCGCGGTCCACAGATTGGCGCGCTCGGTATCGATCGCGGCATTGTCCATCAGCAGCTCGTCCTTGCCGCTGGCGAGACCTTTGAGGATCGCGCTGATGTGCGTCTGCGACGATTTGTAGCTGTCGAAATAATTGCGCATCTTGCTGCCGAACGGGATGATCCCGAACAGCTTCTTGGGCGCGGTGAGGTTGCCGCGCCGGCCCGGATCGAGATCCTCGACGACCCGGCGAAGCTGGGCGAGGTCTTTCCCCACCCCGGTCTCCTGATCCATCGCCCGCGTCGGACGATCGAGAAAGCGGTTCGACTGCCCCGCCGCATCGCGGATTTCCTTCGCGCCCATCGCGGTGATCGCATCGACGCGTTTGCCGAATTCGGGCGAGTTGACGTCCTGCGCGACGAGCTGGTCAATGAAGCCATCGACGCGCTCTTCAAGCTTCGATTTCGTGCCCTGATCGACCGGGACCAGCCCGGCGGCTTTTTCGGCGGACACGGCTGGGACCGGATCGGGCGGGGTCAGCGTCAGCGCCGGTTCGGCGGTCGCGGTCAGCGTCTCGGTGGGCATCGTCGCCATGCTCGTCCTCCAGGGTTCGCGTGCACCATCGCGCGACGCGTCTTCGCATTCAAGTGTGTTGCCTCCGTAATACGGAGCGCTACGCCTGTCGAGTAGGTGCGCCCTCCTGGCAATGACTTGAAATCATCATTGCGGCGACGCCGAATTGTCACCGATTGCCGGTAGCGCGGCCCGACAATCAAGGGGACTGTCGATGAATCGATCCGTCGCGGGGGCCTCGCTCCTCGCCATCTCGTGCTGCCTGTCCTCCGCGGCGCTCGCGCAAACCACCGTGGAACTCCCGGCGCCCCCGTCCGACGACATCGTCGTGACCGCGCAGAAGCTCGAACAGCGGATCGAGGATGTGCCGATCACCATCACCGCGTTGACTGGCAAGAAGCTTCAGACGATCGGCGTCAATTCGCTATCCGAACTCGCGCTCTACGTGCCGGGCCTGCGCATTCAGGAGCAGAGCGCCAACAATCCGGGCTTCGTCATCCGCGGCATCACCTCCGACAACGGTTCGGCGCAACAGGGCGCGCGCGTCACGCTCTATTACAACGGCGTAGACATCTCGCGCTCGCGCGGCGCGTATCAGGACATTTACGACGTCGAGCGGGTCGAGGTCGTCAAAGGTCCGCAGGCGACATTGTTCGGCACCGCCGCGGCGATCGGCGCGGTTTCGATCGTGTCGGCGAAACCCGAGGCCGGGGCTTCGGGCGAGGTGACCGCGACCTACGGCAATTACAACCGCGCGCAGGTCTCGGGTTTCCTCAATCTCGGCAACGAAACGCTCGCGGGGCGGCTCGCCTTCGCCTACAAATACCGCGACGGCTATGTTCGCAACATCGCGGGCGATCCGACAATCCCCAACCAGAACCAGGGGCAGGTCGATCAGGACGACCTCAACGGGCAGGATCAGCGCGGCATCCGCGGCTCGCTACGCTGGCGGCCCAGCGACGCGATCACCGCCGATCTCGTCCTGACCTACGACGGCCAGCGCAATCCCGGCACCGCCTTCAAGAGCCGCGCCTTCGCGCCGACTGGCGGGCAGACCGGAGACTATGGCTATGCCGAACTGTCCGGGTCGCCGTTCAGCGCCGAGGTGTTGGGCGACCGCAAGCTCGGGCTCAAGCGCGACGTCTATGACGCGAACCTGACCGTGTCGGTCGATCTCGCGCCGGGCATCACCTTCACCACCGTCAACGGTTATCGCCGGTTCAACAGCAACGAAGTGTTCGACGCCGACGGCGGCCCCGCCTGGTATCTCGAATTCGCCGAAGACGCCCAGGGCGACCAGTGGAACCACGAAGGCCGGTTCCAGTTCACCGGCGACACCTATCGCGCATCGTTCGGCTGGAACGCCTTCTTCGAGAACGGCTTCCAGCGCGTACCCTTCTCGACCGAGGAAGGCACGTACATCGCCTGTTCGGTCGCACCGGCCTTCGCGCCGTTCCGCGCCGGGCTGAACGCCGCCGGCATCCCGACCGGCCCCGCCTGCGTCGCGCCGAACGGCACGATCCCCGCGGCGACGATCGCGACGCCGGCGCTGACCGGCGGCGCGGCGACACAGCTTCCCTATGCCGCGGTGTTCACCAATTTCGGCAATAACGACACCTATTCGGTGTTCGCCGACGGCACCTGGATTCCGACGCCCAAGCTGGAGTTGACCGCCGGGGCGCGCATCCTGATCGAGGATCGCAAATCGGGCTATAGCTCGGTCCAGCCCAATTCCGCCATTCTTGCAGGCGTCGGCGTCAACACGAGCTTGCTCGGTCTCGCCAGCACCAATGGCGTCCAATTCGTCGCCGAAAAGAGCTTCCAGGCGATCCTGCCGCGCTTCAACGCGCTGTATCGACTGAATGACGCGGTCAACCTCTACGCCACCGTCAGCAAGGGGCGGCGTTCGCCCGTCGTCCAACTCGACGCGGCCAGCGCGACGGTCCCGAGGCTTCAGATCGTACCCGACGAAGTGGTGTGGAATTACGAAGGCGGGATCAAGGGCCGCATCGGCGGACTCACCGGATCGCTCGGCGTGTTCTATCAGAATTACGACGGCTTTCAGGTGACCGTCATCGACAGCAACGGCGTGTCGCGGACGCAGAGCGCGGGATCCGCGAAGAATTTGGGCGTCGAGGCCGAGGCGACCTTTGCGTTCGACGAAATCCTGTCGGCGTTCGGCAGCTTCAGCTATATCGACGGCGGCATCGGCGATGACGCCGCCAACGGCGTGTTCGCGGGCAACAAGTTCCGCCTCCAGCCCGAAGTCACCGCATCGGGCGGTTTGAACCTGCGTCTTCCGATCCGTCCGGGGATGACATTCTACGCGGTCCCGTCGGCGACCTACCAGAGCAAGGTGTTCTTCGAATTGCCCAACGATCCCGCGATCAGCGAGGGTGGTTACGCGCTGGTGAACGTGCGCGCCGGCGTCGAATTCGCCGACGGCAAATACCGCGTCGGCGGCTTCGCGCGCAACCTGCTCAACCGACGCTATCTGATCGATGCGGGCAACACCGGCGGTGGCTTCGGCGTGCCGACCTATATCGCGGGCGAGCCGCGCTTCTACGGCGTGGAGGTGTCGGGTCGGTTCTAGGTGTTTGATCCCACGGTTTGATAGTGCGATCCTTTCGTTGGAATGGAAGGAAGCCATATCGGACGGGTTCGTCACGGTAGCGCCGCGACCACGCACGCTTTCCGAGCAGCGCTACAGCGACCGCAAGCTTCGATCGTTATAAAGATGAGGCCGATCTGCCCGGTTCATTCGCACGTATGCCTGTCAATTTCATCCCGCCAGAGCGCGGTCGCGCAGGCCGCGCCAGATGCGCAGCGCCTGCACGGTCTCGGGCACGTCGTGGACACGGAGCAACTGCGCACCAGCCTCGGCCCCTTTCAGCGCCAGCGCCAGCGACCCGGCGAGGCGCTCCCCGACCGGCGCTTCGTTCGAGAGCGCGCCGATCATCCGTTTGCGGCTGGCGCCGAGCATGATCGGGCAGCCGAGCGAGTGGAAGGCGGCGAGGCCGTTCAGCAGCGCGAGATTGTCGGCGAGGGTCTTGCCGAAACCGATGCCGGGATCGACGATGATCTTGGTGCGATCGATACCGCGATCCACGACCGCATCGATCCGCGTTTCGAGCCAGCCGAGCACTTCGGCGAGCACGTCGCGATAACCGCCGCCGCCATGCGGGCCGGATTTCGGGTCGGGCGAGTGCATCAGGATGACGGGGCAACCGGCCTTGGCAACGATTTCGGTCGAGCGATCGTCCCACAGCAGCGCCGACACGTCGTTGATGATTTGCGCACCCGCTGCGAGCGCAGCCTCCATCACGGCGGCCTTGCGGGTGTCGATCGAGACGATCGCGCCGCTCGCGGCGAGCCGTTCGATCACCGGCACGACGCGCTTCACCTCATCGCCCTCCCAGATGAGCGGCGCCCCGGGCCGGGTCGATTCGCCGCCGACATCGACGATCGTCGCGCCCGCGGCGGCCATGTCTGCGCCCGCCGCCGCAGCGGATGCGGAATCGTCGTAATGCCCGCCGCCGTCGGAGAAGCTGTCGGGGGTGACGTTGAGGATGCCCGCGACGGTCGGCTGATCGAACCGCAGCGTGCGCGCGCCGACATGGATCGCGGCGCGCGGTGCAATGATTCGCGCGTGGAGTGTCGCGGCACGCTCACCGAGCGAGGCGATGTCGGCAACCGCGATGGTGCGCCGACTGCCGGGTTCGATCACCTCATAAGCGGCAAACCATTGCATCCCGCCCGCGAGCCGAGCCACCGCGCCATCGGTTTGCCCGATCGGTGTATCGACGAACTGGACAGGGCGGAGATGCAGCGGGTCGCTCACATCATATGGACCGTCTTGGTGACGAGGTGCGCGGCGATGCCTTCGGGGCCGTCCTCGGAACCGTGGCCGCTGTCCTTGACGCCGCCGAACGGCGAATCGGGCCAGCTCAGCCGAACCGAATTGATCGCGACCATCCCCGCCTCGATTTCGTCACCGAGCAGATTCTGGCGGCGGCCGTTCTCGGTGAAGCAATAGGCCGCGAGGCCAAACGGCAGGCGGTTGGCCTCCGCGATCGCCTCCTCGACGGTTGCGAAGGGGCGCAGCAATGCGATCGGGCCGAACGGCTCCTCATTCATCGCCCGCGCCTCGAGCGACACGTCGGCAATCACCGTCGGGTCGAAGAAGAAACCGTCGCGCCCGCGGCGCTCTCCGCCTGCCAGAACCTTGGCGCCAGTGCGCTGCGCATCTTCGACGAACTCGGCAATCGCTTCGGGGCGGCGGGGGTTCGCCATCGGGCCCATCTGGCTGTCGGCGGCCATGCCGTCGCCGACTTTGAGTCGCTTGGTGCGCTCGGCGAAGCCCTCGGCGAAACGGTCGTAGATGTCTTGCTGGACGTGGAAGCGCGTCGGCGCGACGCAGACCTGGCCGGCGTTGCGGAATTTGTGCGCGACGAGCGTGTCGAGCGTCTTCTCCAGATCGCAATCGTCGAACACCAGGACGGGGCCGTGGCCGCCCAATTCCATCGTCGTCTTCATCATCGTGTCGGCGGCAAGCTTGGTCAGATGCTTGCCGACCGGGACCGATCCGGTGAAGCTCAGCTTGCGGGTTATCGGCGAGGCGAGGAGTTGGCGCGACACCATGTCGGGGACGCCGAACACGCATTGCGCGACGTCGCCGGGCAGGCCCGCATCCTGGAAGCAGCGCATCACCTCGACCGCCGAGCCTGCGGTTTCCTCGCTCGGCTTGATGATGATCGAGCAGCCCGCGGCGAGCGCGGGGGCGATCTTGCGCACGACGTTCATGATCGGGAAGTTCCACGCGCAGAACGCCGCGACCGGGCCGACCGGCTGATGGAGGACGAGGCTGCGTGTCCCCGCCGGGCGCGGCAGGACGCGGCCGTAGACGCGCAGGCCCTCGGCGGCGTGGAAATCGAGCAGCGCCGCGGCGAAGGCGGCTTCGCCCTTGGCCTCGGCCTGGATCTTGCCCTGTTCCATCGTTGCAATGCGGGCGAGGTGATCGGCGCGTTCGCGGATCAATGCGGCGGCCTTGGTCAAGATCGCGGCGCGCTGTTCGGGCGGCGTTACGCGCCAGGATGTGAAGCCGCGGTCGGCAGCGTCGAGCGCGCGGTCGAGGTCTGCCTTCGTCGCGAGCGGCAGCGCGCCGAGCGTTTCGCCGGTCGCGGGGTTGAGGACATCGTGAGTGTCGCGACCGTTTGTGCCGAGCCATTCGCCGGCGATATAAAGACCCAGTTTCACTTCGTAATTCGTCACTGCCACGCCTCGTTTCGGTTCGAGATACAGGCCTCGTAACGTCCGTGGCGCGGGCGGCAAGGCGTCTAGATTTGCGTCGCCAACAGATAATTTTGGCGCAGCGCGTCGATCGGGGCGAGGCCCTCGGGGGTTTCGTAATGCCAGAAGCTCCAGCCGTTGCAGGCGGGCGCGCCCTGCAACGTCGCGCCGAGCTTGTGGATCGAGCCGATTGTCCCGCAATCGCTGAGCAATGACCCGTCGGCGCGAACGGTGGCGCGCCAGCGGCGTTTCGAATCGGTCAGGCAACTTCCGGCGGTGAGCATGTCGTTCTCGACGAGCACGCCGAACGCGACCTTGGGTTGGTTGCGGGGACTCTGCATCGTCGCGAGCGAGGATTCGTCGAGCGGCAGCGCGGCCTCGATCCGTTCGATCGCGGCGACGCAATAGTCGCTCTCGCGCTCGATCCCGATCCAGTGACGGCCAAGCCGCTTGGCCACCGCGCCGGTGGTGCCGGTGCCGAAGAACGGGTCCAGCACGACATCGCCGGGTTTCGTGCAGGCGAGGAGGATGCGGTAGAGCAAGGCCTCGGGCTTCTGGGTGGGATGGACCTTTTGTCCGCCCTTCTTCAACCGCTCCTGCCCGCCGCAGATCGGGAATTCCCAGTCGCTGCGCATCTGGAGTTCGTCGTTCAGCGTCTTCATGCTGCGATAGTTGAAGGTGTATTTCGCCTTCTCGCCTTTCGACGCCCAGATCAAAGTCTCATGCGCGTTGGTGAAGCGGGTGCCGCGGAAATTGGGCATCGGATTGGCTTTGCGCCAGACGATGTCGTTGAGGATCCAATAGCCGAGATCCTGCACCGCCGCGCCGACGCGGAAGATGTTGTGATAGCTGCCGATCACCCAGATCGTGCCGTCGTCCTTGAGGATGCGGTGCGCCTCGGCGAGCCAGGCGCGGGTGAAGGCGTCGTAATGTTTCAGGCTGTCGAACTTGTCCCAATCGTCGGTGACCGCATCGACATGGCTGCCGTCGGGACGGAACAATTCGCCGCCGAGTTGGAGATTATAGGGCGGGTCGGCGAAGATCATGTCGACCGACTTGGCGGGGAGCGACCGCATCGTCGCGATGCAATCGCCCATCAGCAGCGCGTCGAGCGGCAGCGACGTATCGCCCTGCGCCTCGACCGGCGCGACCTTCGTCAATAGCCCCATGTTTCCCCCCAATTGCCCCGCAAGGTTGCGAAAGCTGCGGACTCCTCGTCAAGAAAACATTGGTTAACGGTTACGCTTACGAAATAGTTAACGAAGCGGAACATTTTGCAGCCCCGCCTAGATGTTGAGTCCGTTCGGTGGTGCGGACTCAACCGGTAGCGGTGTGGCCGAAAAGACTCAGCGCGGCGGCGACCGGCGCGAAGCTCTTGCGGTGGAGCGGCGAGGGGCCGTGTTCGCGTAGCGCGCGGAGATGTTCGGGCGCGCCATAGCCCTTGTTCGAATGCCAGCCGTAATGCGGATGCGATTCGGCGTGGGCGATCATGATCGCGTCGCGGGTGTGCTTGGCGACGATCGACGCGGCGGCGATCGAGAGACTGATCGCGTCGCCGCCGACGATCGGCGTGGCAGCGAAGCCCCAACGCGGCAGGCGGTTGCCGTCGACGAGGATATGGCCGGGGGCGTGGCCGAGCGTTTCGGCGAGCGCCTCGACCGCGAGCGTCATCGCCTTCATCGTCGCCCAATAGATGTTGAGCGTGTCGATCTCGTCGGCTTCGACGATGCCGACGCCGACCATCGCGCAACCTTTCAGGCGGCCGCAGAGCCGCTCACGTTCGGAGGCGCTGAGTTTTTTCGAATCGTTTATCCCGCGCGGGACGCCGCGTGGCGGCAGGATCACCGCGGCGGCGACGACCGGGCCGGCGAGCGGGCCGCGGCCCGCCTCATCAACCCCGGCGACGGGGGCGAGGCAGAGTTTTTCGTGTTTCAGGCCCGGCATTTCATCCTTTCAGTTCGTCGAATGGGAACAGGCCAAGCGTGTGCCCGATCGGGCCATTGCCCTGTCCGAAGCCCGGCGCATTGATCAACGCGATCCGGACGAAACGGATCGCGCGCCCGATGGAATCTTCGAGATCGCGCCCTTCCCCGAGTCCGGTCGCGATCGCGCTGGCGAGGGTGCAGCCGGTGCCGTGGGTGTGCCGGGTGTCGATCCTTGGAGAGCCCCACGATCTCTCACGCCACCCCGCTTGGTCCAATTCGTAAAGAAAATCGAAAACTCGACTGGAGTTTTCGTATCGAAATGGCTCGCCAGCGACGCTCGTTCCCAGCGTTTCGCCTCTGAGGATCAAATGCCCTCCTTTCGCCAGCACCGCGTGACAGCCGCTTCTAGCCATCACGGCCTCTGCGGCCCCCGACTGCGTAATCTCGTCGGTAACCGGATGATTGGAAAGAGCTTCGAGTTCCGGCGTATTTGGCGTGACGATAGTGGAAAGTGCCATCAGCCGTTCGAACGCGGCGATTGTTTCAGCGTCAGAGAGGATCGAGCCGGAGGTGGCGACCATCACGGGGTCGAAAACGATGGGGACGGAGCGATGTGTCCCCGCGAAGGCGGGGACCCAGTCTGGGCCCCCGCCTTCGCGGGGGTACATTCCCGTCAGCACGTCCGCCACCGCATGCGCCGTCTCCGCCGAGCCGATCATGCCGATCTTGACCGCGTCGATGCCGATATCCTCGATGACGCTGCGCATCTGCGCGACGACGATCTCGGTCGGCACCGGGTGGACCGCCTGCACGCCAAGCGTGTTCTGCGCCGTCACCGCCGTCACCGCCGTCATCGCGTGGCCGCCGAGCATCGTCACGGTCTTGATGTCCGCCTGGATGCCCGCGCCGCCGCCCGAATCGGAGCCCGCGATGATTAGGATTCGCGGGGTCATGGACCTACGAATGTTGAGGACGTTGAGGACTGCAATGAGGCCTCGATATCGGCGGCGAAATCCGGCCGTGCGGGCGAGTGAGGGCAAGGCGGCAGGTGGCGCATGACGATCGTTATCTCACGAAACCCGGCCTGTAGGACAGGACAATTCAGCCGCGGAAACGGCGCTCGGTCGACGCGGGATGAGTGCGCGCGGAAGCGTGAATCCCGTAAGGTCAGGATATCGGGATATCGAGGTCCGGGTCGGCGCGCTTCATCGCGCGCTGGAACGCCGGACGTGCTGCGAGGCGTGCCAGATAGGCCCGGATATTCGGGAACGCCGAAAGATCGCGCGGCGCGAACAGGCGCATCGTCGTGAGCGGGAAGGCGATCATGATATCGGCCGCGGTGAATTCCGCGCCGGCGAGCCAATCGACGGTGCCGAGCCGTTCCTCGAGCATGGCGTAGTTGCGATCGAGCCTTGCGCTCAGCCCGGCTGCGGATTCCGCGTTGCCGCCCGCCATCGCCGCGATGAGCGGGATCATCGCCGCCGGCATCATCGAACCGTTGGCGAAATGGAACCAGTACAGAAAGTCGGCGAAGTTTTCCCGATCGGGTGCGACGAACAGCGCGTCGTCGGCGTAGCGCCGCGCCAGATATTCGATGATCGCCGCCGATTCGCCGAGAACCAGATCGCCATCGGTGATGACCGGCGCGGTCCCGGTGGGGTGGAGCGCCCGATATGACTCGGGCGCAAGGCGGGTGACCGGATCGCGTTCGTGGCGGACGAGTTCGTATTCGAGGCCGAGTTCTTCGCACAGCCAGACGATCCGATCGGATTGTGAAACCCCCAGATGATGCACGACGATCATGGTCTGTCCTTTTCTCGTGTTTTTGCCGTCAAGTGGCCGCTCGCACCGCATCGCAAATGCGATCCACGACGCGTTCGACCTGACCGCGATCGTCGCCTTCCGCCATCACCCGGATGACCGGCTCGGTCCCCGACGGGCGGATGACGAGGCGGCCGCGGCCGGCGAGTTCGGTTCTGGCTTCGGCGATCACCGACTTCACCGAATCCGCGTCCAGCGGCTTGCCGCCGGCGAAGCGGACGTTCTTCAGAAGTTGCGGGACGGTTTCGAAGCGGTGGAGGACTTCGCTCGCGGGGGCGTCGGCGCGGCGGAGTTCGGCGAGAATTTGTAGCCCCGCGATGAGTCCGTCGCCGGTCGTCGCGTAATCGGTGAGGATGATGTGGCCGGATTGTTCGCCGCCGACGTTGAACGCGCCTTTGCGCATTTCCTCGAGCACGTAACGGTCGCCGACTGCGGCCCGGATGAGACCGAGACCGAGTTTCGTCAGGTGGCGTTCGAGGCCGAGGTTCGACATCACCGTCGCGACGAGGCCGCCGCCGGTCAGCCGCCCGTCGCGCGACCAGCCTTCGGCGATCGTCGCCATCAGCTGATCGCCATCGATGACGCTGCCGGTCTCATCGACGACGATCAGCCGGTCGGCGTCGCCGTCCAGCGCGATGCCGATCGCGGCTCCCGAGGCGACGACGGTTTCGCTCAAGGTCTGGGGTGCGGTCGAGCCGACCTGGTCGTTGATGTTCTTGCCGTTGGGATTGACGCCGATCGCGATGACCTCGGCGCCGAGTTCCCACAGCGCGGAGGGTGCGACGTCATAAGCGGCGCCGTTGGCGCAATCGACGACGATACGCATCCCGTCGAGGCGAAGGTCGATCGGGAAGGTCGATTTGGCGAAGTGGATGTAACGGCCGCGCGCGTCGTCGATCCGTTTGGCGCGGCCGATGTCGGCGGCGGGGGCGAGTTTGATGTCGCCATCGATCATCGCCTCGATTGCTGACTCGGCGTCGTCGCTGAGCTTGTAGCCGTCCGGGCCGAAGAGTTTGATGCCGTTGTCGGCGTAAGGATTGTGGCTGGCGGAAATCATCACGCCCAAATCGGCGCGCATAGAATGCGTCAGCATCGCGACCGCGGGGGTCGGCATCGGACCCAGCAGGACGACGTCCATGCCGACCGCAGTAAAGCCCGCGACCATCGCGTTTTCGAGCATATAGCCGCTCAGGCGCGTGTCCTTGCCGATGACGACGCGGTGGCGGTGATCGCCGCGCAGGAAGTACGTGCCCGCGGCCATGCCGACCTTCATCGCCATCGCCGCGGTCATCGGCGACAGGTTGGTGAGGCCGCGGATGCCGTCGGTGCCGAAATATTTGCGTGCCAAACGCGTCCTCCAGACCGTCATGCCTGGCCGTTCGACCAAGCTAAGGACGGGCTTGTCCCGGCATCCACTGTGCCGCAAACCCGACGTCGAGGGTCTTGCCGGACGGTGGACCCCGGAACAAGTCCGGGGTGACGGCAAGCGTATGCGGAGAATGCGGTGTCGCAATCCACGAGAATATTGCTCGCACTCGTGATCGGTCTGGCGGGGGGCATCGCGCTCGGCGCGTGGGCGCCCGGCGCGGTCGATCCGACGGTCGCGATAGCGCAGCCGATCGGGCAGGCTTGGTTAAACGCCTTGCAGATGACGATCGTGCCCTTGGTCGTCGCGCTGTTGATCACGGGCGTCGCGGCGACCGCCGAGGCGGCGCAGGCCGGGCGGCTCGCGGGGCGGGCGATAGGGCTTTACGTCGTGCTGCTGTTCGCGTCGGCGGTGGCGGGGGCGGTGCTGACGCCGCTGTTCCTGAAGATCGCGCCGTTGCCCGCCGAGAGCGCGGCGAACCTGCGTGCGGCGATGACCGGGGTCGCCGCGATTCCGCCGATGCCGCCGCTCGGCAAGTTCCTCGCCAACATCGTGCCCGCGAACATCGTCAAGGCGGCAGGGGAGAATGCGTTTCTGTCGCTGATCATCTTCGCGCTGATCTTCGCCTTCGCGATGACCCGGATCGCGGCCGATCTGCGCGACTTGTTGACGCGTTTCTTTACCGCGGTGCGCGATGCGATGCTGGTGGTGATCGGGTGGATCCTGTGGATCGGGCCGATCGGGGTGTTTGCGCTGGCGCTGGTCGTCGGCGCTCGGGCCGGGGCGGGGGCGTTCGGGGCGCTCGTCCATTATATCCTGATTGTCTCCGCAGTGGGCGTCGTCGTGTCGGCGTTTGCCTATCCGCTGGCGGTGCTCGGCGGGCGCGTCGGGATCGGGCGATATGCCAAAGCGTCGCTGCCGAGCCAGGCGGTGGCGATCAGCACGCAGAGCTCGCTCGCGTCGCTGCCCGCGATGCTGGCGGGGGCGCGGAGTTTCGGGGTGCCGGTGGCGACCGCTGGCGTGACCTTGCCGCTGGCGGTCGCGATCTTTCGCGCGACGGGGCCGGCGATGAACTTCGCGGTGGCGATCTATATTGCGACGTGGTTCGGGGTGCCGCTGTCGTTCCCGACGCTGGCGGTCGGGACGGTGGTTGCGACCTTGACCTCGCTCGGATCGGTCAGCCTGCCGGGGACGGTGAGCTACGTCAGCGCGATCGCGCCGGTGGCGGCGACGATCGGCGCGCCGGTGGCGCCGCTGGGGCTGCTCGTCGCGGTGGAGACGATGCCGGATATCGTGCGCACGCTGGGCAATGTGATGTGGGATCTGGCGACTACCGCGATGCTCGCGCGTTACGGACCCGCGACCGGCGACGAAGCCGATGAGATTTTGGAGACGCAGACATGAAATACCGCACACTCGGTCCCGAATTCGAGGTTTCCGCTTTGGGCGTCGGTTGCATGCCGATGGTCGGCGGCGGGCGGATCAGTTACGGCGCAGCGTCCGACGACGAAGGCATCGCGACGATCCACCGCGCGATCGAACTGGGCGTGACCTTGTTCGACACCGCCGAGGTCTATGGGCCGCACAGCAACGAGGAACTGCTGGGCCGCGCGCTCAGCGGGAAGCGCTACGGCGTGGCGATCGCGACCAAGTTCGGGTTCATCGGGCCGGACGGCAGCATGGGGGTGAACTCGACGCCTGCCAACGTAAGGCGCGCGTGCGAGGAATCTTTGAAGCGGCTGAACGTCGAGACGATCGACCTTTTCTATCAGCACCGTGTCGATCCGAACGTGCCGATCGAGGAGACGGTTGGCGCGATGGGCGAGTTGGTCGCGGAAGGGAAAGTGCGGCATCTCGGACTGTCGGAGGCGGGCGCGGCGACGATCCGGCGCGCGGCGGCGACGCATCCGATCGCGGCCTTGCAGAGCGAATATTCACTGTGGGAGCGTGACGTCGAGGAGGAGATTTTGCCGGCTTGCCGCGAGCTGGGGATCGGGTTCGTGCCGTATAGTCCGCTCGGGCGCGGGTTTCTGACTGGGCAGATCAAGTCGCGCGCGGACCTTGGCGAGGGCGATTATCGGTTGAACGATCCGCGGTATTCGGAGGAGAATTTCGCGAAGAATCTCGAGATGGTTGATGTCGTCAAGGGAATCGGCGACGCGCATGGCGCGAGCGCGGCGCAGGTCGCGCTGGCGTGGCTGCTGGCGCAGGGCGACGATATCGTGCCGATTCCGGGCTTCAAGCGGCGTCAGACGCTGGAGGATTCGATGAAGGCGGCCGATCTGGTGCTGAGCGCGGACGATCTCGCGAAGCTCGATGCGGCGACCAAGGGGCAGACCGCGGGGCCGCGTTACGGCAAGCAGATGATGGCGATGACGCGGATTTAGGAACGCCCGTTTGGGAGATTGATCCGTACTCCCGCGAAGGCGGGAATCCAGAATTTCGGGCGGTATCGGTTTGACTCTGGGTTCCCGCCTTCGCGGGAATACGTCTAATGCGAAGGCCTATCCGATCCAGCGCCATACCCCCGCCGCCCAGCCAGCGAGCGGGATGTGCGCCCAGGTGGCGGCGAGCCAGAGGATCAGGCCGCCGGCCCAGTCGTGCGGGCGGAAGCCGCCGAATTTCGCGCGGCCGGTGGCGATCGCGGCGAAGGGCCAGTAGCTCGTTTTCTTTTCCCACAAGGGCCAGAAATCGGGCAGGAGTGCGTCTTTCTTTCGGTCCTGTAGCGTGGCACCGACGAGCGCGAGGATGACGATCGCGAGCGACAGGACGATGTTCGCGGGATCGGGGAAGACTGCGATGTGGCATAGGCCCCACAGCGCGAAGGACCACATCATCGGGTGGCGCGTGATCGCGAAGACACCGCGCGCTTCGGGCACCGGCCTGGTCGTCACGTTCGGATCGGGGAAGGCGGGATTGCCGAGCAGCGAACCGACCAGCAGCACGCTGGCGATCAGCATGACGATCGTCGCGACGATCCAGATCGCATCGTTGACGCCCCACAGCGGCGCTTGGGCGGGGGCGGCGCGATAGGCGAGCGCGAGCCAGATCAGCGTGGCGAGAGCGACGACGCTGTAGACGCCCGTGAAACCGCCCGCGCCGATGCGATCGACCAGCGGTTTGCGCAAAGGGTGCGACAACAGGAAATGCGTGCCGACAAAGGCGATGGCGGCGGCGATCACGTTTTCCATTATCGTTCCTCGACCGGCGTCACGTCACGCCGTGCATCAGTTTCTTGAGCCACGGCGAGATCGCCAACAGCAGGATGCCCGCACCGATCGTCAGTTCGCCGCCGGTCATGAAGGTGCTGAGGTAGGTTTGAAGCGACAGTTCGGGATTGGTCACCTGTCCGCCGACGGTCTGGACCGAGGCGGCCTGCGCGGCGGCGCCCGCGAGATATTCGCCGACCGAGATCGACAGGAACCACACCCCCATCATCATGCCGACGACGCGCGCGATCGACAATTTGGTGATCATCGACAGGCCGACCGGCGAGATGCACAATTCGGCGATCGAATGCAGGAAATAGGTCAGCACCAGCCACCATAAAGAGACGCGGAAAATGTCGTTGGCGGTGCTGCCGCTGAGCGCCAGCGACACGAAGCCGAGCCCGACGAGGATCAGCGCGAGGCCGAATTTGAGCGGGATCGACGGCTCCCAGCCCTTTTTCGCGAGCGTGAGCCAGAGCCAGCTCATGATCGGCGCGAAGAGGACGATCGTGATCGGGTTGAAATTCTGCGTCTGACCCGCGGAGATCGGGATCCCGAACAACTCCAGCGTCGTATTGCGATCCGCGAACAGCGTCAGCGACGATGCCGCCTGTTCGAACAACGTCCAGAACGTCACGTTGAACACGACGAGGATGATCGCGGCAAGCATCATCTGGCGTTCGACCTTGTTGCCGACCCGCGCCGACCAGATCGGGATGCCGATCACCGCCGCGAGGAACGTCACGAACAGCACCTTGCCGAGGAACGGCGTTGCCGCGATGTAATCGAGCAGGCCGCCGCCCGGCTCGGCCGCGGGCGTATTGAGGACATTGTTGAAGACGAGCCAGAAGACCGGGACCGACAGCAGCGACAGCACGTAGATCAGCATCGCGCGATCGGGGCCGGTGCGCGCGGGCGGCTCGCCATAGCCGGCGAGACGTCCGCCCTCGAAGCGGATCAGCGCATAGCCGACCAGCATGCCGACCGAGACGACGAGGAAGCCCGCCCACCAGCCGAACCAGCTGACGAAGAACGGGCAGGCGATCTGGCCGCCGATCGAGCCCAGGTTGATGCCCCAGTAGAAGATCGTGAAGCCCGCATCGCGTCGTCGGTCTCCGGGCGCGTAGAGCGAGCCGACGATCGTCGAGATGTTGGGTTTGAAGAAGCCGTTGCCGATGACGACCAGGCTGAGCGCGACGAGCATCAGCGATACGTAGAACGGCGACCGCTCACCGTCAGAGCCGAAACCGCCCTTGGCGATGGTTCGCGCGACCTGGCCGTCGTCGGCGACCAATTGCATCGATCCGTCGGGCTGGCCGTGCAGCGTCAGATGCTGACCGTTCATCATGATCGACTGCACTTTGGGGGTCGAATCGAGAACCGATCCGCCGGTCTGCGTTTCCGAGACCGCGTATCGCGCATTGTCGATCACCGCATAGGGCTTGGCCTGCTCGCCGCCGAAGCAGAGCAGGAAATAGCCGGCCGCCATGACGATCGCGCCGAACCGCACCGCGCGCTTCGATCCGAGATAATGGTCGGCGAGCCAGCCGCCGATCACCGGGGTGAGATAGACGAGGCTGAGATAGCCGCCGACGATTCCGCTCGCCTGATGATCCGCCAACAGGAAGTGATTGACGAGATACAGAACGAGGAGGACGCGCATGCCGTAGAAGCCGAACCGCTCCCACATCTCGATCGAGAACAGCCGCGCGAGTTGGGGGGGCTGGCCGAGCCAGGTCTTTTCGGCGATCGGATTGACGTGGCTGATGTCGGGTTCGGCCGGGCTGTCCGACGTCGGTGTCTCAACCATTTCCGTTACGCTCCCCAGTTACCGGCCGGACACTAGGGTGTAAAAACGCGCGGTCCAGCCTTAGATGCGGCGGCGATGGTCAACGATATCAGCACGCCGCTCTCGCTCCTCGCCACGCGGCGGTCGGGCAAGCCGCGCGATCTGATCGCGCCGGGGCCGGACGCGGCGGAGATGGTGCGCATCCTCGAGATCGCGGCGCGGACGCCCGATCATGGCAAGATCGCGCCTTGGCGGTTCGTCGTCGTCGAGGCGGAGCAGCGCGATGCGCTCGCGGCGCTGATCGTCGATGCGTATCGTAGCGAGCGGCCCGAGGCGAAGCAGGTCGAGATCGCGGCGTTCGAACAATTCGCGCATCAGGCGCCCGCGCTGATCGTGGTGCTGTCTTCGCCGAAGACCGACAGCCACATTCCGCTGTGGGAGCAGGAATTGTCGGCGGGGGCGGCGTGCATGAATTTGCTTCACGCGGTGCATGCGAGCGGGTTCGCGGGCGGGTGGCTGACCGGGTGGGCAGCGTATTCGGATGCGGTGCGCGATGCGTTCGGGGCGGCGCCAGAGCGGATCGCGGGGTTCGTTTTCATCGGCACGCCGTCGCGCGCGCTCGACGAAAGGCCGCGTCCGGAAATGGACAGCATCGTTCGGAAATGGTCACATTAGGACTCGACGGAAACGCCCGTTGCTGTATTAAGGCAGCATGACAGCACAAGGGTCTATGCTGAGCAACGACGACAGCCCGGTCTATATCCGGCTGCGTGGTACGATATCGGCGGCGATTTTGCGTGGCGAATTTCGCGCGGGCGATCAATTGCCCTCGGTGCGGGCGCTCGCCGCCGAGCATGGCGCGAATCCGCTGACGGTGGCGAAGGCGTATCAGTCTTTTCAGGACGACGGTTATGTCGAGGTGCGGCGCGGGGTCGGCATGTTCGTGCTGCCCGGCGCGACGGAGCGGTTGCGCGTGGCCGAACGCGAAAATTTCGTGACGGGGCAGTGGCCGCGGATTCGGCAACATATCGATTTGCTCGGGCTGGACGCGGGGGCGTTGCTGGGCGAGGCGGTTTAGGTTTCGAACAGGCTCAGCGCCGCGACTTCCTCCGCGCTCAGGTCGATTCCGAACATCATGCTCAGGCGAAGGCGGTAGACGCGAGGATCGGTGATCTCGGCTTCGCTGTGCTCGTCGCCGGCGCGGCGGCGGTAGAGGCGGTCGGTAAGGCTCGCGAAACCGCGCGGGAGCGCGATGCTGACGACCTTCAGCGTGGTGAAGCGGGTGCCGGGGGCGGTCGATGTCCAGTGGTTCGAGAGGGTGAGGTCGGGTTGCTCGACGGTGTGCGTCGTGAAGCTGATCTGCGGTTGCCAGCCTTCGCCGGCGCCGCGGCCGTCGGTGGTGGCGGGGTCTCCGTCGCGGGTCAACATCCAGCCGTATCGCGGATCGGTCGCTAGGCGGAAGCGGGCGCCGTCGGGGGCTTCGACTTCGGCGCCGTCGGTCAGCGGCATCGGCGGGCCGTAGCTGCCGCCGAAGCCGGCGTCGGCGATCCAGTCCTTGCCGTCGATCGTGACGAGATTGAGCGTGTGGGTGAGCGGCGGGATGTCGGTGGCGCGAAGCCAGACCCGGGCCAGGAGCGGTCTTGCCTCGAAACCGAGCGCGTGGAGCGCGTCTAGGAACAGACGGTTCTGTTCGAAGCAATAGCCGCCGCGTTTCGCGGTGACGAGTTTGGCGAAGACGCTGGCGCTGTCGATCGCGATGCTGCGACCGAGCGGGATGTCGAGATTTTCGAACGGGATCGCGAGACGGTGGGCGCGTTGCAGCGCGTCGAGGCCGTAGCTGTCGAGCGTCGGACGGGCGGGGAGATGGATGCGGGCGAGGTAGGCGGGGAGGTCGAACATCACGCGGCGAAGTCCTCCGCATCGATCGCATAGAGCACCTCCGCGCTCGCGTTCGCGGCGGCGGTGAGGCCGGTGGCTTCGGGGACGATCTGGTCGAGGTAGAAGCGGGCGCTGGCCGCCTTCATCCGGCCGAACGCGTCGTCGCCCGCCGCGCGGCACTGGCGTTCCATCAGCCAGCCGCAGGCCGCGACAGAAAGCATCGTCAGAAATGGGTAGCTGGCGGCGAGCTTGTCGTCGGCTTCGGCGGTGGCGAGGCGGCGGCCGATTTGTTCGCAGGCGTCGATCAGCTCCGTCAGTTCGGCGTGTTTCGCCTCGGCGCGCATGTCGGCGATCAGCGTGGCGAAGGCGCCGCCCCCTACCTCATTGTGGCCCAATGCGAGCTTGCGACCGACGAGATCGGTGGCCTGGATGCCGTTGGTGCCTTCGTAGATGGGGGTGATCCGCGCGTCGCGGAAATATTGGGCGGCGCCGGTTTCCTCGATATAGCCCATGCCACCGTGGACCTGGACGCCGAGGCTGGCGACTTCGTTGCCGAGATCGGTCGCGTGCGCCTTGGCGAGCGGGGTGACGATTTCGAGGCGGTTCTTCGCCGCAGCGTCGCTAAGCGCGGCGCGATCGACCTGGCCGCAGGCGTAATAGACGAGCGCGCGCGCGGCCTGCGTCTGCGCTTTCATGCGGAGCAGCATGCGGCGGACGTCGGGGTGTTCGATGATCGCGACCGACGCCTTGTCGGGGGAGCCGGCGCGGGGGGACTGGATGCGTTCGCGGGCGTATTCGACCGCTTTCTGCGTCGCGCCTTCGGCGATCTGGACGCCTTGCAGGCCGACGTTGAGGCGCGCGTTGTTCATCATCGTGAACATGGCGCGCATGCCGGCGTGCTCGGGGCCGATCAGTTCGCCGATGCAATCGTCGTGGTCGCCGAAGCTGAGGACGCAGGTGGGTGAGGCGTTGAGGCCCATTTTGTGTTCGATCGAGACGGTGCGGACGTCGTTGCGGGTGCCGTCGGCGCGGATTTTGGGGACGAGGAACAGGCTGATGCCGCGCGTTCCCGGCGGTGCATCGGGGGTTCGCGCGAGGACGAGGTGAACGATGTTTTCGGCCATGTCGTGGTCGCCGAACGAGATGTAGATTTTGGTGCCCTTGATCGACCACGCGCCGTCGCCGCGGTGCGTCGCCATCGTGCGGAGTGCGCCGACGTCGCTGCCCGCCTGCGGCTCGGTGAGGTTCATCGTGCCGGTCCATTCGCCGGTGGCGAGGTGGGGGAGGTAGAGCGCTTGCTGTTCGGGGGTGCCGTGGTGCGCGAGCGCCTCGATTGCGCCGACGGTCAGGATCGGGGCGAGCGCGAAGGCCATGTTGGCGCTGCCGAGCGTTTCCAAGACCGCGGCCTGGATCGCGAAGGGGAGGCCCTGGCCGCCGAATTCCTCGGCGACGCCGATCGTGCCCCAGCCGCCTTCAACGTATGCTTTGTAGGCGTCGGCGTAGTCCGCTGGCATGACGACGCCTTCGGGGGTCCATGTCGCGCCGATCGTGTCGCCGATGCGGGCGAGTGGCGCCCATTCGCCGGTGGCGAAATCGCCGATGCCTTCGAGGACCGCGTCGATGACGTCGGGGGTGGCGGCGGCGAAGCGGTCGGTGGCGGCGAGATCGCCGATCCCGACGACATGGTCGAGGACGAAGCGTTGCTCGGCGGTGGCGGCGGCGAAGGGCATTTCTCTCTCCCGTGTGGCGCCGCTATAGCCGCCCGCGATGGCGGCTCAACACCCGGGACTTCGCGCATATGGCGCGGCGGCGATCGCGGAGGCGGCGGCGGTGATCCGTGGCGGCGGCATCGTCGCGGTGCCGACCGAGACGGTCTACGGGCTGGCGGCGGATGCGACGAATGCGGCGGCGGTGGCGCGGATTTATGCGGCAAAGGGGCGACCGAGCTTCAACCCGTTGATCGTGCATGTGCTCGATTTGGCGGCGGCGGAGCGCATTGCGGTGGTCGACGCGGAGGCGCGGGGGCTGGCGGCGCGGTTCTGGCCGGGGCCTTTGACTTTGGTGCTGCCGCTCAGGGGGGATAGCGGGGTCGCTTCGTTGGTGACGGCGGGGTTGGATACCGTCGCGGTGCGGGTGCCGGCGCATCGGGCGATGCGGGCTTTGTTGGCGGCGACGGGGATGCCGCTGGCGGCGCCGTCGGCGAATGCGAGCGGGGGGATAAGCCCGACGCGGGCGGCGCATGTCGTGGCGAGTTTGGGGGAGCGGGTGGGGCTGATCGTCGATGACGGCGCGTGCGCGGCGGGGGTGGAATCGACGATCGTGATGGGGCGCGAGATTTTGCGGCCGGGGCCGATTACGGCCGAGCAAATTGAGAGGTGCTTCTCCGGCGGAGGGGCACCCCAGAAAGTCATACTTTCTGGGGACCGCGACGGCCGGGGTCCATTTGGCGAGGCCGGCGCAGCTGGGCCCCGGCCTTCGCCGGGGAGGCAGGACGTACGAGCGCCGGGGCAACTTGCGAGTCACTATGCGCCGGGGAAGCCATTGCGGCTGGGGGTGGCCACGGCCGAACCCGACGAGTGGTTGATCGGGTTTGGGGCAGTTGGTGGTGACAGCAATTTGTCGGTTCGTGGCGATCCGGTCGAGGCCGCCGCCAATTTGTTCGACGCGTTGCATGTCGCTGATGCTTCGGCGAATGCGCGGATCGCGGTCGCGTCGATTCCGGAGGACGGCATCGGCGCAGCGATCAACGATCGATTGCGACGCGCGGCGCAGAGATAAGGCGATTGTGCAGCTCACAAACCCGACGTTTCGGAACGACCGCTTCGACGGAAGCTGCCGTCGGGTCACGGGCCCTACCCGGCCCCCGTATCCAGCGCGTTGATCGCCGCGTGAACCCGCACCTCTACGTCCTTGCGCGGCAAACCCGGCGGGATGACGTCGCCGAACCGGAAGGTGATCACGCCTGGGTGCTTCGCCCCGGACTTCGGTAGCAACCGCCCGCTGTCGAGCGCGATCGGCACCACCGGCAGGCCGATCGCTTTGTATAATCCGGCAAAGCCCGATCGCAGCGGCGGCTGCTTGCCCGGCGGGACGCGCGTGCCCTCGGCATAGACGATCACCGATCGCCCCGCCGCGCGCGCCGCCGCGCCTTCGCGCATCAGCCGCCTCAGCGCCTTGGTCGAGGCTTCGCGATCGACCACCAGCGAACCGTATTTGGTCGTCGCCCAGCCCCAGATCGGCACCCGCATCAGCTCGCGCTTGATGACCATCGCGGGGGAGCCAAGGATCAGTTGCAGTTCCAGCGTCTCGTACATCGCCTGGTGCTTGGCGACGAAGAGGTATTGGCCTTCGGGGATCGCCCCCTCGACGCGCGCGGTAATACCGAGGATGTGGCGCATCGCCCAGCGGTGAAAGCGCGACCAGGTATCGGCATGCGCGATCACCGCGCGTTGCCCGAACAGCGCGGCGATCGGCACGGTCAGCACGATCGGCACCGATCCCGTATAGAACACCGCCCGGAACAGGATCGTCCGCAGCCAGTCGATCAATTGCCGACACCCAGCCACAATGCGACGCGGCGCAGCAGCAGTTTGTTGTATTCGTTGATCAGCGACCCGAGCCGCGGCTCGGTCGGCACGCCGTCGCCGACGATCCTCACGTCGCTGTCCAGCGCCGCGCCGAGTTCCATCTTCGCGCGCGCCATATGCCAGTCCGAGGTCACCAGCCGGACCGAGCGATAGCCGCGGTCGCGCACCCATCGCGCCGTCTCCGCCGCGTTCGACCTTGTGTCTACCGCATCGGTGCCGAGATCGACGCAGCACGCGAAGAGCGCGGGCGAGGCGCTGTTGGCGAGCGCGAGATCGACCGGACGAACACCGGGGCCGACCCCGGTGACGAGCATACGCTTCGCCTGATGCGCGCGGAGCAGCGCCAGCCCGCGATCGATCCGACCGGCGCCGCCGGTCGGCACGACGATCGCATCGGTGCGGACGCGGCCGACGGGTTCGCCGAGCAACAGCATGAACAGCGCGAAGCCGAGCGTCCACGCGAGCGCGATCACGCCGACGAGACGCCCGATCACAGCGTCCGCCTCAACGTCGCGGTCACCGCCATCCGCGCGGCGAGCGCGGCGAGCGCGATGAACGCCAACGGCAGCGCGGCGAGCGCGATCCAGCCGCCTGCGCCGAAGGTAACGCCGCGAAGCAGGTCTGAACCGAGCGCGGCGATCCGGCTTCCGAGAAACGCCACCACCGCGAGCGCGGCAACGCCACCGATCAGGCCGCCGACCGCGGCATCGCGCGCGATCCGCCGCTGGAACAGCCGCGCGACCTGTACGTCGGTCGAGCCGAGCATGTGCATCACCTCGATCGTCGGGCGGTGCGCGTCGAGACCCGCGCGCGCGGCGAGCACCACCACCGCCGCGGTCGCCCCCGCCATCAGCGCGACGAGCGTCAACGCGAGCCAAGTAATCGCGCTCAGCACGCCGCTGACCGGCGACATCCACGCCGCCTGCCGATCGACCCGCGCGTCGGGTGCGACCCGGTGCACCGCCGCCGAAACGCGCGCGGCAGCCCTCGCATCGGCGAGATCGACGTCGATCAGCGCGGGCATCGGCAGATCGGGATCGCCGCCGTCCGCGCCGAGCCACGGCGACAGGAGTCGCGCCAATTCCGCGCGCGAAACCGGTTCGACGTGGCGCACGTCACGGCTCGCCCGCAGTGTCGCCGCCACCCGCGCCGCCGCCGCGTCGTCGCCGACGATCTGGACGGTCAGCCGCCCGGCAAGCTGACGCGCCAGCGCCGTCGCGGCGTTGCGCGTGCCGATGCCGAGCGCCGCCGCCAGCACCGTCAGGAACAGCATGATTGCGATGACCCAGATCATCGCGCGGACGCCGCGCGCTTCGTCGAGGACGCCGCGGGTGCGCTTCGCGCTCAAGTCTGTCGTCCTGGCGGGAAGCGGAGGCCCCCGGTCGGATCGAGCAGACGCCCGTCATCGAGCCGCATCATCTGCGCGCCCGGCACCTGATTGAGCAGATGCAGATCGTGCGTCGCGACGACGACTGTCGTGCCGAGCCGGTTGAGCGAATCGAACAACAGCAGCAGCCGGTCCGCCATCGCCGGATCGACGTTGCCCGTCGGCTCGTCGGCGACCAGGATCTCGGGCCGGCCGATCACCGCGCGCGCGATCGCGACACGCTGTTGCTCGCCGCCGGATAGCGTTGCGGGCCGCGCCTCCGAGCGATCGCCGAGCCCGACCCAGGCGAGCATCTCGCGCACCGGATCGGCGATGTCGCGCTCGGCGATTCCCGCGACACGCAGCGGCATCGCGATATTGTCGGCGATCGAGAGATGGGGCACGAGCCGGAAATCCTGGAATACGACGCCGATCCGCCGGCGAAAACCGGGCAGCCGCCCGCGCGGCAGCATCACCGCATCCTCGCCGAACAAGCGGATGATCCCGCGGCTCGGCCGCTGCGCGAGATAGAGCAGTTTCAGCAGCGATGTCTTCCCCGCACCGCTCGCCCCGGTCAGGAAGTAGAACGAACCGCTTGCCAGGGTGAAACTGAGATCGGACAGCGTTTCGGCGCCGGTCCCGTAGCGCAGCCCCACATTCTCGAACTGCACGATATTCGCCATGCCACCGCAGCCATCGCACGGGATGGGGATGCGCTCAAGCGGCGGGGTTCATCGGGCCGAACCGAAAACGTGCCGCTTCCCCGCTTGCCAGCGCGGGCATGCACGTGTTTAGATTCATCGTTACAGTCTGGCGACACGAGCCCCGTGGACCAGCGGTTGTGAAGCGTTTCGCATGATCCTCGAATGTCCCGACTGCCATAGCCGCTATCTCGTCCCCGATCGCGCGATCGGTGCGAACGGGCGCACCGTTCGCTGCGCAAGCTGCAAACATAGCTGGTTTCAGGATGGGGTCGCGGTCGCCGCAGCGCCGGAGATCGCAGCGCCCGATCCGAGCGCCGCGATGCCTGACGTCCCGCCCGCGATCGAACCCTTCCCGCGTTCGGACGTCGAGCGTCACGACCCGGTTGCGCCCGATCCGCAGGTCCGTACGCGGCGCAATCCGGCGCGGCGCTGGACGCTGGCGGCGGTGGTGGCGGGCCTGTTGATGATCGTCGGCGTCGGCATTATCGTATGGAGCAGCGCGCCGGGCATCCTCCAGCAGATCGGCCTGCCGATCGGCCCACAGGAATCGCCGCTAAGGCTGGTCGACAACCCGATCGAGCGCCGCGATCTCACGAACGGCAGCGAATTGTTCGCGGTCAGCGGCAAGGTGCTCAACCCCTCGGGCACGCGCCAGCGCGTCCCCGACATCCGCGCCGACTTGCGCGACGCCTCTGGCCGGATCGTCTTTTCCTGGACGATCACGCCGCAGCAGCGGACGCTGGGACCGAAAAGCGCGATCGATTTCAACTCCGCCAAGCTCGACGTTCCCGCGACGTCGAAGCGGCTGGAGCTGAGCTTCGCGGGCGAGGCGGGAAGCTAGGAGAGGTTTCTTTTGACGCGCTCACACGCGCGGGCGGCACCAGCCCACTCCCCCACCCCACCTCCCACTCAGTATAATGTCTTGGGAGGTGGGGTGGGGGAGTGGGCTGGTGCCGCTTCATCGCCAAGAGGCGATCAAACGAAGGCAAATCAAAGTTGCGAGTCGGTTGCGCTTTGCCCCGACGCCTCGGGCGCTTACATGGGGGCATCGGGAGACCCAATGGCACGCAAGATCGACCTCGAAGCCCTGTGCAACCAGAAGGGCCTGCGCATCACCGAACAGCGCCGGGTGATCGCGCGCGTCCTGTCCGACGCGGAGGATCACCCCGACGTCGAGAAGGTCTACGCGCGGGCGTCGGCGATCGATCCGGGCATCTCGATCGCGACGGTGTACCGGACGGTGCGGCTGTTCGAGGAGGCGGGAATCCTCGATCGTCACGATTTCGGCGACGGCCGCTCGCGCTACGAGCCCGCGCCCGAGGCGCATCACGATCATCTGATCGACGTCGAGACCGGCAGGGTTATCGAGTTTGTCGATCCCGAACTCGAGCAATTGCAGAAATCGATCGCCGAAAAGCTCGGCTTCCGCCTCGTCGATCACCGGATGGAATTGTACAGGCGTCTCGCTCAGCCGCAAGGACTGATCCCGTCGGGACTTTGCGCTTCGCCCTCCGCATCGTGGCGCTCGTTCTGGCGTTGCTTGCCGCCTTGGCGGTCCACGGCCTCTGGCGGCTGTTCCGCCTGTCCTCGCCCTGGCCGCGGCTGTTCCTCGGCGCGGTGGGCTGGATCGTCGGGGCGCGGCGCCGGACACTCGGCACGCCGCTACGCCGCGACGTCGTGTTCGTGGCGAACCACCTGAGCTGGACCGACATCCCGATCGTCGCGGGCGCGACGGGAAGCGCGTTCGTCGCGAAATCCGAACTGCGCGAGGTGCCGCTGATCGGCTGGTTGTGCACGCTCAATCGCACCCTGTTCGTCCGCCGCGACGACCGGCTGGGGGTGATGGAGCAGATCGAGGAGTTGCGACAGGCGCTCGCCGACAATTGGGCGATCACGGTGTTTCCCGAAGGGACGACCGGCGACGGCGTCGATCTCCTGCCGTTCAACGCGTCGCTGCTGGCGGTCCTCGATCCGCCGCCGCCGGGGGTCGTCGTCCAGCCGATCTGGATCGATTACGGCGCGGCGACGCCCGAGATCGCGTGGATCGGGGACGAACTGGGGCAGGATCACGCGAAGCGCGTGTTGCAGCGGCGCGGCTCGTTCACAGCGACGCTGCATTTCCTGGACCCGTTCGATCCGCGCGATTTCGCCGGGCGCAAGGCGGTTGCCGCCGAGGCCAAGCGCCGGATCGAGGCGGCGATTGATTCGGGTGCCTGATCGGCTATCGTAACTTTGGTTATGGAAGCTGCGCTCGCCCCCCGCCCTGCCGCCACCGCAGAGGATCGTGTCGCGCTCGTCGAGGCGGTGCGGCGATTGCTCGCGGATCGCTGCGCCGAGGCCGATGTGCGGCGGATCATGGACAGCGATAGCGGACACGATCCGGATTTGTGGGGCGCGCTCGCCGATCTCGGCGTCGCCGGTCTGACGATCGACGAGAGGCATGGTGGCGCCGGGTTAGGGCCGGTCGAACTCGGGCTTGTCATGGAAGAGATCGGCGCATCGCTCGCGCCGGTTCCGATGCTGTCGACCATTCTCGCGGCGGCGCTGTTGCAGGCGTTGGGCGACACGAAGCTGTTGCCGGAGATCGCCGATGGTAGCCGGATCGCGACGGTGGCGCTGACCGGCCCCGCCGCCGACTGGACCCAAGCGGGGGTTGCGGTGCGTGCGGACAATGATCGACTATCGGGCGTCGCGCGGTTCGTAACCGACGGGGCGATCGCGGATACGATTCTGGTCGTCGCCGATGCGGGTGTCTTTGCGGTCGATCGTGGCGCCACCGGCATGACGGTGACGCCGCTCCCGACCTTCGATCGCACACGACGGCTGGCGGATGTGGCGTTCGATGCGACGCCCGCGACGCCGCTTGGCGGTGGCTGGCGCGAGGTTTCGGCGGCACTCGATGTCGCACGCGTCGCGCTGGCTAGTGAGGCGGCGGGCGGCGCGCGGCGGATGTTCGAAATGACGGTCGACTATGCGCGCGAGCGGCATCAATTCGGGCGCGCGATCGGGAGTTTCCAGGCGATCAAGCATATGGCCGCAGACCTGTTGCTCGAAAGCGAAAGCGCGACCTCGGCCGCGCGCAACGCCGCGCAGAAGCTGGCGGAGAGTGCGCCCGACACGGATGCGGCGATCGCGCTTGCCGGCTTCGCCTGCGCCGATGCGTTCGTGAAGATCGCGAAGGACGGCATCCAGATGCACGGCGGGATCGCCTTTACTTGGGAGCATGCCGCGCATCTCTATCTGCGGCGCGCGCGATCAACGGCGCAGCTGTTCGGGACGCCCGCGGCGGATCGCGAGCGGTTCATCCACGCGCTGGAGGCGGGGGCATGACCGACGACGACGTCCGCAACGAAGTCGAGGCGTGGCTGGCCGAACATTGGAAAGGCGTCCCGGCGCATCACGATCAGTTCGGGCGAGACCCGCGCGCCGAATGGCTCGCGACTGTGCGCGACGCCGGCTATGCCGTGCCGCGCTGGTCCGCCGATTGGTACGGTCGCGATTACACCGACGCGCAGGCGAAGATCGTCGAGCGCGCCTTTGCCGATGTCGGTGCGCCGGGGGCGGGGCAGGACCGAACCAACCTTTGGGCCAATACCGCGCTCGCGCACGCAACGCCTGCATTCAAGCGGGAGATCGTCCCCAAATTGCTCGCGGGCGAGGTCGGGATGTGCCTGCTCTATTCCGAGCCCGGCGCCGGGTCCGATCTCGCCGCAATCCGCACCCGCGCCGACGCGGGCGACGCCGGCTGGACGATCAACGGGCAAAAGGTCTGGACCTCGGGCGCGAAGGTCGCAGATTACGGCATGCTGATCGCGCGCACCGACTGGGATGTGCCCAAACATCGCGGCATCAGCTTCTTCTTCCTGCCGATGAAACAGGCCGGCATAGAGGTGCGCCCGCTGCGCCAGATCACCGACGAGGCGCATTTCAACGAGGTGTTCCTCACCGACGCGTTCGTGCCCGAGGCGAATTTGCTAGGCCCGCTGAACGGCGGCTGGGGCGTCCTCCAGACCGCGCTCGCCTACGAACGATCGGTGATGGGGGATAACGCGCGCGGGCCGAGGAGCGGCGCGGGCGGGCCGAAGGGCGATCTGTCGTTGATCGGACTGGCGCGCGAGGCGGGGAAGCTCGACGACCCGGTGGTGCGGCAGGATCTGGCGCGCGTCATCGGTTACCGGATGCTCAACCGGCTCAATACGCAGCGCGCCAAGGCGGAGCTGGCGCTGGGCAATTCGGCGTCGATCATGTCGCTCGGCAAATTGGCGATGAGCCGTATCCTGCATGAGGAAGCGCGGGTGCGGACCGAATTGCTGGGCGCGGAGAGTTTGCTGGAGGGCGCGGATCACCCTCGCGCCGAAGATGCGAATTTCCTGACGCTCAATGCCTATTTCACCTCGATCGGCGGCGGGACCGACCAGATCCAACGCAACATCATCGGCGAACGCGTCCTCGGCCTGCCGCGCGAGCCCGAGGTCGATCGCACGATCCCGTTTCGCGATGTTCGGGCGGGGTGAGTCCTTTATCCCCTCTCTCGCCTTCGCGGGAGAGGGAGGGCCCACGAAGTGGGAGGGTGAGGATCTTCTTCACGGGTCATCGAAAGAAGAAGACCCTCACTCAACCCTCTCCCGCGGAGGCTGGAGAGGGCTAAGAGTTGCGGCTCGCTCGATGATATCTCACAATACCGCCAATCCCTCCCCGGAGACTCGCCCATGAAAATCGCCCTGCTGC
>CBDCNF010000006.1:0-72435 GCA_965219285.1 Sphingomonas sp.
TCCGGAGCGCCCTGCCCCGCCGCCACCCAAGGCGCCCGAACCGAAGCCCGCCGCCGCATCTTCGGCTCCGGCGCGCCAACTGCCGAGCGGCCAAGCGACGCCGCGCAACGCACCGCCAAGCCGTCCGCAGCAGCGCGACCGCAAGGGCGACGAGCGCCGCGGCGGCAAGCTGAGCGTCAATCGCGCGCTCGGCGACGATGGCGCACGCTCGCGCAGCCTCGCCGCGCTGAAGCGTGCGCGCGAGAAGGAAAAGCGTTCGTACGGCGGCCCGCGCGAGCCGCAGGTCAAGCAAATCCGCGACGTCCAGGTGCCCGAGGCGATCACCGTTCAGGATCTCGCGAACCGCATGGCCGAAAAGGGTGCGGACCTGGTCAAGACGTTGTTCAAGATGGGCTCGCCCGTCACGATGAATCAGGTGATCGATCAGGACACCGCCGAGCTCCTTGTGACCGAATTCGGCCACAATATCGTCCGCGTCAGCGACGCCGACATCGATCTCGCGATCGACACCGTCGAGGATGCGCCCGGATCGCGCGAACCACGTCCGCCGGTCGTCACGATCATGGGGCATGTCGATCACGGCAAGACGAGCCTGCTCGACGCGTTGCGCGGCACCGATGTGGTGCGCGGCGAGGCCGGCGGGATTACCCAGCATATCGGCGCGTATCAGGTCACGTTGAAGGACAAGTCGAAGATCACGTTTCTCGACACGCCGGGGCATGAGGCGTTCACGCAGATGCGCGCACGCGGCGCCGACGTCACCGACATCGTCGTGCTGGTCGTCGCCGCCGACGACGGGCTGATGCCGCAGACAATCGAAGCGATCAATCACACCAAGGCCGCAGGCGTGCCGATGATCGTGGCGATCAACAAGATCGACAAGGACGGCGCGAACGCCCAGCGGGTGCGCGAGCGTTTGCTCGAGCATGAGGTTATGGTCGAGGCGATGGGCGGCGAGACGCAGGACGTCGAGGTTTCCGCCCTGAAGAAGACCGGCCTCGACGCCCTCGTCGAGAAGATCAATCTTCAGGCCGAACTGCTCGAACTCAAGGCGAACCCCGATCGCGTCGCCGACGGCACCGTGATCGAGGCGAAGCTGGACAAAGGCCGCGGCCCGGTCGCGACGATCCTGATAAGCCGCGGGACGCTGAAGGTCGGCGACATCTTCGTCGTCGGCGCGGAAAGCGGCAAGGTCCGCGCGCTGATCGACGACAAGGGACGGCAGGTGAAGGAAGCCGGGCCAGCGATGCCGGTCGAGGTGCTCGGTCTGTCGGGCGTCCCGTCGGCCGGCGATCCGCTTCAGGTCGTCGAGAACGAAGCGCGCGCGCGTGAGGTCGCCGAATATCGCCAGGGTGTGCTGAACGACAAGCGCACCGCCTCCGCCCCCGCCAGCCTCGAGACGATGTTCTCGGCGTTGAAGGAAAAGCAGGCGATCGAATATCCGCTGGTCGTCAAGGCGGATACGCAGGGCACCGTCGAGGCGATCGTCGGTGCGATCAACAACATCTCGACCGATCTGATCAAGGCGCGCGTGCTCCATTCGGGCGTCGGCGGCATAACCGAGAGCGACGTGACGCTGGCGGGTGCCAGCGGTGCGCCGATCATCGGCTTCAACGTCCGGCCCAACGCCAAGGCGCGCGAGGTCGCCGAGCGTCAGAAGGTGGCGTTCAAATATTACGACGTAATCTACGACCTGGTCGACGAAATCCGCGCCGGCATGGCGGGCGAACTCGGACCGGAAGCGTTCGAGACGGTCATCGGCCGCGCTGAGATCAAGGACGTCTTCTCCGCGGGCAAGCACGGCAAGGCGGCGGGTCTGCTCGTCACCGAAGGCATCATCCGCAAGGCGCTCAAGGCGCGCATCACGCGAGAGGACGTCATCATCTATCAGGGCGAGATCGCGTCGTTGCGCCGGTTCAAGGACGACGTTCCGGAGGTTCGCGCGGGTCTTGAGTGCGGCGTCACGTTCACGCAGAACTTCGTCGACATCAAGGCGGGCGACTTCCTCGAAACGTTCGAAGTCGAGATGCGCGAACGGACGCTATGATGTGCTCCCTCTTCCGCTTTCGCGGGAGAGGGAGGGGCCCCGCGCAGGGCCCCCATGAAAGATAATACTTTCATGGGAACCCGAAGCGGGAGGGTGAGGGTCTTCTTCTTCTTCCTTCTTCGCACCGTAGAGAAGAAGAAGACCCTCACACAACCCTCTCCCATGAAGATGGGAAAGGGCTTTAGGTTCGCATGATGCGCCCAACCGAAACCCCCGAAAAATCGGTCCGCACGCTGCGTGTCGGCGAGCAGGTGCGTCATGTCTTGTCCGAAATCCTCCAGCGCGGCGATGTCCATGACGAGACGCTGGCGAGCCATCTCGTTTCGGTGACCGAGGTGCGCATGTCGCCCGACCTGCGCCACGCGACGGTGTTCGTAAAGCCGCTGCTTGGCAAGGACGAGGCGGCGGTATTGAAGGCGCTGAGGACGCACACCGCATTCCTGCAACGCGAGGTCGCGGCGCGCGTCCGCCAGAAATATGCGGCGAAGCTGAAATTCCTCGCCGACGAAAGCTTCGATGAGGGCAGTCACATCGATGCGCTGCTGCGCGATCCCAAGGTCGCGCAGGATCTGGGAGAAGTTGACGAATAGATCGGTAAGACGCATCTTACCGGCATGAATATGGACACCAAGCTGTCGTCGAAGGGCCAAGTCGTCATTCCCAAAGACATCCGCGACGCCCTTCGTCTTTCGCCCGGGGAACGCCTGCGCATCTCGCGCGAAGGACGGCGGATCGTTATCGAATCGATCGAAGCCGGAGATCGCGCGAAGATCAGTTACGAGGAATTTCGCCGCCGGGTTCCCCGTTGGGAAGGCTCTCCCGCAACGATCGAAGACATGGACGCAGCGGTTGAGCAGATGTTCGCGGAACGCGGGCGACCTTGAAGTCTATCGATGCAAATGTGCTTCTGCGGCTGATCACGGCAGATGATGTCCATCAGGAGGCGGTCGCTCGGGCCCTGATCGCCGCGGAAAAGGTCCTCGTTCCGCTTACCGTGACACTGGAATGCGAGTGGGTGCTGCGCAGCTACTATAAGAAAACGCCCGGCGAGATTGCCGCCGCGCTCGACTATATAACCGATCTGGACGGACTGATTTTCGAGCATGTCCGCGGCGTTCGATGGGCGCTCAATCGGCTGACCGCGGGCGCAGATTTTGCCGACATGATCCATGTCCTCGCGTCAGCCGATAGCGCATCGGCTTTCGTCACGTTCGACGGCGGGATTCGTAGCCAAGCCGGCCCAGACAGCCCGATCCCGATCGAGACGCTTGCCTGATGGCCAAGCTCTATTTCTATTATGCTTCGATGAACGCAGGCAAATCGACCAACCTGCTGCAGGCGGATTTCAACTATCGCGAGCGCGGGATGGCGACGATGCTGTTCACCGCCGAGGTCGATACCCGGTTTCGCGCCGGCACGATCACGTCGCGGATCGGGCTGGAGGCGGCGGCGACGCCGTTCGACGCGACGACCGATCTCGCTGCGTGCGTGACCGCGCGGCATACAGAGACTCCGCTCGCCTGCGTCCTCGTCGACGAGGCGCAATTTCTGAGTGCGGCGCAGGTCGATCACCTCGCCTATGTCGCGGATTCGATCGGCGTGCCGGTTCTCGCATACGGCCTGCGTACCGATTTCCAGGGGCGGCTATTCGAGGGATCGGCGCGGCTGCTCGCGCTCGCCGACGCGCTGGTCGAGATCAAGTCGGTGTGCATGTGCGGGCGCAAGGCGACGATGAACCTGCGCGTCGATGCCGAAGGCAAACCGGTTGCCGAGGGGCGGCAGACCGAGATCGGTGGCAACGATCGCTACGTCGCGCTGTGTCGCCGCCATTTCGTCGAGGCGCTCGACTCCCAAGCTCCGTTCGTTTCGAGCGAAATCGAAAAACGCTGACCGGGCGATACGTTTGTCGACTTCGGCGCGTCGCGCCGAAGCTTGTCCTGAGCGCCTGCCTTGGCAGGCAGTCGAAGGGCTCGAAACGAACGGGAGTGGTGGAGAACGATCACCTAAACTACATTCCACCGATGAACCCTGACAATGTCGTCTATGCCGCCGCGGTGTGGATTATCCCGCTGATGATCGCGATCGTCTTTCACGAGGTGTCGCACGGCTGGGTCGCGCGGATGCTCGGCGATCCGACCGCGCACGAACAGAAGCGGTTGAGCTTCAATCCGCTGCGGCATGTCGATCCGGTCGGGACGATCGTGCTGCCGCTGATCCTGGCGATCGCCAAGGCCCCGGTATTCGGCTGGGCGAAGCCGGTGCCGGTGCGCGCGAACCGGCTGCGGCATCCACGCAGCGGCATGATGATCGTCGCGCTGGCGGGGCCGGCGATGAACCTGGCGCTGGCGCTGGTCGCAGCGATCGCGATCGGGGTGTTCGCGAATGCGCTGGACGGGACGCGGCCCGAGGGCGTTGCAGCGTTCGCTTGGGCGAACCTGATCAACTTCCTGATTATCAACGTTTTCCTCGCGGTGTTCAACCTGTTGCCTTTGCCGCCGTTCGATGGCGGACATGTCGTCGAGGGATTGCTGCCGCGATCGGCGGTGCCGGCGTGGCAGAAGCTGGCGCGGTTCGGGTTTCCGCTGATCATCGTGCTGCTGGTGTTCGTGCCGATGCTGTTTCCCGGCGCGAGCATCGTCCGGCATATCGTGGGGCCGCCCGCGGATGCGCTGACCGAGGCGTATCTCGGCCTCGCCGCGCTGATTGCCTGACGCATGCACGGCTGGATCATTCTCGACAAGCCGCTGGGGCTTGGCTCGACACAGGGCGTCAGCGCGGTGAAGCGCGCGTTGCGCGAGGGCGGTTATGCCAAGGCGAAGGTCGGGCATGGCGGGACGCTCGATCCGCTGGCGACGGGGGTGCTGCCGATCGCCGTCGGTGAGGCGACGAAGCTCGCCGGGCGGATGCTCGACAGCGACAAGGTGTATGATTTCACGGTGCTGTTCGGGGTCGAGACCGATACGCTCGATGCCGAGGGCGTGGCGGTCGCGGCGAGCGATGTGCGGCCGACGCTGGCGCAGGTCGAGGCGGTTCTGCCACAGTTTACCGGCGCGATATCGCAGGTGCCGCCGGCGTATTCCGCGCTGAAGGTGGATGGGGCGCGGGCCTATGCTCTGGCGCGCGCGGGCGAGGAAGTGGTGCTGGCGACGCGGGACGTGAAGGTGCATTCCTTATCGCAGAAGAAGACCCTCACCCAATTCTCTCCCGCGAAGGCGAGAGAGGGCTTAGAAGAAGGTGACCGTTCGCGCTCCCTTCTCCCGCCTTCGCCGGAGAAGGAGGGACCCGCCGCGAAGCGGTGGGAGGATGAGGGTCTTCTTCTGAACGACATCACCCTAACCGCGCACGTCTCCAAGGGCACCTACATCCGCTCCCTCGCGCGCGACATCGCGCGCGCGCTCGGTACGGTCGGTCACGTCACCATGCTCCGCCGTACCAGGGCTGGGCCGTTCGACCTCCGCCAAGCGATATCGCTGGACAAACTGGCCGAACACGCTAAGGCGCGCACCCTTGAACACTTGTTCCTGCCGTTGAGGGCGGGGCTGGACGACATCCCGGCTCTATCCCTCACTTCCGACCAGGCAGGGGCGCTCCGACAAGGGCGCGTTCTGGCCGGGGTTACTGCCGACGATGGCTTCCGCTTCGCGCTGCTGGACGATGTTCCGGTCGCGCTGGTCGAGGTTCAGGACCGCAAGGTTCGGGTCGTCAGGGGTTTCAATCTCTAAGATGTCGAGGACGAACAACACATGACGATCACTGCCGAGCGCAAGGATGCGCTGATCAAGGAACATGGCCGCCTCGAAGGCGACACCGGTTCCCCTGAAGTCCAGGTCGCGATCCTGACCGAGCGGATCAAGAACCTGACCGAACATTTCAAGGGTCACAAGAAGGACAATCACTCGCGCCGCGGGCTGCTGATGATGGTCAACAAGCGGCGTTCGCTGCTCGACTATCTCCGCCACAAGGACGGTGAGCGGTATCTCTCGCTGATCGCGAAGCTGGGTCTTCGCAAGTGATGCAATCGTTCGGCCCGCTTCGGCGGGCCGTTTACGTATTGCGTCATCCCCGCGCAGGCGGGGATCCAGGGTCACCGAGTACGGACCTCTGAAACCCTGGGCTCCCGCCTCCGCGGGAGCACGGTGGGTGAGACAATACGGTCGAACCCCCTTGAGCCGAGAATGGCTCAACTCAAAGGCCCCCGCTGCGATCTGCGCGCCGGGAGTAAAGGAAAATACATGTTCGATACCAAGAAGGTAAGCATCGAGTGGGGCGGACAAACCCTCACACTCGAAACCGGGCGCGTCGCCCGTCAGGCCGATGGCGCGGTGCTCGCGACGCTCGGCGAGACGGTCGTACTCTGCGCGGTGACCGCCGCCAAGTCGGTCAAGGAAGGGCAGGATTTCTTCCCGCTCACCGTTCACTATCAAGAAAAATTCTCGTCCTCGGGCCGCATCCCCGGCGGCTTCTTCAAACGCGAGCGTGGCGCGACCGAGCGTGAGACTTTGGTCAGCCGGCTGATCGATCGCCCGCTGCGTCCGCTGTTCCCCGAAGGCTTCTACAACGAGATCAACTGCATCGCGCAGGTGATGAGCTATGACGGCGAAAACGAGCCCGATCTGCTGGCGATGATCGCCGCTTCCGCCGCGATGACGCTGTCGGGCGTGCCCTTCATGGGCCCGATCGGGGCGGCGCGCGTCGGCTACAAGGACGGCGAGTATAAGCTCAATCCGTCCGATATCGAGGTTGCCGAGGGCGATCTCGACCTGATGGTCGCCGCCACGCACGACGCGGTGATGATGGTCGAATCGGAAGCCAACGAGCTGTCCGAAGACGTCATGCTCGGCGCGGTGATGTTCGCGCACAAGGCGTCGCAGGATATCATCGGGGCGATCATCAAGCTCGCCGAACAGGCCGCCAAGGAGCCCTGGGAACTCAAGAAAGGCGCCGACACGACCGCAGCCAAGGCCAAGCTGAAGAAGCTGATCGGCCAGGATATGGAGGCGGCCTACAAGCTGACCGACAAACAGGCGCGCCAGACCGCGATCGGCGACGCCCGCACCAAGGCGCGCGACGCGTTCGAGGACCTCAAGCACGAGAACCCCGCCGAATACTTGGGCACGCTGAAGCTGGTGAAGAAGCTGGAGGCAGAAATCGTCCGCGGCGCGGTCCTCAAGACCGGCAAGCGCATCGATGGCCGCGACACCAAGACGGTGCGTCCGATCGAGGCGAGCGTCCACTTCCTGCCGCGCGCGCACGGCTCGGCACTGTTCACGCGTGGCGAGACGCAGACCATCGCGACGACGACGCTCGGCACGCGCGAAAGCGAGCAGATGATCGATGGGCTGAACGGCCTCAGCTACCAGCATTTCATGCTGCACTATAACTTCCCGCCCTATTCGGTCGGTGAAGTCGGCCGCTTCGGAGCGCCCAGCCGCCGCGACGTCGGCCACGGCAAGCTCGCCTGGCGCGCGCTCCACGCCGTCCTCCCCACGAAGGAGGAATTCCCGTACACGATCCGCGTCACCAGCGACATCACCGAGAGCAACGGCTCCTCGTCGATGGCGACGGTGTGCGGCGGTTCGCTTTCGCTGATGGACGCGGGCGTGCCGATCAAGCGCCCGGTCAGCGGCATCGCGATGGGCCTGATCCTCGAAGGCAAGGACTTTGCGGTCCTGTCCGACATCCTCGGCGACGAGGATCACCTCGGCGACATGGACTTCAAGGTCGCGGGCACCAGCGAGGGCATCACGTCCTTGCAGATGGACATCAAGATCGCGGGCATCACCGAGGAGATCATGAAGGTCGCGCTGGCGCAGGCGCATGAAGGCCGCGCGCACATCCTGGCCGAAATGGCCAAGGCGCTCGACCACACCCGCGAGCAGCTTTCCGAACATGCCCCGCGGATCGAGACGCTGACCGTCGACAAGACCAAGATCCGCGACATCATCGGCACCGGCGGCAAGGTGATCCGCGAGATCGTCGCGACGACCGGCGCCAAGGTCGATATCGACGACGAGGGCGTGGTGAAGGTCTCGTCGTCGGATCATTCGCAGATCGAGGCGGCGATCGCCTGGATCAAGGGCATCGTCGAGGAAGCGGAAGTCGGCAAGGTCTACACCGGCAAGGTCGTCAACCTCGTCGATTTCGGCGCGTTCGTGAACTTCATGGGCGGCAAGGACGGCCTCGTCCACGTCTCCGAGATGCGCAACGAGCGCGTCGAGAAGGTGTCCGACGTCGTCTCCGAAGGCCAGGAAGTGAAGGTCAAGGTTCTCGAAATCGATCCGCGCGGCAAGGTCCGCCTGTCGATGCGGGTCGTCGATCAGGAAACCGGCGCCGAGCTGGAAGACACCCGCCCGCCGCGCGAACCGCGTGAGGGTGGTGGCCGTGACCGTGGACCGCGCGGCGGCGGTAGTGGTGGCGGCGATCGTGGTGACCGTGGCCCGCGCCGCGACGGCGACCGCAATCGCGGACCGCGTCGTGATGGCGGCGGAGATCGTGGCGGCGACCGCACACCGCGCGCGGAGCGTTCGAGCAACGACGACGGCCCAGCGCCCGAGTTCGCCCCGGCCTTCCTGACGGGCGATCGCGATTGATCTCTGGTCGGGTTTATACCGACCACAAGAACAAAGGGCTCCGGCAGCAATGTCGGAGCCCTTTTTCGTCGATGACCGCGGCTTACCCGCGGACAAGGGTTCAGTCGCGGTAGCTGGTGTCGATCCGGTCGAGCTTTCGCAGCAACGCGGGCCAGGCGAGTTTTTCGGCGAGACCGCCCATGCCCTTCGGGTTGGACTGATGCGCGACCTTGTCGTCGACCCCCTGATTGGGATTGTTGAGGTGCTCGCGGCCCGCCGACAGCATCAGCACCTGCGCTTCGCAGGCGCGTTCGAGGAAATAGAGGCGCAGGAAACATGACGCGACGCTTTTGCCGACCGCCAGGGTGCCGTGGTTTCTGAGGATCATCGCGTTCTTTTCGCCGATATCCTCGACGAGCCGCTCGCGTTCCTCGAGGTCGGTCGCGATTCCCTCATAGTCATGGTATGCGACGTCGTGCCCCGCGATCATCGAAGTCTGGGTATGCGGCAACAGGCCGAATTCCATCGCCGACACCGCCTGGCCGTGCGGGGTGTGGAGATGCATCACCGCGCTCGCATCCTCGCGCGCCATGTGGATCGCCGAATGGATCGTGAACCCCGCCGGATTGACGGGGTGCGTCGTCGGTCCGACGGGCTTGCCTTCGACGTCGATCTTGACGAGCGACGATGCAGTGATCTCCTCGAACATCATGTCGTAGGGGTTGATGAGGAAATGATGCTCGGGGCCCGGCACCCGCGCCGACAGATGCGTGAAAATCAGATCGTCCCAGCCGTAGAGCGCGACGAGACGATACGCCGCGGCGAGATCGACCCGCGCCTCCCACTCACCCGGCGCCATCCGTGCGGTGTCGTTGTCGGCGGTCGCAAGCGTGGCCATCGTGTGTCTCCGATTGGGTGATGGTGCAATGTACCGGCTTATCCCGCGTCTGCCAAATCGATGATGTCGCTGGTGACTTTGCACTAGGCACCGGCGGGCGGAATGGGCCATAGCGCCGCGATGAATCCTGCCCCCTCCCTGCCGCCGCGGCGAATCTTTCTGATATCGTTCAACAAATGCGGCACCTCGTCGTTTCATAGCCTGTTCGCCAGCAACAGTATCGCGTCCTGTCATCATCACCACGGCAGCAACGATCGCGCGAACAGCCTCGCGGTGAACATGTTCAAGAATTTCATGCTCGTGCGTGATCCGCTGACGAACATCGACGGTTTCACTGCTTATACCGACATCGCATATTACGCGGACGACATGTTTTACGAAGGTGGCCGGCTCTATGCCTACCTTCACGCGCATTATCCCGATTCCTATTTCATTCTGGCGACGCGCGACGTCGATGACTGGGTGGTCTCGCGGCTCAGCCACGGCGGCGGCACTCTGGTGCCTCGCGCGGCGTCGGCGCTTGGCGACATCTCGCATCAGGAGGTCGCCGCGCTCTGGAAACAGCAGTTCCTCGATCACAACGCCGAGGTCCGCGACTATTTCGGGCGGCATCACGAAGCACGATTCCTGGAGTTCGATCTGGAGAAGGACGATCCCGGCCGCATCGCAGATTTTCTGGCGGACGATTTTGCGATCAATCCGGCGCACTGGAGTCAAAGAAACCCGACTTCGCCACGGCTACGCGAACGCGCCATCCGACGGATAACGCGCGCCAAATAACCGGCGATCCGTTGCGTGCGGTGCGAATCTTTTCTTTCGAAACCGGAAGTCCGGGGGGTTCTGTTGCCCGGCCCCCCCGGCGGCCGCTGGAATCCCCTTCTGTTGCCCGGTGGGGTCCGACCGCGCTATCTTGGAACAACTTCAGGCCGTTAGGCCCTCAGTTACGCCGCAATCGCGAGTGCTTCGTTATCGTTGGCACTTGTGTAATGGGCCGTCACGGTGGTCCCATTCCGAGCGAAAAACAGCGCTTTTCAACACACGTCGATCCTGGTTCGGCCCCGTCGAAGCCGGTCGCTAATCCTAAAAGGAAAAGGGCCGGTTTTGGTGGAGCCGCCGGGTACTGCCCCCGGGTCCGCTGCGCCTATTGCACGCCGCCTTTTATCGCCATAGCCGGGCAAGCCCGGCCGATCCGATATAGGGAAGGCGTCGCGGCGGTGCAAACGCCTTTCGCTCGCCACATTGCGGGTCCACAGAAGGACTTGTTATGTTGACCCAGCGTTCCCGTTATGCACTCCGCGCGATGCTCTATCTTGCCGAGGTTCCGCCAGGTAGCCCGCCGACCCCGATGCATCGGATCGCGACGGCGGCGAACGTGCCGCGCAAGTTCCTGGAACTGATCCTCGCGGATCTGCGCGAGGCCAAGCTGCTGCTGAGCACGCGCGGCAAGATGGGGGGTTACGCATTGTCGCGACCCAATCACCTGATTTCGCTGGGCGAGATCGTCCGCGTGATCGAGGGGCCGCTGGCGCTGGTTCCCTGCGTCAGCCGCACCGCTTACCGGCCCTGCAAGGATTGCCGCGACGAGGCGACCTGCGCGATCCGCCTGGCGATGCTGCGCGTTCGTGACGAAACCGCGCGGATCCTCGACGGCACAAGTCTGTCCGACACGATGGCGGAAGACCTGGCTGCGGCTTAGGCTCTTGATCCGATTACGCGGATAAGTCGGTGCCAGCCCACTCCCCCACCCCGCCTCCTATGCAATTATAATGTTTTGGGAGGTGGGGTGGGGGAGTGGGCTGGCACCGCCTTACGCCGGGGAGGGCGTCTGGACCATCAAACGCGCCGCGCTTTCAGTTCGTCCCTGATCTCGCGCAACAGGACGACATCGGCGGGATCACCCGCTGCGACGACCTCGGGCTTCGGCATCATCTTGTTCACCGCGCGGATGATCAGGAAGATGATGAAGGCGACGATCAGGAAATTCACCGCCTGCGTGATGAACTCGCCATAACCAAGCAGCGGGACACCCGCTTTTTTCAACGCGGCATAGTCGGTCGAACCCGCCAAAGCGTCCGGCACGGGGCCGAGCGTGATGAAATAGCTGGAAAAATCGAGACCGCCGAACAGTTTACCGATCAGTGGCATCAGAATATCCTCGGTCAGCGACGTCACGATCTTGCCGAACGCCGCGCCGATGATCACCGCCACCGCGAGATCGAGCACGTTGCCGCGCATGATGAAGGTTTTGAACTCTTTCAGCATCGAGAACCGTTCCTTGATTGTGTCGAATCAAGGCTAGCCGCCGATTGTCCCTTCGCCAAGCGACTTTGGTGTCCTATATGCGTGACACAGACGCTTTGGAGGATTCCTGTCATGTTTCGACCCGTCGCCGTTTCTGCGCTCGTCCTGACGCTTTCAGCGTGCGGCATCAACAGCGTCCCGACCGCCGAGGAGAACGTCAAGGCGCGCTGGGCGGACGTCCAAAACGATTACCAGCGCCGCGCCGACCTCATCCCCAACCTCGTCTCCACCGTGAAGGCGGCGGGCGCGCAGGAGAAGGACATCCTGGTCCAGGTGACGCAGGCGCGTGCCGGCGCGAGCCAGGTCAAGGTCTCGGGCGAGCAATTGTCCGATCCCAATGCGGTCGCCAATTTCGAGCGCGCGCAGAATGCGGTGACGCTGTCGCTCCAGCGGTTGCAGGAGGCGTATCCCGAACTGCGGAGCCAGGCCAATTACACGACGCTGATGAGCCAGCTCGAAGGCACCGAGAATCGCATCGTGATCGCGCGGCGCGACTATAACGGCGCGGTGCAGGCGTATAATACGCGCATCCGCACCTTCCCCGACGCGGTCGGCGCGAAGATCTTCTACGGCGCCAAGCCGATGGTGCCGTTTCAGGCGACGACACCGGGCGCCGAAACCGCGCCGACGGTGAATTTCGGGGCATAGGCCCGTGCCACATCTTACCCAATCACCCTGGACTCGGTCCGGGATCCACCGTGCCGCGCATAAACTGCCCGTTATTCTTGCGGCACGGTGGAGGCCGGAACGAGTCCGGCATGACGGTTATTTCTTCGCGCTGTGGCTTGCGGTCGTCATGGCATTCGCTCTGCTCGTCTCCGCGACGCCAGCGTCGGCGCAGACGTTCCCCAAATTCACCGGGCTCGTGGTCGACGACGCGAACGTCCTGCCGCCCGATGTCGAGTCGGATCTGACCGCGAAGCTCGAGGCGCTCCAGAAGGACACCAACCGTCAGGTCGTCATCGCAACGATCGCGGACGTCCAGGGCTATCCGCTCGACGACTATGGCTACAAGCTCGGACGTGCCTGGGGCGTCGGGCTTAAGGACGTCAACAACGGCGCGATCCTGTTGATCGCGCCGAACAATCCCGCGGGGCAACGGGGGCCGCGGATCGAGGTGGGCTATGGGCTCGAACCCCTCCTGACCGACGCCTTGTCGAGCGTCATCATCAACGAGCAGATGATGCCGCAACTGCGCGACGGCGACATCCCGGGCGCGATGACCGCGGGCACCGATGCGATCGTCGCGCAACTCCGCGCTTCGCCCGACGAAGCGAAGGCGCGTACCGACGCCGCAGTCGCGGCGTTCGACAAGACGCATCAGCGTTCCGGTAACCGGAAGAGCGGCTTTCCGGTCGGCATAGTCTTCTGGCTGTTGGTGATGGGCTTCGTCGTCCTGTCGATGATACGCGGCGGCGGCCGCGGCCGGCGGTATCGCGGCGGCAGCGGGCTCGGATCGGTGATTCTCTGGTCGGTCGCGAATGAAGTCGCACGGGGCGCATTTCGCGGAGGCGGCGGTGGAGGCGGCGGCTGGGGTGGTGGCTCTGGCGGCGGCGGCGGCTGGGGGGGCGGCGGCTTTTCCGGCGGCGGCGGTGGATCGTTCGGGGGCGGCGGCGCTTCGGGGAGCTGGTGATGCGGCTCGACGAGAGCGATCATGCGAAGGTGACCGCGGCGGTGACCGCCGCCGAAGGCGACACCGCGGGCGAGATCGTGACCGTGGTCGCCGGGCGATCGGACAAATATAACGACGTCGCCGCGCATTACGGGGTGCTGGCGATGCTGCTGGTGCTGGCGGTGCTTTCGGCGTGGCCGGGGATCGCGGAGGCGATCCACACGCGCATCTACGATCCGTGGGGCGAGGCGGCGCATCCGTCGCTGCTGTTCACGATCGCGCTGATCTTGTGCGCGATTGTCTTTTTGCTGGTGCGGCTCGCCTTCGCGTCGGATGCGCTGCGATTTGGGCTGACGCCGGGGGCGACCAAGGCGCGGCGGGTCCGCGCCCGCGCGATCGCGGTGTTCCGGACGAGCGCGGAGAAGCGCACCGTCGGCCAGACCGGGGTGCTGCTGTACCTGAGCCTGGCCGAACATCGCGCCGAATTGATCGCCGACGAAGCGATTCATTCGAAGGTGACGGACGACACATGGGGCGCGGCGATGGCGGCGTTGGTCGCGGCGGTGAAGGACGGTCGGCCGGGCGACGGAATGGCGGAGGCCGTTCGGCAAATCGGCGTCGTTCTGGCGGAGCACTTCCCTCGTGCGGAGGACGACGTTAACGAACTGCCCGATCGTTTGATCGAACTGTGACGGAGACGCCGTGGGAGGGGCGCTTCATCAAAGTGATGAAGCAGGGGTCGTGGGAATACGTCGCGCGCACACGCGGCATTGAGGCGGCGGTCATTCTCGCGATAGATGACGGCGATGTCATCCTCGTCGAGCAATATCGCGTGCCGCTCGGACGCCGTTGCCTCGAATTGCCCGCCGGACTCGTCGGCGACGAGGCGGCGGGCGAATCGGTCGCGGACGCGGCAGCGCGCGAGTTGGAAGAAGAGACGGGATACCGGGCCGGGCGCGTCGAGGAACTGGGCTTTTTCCACGCTTCGCCGGGCATGGTGACCGAGGGCTTCACGCTCGTCCGCGCGCATGATCTCACCCGCGTCGGCGATGGCGGCGGCGCGGGCGACGAGGACATTACCGTTCACCGCGTCGCGCTTGGCGGCATATCCGCCTTCGTCGCGGCGAAACGCGCCGAACGCGTCGCGATCGACGTGAAGATGCTGTTGTTGCTGGCGAGCGACCTGATGCCGACGACTTGAAGGCGTGCGCAGGATCGGCCACGCTGCCGACCATGCGCACCTTCCTCCCGATCGCCGCCGCCGCGCTCGTCGCCGCGGCCCCCGCCCCTTCCCGCACCGCGACTGCCGACGCGCAGTTCCAGAAGATCTGGGCCGACGAATGGGCGTGGCGCGTCAGCGAGCGGATCGCGGACACAGGCAGCGATGTGGTGCAGCCGCATCTGCCCGACGTCTCGACAGCGGCGCATGCGAAGTGGGCAGCGAAATGGGCCACCACGATGCAGGCGCTCGACGCGATCGACCCGCGCCAACTCTCGCCCGAGGCGGCGGTCAACTATCAGGTCTATCGCGCACAGATCGCGGCGTTTCTCGACGAAGAGAAGTTTCGCGAATGGGAGAAGCCGGTCAATGGCGACAGCGCCTTCTGGTCCGACCTGCAATTCGCGGCGCGCGGCGACTTCGTCCACGGCGAGTCGGATTATCGCGCCTATTTGACGTGGCTGGCGGACTTGCCGCGCTATTTCGCGCAGCAGACCGGCAATTTGAAAGCCGGCCTCGCGCGTGGCTTCACCCCGCCCGCGATCGTGATGCAGGGCCGCGAGAAATCGGTCGCGACGATCGCCGATGCGACCGATCCGACCAAGACGGTCTATTACGAGCCCTTCACCAAACTGCCTGCGACGATCCCGGCGGCGACCCGGACCGCGCTGCAAGCCGAGGCGAAAAGGGTTATCGTCGAGCAAGTCATTCCGGCGCACAAGACACTGTTCGCGTTCCTGCGCACCGCGTATCTGCCGGGGCTGACGAAGAGCCTCGCGGCGGAGGATTATCCGAACGGCAAGGCGTATTATCAAAGCCGGATCAAGGCGTTCACGACGCTCGACATGACGCCCGAGCAAATCCATGCGCTCGGCCTGTCCGAGATTACGAAAATCCGCGCCGAGATGGAAACGGTGAAGGCGGACACGGGGTTCAAGGGCGACCTGCCCGCGTTCCTTCATTTCCTCCGGACCGATCCACAATTCTACCCCAAGACCGCCGATGGCTTGCTGAAAGAAGCGGCGTGGGAGGCGAAACGCTTCGACGGGATGGCGGCGAAATGGTTCGGGCGGCTGCCCCGTCAAAGATTTGCGATCGTCCAGGTGCCACCCGACATCGCGCCTTTCTATACCGCCGGGCGTGGCGGACCGGGGGTGTATCTGGTCAACACCTATGATCTGCCGTCGCGTGCGTTGTATCAGCTTCCCGCGTTGACGCTCCACGAAAGCGCGCCGGGGCATGCGTTCCAGATCCCGCTCGCGGCGGAGAATGCGAGCTTGCCGCCGTTCCGCCGCAACAGTTATATCTCGGCGTACGGCGAAGGCTGGGCGCTGTATTGCGAGCGGCTGGGCGACGAGATGGGGTTCTATCGCACGCCGTACGAGCGGTTCGGGATGCTGAGCTATCAAATGTGGCGCGCGGCGCGGCTGGTGGTGGATACCGGAATCCACGCGAAGGGCTGGACCCGCGAGCAGGCGCAGAAATATTTCCACGACAACACTGCGCTCAGCGACCACGAGATCATGACCGAGGTCGATCGCTACATCGGCTGGCCGGCGCAGGCGCTGAGCTATTATATCGGCGAACTGACGATCCAAAAGGCGCGCGCGAAGGCGGAAAAGGCGCTGGGGCCGAAGTTCGATATCCGCAATTTCCACGATACCGTGCTGAGCCTGGGCAGCGTGCCGATGCCGGTGCTCGAGGCACGTATTGACCGGTTCATCGCCGAGGGTGGGCCGAGTCCGTATCCGAAGGAATAAGCTGGGTAGACGACGGTCCCTTACTCCGCCGCCTCGGCAACCGTCGTCGGGTCCTTCCAGACAAGCACCGGCTTACGCGCCGCCAGCGTCTCGTCGAGGCGCGATCTCGGAGCGAAATGGGGGGCGGTCTTCAGGGTCGCATCGCCCGCTTTCGCGCGTTCGGCGACGCTGCGCAGCGCGGCGATGAACTGGTCTAACGTCGTTTTGCTCTCGGTCTCGGTCGGCTCGATAAGCATTGCGCCGTGGACGACGAGCGGGAAATACATCGTCATCGGGTGGAAGCCTTCGTCGATCAGCCCCTTGGCTATATCGATCGTCGAGAAGCCTGCGGCGACGCCGTCGTCGCTGAACAGCGCCTCGTGCATGCACGGACCGCTAGCGCCGAAGGGGGCGACGAGCACGTCGTCGAGGCTGCGCAGAATGTAATTGGCGTTGAGCACGGCATCTTCAGCGACCTGGCGCAGGCCGTCTGCACCGTGACTGAGAATGTAGGTCAGGGCCCGGGTGAACATGCCCATCTGGCCCTGGAACGCGGTCATCCGGCCGAAGCTGTCGGGATGGCGATCACCGACCGTCTCCTCCTCGACCAGCGTGATGTGGCCGTCTTCGAACCGTTCGGTGAACGGCAGCGGGCCGTAGGGCGACAGCGCTTTCGAGAGTACGACCGGGCCCGAGCCGGGCCCGCCGCCGCCGTGCGGGGTGGAGAAGGTCTTGTGAAGGTTGATGTGCATCGCGTCGATGCCGAGATCGCCGGGGCGCACGCGACCGACGATCGCGTTGAAATTGGCGCCGTCGCAATACACGTAGCCGCCCGCGGCGTGGACCGCGTCGGATATCGCCTTCATGTCGCGTTCGAACAGGCCGCAGGTGTTCGGGTTGGTGATCATCACCGCCGCGACGTCCGGCCCGAGGCGGGCCTTGAGCGCTTCGAGATCGACGCGGCCTTCGGCGGTGGCGGGGATATCCTCGACCGCGAAGCCCGCGAAGGCAGCGGTGGCGGGGTTGGTGCCGTGCGCGCTTTCGGGGACGAGGACGACCTTTCTGGCACCCTCACCCCGCGCCGCGAGCGCCGCCTTGATGCACAAGATGCCGCAGAGTTCGCCGTGCGCCCCGGCCTTGGGACTCATCGCGACACCGTGCATACCGGTGAGGTCGATCAGCCAGAAGGCGAGTTCGTTGATGACGCCGAGCGCACCCTGCACCGTGTCGACCGGCTGGAGCGGGTGGATATCCGCGAAGCCGGGGAGGCGGGCGACCTTTTCGTTGAGGCGCGGGTTGTGCTTCATCGTGCAGCTGCCGAGCGGGAACAGGCCGAGGTCGATCGCGTAATTCTGGCGGCTGAGGCGGGTGTAATGGCGGACGGTTTCGGGTTCGGACAGACCGGGCAGGCCGATCGGGGCGGCTCGTTCCAACCCGCCGAGCTTCCCCGGCGAAGGGGCACCCCGCAAAGTATTACTTTGCGGGGACCCCGAAGGCCGGGGTCCAGTTGCGGCATCCCCCGACTGGGCCCCGGCCTCCGCCGGGGAAGCGGTAAAATCGACGCCGGTGGTGTGGATGTCGCCGATTTCGAAGATCAGCGGTTCTTCGAGCATTAGTGCCTTGTTGCCGGTTGCGGTCGGCGCGACGGCACTGCCGGCTTCGGGCGCGGTCGGACGCCAGCCGCTTGCGTTGATCGTCATGCCAGCACCTCCTCAAGCGCGGTCGCGAGGGCCTCGACGTTCTCGACCGTCGTCGTTTCGGTGACCGCGATCACCAAACCGTTCTCTAAGTTCGGCTCCGTCGGATAAAGTCGCCCGAGCGAGACGCCCGCGAGGATGCCTTCGTCCGCCAGCGCGCGGACGATTGGGCGGGCTTCCTTGCCGAGATCGATCGTGAATTCGTTGAAGAAGGCGTCGTTGACGACGCGAACGCCGGGCACGCGCGCCAGCCGATCCGCCGCCGCGACCGCGCCAGCGTGATTCGCCTCCGCCAGCGCGCGCAGCCCCGCCTCGCCGAGCAGGGTCATGTGGATCGAAAAGGCGAGCGCGCACAGGCCGCTGTTGGTGCAGATGTTGCTCGTCGCCTTTTCGCGGCGGATATGCTGTTCGCGCGTCGAGAGCGTGAGGACGAAACCACGGCGCCCGTCTGCGTCGATCGTCTCGCCGCAGAGGCGGCCGGGCATCTGGCGGACGTATTTGTCCTTGCAGCCGAACAGGCCGACGTACGGCCCGCCGAATTGCAGGCCGACGCCGATCGACTGGCCTTCGCCGACGACGATATCGGCGTCCATCTCGCCGGGGGATTTGATCGCGCCGAGCGCAACGGGTTCGGTGACGACTGCGATCAGCAGCGCCTTGGCGGCGTGGCAGGCGTCGGCGAGCGGGGTCAGATCGGCGATGCGGCCGAGGATGTCGGGATATTGGACGACGACGCACGAAGTATCGGCGTCGATTTGCGCGATCAGCGTATCGAGGTCGGTTTCGGCGGTGACTGTCGGCGCCGATGTCACCAACGAATCGCCGGTGAATTTCGCCATCGTCTTCGCGACCGATACGTAATGCGGGTGGAGGCCCGACGACAGGATCGCCTTACCGCGTTTGGTGATGCGGCGCGCCATGCCGATCGCCTCCCAGCAGGCGGTCGAGCCATCGTACATGCTGGCGTTGGCGACATCGGTGCCGAGCAGGCGCGCGACCTGCGTCTGAAACTCGAACAGCATCTGCAAGGTGCCTTGCGCGATCTCGGGCTGATACGGCGTGTAGGCGGTGAGAAATTCGCCGCGCTGGATCAGGTGATCGACGCTCGCCGGGACGTGGTGGCGGTACGCACCGCAACCGAGGAAGAAGGGCGCATCGCCTGCCGACAGGTTCTTGCGGGCGAGCGCGGTCATGTGGCGCTCGACCGCTAGTTCGCTGGCGTGCATCGGGAGGTGGTGAATCGGGCCGTCCAGGCGCGCCTCTTCGGGCACATCGACGAACAAGTCGTCGATCGAGGACGCGCCGATGACGGCAAGCATCTCGGTTCGGTCGGTGTCGGTCAGGGGCAGGTAGCGCACGTCAGTTCTCCGGCCGTTGGCCAAACAGTCGCCCGTCACCCCGGCCTTGTGCCGGGGTCCACCATGCCTCCTGCATTTCGGCTGGAGGCTCTTGCTCCGACCTCGCGGCACGGTGGATGCCGGAACACGTCCGGCATGACGGACTTGATCACAGTTTCGCGACGAACGCCTCGTACGCGCTCTCGTCCATCAGGTCTTCGAGCTCAGCCGAATCGCTCAACGTAATCTTGAACAACCAGCCGTCGCCCTCGGCGTCCGAGTTCACCAATGCGGGTTCGTCGGCGAGCGCGGCGTTGCCCTCCAGCACCGTCCCCGACACCGGCGAATAGACATCGCTCGCGGCCTTGACCGATTCGACGACCGCGGCCTCGTCGCCCTTGGTCACTTCCTTGCCGTCCTCGGGCACGTCAACGAAGACGATGTCGCCGAGCTGCCCTTGCGCATATTCGGAAATGCCGACGGTGCCGATCTCGCCATCGACATCGACCCATTCGTGATCTTCGGTGAAATAACGGCTCATCGCTGACTTCCTCTGACGTAGCGGTGGGGAATGAAAGGTAATGGTGTGACGGTCGCAGTATGAACCTTACCGCGTTGCGCGATCTGGATGGTCGTGCCTGGCGCGGCCATCGCGAGGGGAAGGTACGCCATCGCGATCGGCGCACCGACGCTGGGCGCGAAGCCGCCGGAGGTAACCTTGCCGACTTCGGAGCCGTCGGCATCGACGACGATCGCGCCTTTGCGGACCGGCTGACGGCCTTCGATCAGCAGGCCGACGCGTTTGGCGATCGGGCCGTTTTCGCGTTCCAGCAGGATGCGTTCGGCGCCGGGGAAATCACCAGCCTCGCGGCGGCGCTTGAACAAAGCGAAGCCGAGGTCGGCCATGACGGGGGTGATCTGCTCGTCGAGATCGTGGCCGTAGAGCGGCAGACCGGCCTCCAGCCGAAGCGAATCGCGCGCGCCGAGGCCGATCGGTTTGACTTCGGGCTCGGCGCACAGAGCGTCGGCGAGCGATACGGCCGCATCGGCGGGGACCGAAATCTCGAAGCCGTCCTCGCCGGTGTAGCCCGAGCGGCTGATCCACAGATCGTGACCCTGCCATTTGAACGCGCCAGCCTGCATGAAGACGAGCGCCTCGACGCCCGGCGCCAATCGCGAGACCGCCTCGACCGCCTTCGGTCCCTGCACTGCCAGCAGCGCATGATCCTCCATCAGATTGAGCGTCACCTCGTCGGGGAGACGCTCAATCATATGGCCGATATCGTCGTATTTGGTCGCGCCGTTGACAACCATATAGACAATGTCTTCGGCCTGCCGCGTCAGCATCAGATCGTCGAGGATACCGCCATTGTCGGCGAGCAGGAGCGAATAGCGCGCGCGGTTCATCGCGAGGCCCGCGATGTCGGCAGGCATTAATGCTTCGAGTGCCGCAACCACACCGTCGCCGGTGAAGGTCAACTGCCCCATGTGGCTGACATCGAACAGCCCCGCGGACTCGCGGGTCCACAGATGCTCGGCCATCACGCCTTCATATTGGACGGGCATGTGATAGCCCGCGAACGCAACCATCCGCGCACCCTTCGCGCGGTGCCACGCGTCGAGCGGCAGTGCCTGGATTTCGATCTCGTCTGGCTCGTCGTCGCTCATCACGGGCTTTCCGCCGAAAGGGTCGGCCGCGCGCGGGCGAGCCCCGCGATCGATCCGATACCCCCTCTGTCACGGAACCTGAGAGCTTTCGCCGATCTTGCGCGACCGGCTTACCCCTTCGGTGGGCGCCGCCTGAAAGGCAGTGCCGCTTTCCAGAGTGTCCATGGCCCCGCGCGGTCCCGTCTGCCTGAGAGATTCCGGGGTGGTTGCTCCTTCGGCGCCCTGGCAGAATCAGGGTCTCTCCCGCGCGTGCCATCCCGGTTGCCCGAGATAGACGCGTTCGCCTCTGGCGAGCCGCTCCCTTCGAGTCAATCGCGGATCAGCGCGTTGCGTTATACTTCAGCTGTTCCTCGGTGAGCTGAAAGCCGACGAGCGCCTCGAACGTCGCGGACAGCACCGCCTGACGAATGTCGGGTTGGGCCAGCGGATCGAGCGCAGCGTCGTCGTCGCCCGCCTTGCGCTTGCGGGTCAGTTTCTTGCGGACGTCCGCAGGCAAGGTCGCGGCGGCGCGCGAGACGCTCGATGTGGCTTGCCCGTTGCTGGTGCCGAGCGATTGCCCGGCGTCGAAATGCACCCCGATCTGGCCGACGCGCTTGGCGATCACCGCGGTCCCGCCGCGCACGACGGTGATGAAATACGGCAAGGTCACGTCGCGCGCCGCATCGGTGCGGGTACGCCGGGCACGGACATCGAAGGTCACCGTCGTGACGACGTCGGCGCCGCTGTCGTCGCAGGTCGAGCGAACGTTCGTCATCGTCGCGGTGACGTCGATCGCGGCGGCGTCGCGGCTGGCGGGCGGATCGAACAAGGTGACGTCGCCGGTGCCCGCGGGCACCGCCACGTTCGGGCACGCCGATCGCACCGCGGTAATGCCGACCCCGCCCTCCGCGCTTATGTCGCCGGTATGCGTGCACCCGGCCGCGGCGAGGATCAGGACGAGGGGGACGGCTTTGCGCAGGATCACCGGAATACTTTCTTCAAATCGGATGCCGAGACGGCCTTTACGGGGGCCTGCGGTCGCCCGCCAGCATAAGCGGGTTTCGCGCACGCAGGCAATCGCGTAAGCGTTGAAGAGCAATGACCAAGCCGCCGCTCGAACTCGTGATCGCCGCGCCACGCGGCTTCTGCGCCGGGGTCGATCGTGCGATCCGCATCGTCGAACTGGCGATCGAGAAACACGGGCGGCCGGTGTATGTGCGGCACGAAATCGTCCACAATCGCTATGTCGTCGATGCGCTGAAGGCGCAGGGCGCGGTGTTCGTCGAGGAACTCGACGAAGTCCCCGATGGCGCACCGGTGGTGTTTTCGGCGCATGGCGTGCCCAAATCGGTGCCCGCAGAGGCGCAATCGCGGGGGTTGGAATATCTCGATGCGACGTGCCCGTTGGTGTCGAAGGTACACCGTCAGGCCGAGCGGCTCGTCGCGGCGGGGCGGCATATCGTCTTCATCGGCCATGCCGGGCATCCCGAGGTGATCGGGACGTTCGGGCAGGTGCCGAAAGGGTCGATGTCGCTGATCGAATCGGTCGCGGATGCGGAGGCGCTGATGCCCGCCGACGCCGACAATCTCGCCTTCCTGACGCAGACGACGCTGTCGGTCGACGACACCGCCGCAGTCGTCGCGGCGTTGCAGCGGCGTTTCCCGACGATCCAGGGGCCGCGCGGCGAAGACATCTGCTATGCGACGTCGAATCGCCAGGCGGCGGTCAAGGCGATCGCGCATAATGTCGATGCGATGCTGGTGATCGGCGCGCCCAATTCATCCAACTCATTACGTCTCGTCGAAGTCTCGGCGCGCGAAGGAACGCCCGCGCGACTCGTCCAACGGGCTGCGGACCTCGATTGGGGGTTCCTGCAAGGCGTGCGGTCGCTGGGCATCACCGCCGGCGCTTCGGCCCCCGAAACGCTGGTCCGCGAACTCGTCGCGTTGCTCGCGACGCGGTACGCGGTGGTCGAGCATGAGGTGGAAACGACGCGCGAATCGATCGCCTTCAAGCTGCCGCGCGGCCTCGACGCCGCCGCGTAAGGGGGATCATCCACACCGTTCGTGTCAAGCGAAGTCGAGACACGTGCCGGGCGGAATGCCCACGGTTCTCGACTTCGCTCGAACCGAACGGGGGAAAGGTTGGCGGTCTACACGCATGTTTCGGCGGAGGCGCTGGGCGCATTCCTTACGCGGTACGATGTCGGGGAACTGGTCTCCGCCAAGGGCATCGCCGAAGGCGTCGAGAACACCAATTATCTGGTCGATACGACCAAGGGCCGCTTCATCCTGACGCTCTACGAGAAGCGCGTCGCGGCGGATGACCTGCCGTTCTTCATGGCGCTGCTCGATCATCTGGCGGAACGCGGCAATCCGGTACCGCCCGCGATCAAGGATCGCGCGGGTGTCGAGATCCAGGAATTGGAAGGTCGGCCCGCCTGTTTGATCCGTTTCCTGCCGGGCGTGTCATTGTCTCATCCGACGCCGAACCAGGCGCTGGCGGCGGGCCAGGCGCTGGCACTGATGCATGAGACGGTATCGGACTTTGGCGCGACGCGATCGAACTCGATGGGTGTCGAAAGCTGGCAGCCGCTGTTCGAACAATGCGGCCGCAGTCTCGATGGCATCGCTCCCGATCTCTACGACGATCTCGGCTTCGCGCTCGACGCCGTGCTTGGCGGGTGGCTTGATGAGGAACTGGATCACAGCGCCATCCACGCCGACCTCTTTCCCGACAATGTCCTGATGCGTGACGATACGGTGACCGGCCTCATCGACTTCTATTTCGCGTGTACCGATATTCGCGTCTACGATCTGGCGGTGATGCACAGCGCCTGGTCTTTCGACGATGCCGGCGCGCGTTACGACGGCGCGATCGGCGATGCGCTGATGCGGGGGTACCAGGAGCGCTTTCCGCTCTCCGCGGTGGAGCGATCGCAATTCCCGATTCTAGCCAGCGGCGCGTGCATTCGTTTCGCGCTCTCGCGCGCGTGGGACTGGCTCAACACCCCGGTGGGTGCGTTGGTGACGCGCAAGGACCCGATGGCCTACGTCAGACGGCTTCACCACTACGATCCCGATTTGGCGCGCGGCGTCCGATGACCGAACTCAGCAAGGTCGAAATCTTCACCGACGGCGCGTGCAAGGGGAACCCGGGACCGGGCGGCTGGGGCGCGGTGATCCGCAGCGGCGCGCGCGAGAAGGAATTGTCGGGGGGCGAGGCGCTCACCACCAACAACCGCATGGAATTGACCGCGGCGATCGAAGCGCTGAGCGCGCTGACGCGGCCGTGCGCGGTGAAGCTATCGACCGACAGCCGGTACGTCATGGATGGGCTGACCAAATGGATTCACGGCTGGCAGAAGAACGGCTGGCGCACCGCCGACAAGAAACCGGTCAAGAACGCCGAACTGTGGCAGGCGCTGCTCGCGGCGGTAAAGCCGCACCGGATCGAGTGGCTATGGGTCAAAGGCCACGCCGGCCACCCCGAGAACGAACGCGCCGATCGGCTCGCCAGCGACGCGGCGGTGGCGGCGGCAAAACGTTAGTGAAGCGAAGGCTCAGCTATTGTCCTCGGTCGGTGCATCGGGTCCGTTTTTCTTGATCGACTCGATCGCGTCCTTCGCCGATGATTTGCTGGCATAGCCCTCGGTCGAGAACATCGTTTCGCTGTTGTATTTGAAGCGGACACGAAACTCGCCAGCCTTGTCCTTATAGACTTCGAACTTGTGCGCCATATCACCCACTCCTTCGGACCAGATTAACGCAGATTAGCGCCGAAACGCGCGGGTGAATAGCGCGCCGGATCGATCGATGCGACCGAAGGCTCGGGAGTTGCGCCAAGCAGCAGAGCGGCGCCAATCGCGGCGGCGGCGGGGGCGGTCTGGATGCCGAAACCGCCCTGCCCGGCGAACCAGAAGAAGCCGGGCGTTATCGCGTCGAAACCGTAGGTGGGCAGGCGATCGGGCGCGAAACTGCGCAGCCCCGCCCATTTGCGCTCGACCGCCGCGACCTTCCAATCGACCGCATGCACGAAGCGGTCGATCGCGATCGCGATGTCGATTTCTTCGGGTGCGGCGTCGCACGGATCGCTGGCGGTTTCGTCGTGCGGGCTCAGCCACAGCTTTCCGCCAGCCTCCGGCTTAAAATAGAAGCTGCCCGACAGATCGGCGACGTGCGGCATCGTCGGGGGCGGAACGGGATCGGTGCGGAGTTGCACCATCGTCCGGCGGTACGGCTGGATACCGATCGGTGCGACGCCGGACAATCGCGCGATGTCGTCGGCCCAGGCGCCGGCGGCGTTCACCAGAATATTGGCGGCGTAAGGTCCGGCGGCGGTTTTCAGCGACCAGCCATCGGCGGTCTTCGTGGCCGATCGCAACCCGGCGTCGAGCGCGATCGTCGCGCCCGCCCTACGTGCGGCGCCGAGCGCGTTGGCGTGGAGGCGCGCGACGTCGATATAGGCGCAGCTCGATTCGAGGATACCGATCGTCCATTCCGGGCGGAGGCCGGGCACGAGCGTTGCGGGATCGACCTGCTCCAGCGGCACGCCGCTATCGGCGAAAGCGGCGACCATCGCCGCCGCTTTCGCTTCGTCGCCGGCGCGGCCGATATGGAGCGAGCCTAGCGCTTCGAGATACCCGCCCGCGCGCAACGTGACCCCCGACGCACTGGTGAGCGGCTGAATGTCGGGGCCGCCGTAGGTTTCGGACCAGAAAGCCGCCGAACGGCCCGTAGCGTGATAACCGGGCGTGTCCTCCGCCTCGAGCAGCAACACCCGTGCACGATCGCCTATCACCGCGGCCAGAGTGGCTCCCGCGATGCCGCCGCCGATGATCGCGATATCGAACCGACTCATGCGGCGGGCGCTCGCTTTGCCAGAAACGTGTCGATCGCGCCCAGCGCACGATCGCGCACGGGATCGGCTTCGCGCAGAATCTCGTGCGCCGATTCGCGGCCGAACCGCACCAATTCGACATCGGGCAAATGCGCCGCGAGCGAGACCGCCGCGCGCGGATCGACCAATGCGTCGGCGTCCGCGACGAGCATCATCAGCGGGGTCGCGAGGGTTTCCAATCGTGGATCGGCGCGCTGCTCACGCGTCGCGGCGAACGCCTCGGCGAGCCACGACCAGCTCGGCGGGCCGAGCTTGATGTCGGGAAACTGATCGTACCAATATTGCTCGTCCTCGTAGCGCGTGACGTCACTGGTCAGGAGCTTCTGGCGGTCGAGCTTCGCGCCGGGGCGTTCGTGGCCCTTCCAGGCGGCGCGCGCGGGATTGCCGCGGTTGCGCATGAAGCGCGCGACCCATTCGCCGAGCTTCGGGCTGAGCGGCGCGCGCAGGCCCAACATCGGCGCGACGAGCACGGCGGCATCGGGATCGATCGCCTTTTCAAGCAACGCCTGGAGAATCAAATGGCCGCCCATCGAATGGCCCATCACCACTTTCGCGCCCGCCTGCGCCGCCACCCATTCACGCCAGAACGCCCTCAGATCCGCGATCCACGGTGCGAAATCGATCGCGTGGCCGACGCGAGCATTGTCCGACAACCGGCCCGAACCACCCTGCCCGCGCCAGTCGAGCGACGTCACCGACCAGCCGGCGTCGTGCCAATGCGCGAAACTTTCCAGATACTTCTCGAACACGTCGCCGCGCCCGCCCTGGAACAGGATGGCGCCCCTGCCCTCTCCGGGCCAGTCGAAGCGGCGGAGCGGCCACCCGTCGGGGCCCTGCCATTCGGTGATACTGGCGTCGCTGGGAATCGCGCGGCGGAAGCTCGTCGGGGCGTTCATCGATTCTCGTGGTTACGATTTGGCAAGCCATGCCGTCTACAGCACCGATCCGATGGGGTGGGATCATTTTTCGCTGGCGTTATTGGGCGCGCTGGGCCTGCTGCTGGTGTCGGCGGGGATCGAGGACGCTCGCCGCCGCGAGATCGCCAATTGGAAGAACGCCGCGATCGCGCTTTTGGCTCCCGCCTTCTGGTGGTCGAGCGGGCTTTCGCTTTGGCCCGACATGGCGATCCAAATTGGTGTCGCGGGCCTGGTCTTCGCACTGTTCTGCGTCGCGTTTCATTTCGGCCAGATGGGCGGCGGCGACGTCAAGTTGATCGGCGCATTGGCGTTGTGGCTGCCGCCGATGCCGCTGCTCGACATGCTTTTGATCATGTCGATCGTCGGCGGAATCGTCACGGTGATCATGATCGTCGAAAAGAAATTCAAGAAAAACGAAGCACTTGTTGAGATTCCTTACGGTGTCGCGATCGCGGTCGCCGGGCTGCTCTCACTTCGCGAACCGCTTCTTAACCAATTTACGTAGATGTTGTGGCCGGGAAACCGGTCGGGATTTTTCCGAAAGGCAACGGGTGAAGCATGGATAGTCGCAAGGTCATATTGCTGGTCGGCGCGCTGATCGTCGCGGCGATTACCGCGTTCTTCGCGCGCACCCTGATCATGGGGAGTTCGGCGCCGCAGGCCAATGCCGCCGTGGCGGCCGCACCGATCGACGGGCCGCAAGTCCTGGTGGCGACGCGCGCGCTGCCGATCGGCACGATCCTCGATGCGACCGCGCTGAAATATCAGCCGTGGCCAAAGGAACTCGTCGACAACGCCTATTTCCTGAAGGAAAAATCCGATCTGCAATCCTTGATCGGCACCGTCGTCCGCAATCCGATCACCGCCGGGCAACCGGTCACGCAGGGCGCGCTCGTCAAGCCCGGCGACCGCGGCTTTCTTGCCGCGGCGCTCGGCCCGGGGATGCGCGCGGTGACTGTGCCGGTCTCGGCCAATTCCTCGGTCGCCGGGTTCGTGTTTCCGGGCGACCGGATCGATCTCGTGCTGACCTCGACCGTCCCGGGTGGCGGTGACGGCCCGCCGCTCAAGGCGTCGGAAACGGTGATGCGCAACCTGCGCGTCCTCGCCACCGACCAGCGCACCGACCACCAGGTCGGCGAGGACGGCAAGACCGTCGTCCAGACCTTTTCGAGCGTGACGATCGAGGCCACGCCCAAGATCGCAGAAGAACTCGCGGTCGCGCAGACGCTCGGCTCGCTGTCGCTGTCGCTGCGTTCGATCGCGGACAATCAGTCCGAACTCGAACAGGCAATCGCGTCGGGTGACGTCAAGGTGCCCGACGGCAACGATCCGAAGGCCGAAAAGGCGATGATGCTGGAGGTCGCGAGCCACCCGCAATCGGGCAGTTCGAGTTACGTCACCGGCGCCAACGTGTCGCGTTTCCAACGCAGCACCGTGCCCGGCAAGGCGGACGAAGGCGCAATCGCTGGTCCGGCAGGCGGCGTTCCCGGCGCACCGCCAAAAATTTCAGGCCCGGTCGTGCGCATCGCGCGCGGCAACACGGTCACCGAAGTTCCGGTTGGGGGGAAGAATTGAGATGCGTGTTCGCTTGAAGCCGATCGGGTGGCCGCTTGCGGTCGCGCTGGCGGCATCCACTATCGGCGCGATGCCCACAGCGGCCCCCGCGCAGACCGGTGCCCATAGCGGCGCCACCGTCGAACTCGCGACCAATCGCGGACGGCTGATCACGCTGGCACGGCCGATGACCGACTTGTTCGTCGCGAACCCGGATATCGCGGATGTCCAGGTCCGGTCGCCGACCAAGCTGTACATCTTCGGCAAGAAGCCCGGAGAGACGACGGTTTCGGCAACGTCCAAGTCGGGCGGGGTCGTCTTTTCGTCAACGGTGCGGGTTGGCAACAATTATGACTCGCTGCAGCAGATGCTCCGGCTGGCGATGCCCGATGCGCAGATCACCGCGACGACGATGAACGGCCTGGTCCTGTTGACCGGAGCGGTCGCCGGACCCGACGATGGCGCCGAAGCCGAGCGCCTCGTGCAAGCCCTCGTCGGTGCGGATACGAAGGTGGTCAGCCGCCTCAGGACCGCGACGCCGCTGCAGGTCAATCTGCAAGTCAAGATCGCCGAGGTCAGCCGCAGCTTCGTCAAGAATATCGGCGTCAATCTGCAATCGTTCGATCGCCCGGGCGGCTTCCAGTTCGGTATCGCCCAGGGCCGCTCCGCCACTCAGTACTTCCCAAATGGCGGCTTGTTCACCGGCGGCACCGAGGCCACCGACGGCACCAGCCTGATTCAGAAGGGCGTCGGCACCACGCTCGGCCTCGGTGGCCACCTGCTCGGCCTCGACATACTCAGCTCGCTCGATCTCGGCGAGACGATCGGCCAGGTCACGACATTGGCCAACCCGAATCTGACCGCGCTGTCGGGCGAGACCGCGACCTTCCTGGTCGGCGGCGAAATCCCGATCCCGATCAGCCAGGCGCTGGGCACGGTTTCGGTCGAGTACAAGCAATATGGCATCAGCCTGGCCTATACGCCGACGGTCTTGTCGAACGGCCGCATATCGCTGCGTGTGCGCCCGGAGGTGTCGCAGCTGACTTCCGATGGCGCGGTTCAGATCTCCGGAACGACGATCCCGGCGCTCAGCACCCGCCGTGCCGAAACGACGCTCGTCATGGGGTCGGGCGAAAGCATGGTCATCGGCGGCTTGCTTCAGAACAGCCACAACAACTCGATCGACAAGACGCCGGGGCTCGGCGACATTCCGATCCTCGGCGCGCTGTTCCGCTCCAACAGCTGGCGGCGCAACGAGACCGAACTGGTCATCGTCATCACCCCGTATCTGGTGAGGCCGGTCAACGCGAACCAGATCGCGCTGCCCACCGACGGCTACAAGGGACCGACCGATCTTGGCCGCGTGTTCCTCGGCCAACTCGGCGACGGCACCAGCGGCGCGCAGCGACCCGTGCCGACGATGGCGCCCGGTCTCCCCGCAGCGCCGACGCTTGGCGCCAACGCACCCGTCCTGCCGGCGCCGCGTTTCGACGACGAGCCGGCGGTCACCGCCAAGAAAGCCAAGCGGAAGAAGGGCGACGCCCCGACCCCCGGCTTCTCGATCAACTGACGCCGCGCGATCACGAGGATCCAATCATGCAGATGCGTTCCCTTCTCCTCGCCGCTTCCCTAGCTCCCGCGCTTGCGCTGGGCGCTTGCGGTCCCGGCACCGAAAACCGCGGGCTCGAATCGGTCTACCAGCCGGTCGTCGAGCGGACCGATTATGTCTTCGACGTCAACGCCGGCCCGTCCGGGCTGGCGCCGGGTGAAAGCGCCCGGCTCGGCGGCTGGCTCGATTCCTTGCGGCCCGGCTATGGCGACACCGTCGCGGTCGACGATCCTGCCAACAGCGGTCCGGCGCTGCGCAACGACGTGTCGCGTCAAGTCTCTCGCTACGGTCTGCTCTTGTCCGCCGATGCGCCGGTGACGGCGGCACCGGTCGCGCCCGGCACCGTCCGGATCGTCGTCAGCCGCCTGCGCGCGTCGGTTCCGGGATGCCCCGATTACAGCCGCTACAGCGGCAGCGAATTCGAGAGCAACACGAGCTCCAATTACGGCTGCGCCTCGAACACCAATCTCGCCGCGATGATCGCCAATCCCGCCGACCTCATCCGCGGGGAACCCGGCAACGGGGACTATGACGCGGCGCAGGGGACGAAAGCGATCGAATTGTATCGCAAGGCCGCGCCGACAGGCGGCGGCGGGACGGTCGTGAAGGCCGAAGCGATTGGGAGCAAATAAGATGAACGCGCCATGGAAACCGGCCGGCTCCGCAAACCGCGAACCCTTCGTCGCTTATGTCTGCGACGAGACGACCGCGGAGGCGATCCGTCCGATCGTCGCCGAACTCGGCTGGTCGACCGACAAGGTCAACAAGGGCGGTTTGCGCAACGCGGTGCAATCGCTCTCGGTCTCGGCGAGTCCGAACATCCTGTTCGTCGATCTTGCCGAATCGGGCGATCCGCTGAACGACATCAACGGCCTTGCCGAAGTCTGCGAACCGGGCACCGTCGTCATCGCGGCGGGACAGGTGAACGACGTGCGGCTGTACCGCGATCTCGTCGCGAGCGGCATCCACGATTATCTGCTGAAACCGCTCAACGCCGACATCCTGCGCGAGACCTTTACGCAAGCGCAGGTCATGCTGTCCGCGCCGAAGCTCGCCGACATATCGACCGAGCGCGCGCATTGTTCTACCGCGGTGATCGGCAGTCGTGGCGGCGCTGGCGCATCGACGATCGCGACGTCGCTGGCGTGGCTGATCAGCGACAAGGAGCGCCGCTCTACCGCCTTGCTCGATCTCGACGTGCATTTCGGCACCGGTGCGCTGACGCTCGATCTCGAGCCGGGGCGCGGGCTGACCGACGCGATCGACAATCCGAGCCGGATCGACGGGCTGTTCATCGAACGCGCCATGGTTCGCGCTTCGGAGAAACTGGCTGTCCTGTCCGCCGAAGCCCCGATCAGTTCGCCGGTCGTGACCGATGGAGCAGCGTTCTTCCAGCTTCAGGAGGAAATGCGTTCTGCGTTCGAATGCACCGTCGTCGATCTGCCGCGGTCGATGCTGGTCCAGCACCCGCATCTCATCAACGACGTACAGGCCGCAGTCGTCGTGACCGAACTGACGCTTGCCGCGGCGCGCGACTCGATCCGCATTCTGTCGTGGCTGAAATCGAACGCCCCGAACACGCAAGTCGTCGTGGTCGCCAACCGCGTGCCCGCGAGCGCCCAACTCGAGATCAGCCGCAAGGACTTCGAGAGTTCGATCGAGCGCAAGATCGATTACACGATTCCCTACGACCAGAAACTCGCCACGCAGGCCGCGAAACTGGGCAAGCCGTTCGCCGAAGCGGGCAAATCGACCAAGACCGTCGCCCCGATCGTCGAACTCGCGTCGCGAATCTGCGCGATCGCCGATATCGACGGAGCCGACGGCAAGGCTGGTACCATAATCGGGTCCAAGGGCGCCTCGCTGATCGGCAAGTTTACCGATCTGAAGGGGCTGTTCCCCAAGAAGGCGAAGAAGTGATCGTAGCGAAACCAGGGTGCTGAGAGAATGATGTCGCTGATCCTGCTGGCGGCCGGCGCGCTTCTGGTGCTCGGCATGATCGTCATGGCCTTCGCCGGGCCATCGGCGGAACGCGCCGGCACGCGCCGTTTGTCGGCGCTGCGCGAGCGGCATTCGACATCCGCGACCGCGGCGGTCGAGGCGCAGATGCGCCGGATCACCGGCAAGGCCGCGACGAAGACCGATCAGGCGGTGATGCGGTTCCTGCCCAACCCGGCGCAGCTCAAGAAGCGGCTGGCGATGACCGGCAAGACCTGGACGATCGGGCACTACGGAGTCGCGACGCTGGTGATCGCGGTCGTCGTCACCGCGATCTTCGCCTGGCTCGGCCTGCCGCTGCTGCTCGCGATGTTCATCGGCCTGGCGCTCGGGGCGGGCCTGCCGCATTTCGTCGTCGGGTTCCTGATCAAGCGCCGCATCGCCAAGTTCAACGCCAAGTTTCCCGACGCGATCGAGCTTCTCGTTCGCGGGCTGCGTTCGGGTTTGCCGATCAGCGAGACGATGGGCGTCGTCGCCGCCGAAGTGCCGGGGCCGGTCGGTGAGGAATTCCGTTCGGTTTCCGACAAGATGAAGATCGGTCGGTCGATGGACGCCGCGTTGCAGGACACCGCCGACCGGCTCGGCACGCCCGAATTCCAGTTCTTCGTCATCTCGATCGCGATCCAGCGCGAGACCGGCGGCAACCTTGCCGAGACGCTGCAAAACCTCGCGACGGTGCTGCGTCAGCGCGGCCAGATGAAGCTGAAGATCAAGGCGATGTCGTCCGAATCCAAGGCGTCGGCGTATATCATCGGCTCGCTGCCCTTCATCGTCTTCGTCCTGATCTGGTTCATCAACGGATCATACATGCAGACCTTCTTCACCGATCAGCGGCTGATGGTCGCGGGCATGGGCGGCATGGTGTGGATGGCGATCGGCGGCTTCATCATGGCCAAGATGATCAACTTCGAGATCTGAGGAAGCGGCGATGGGCGAGACACACGGACCTACGCTACTCGGGGTCGACGTATTGTGGGTGGCGACGTTGCTGTCCGCGGTCGCGGCGATGGCGGTGATGTTTGCGGTCTATGCCGCGATCAGCGTGCGCGATCCGATGGCCAAGCGCGTCAAGGCATTGAACGACCGGCGCGAACAGCTGAAGGCGGGCATCACCGCATCGACCAGCAAGCGCCGGGCCAAGCTCGTCCAGAAGAACGAGACCGCGGATCGCATCCGCGGCCTGATGTCGGGCATGAAGGTCCTCCAGGACAGCCAACTCAAGGTCGCGCAGACCAAGCTGATGCAGGCGGGCATCCGTTCGAAGGAGTGGGCGCCGGCGGTGATCTTCGGGCGGCTGGTGCTGCCGATCGTGTTCGGCATCTTCATCGTCTGGGTCGTCTACGGCACCGATTATTTCCCGACCTGGGGTCCGCTGAAACGCTATGGCGCGGTCGCGGTGACGATCATTCTGAGCTACAAAGCGCCCGACATCTGGCTGAAGAACAAGATCACCAAGCGCACCAATGCGATCCGCAAGGGGCTACCCGACGCGCTCGACCTGCTGGTGATCTGTGCCGAGGCGGGGCTGACCGTCGACGCGGCTTTCCACCGCGTGTCCCGCGAACTCGGCCGCGCCTATCCCGAACTCGGCGACGAATTCGCGCTGACCGCGATAGAACTGGGCTTCCTGACCGACCGGCGCGCCGCGTTCGAGAACCTGGCGTTGCGTATTCCTCTCGAGGCGATCCGGGGGGTCGTGACGACGATGGTGCAGACCGAGAAATATGGCACCCCGCTCGCCTCCGCGTTGCGCGTACTCTCCGCCGAATTCCGCAACGAACGGATGATGCGCGCCGAGGAAAAGGCGGCGCGTCTGCCCGCGATCATGACGGTGCCGCTGATCTGCTTCATCCTGCCCGTGCTGTTCGTCGTCATCCTGGGACCCGCCGCGTGCTCGATCAAGGACGCGTTCATCGGCGGAAAGGCTTAGGAACGGGGACGCATTCTGATCGTTGAGCCTGCGTAACAGGAGTTCGACGACCATGCTTTTCACTATCACGACGCAATATGTCGCCCTGGCGGTCGCGCTGATCGCGGGCTGGCTGTTCGGGCTGGCGAGCCATCCCGGCGGGCGCAAGTGGAAAGAACGCTACGCCGACGAGCGTGAAGTCCACGCCGCCAACCGCCGCGAGTTCGACGGACGGCTGGCGGAGGCGAATGCGCGGATCAAAGAGTTGGAGACGGAGAATGCGCGGCTTGGGCGGGCGGCGCCGGTGACCGCTTCCACGATCGCGCCCAACGCGCATGCGGCTACCGCGTCGGATACCGCCTATGTCGAGCGATCGACTGCGAACGAACCCGTTTATGTCGAACGGACCGGGACGACCCGTGGTTGGTTCGACTGGCGCAACCGCACCTAGCTTGCCTTGAGCGCCGCCTGCGCCGCGGCGAGGCGGGCGATCGGGACACGGTACGGCGAGGCGGAGACGTAGTCGAGCCGGATGTCCTCGCAGAATGCGATCGAGGCGGGGTCGCCGCCATGTTCGCCGCAGATGCCGAGCTTGATGTCAGGGCGCGTCGCCCTGCCCCGCTCGGCGGCCATCCGGACGAGTTCGCCGACGCCTTCGATATCGAGGCTGACGAAAGGATCGCGGGCATAGATGCCCTGTTCGACATACGCGCCGAGGAAGCGGCTGGCGTCGTCGCGGCTGACCCCGAGCGTCGTCTGGGTCAGGTCGTTGGTGCCAAACGAGAAGAACTCGGCTTGTTCGGCGATCTCACCGGCACGGAGGGCGGCGCGGGGGAGTTCGATCATCGTACCAACGAGATATTCTATGGTCTTGCCGCGTTCACCGAATACCGCCCTGGCGGTTTTATCCACCAGCGCCTTCATCAATTCCACCTCGCGCCGCGTCGCGACGAGCGGGATCATTACCTCTGGAATTGGCGCGTCGCCTGATTTTTCCGCGACATCCAGTGCCGCCTCGAAGATGGCGCGGGCCTGCATTTCGTAGATTTCGGGATACGTCACGCCCAAGCGGCAACCGCGATGGCCGAGCATCGGGTTGAATTCGTGGAGCTCGGCGGCGCGGCGTTTGAGCGTGTCGATATCGACGCCCGCTGCCTCCGCGACCTCGGCAAATTCGGCTTCCTCGTGCGGCAGGAATTCGTGCAGCGGCGGATCGAGCAGGCGGATCGTCACCGGCAATCCCGCCATGACTTCAAAGATTTCCGAGAAGTCCTTGCGTTGTTCCGGCAGGAGTTTTTCGAGCGCGACCCGCCTACCCTTCTCGTCGTTGGCGAGGATCATCTGGCGGACCGCGGTGATGCGGGCGGCATCGAAGAACATATGTTCGGTCCGGCACAGCCCGACGCCCTCCGCGCCGAATTCGCGCGCGGTGCGGCAGTCGTGCGGGGTCTCGGCGTTAGCGCGAATTTTCAGGCGGCGGACTTCATCAGCCCACTCCATCAGGACGCCGAAATCGCCCGAGAGCTCGGGCTGTATGGTCGCGACCTCGCCCGCCATTACCTCGCCGGTGGTGCCGTCGATGGTGATCGTGTCGCCTTCCTTCACCTCGCGGTCCGCGACGCGCATGACCTTAGTTTTGGCGTCGATCGACAGCGATCCCGCGCCGGAAACGCATGGGCGACCCATGCCGCGCGCGACGACCGCCGCGTGGCTCGTCATGCCGCCACGCGCGGTGAGGATGCCCTTCGCCGCGTGCATGCCATGGATGTCCTCGGGGCTGGTTTCGGTGCGGACTAGGATCACCGATTTGCCGTCGGCAGCGGCGCGTTCGGCGGTGTCGGCGTCGAACACCACCGTTCCGCTGGCTGCGCCGGGAGACGCGGGGAGGCCCTTGGTCAGCACGTCGCGGTTTGCCTTGGGATCGAGCGTCGGGTGGAGCAATTGATCGAGCGCCATCGGATCGATCCGCGCGATCGCTTCTTCACGCGTGATCAGCCCTTCCTCCGCCATCTCGACCGCGATCTTGAGTGCGGCCTTGGCGGTACGCTTGCCGGTGCGGGTCTGGAGCATCCAGAGCTTGCCCGCCTCGACGGTGAACTCGATGTCCTGCATGTCGCGATAATGCGTCTCGAGCGTCTGGAAGACGTCGGCGAGTTCGCCGTAGACCGCGGGCATCGCCTCTTCCATCGACGCGGGTTTGGCGCCCGCCTCTTCGCGCGCGGCCTTGGTCAGATATTGCGGCGTACGGATGCCGGCGACGACGTCTTCGCCTTGGGCATTAATCAGGAATTCGCCGTAATAGGCGTTGCTGCCCTTGGCGGGATCGCGAGTGAACGCGACGCCGGTCGCCGAGGTCTCTCCCATGTTGCCGAAGACCATCGCCTGGACGTTGACCGCGGTGCCCCAGGATGCGGGGATATCGTTGAGGCGGCGATACACCTTGGCGCGCTCGGACTGCCACGAGCCGAAGACGGCGCCGACCGCGCCCCATAATTGGTCGTGGACATCCTGTGGGAAGGGCTTGCCCCAATGCTTTTGGACGAGCGATTTATATTCGCCGACGAGTGCTTTCAGATGTTCGGACGTCAACTCGGTATCGAGGAAGAAGCCGTTGTCTTCCTTGACGATCTCCAGCGCATCCTCGAACGCATTATGATCGAGTTCGAGGACGACGTCGGCGTACATCTGGATGAAGCGGCGATAGCTGTCCCACGCGAACCGCGCGTCGCCCGCGGCGGTGGCGAGGCCCTCAACCGTCTTGTCGTTGAGGCCGAGGTTGAGGACAGTGTCCATCATCCCCGGCATCGAGACGCGCGCGCCGCTGCGGACCGAGACGAGGAGCGGGTTGGTGACGTCGCCGAAGGTCTTGTCGGTGATGTGTTCGATGTGCGCGAGGCCGGCCGCGACTTCGTCGCGCAAGCTGTCGGGGAAATGCTCGCCGTCGGCGTAATAGCGCGTGCACATCTCGCTCGAGATGGTGAAGCCGGGGGGTACGGGCAGGTCGATCGAGGCCATTTCGGCGAGGTTCGCGCCCTTGCCGCCGAGGAGATTCTTGTCGCCCTTGCCCCCGTCGGACACGCCGCCGCCGAAGCGGTACACATAGTGCGTCATTCGTCAGTCCCTCAAGAAACGCGGCGTTGCCGGGGCGGCAAAGGTGAAACGAAAGTGAAGCCCGGACGCGCAGTTTTCCGCCGTTTTTGCTATCCCTCGATCTTCGAGAAATCGGCGACATTGTGCACCGCAGCACGAACACGCGCAAGCAGCGCGAGGCGGGCGGCGCGCTTGTCGGCGTCGGTGTCGTTTACGGTCACGGTTTCAAAGAACGCATCGATCGGCGCACGGAGCGTGGCGAGCGCCGCCATCGCCGCTTCGAAATCCTCCCGCGCGACCGCGTCGGCGGCGGCGGGTTCGGCGGCATCGAGCGCGGCGATGAGCGCGGCTTCGTCCTTTTCGGGCGTGTAGGAAAGCGGATTCTGCGCGCCGGATTCCTCGTCACCCCGGCTCCCGAGCCGGGGTCCCGCTTCTTCGTTGGGCGATAAGCGGGACCCCCGTTCAAGGCCGGGGTCACGGGTAATGGTGGCGGAGGTTTCGTACCCCTCCTTCTTCAGGATATTCGCGGCGCGTTTGTAGCCGGCGAGGAGGTTGGCGCCATCCTCGGTACCGATGAACGCTTGCAGCGCGTGGACGCGGGCGAGCAGGCGGACGAGATCGTCCTCTCCGCCCAACGCGAACACCGCGTCGATCAGGTCGTGGCGGACACCGGCTTCGCGTTGCTGGACCTTGAGGCGGTCGGCGAAGAAGTCGATGAGCGCGAATCCATTGCCCCCAAGTACCCTTGGCTCGACAATCTTCAATTCTTCAAGATTCCGATCGTAGAAAGCTGCTTCGATGCCATCTTCAAAGATCGAAGGTTGATACTCGCTTCCAGTCTCTAATTTGCGACTAGCGCGCAGCAGCAACGGTAACAGGCTCAAACGAATTTGTTCTCCTATAATAATTTGCAGTACGCCTATCGCTGATCGGCGAAGAGCGAATGGGTCTTTCGACCCAGTGGGCTTCTCGCCGATGGCGTAAAACTGAATCAGAGTATCCAGCTTGTCCGCCAGCGACACCGCTACCGTCACCGGATCGGTCGGCACGTCGTCGCCCTGCCCCACGGGCTTGTAATGGTCGCGGATCGCCGCGGCGACCCTCGGGTCTTCGCCCTGCGCGGCGGCGTAATAGCCGCCGATCAGGCCCTGGAGCTCGGGGAACTCGCCGACCATGCCGGTGACGAGATCGGCCTTCGCGAGACGCGCGGCGCGTTCGGCGAGGGTGGCTAATTGATCATTCGTCACCCCCGCGAAAGCGGGGGCCCAGCTCTTATCCTCACCTACTGCGGCACCAGCGTTTTGCGGGGCACGCGCAGGAGATGGGTCCCCGCTTTCGCGGGGATGACGTTGGTTGGTTGCGGGCTCGTGATTTGAACCAGTAACGATGCCCTCTTCGACCAGCCATCTTGCCAGTTTCGCGACGCGATCGACCTTGTCGGCCACCGTGCCGAGTTTTTCGTGGAAGACGATGCGGTCGAGTTTTTTTGCCTGGTCTTCGAGCGGCACCTTCAGATCGGTTTCGTAGAAGAAGCGCGCGTCGCTCAACCGCGCGGCGAGGACCTTGCGGTTGCCTTCGACGATCGTCGCGCCGCCGTCGGTCGCGTCGATGTTGGCGGTGCAGACGAAGGCGTTGGCGAGTTCGCATTCCGCGGTGCGGCAGACGAAATATTTCTGGTTCACGCGGGCGGTGAGCTGGATCACCTCGGGCGGCACGTCGAGGAAGGCTTCGTCGAAGCGGCCGAGCAGCGGCACCGGCCATTCGGTGAGGCCGGCGTTTTCGATCAGCAGCCCTTCGTCGCGGACGAGCGTGAGGCCCGCCTTTTTGGCGGCCACCGTCGCGCCGAGCGCGATGATCGACCGGCGTTCGTCCTGATCGACGATGACGTGGCAGGCGCGGAGTTTCTCGACGTAATCGGACGCGCTGCCGATCGTGATCGGGCCGGGGTGGTGGAAGCGGTGGCCGAGCGTCGTCGCGCCACTGGTGATGCCGGCGATTTCGCAAGGGACGATGTTTTCGCCGAACAGCGCGACCACGCCTTGCAGCGGGCGGACCCAGCGGAGGGTTTCGGTGCTGGTCGAGGCGGCGCCCCAGCGCATCGACTTGGGCCAGGGGAAGGCGCGGACGATCGCGGGGATCGCTTCGGCTAGGACGTCGGCGGTGGCGCGGCCGGGCTTTTCGGTGACCGCGTAGAATATGCCGTCGCGTTCGGCGAGTTGCTCGCGCGTCAGGCCGGTCTTGCGGAGGAAGCCTTCCAGCGCCTGTGGCGGGGCGCTGGCGCGGGGGCCTTTGGTTTCCTCGGCTGTCGCCTGTGTCGCGTCGGGCAGGCCGCGCGCGATCAGCGCGAGGCGGCGCGGGGTGGCGTAGGTTTGCGTTTCGGTCGGCGAGAGGCCCGATTTGGCGAGTTCGGCGGCGAACAGGCGGGCGAGGTCTTCGCGCGCCTTCGCCTGCATACGCGCGGGGATTTCTTCGGAGCGAAGCTCCAGTAAGAAATCGGTCATGCGGTGCGCTTTCTCTTCGTGGCTTTGTGGCTTTGTGCGAGAAAGGAAGAATGCTCGCACGAAGACATGAAGCCACGAAGAAGTAAGGAATTATAGCGCCTGGCGGCGCGAAGATGTGTCACGCCGCCCACCCGTTGCGCTCCATCCACGCGGCGCAGCTGGCTTTGGCGAGATCGCGGACGCGGCCGATGTACGCCTGGCGTTCGGCTACCGAGATTACGCCGCGGGCCTGGAGCAGGTTGAAGGTGTGGCTGGCCTTGATCGCCTGCTCGTAGGCGGGGATCGGGAGTTTCGCTTCGAGGCAATTCTCGCACTCGGCGGCCGCCTTGCGGAAGGCGTCGAAGAGGGTTTCGGTGTCGGCGATCTCGAAGTTCCACTTCGACATCTGTTTCTCGTTTTCGAGGAACACGTCGCCGTAGGAGACCCCGGCGTCGTTGAACGCCAGATCGTAGACGTTGTCGACGCTCTGGATGTACATCGCGAGGCGTTCCAGCCCGTAGGTCAGTTCGCCCGCGACGGGTTTCATGTCGAAGCCGCCCATCTGCTGGAAATAGGTGAATTGCGTCACCTCCATGCCGTCGCACCAGACTTCCCAGCCGAGGCCCCAGGCGCCGAGCGTCGGCGACTCCCAGTCATCCTCGACGAAGCGGATGTCGTGGAGGCTCATGTCGACGCCGATCGCGGCGAGGCTGCCGAGGTAGAGTGCTTGCAGGTCGGCGGGGCTGGGTTTCAGGATGACCTGATACTGGTAATAATGCTGGAGGCGGTTGGGGTTTTCGCCGTAGCGGCCATCGGTCGGGCGGCGGCAGGGCTGGACGAAGGCGGCGTTCCAAGTGTCGGGGCCGAGCGCGCGGAGCGTCGTCGCGGGGTGGAAGGTGCCCGCGCCCATTTCCATGTCGTAAGGCTGGAGGATGACGCAGCCGTGGTCGCTCCAGTACTGGTGGAGGCGCAGGATGATCGCCTGGAAGCTCAAGGGGGCTGGCATTGTGGGGCAGCGCTTAGGCGGAAGCGGCGCGGTCTAGCAAGTGTTGCGGCGCGGCATTAGGACCGCGTTCATATGCTTCGTGGGATGTCCACCGTCATGTTGAAGACCACTCGCGCCGCGCTGGCGGTGATCGCGCTTTCCCTGTCGTTACCCGCCTGCGCGAAACCCGCGCCCGAGGCGGCGAAGGATGCCGACCCCGCGCTTTGGGTGGTGAAGGATGCCGACACGACGATCTATCTGTTCGGGACGATCCATGTCCTGAAACCCGGTCTGACGTGGTTCGACGAGGCGGTGAAGGCGGCGTTCGACAAGTCCGACACATTGGTGATGGAGATGGTTCAGCCCGATCCCGCGACGATGCAGCAATTGGTGATCGCGACGGGGCTGACGACGAGCGGGCCGGCGCTTTCCGAGCAGGTGCCCGCCGACAAGCGCGCGGCTTACGACAAGGCGCTTGCGGGACAGGGCGTTCCCGAGACGACGTTCGATCACATGAAACCGTGGCTGGCGGCGGTGACCTTGTCGCTGACGCCGCTCGAGGCGCTGGGGTATGATGCGGTCAATGCGCCCGAAACCGTGCTGACCAAGGCGGCGACGGGCGAGGGCAAGACGATCGCGGGGCTGGAGACCGCGGCGCAGCAGTTCGGCTATTTCAACAGCCTGTCGAAAGATGCGCAGATGACGTTCCTGACATCGACGATCGACGAGCTGCCGACGACCGGCGCGACGATGGCGCAGATGGTGACGAACTGGTCGAACGGCGACCCCGACGCGCTGGCGCGCGAGATGAACGACGATCTGAAGGAATCGCCCGAGGTGGCGAAGACCATCCTCTACGATCGCAACGCGCGCTGGGCGGGGTGGATCGCGGCGCGGATGAAGACGCCGGGGACGGTGTTCGTCGCGGTCGGCGCGGGGCATCTTGCTGGACCGGACAGCGTGATCGCGAAGCTGGGCGGGTATAGGTTGAAGGCGGTGCGGGTTAAGTACTAACTCCTCCCCATTCATGGGAAGGGGGACGAGCCGTAGGCTGGTGGAGGGGGTTTTCCCTCGACGCGCGTCGCTGGTGGATAGCCCCCTCCACCATGCTTCGCATGGTCCCCCTCCCCGTGAACGGGGAGGATTTGGTTGCGCTTCCCTGCCCCTTCCGCTAAGCGCCGCCGCTTCCGGCCATGGTCATCCCTGGAGGCGTGGCGGGAAGGACACTTACGTTTCGGAGAATTGCAATGAGCGACGCTGTTACGCTCGCCGCCGAGACGCGTGACCGGGTTGGCAAGGGAGCCTCCCGTGCGCTGCGTCGTCAAGGCCGCGTGCCCGCCGTGATCTACGGCCAGAACAAGGAACCGACCGCGGTTCACCTCGAGGAAAAGGCGCTGGTGAAGGCGCTTTCGACCGGGCATTTCCTGAATACCGTGGTGATGATCGGCAAGGAGCGCGCGCTTCCCAAGGACGTCGCGTTCCACCCCGTCAGCGAACGTCCGATGCATGTCGATTTCCTGCGCATCTCGGCGCACGCGAAAGTCCATGTGTCGGTGCCGGTCAATTTCGTCGACGAGGACGAATCGGTTTATCTGCGCAAGGGCGGCGTGCTGAACGTCGTGCGGCACGAGGTCGAGCTGGTCTGCGACGCTTCGAAGATTCCGGGCGAGATCACGATTTCGCTGAAGGGCCGCGAAGTCGGCGATGCGATCCATATCTCGGATGTCGATCTGCCCGAGGGTGTCGCGCCCGCGGTCGACGATCGCGACTTCACCATCGCCACGATCGTGCCGCCAACGGTGCCGACCGCCGAGGAAGATGCGGCCGATGCCGAACTCGCCGAAGCGCAGGCTGCCGAAGCGGGCGAAGGCACCGAGGGTGAAGGCGACGCCGACGTCACCGAGGGTGGTGATGAAGGTGCCGTGCCCGAGGGTGACGAGAAGACCGAAGACTGACCTTCCCTCTCCCGCTTGCGGGAGGGGAGCGAGACTTGGCCCGCATTCTTCATGCGGGCCTGGACGCAGTGGTGAGGGTCTCCTTCTCTGGCCCATTGTCGCGAAAGAAGAAGACCCTCACCCAACCCTCTCCCGCAAGCGGGAGAGGGCTAGGAAGAGATGGCGATGCAGCTGTGGGTCGGTCTCGGCAATCCGGGCGCGCAATATGCGATGCACCGGCATAATGTGGGGTTCATGGCGGTCGATGCGATCGCCGCGGTCCACGGGTTTGCCGCGCCCGGCAAGAAATTCCAGGGCTGGGTCCAGGAGGGTCGCGTCGGCGGCGACAAGGTTTTGTTGCTGAAACCCGCCACCTTCATGAACGACAGCGGGCGTAGCGTCGGCGAGGCTCTGCGGTTCTACAAGCTCGACGTCGCGGCGCTGACGGTGTTTCACGACGAACTCGACCTTGCCGCCATGAAGGTGAAGGTGAAGCGCGGCGGCGGGACCGCGGGGCATAACGGGCTGCGATCGATCGATCAGCATCTTGGCGCGGATTTCCGACGGGTGCGGATCGGGATCGGGCATCCGGGACACAAGGACCGGGTGACCGACTATGTGCTGGGGAATTATGCGAAGGCCGAGATCGAACCGCTCAGCGATCTGCTCGGTGCGGTGGCGGCTGAGGCGGCGTGGCTCGCCGACAGCGACGACATGCGCTTCATGAACGATGTCGCGATGCGGCTGGCCGAGGCATGACGCGCGATCTGTTCGCGACGCAATTGTACGAAGGCGCGCTCGATAACGATGCGCTTGTCGCGGACCTCATCGATGCCTGCCGCGATATCGCGCGCGAAGACCGTGCCGGGCGGCGCTGGTCGAAGGAGCATGGGTATCGCGGTTATACTTCCTACGCGTCGCTCGACGATTTGCCGGTGCGCGATCCGCGGTTCGGCGATCTCGTGCGCGCGCTGAACGGGCATGTTGCCGCCTTCGCGAAGGATTGCGGGTTCGAACTCGGCAAGAAACTGAAGCTCGACAGTCTGTGGGTCAACATCCTGAAGCCGGGCGGCACGCATTCGGGGCATATCCATCCGCACAGCATCGTATCGGGCACGGTCTATGTCACGGTGCCGCCGGGTTCGGGCGCGCTGCGGCTCGAGGATCCGCGACTGCCGATGATGATGGCGGCGCCGTCCCGTCCCGGCACATTCTTCCATGCCGAGCCCGTCGCCGGATCGATCCTGTTGTGGGAGAGTTGGCTTCGGCATGAGGTAATGCCGAATGCGGCGAAAGCAGAGCGGATCAGCCTGAGCTTCAACTACCGGTAACGGCGCCGTGCGCCCCGTTCGTCCGGGATTTGCCGCGATGGACCGAGCCGACTCGTCGATGAACGGCGGCGCCACGCTGCGTTCAGACGCGATCGGGCAAAACCGGTCAGGTAAGGAGTAGACCATGAGAAACGCGTTCACGATCAAGACGTCGCTGGTGGCGCTGGCAGCCACTTTGGCGGTTGCCGGGTGCAACCGCACGCCGACCGACGCCGCCGACAACGCGCAGGTCTCCTTCGCGCTGCCCGAGCTTCCCGCGACACTGCCTCTGGCGACCGGGACGGGCGAGCCGCTTACCTATGCGCCCGAGGCATCGGCATTGCCCGATACCGAGCCGTTGAAGGTCGCGCAGGTCGCCGATCCGCAACAGGCCTATGGCTATGCCGACGCGGCGTATGAATATTCCGACGCGCTGGGCGATGCACCGCCCGATTATGCGTTCGATTATGAGGGCACCGAGCCGTGGGCGTGGCAGGGGTACGACAATTCGCTAGCCTTCGCCGAGCCGATCGATGACGGCTATCGCACGTATTACTACCGGCCCGGCGCTAGCGAGCCGTATTTTATTCGCGACCCATATTATTCCTATGGCTTTGCGGGCGGATTGTTGTCGGTGATCTATGCCGCCGACGGCGGGATCGTGCCTTATGGCGATTACGGACCGCGGCTGGCGTATGCCTCGCGTTATTATGCGCGTGGGCGCAACCTGTACGGCGCTTCGCGGCGCGGCAATCGGCGCGCGATCTATGCGTCGAACTGGCGCGCACAGAGCCCGATCATCTTCGCCTCGCGTCAGCGTTGGGGCGCGGGTCGCGCGCATCAGCCGGCATGGGGGGCGTATCACAACGCCAACGTCGTGCGGCAGCAGCGCTATTGGCGCCAGGAGACGGTCCGGCGCCGCGCCGACACGCAACGCTTCGCCAACTGGCAGCGCAACGATTTCCGCACGCAGGCGCCGCCGCGCGCGATTCCGGCGGCGTGGAGCAACGCGAAATGGGCGCGTGACGACAGCAAATTCCGGCCCGCGGGCGACAACGTCCGTCAGGCGGTGCTGAAGGAACGCCAGCAGGCGGCGCGCAAGGACGAGCGTGCGGCGGCGGCTGGCCAGAAAGCGGCGAAACAGCGTGTCGCCGAGCGGCAGGCTCTGCGGCAGGATCGCCAGCAGGATCGGGCGCAGGCGCAACGCCAAGAGCAGCGCGCGGATCGCCAGCAGGACCGCGCTCAGGCGCAACGTCAGCAGCAACGCGGTCAGGCCCAAAAACAACAGGTCCAGAATCAGCGGCAGCAGGATCGCCGGCAGGATGCCGCAAAAGCGCAGCAGCAACAGAACCAGCGTCAAAAACAGGCCCAGCGGCAGGAAAGTCAGCAAAAACAGAACCAACAGAAAACGAACCAACAAAAAAAGCAGGCCGAGCGTCAGCAGCAACGCGCGCAGGACCAACGCCAGCAAGACCGTACGAAGGCGCAGCGGCAAAAGGCCCAGCGCCAGCAACAGGCCAAACGCCCGGCAGCGCGCGCGCAGCAGAAGCAGCCGCGACAGCCGGCCGCGCGGGTCGAGCAGAGGCCCAATCAGGCGGTGGAGCGCCGGCAAGCCGCGCGCGCGCAACAGCAGCAGCAGCAGCAGCAGCAGCAGCAGCAGCAGCAGCAGGCACAACGCGATCAGCGGCAGCAAGCGCAACAGGCCCAGCAGCGCCAGCAGGCGCAGGCGCAACGTCAGGCCAAGCGTGCCGAGCCGCGTCCGCAGGTGCAACGCGCGCGCCAACAGCCTCAGCCGCAGGCGCAACCCCGCCCGCAGCAGGCGCAGCGGCAGGAAGCGCGTCAGCAACGTCAGGCGCAGCGCCAGCAAAATCGCGCCGATCGCCCGCACCGGTAATCGTCGCGGGGTAGCGTTGCGCGCGCCTTCGCCCTAGGGCGAAATCGTACCGACCGGAGCCGCTTCCCCGGCGAAGGCCGGGGCCCAGTACGCGAATGACGATGGCGGAGCGTTGCGCTTCGTTACCGTCAGTTTTCCAACTGGACCCCGGCCTTCGCCGGGGAAGCGGCTTTAGTCGGCTGAAAGCGATATGCGCGCGCAACGACTGAGGACATGACATGGGTTTCCGCTGCGGCATCGTCGGCTTGCCGAATGTGGGCAAATCGACGCTTTTCAATGCGCTGACCGAGACCGCGGCGGCGCAGGCGGCGAATTATCCGTTCTGCACGATCGAGCCCAATGTCGGCAACGTCGCGGTGCCCGACGCGCGGCTGACGACGTTGGCGGGAATCGCGCATTCGGCGAAGATCATCGAGACGCAATTGGGCTTCGTCGACATTGCCGGGCTGGTCCGCGGTGCCTCGAAGGGCGAGGGTCTGGGCAATCAGTTCCTCGGCAACATCCGCGAGGTCGATGCGATCGTCCATGTCCTGCGCTGCTTCGAGGGCGGCGACGTGACGCATGTCGAGGGCAAGATCGATCCGGTCGCGGATGCCGAGACGGTCGAAACCGAATTGATGCTGAGCGACCTAGAAAGCCTCGAAAAACGCGTGCCCAATCTTCAAAAGAAGGCAGCACAGGGCGACAAGGAGGCGAAGATCGGGGCTTCGGTGCTGGGGCAGGCGCTGGAGTTGCTTCGCGACGGCAGGCCGGCGCGGCTGACCAAACCCAAGGACATCGAGGAAGCGCGCGTGTTCGGGGCGGCGCAATTGCTGACCGCCAAACCCGTGCTCTACGTCTGCAATGTCGATGAGGGCGATGCCGCGAACGGCAATGCGTTATCGGCGCGGGTGTTCGAGAAGGCGAAGGCCGAAGGCGCGGAAGCGGTCGTCGTCTCCGCCGCGATCGAGGCGGAGATCGCGACGATGCCCGCCGAGGATCGCGGCGAGTTTCTCGCCGAACTTGGGCTGGAGGAAACCGGCTTGGCGCGCGTCATCACCGCTGGGTACAAATTGCTCCACCTGCTGACCTTCTTCACCGTCGGGCCGAAGGAGGCGCGTGCGTGGACGGTCGACGTCGGCGCCACCGCCCCCGAGGCGGCGGGTGAGATCCATACCGATTTCGAGAAAGGCTTCATCCGTGCCGAGACGATCGCCTACGACGATTTCGTCGCGCTGGGCGGAGAAGCGCGCGCACGCGAGGCGGGCAAGCTACGCGCCGAGGGCAAGGCTTATGTCGTGCAGGACGGCGACGTGATGCACTTCCTACACAACTGAACCGCGAATCACGTCCTGGTTATATCGCTTGCGAACGCGGAATCCCCTCCCGCTCTCGCGGGAGAGGTAACGAAGACTTGGGTCGCGCCCTTCCGCGCGGCCCTAGTCGTAGTCGGTGAGGGTCTTCTTCTTCCGACGCTCGCAAAGGAAGAAAAAGACCCTCACCCAACCCTCTCCCGCGAAGGCGGGAGAGGGCTAAGAGGGGCCGCGTTTGCTTACCGTGCCCCTGTCCCGTTCACCACGGGCTGATCGAGCAGGTTGCCGTACGGCGCCGTCTCGGGCGCATCGGGCAATTGTCGCGCGCCGAGCCAGGATGGGGTCTTTCCCGGCTCCGGCGTAACGTTGGTGGTCGGGGTCTTCGGCGCGGGTCCGGTCGGCGCTGGCGCGGGTGCGGCCGCCGCGGTGTTGTTGGCGGGTTCGGACGAGCAGGCGGCGAGCGCTAGGGCGGCGAGGAGAGGTGCTACGACTTTCATGTCGGGCACAAGCCGCGAGCGGGGCTGCGGGTTCCGCGATTGCGCGATCGGCGATGCGCGCCTAACGCCCCGATCGTGTTGGCCCGGCTGATTCTGGCGCTGCTTCTTGCGGCTTTTGCGGTTCCGTCGCTTGCGGCGGCGCCGTGCCATGACGCGGCGATGCCGGGGATGACGCACCACATGATGCCCGCGCAACCCGCGGGGGCGCCCGACCGGATTGCCGTGGCGCACGTCTGCATCGGCTGCATTCCGCCGGTCGACTGGCTCGGCACGCGACTGGATGCGCCGGTGCCGCTGCGCGCGATTCCGTTGGCGGGTCTCTCGGCTACACTCGATCTCGGCGAAACCGTTCCGCCTGCGCTGCCGCCTCCGCGTCTGGGGTGATCTTCGGGCGTCAGCGCCCGCGATCCCATCCATTCCACGGAGATTTTCGATGTTTCGAACGACGTTGGTCGCGGCGCTTGCCGCGGCGGCGCTGACGGCGAATCCCGCCGTCGCGCAGGATCATTCCGGCATGACGATGCCGATGGATCAGCCTGCCGATCCATCCGCCCACGCGCCAAACGATTCCGCGATGGCGGGAATGACGATGGCGATGGGGACCACCGACGGCCGGTATCAACAGGGCAGTGGCACCTCCCGCCTGCCCGCCGCGGAAGGCGCGATGCGCGGCGTGATGGTCCATTCGGGCGAGTGGATGCTGATGGCGCACGGCTATGCCTGGGGCGTCTATACCGATCAGGGCGGGCCGCGCGGCGACGACATGGCCTTTGTCGAATCGATGGCGATGCTGATGGCGGATCGCGATCTCGGCGACCGCTTCCACCTGCAATTGCGCGGGATGGCGAGCCTGGAGCCGCTGATGGGGGCGCGCGGTTATCCCAATCTGTTCGCGACCGGAGAGGTGGCGAACGGCGAACCTTTGGTCGATCGGCAGCATCCGCACGACCTGTTCATGGAGCTGACCGCGCGCCTCGATTACCGCGTCGGCGACGGCAGCGTCTTCCTGTACGGTGGCCCGGTCGGCGAGCCGGCGCTGGGGCCGAGCGCGTTCATGCATCGCGGATCGGCGCGCTACCTGCCGCTGTCGCCGATCACGCATCACTGGTTCGATTCGACGCATATCAGTTACGGCGTGGTGACCGCGGGCTATGCGACGCCGCGCTTCCAGATCGAGGCGTCGGGGTTTCGCGGACGCGAGCCCGACGAGCATCGCTGGGGCATCGAGACGCCGTCGCTCGATTCGTGGAGCGTGCGGGGGACGTGGACCCCCTCCCCCTTCGTCGCGGTGCAGGTGAGCCACGGGCGGCTGAAGAGCCCCGAGGAAGCGCATCCGGGCGAGGACGAGGCGCGCACCACCGCGAGCGTGCAATATGCGCGCGCCGGGTTGGCGACGACCTTCGCCTGGTCGCTGAAAGACCGGTTGCCGGGCGAGGCGCTGAGCGCATTCCTGGCGGAGGCGACGTATGAGGTGACCGCGCGGCATGCGGTGTTCGGGCGCGTCGAGAATGTCGCCAACGACGAGCTGTTTCCCGACGAGACCGATCCGCTCCACGACCGCAAATTCCGGGTGACGAAGTTCGAGGCGGGGTACGCGTATCGCCTGCCGATCGTCGGGCCTTTGGGGGTGGCGCTGGGCGGGACGGTCGCGACTTATGCCAAGCCCGCGGCGCTGGATGCGGCATACGGGAAGGCGCCGGTGAGTTGGACATTGTTCAGCAAGATCGCGCTGGGATTGTAGGGCTTTCCCTGTCCGGGTGCGCGGCGTAGGGCGCGGGGCATGATCGCCCGTTCGCTCGCCCTCGCCGCGGTGCTGGCCGTTTCCGGCTGCGCCTATCCTTATACCCCGCCCGCGCTGGCGCCGGTGACGCAGCCTGCGCCGATGCGGGCGGGCGCCGCTTTCACAGAGGCACGCGCGCCGGTGACGATCCTCGTCTCGATCGACGGGTTTCGCGCCGATTATCTCGACCGCGGGGTGACGCCGAACCTGTCGCGGCTGGCGGCGGGGGGCGTGTCGGCGGCGATGCGGCCGTCGTTTCCGTCGAAGACCTTCCCCAATCACTGGGCGATGGTCACCGGGCTGCGGCCCGACCGCAACGGCATCGTCGCCAACAATATGGAAGACGTGGCGCGGGCCAAGGACCCGTTCACGATGGCGACCGACGATCCGTTCTGGTGGGACGCGGCCGAACCGCTGTGGGTGACCGCGGAGAACGCCGGCATCCGCACCGCGACGATGTTCTGGCCGGGCGCGAGCGTCGCGTGGGGCGGGACGCGCGCGAGCGCATGGCCCAACGCAGTGACGGGCGGCGTCAGGCCCGAGGATTGGTGGCAGTTCGCGCAGGCGATCCCCGGCGATCAGCGCGTGCGCGGAGTGATCGACTGGCTGCGGCGCCCGGCGGCGACTCGGCCGAAGTTCGTGACGCTGTATTTCGATACGGTCGATACCGCGGGCCACGAATACGGCCCGGACGATGCGCGGACGACGCAGGCGGTGGCGGATGTCGATGCGCGGATCGGCGATCTGGTCGCGGGGCTGGCCGGGCTGGGGCAGACGGCGAATCTGGTGATCGTGGCGGATCACGGGATGGCGGCGACGTCGAGCACGCGGACGATCGCGCTCGACAGGATTTTGCCGGAGAGCGATGCTCGGGCGGTAGAGACCGGGCCTTATGCCACGTTCGTGCCGCTGCCGGGCCGCGACGCCGCGGTGGCCGCCGATTTGCTCAAGCCGCACGATCATATGCGTTGCTGGCGTAAGCAGGATATTCCGGTGCGGTTCCATTACGGCGCCAATTCGCGGGTGCCGCCGTTTCTGTGCCTCGCCGAGGACGGCTGGACGATCGTCAAGACCGCGCCCGACAAGACCTGGACCGGGGGCAATCACGGTTACGACAACGATCTGCCCGACATGCGCGCCTTGTTCGTGGCGAACGGGCCGGCGTTCGAGAGCGGCAAGCGGATCGCGACGTTCGACAATGTCGATGTCGCGCCGCTGCTGCGCGATCTGCTCGGGCTGCCCGCCGGAGCCGGGCTGGACGGCACCGACGCGCCGTTCCAGAGCGTGATGACGAAGCGATAAGGGCGGGCGATGCAATATTTCGAGGATCTGGTGGTTGGCGCGAAGCAGGCGTTCGGCAGCTACAAGGTGACCCGTGAAGAGGTGACCGAATTCGCGGCGAAATACGATCCGCAGCCGTTTCATTTGTCCGACGAGGCGGCGGCGAAGACGCATTTCGGGCGGCTGTCGGCGAGCGGCTGGCACACCTGCGCAATGGCGATGTCGATGGCGGTCGCGAATTTGAAGACGCACCGGCAGGCGGGGCTTGGCTCGCCGGGGATCGACGAACTCAAATGGCTGAAGCCGGTCTATCCCGGCGACACGTTACGCGTCGAAACCGAGGTGATCGAGAAACGCGCCTCGGCGACACGGCCCGAAATGGGGATTTTCAAGAGCCGGATGACGGTGTTCAATCAAGACGATGTCGCGGTGATGGCGATGGTGTCGAACGGGCTGATCGCGACCCGTCCGAACGAATGACGGCCCCGGCCTTAGCCGGAGCCGTTTCATGATTGTATTACTTGCGCCGGATGACGCGGCGGTTCTGCCGGTTGAGTTGCCGACGCTCTTGCCGATAGTCCTTGCGGTAATCCTGCCGCGCGTCCTGTTTTTGATTACGAAATTGCCGGCGGTTGGTGTCGCCCTGGCGATAATCCTGGCGCGCATCGCGCACGTCGCCGCGATAATCCTTACGATCGCTGCGGACGTCGCGATTGAAGTCCTGGAAATTGCTGCGAATCGCGCCGCGATCCCGCCCGGTCACATTGTGGTTGTTGAGATAGGCGCGCTGGCGGCCCTGCCAGTAACGCTGCTGCGTGCCGTTCCAGCGATGGGGCCGACGGTCGCGGTCGTAGACGTAGATGCCGGTGCCGGGATAATAGAAGCCGTTGTTCCAGCCGTAATATCCGCCGCCGAGGCCGCCGCCGTAGCCGCCATAGCCATAACCTGCGCCGCCATAGCCATAGCCGCCGCCGTAACCATAACCGCTGTCATAGCCGTAGCCGCTGCCGTAACCATCGTCATAGCCGCCGTAATATCCGTCGCTGGCATAGCCGACGCCGCCATAACCATAGCCATCGTTGCATGCGCCGAGACCGAGACCAAGTCCGAGGACCAGCCCGGCAATTCCGAGACGTTTCATCATGTCGATTTCTCCCGATACGTTGGGGATGGCCCGTACGCGCCACCTGTCATCGTAAAACCAACACGGACCATAGCGGTTCCGCGATGAACCCAGCGTGAGCGGGGGCCTGCGCGCCGGGCGCGATGGGGGAACCGATATTTGCTTCCGCGGCGAAGGCCGGGGACCAGTCGGGAGACGGCGAGGCAAACGATGCGCTTCGTCAACTTGGCCAGCGCGACTGGGCCCCGGCCTTCGCCGGGGAAGCGCAGGTTTCGTTAGTGGCCGGAGAAGGCGACGAGCGAGTCGACTGCGATACCGTCGCCGCGAAGCGCTGCCGCGCCGCCGAGATCGGGGAGGTCGATCACGAACTGCGCCTGCGAGACTTCGGCGCCGGCCTTGCGCAGCAGGCGCACCGCGGCGCGGGCGGTGCCGCCGGTCGCGATCAAATCGTCGACGAGCAGGACGCGCGCGCCGGGGGCGCAGGCGTCGGCGTGCATCGCGATCCGGTCTTCGCCATATTCAAGCGCATAATCCTCGGCGATCGTCGCGCCGGGGAGCTTGCCGTCCTTGCGGATCAGCAAGACGCCCGCGCTCAGCGGCACCGCGAGCGCGGCGGCGAAGAGGAAGCCACGCGCCTCGATCCCGGCGACGAGATCGACCGGGCCGTTGGCCGCGGCCGCCATGCGTTCGACGACCGCGGCGAGGCCGTTCGCGTCGAGCAGCAAGGTGGTGATGTCGCGGAACGCGATGCCGGGCTTGGGGAAGTCCGGAATCGTGCGGATCAGGGCTTTCAGGTCGTCGTTCTGCATCTAGCCACTCCCCTGAAGGGGAGGGACTTTAAGAAGGATCAATGCTTCACGTCGCGCCAGACGTTCTGGTACGCGCCCCATGCGAGGAAGCAGAAGATCGCGAGGAAGATCACCGCGGCCAGACCCGCCGCGTGCCGCGCCTCCAGGTTTGGCTCGGCGGTCCACGTCAGGAACGCGGCGACGTCGCGCGCCATCTGATCCTTCGTCGCCTTGGTCCCGTCGGCATAAGCGACCTGTCCGTCGGCACCCAACGGCGGCGGCATCGCGATGTTGAGATTCGCGAAATACGGGTTGTAATAGAGGCCCGGCGGAGTCGTCGATCCCGGGAATTCCTTGAGCATCGCCGCAGGCTGCGGCGCATAGCCGGTGACGAGCGCGTGGATGTAGTTCGGGCCATCCTCGCGCGCCTTCGCCAGAAGCGACATGTCTGGCGGCAGCGCGTTGTTGTTCGCGGCGCGCGCGGCGATTTCGTTGGCGAAGGGCGACGGGAACGGGTCCGACGGGACGTTCTTGCGCGTCGCCGCCTCACCGGTGTCGGGGTTGGTCGACGGCTGTTCGACGACCCAGTCGTTGGCGATCGTCTTCACCTGCGCGGGGGAATAGCCGATCTTTTCGAGATCGCGGAAATGGACGAATTTCAGCGAATGGCAGGCCGAGCAGACTTCCTTGTAGACCTGGAAGCCGCGCTGGACCTGGCGCATGTCGAACTTGCCGAACAGCCCCGCGGACGGCAGCCCGATCTCGGCGGCATGCTTGTGGAAAACCTCTTCCGGGCGCTCGGCCGCGGGCTCGGTGATCGTCGTCGAGATCGTGCCGAATAGCGCAAAGGCCAGCGCCGCGACGAAGGCCGCGCCGATCAAAGATGCGATGAGACGAACCATGATTCTTTAAGTCCCCTTGTCCGTCGTCTCAGTGCGCCATCGCGGTTTGCGCGGGGCTGGTGCCGCCGTGCTTCGCGAGGACCGCTTCGGTGATCGAATTGGGCAGCGGCCGCGGCCGTTCCGACCGCGCGATGATCGGCAGGATGATCAGGAAATGCGCGAAATAATACATCGCGGCGATCTGCCCCATGATGACGTTGCGCGCGATCGGCTCCGCCCCGCCGACATAGCCGAGCACCAGGATGTCGACGAGCAGGATGACGAGGCAGATGCGGTATTTCGGGCGATAATTCGCCGAACGCACCGGCGAACTGTCGAGCCACGGCAGGAAGAACAGCAGCAGGATCGACCCGAACATCGCGAGCACGCCCCACAGCTTCGCCGGGATCCAGATGAAGTCGAAGGTGAACGATTTCAGGATCGCGTAGAACGGCAGGAAATACCATTCGGGGACGATATGCGCCGGGGTCGAGAGCGAATTCGCCTCGATGTAATTGTCGGGGTGGCCGAGCATGTTCGGCGAGAAGAAGATCAGCGCGGCGAACAGCAACAGGAACACGCCGACGCCGAAGCCGTCCTTGGCGGTGTAATAGGGATGGAACGGGACGGTGTCCTGTTCGCCCTTCACATCGACCCCGGTGGGGTTGCTCGATCCCGGAATGTGCAGCGCCCAGATGTGCAGGATGATGACGCCCGCGATCACGAACGGCAGCAGATAATGGAGCGAGAAGAAGCGGTTCAGCGTCGCGTCGTCGGGGGCGAAGCCGCCGAGCAGCCAGACGCGGATCGATTCGCCGACGAGCGGGATCGCCGAGAAGAAGCCGGTGATGACCTGCGCGCCCCAGAAGCTCATCTGCCCCCAGGGCAACACGTAACCCATGAACGCGGTCGCCATCATCAGCAGGAAGATGACGACGCCGAGCAGCCACACCATCTCGCGCGGCGCCTTGTACGATCCGTAATAGAGGCCGCGGCCGATGTGGATGTAGACGACCAGCAGGAACATCGACGCGCCGTTGGCGTGGGCATAGCGCAGGAACCAGCCGGCATTGACGTCGCGCATGATGTGTTCGACCGAGCCGAACGCCATGGAAGAACTCGACGCGAAATGCATCGCCAGCACGATGCCGGTGACGATCTGGACGACGAGCGCAAGGCCGGCGAGAACCCCGAAGTTCCAGAAGTAGTTGAGGTTGCGCGGCACCGGATAGCCGCCGCCGAGCGAATTGTAGACGAGGCGCGGCAACGGCAGCTTCTCGTCGAGCCACCGCATCAGCGGCTGCTTCGGCTCATAATGCTTGGCCCAGGGAAAGCTCATCTGCGTTGACCTCAGCCCACCGTGACGGCGGTATCGGAGTTGAAGGTATAATCGGGAACGAACAGGTTCTTCGGCGCCGGCCCTTGGCGGATACGCGCCGCGGTATCGTATTGCGATCCGTGGCACGGGCAGAAATAGCCGCCGAACTGGCCGCGATTGTCGCCTTCGTGAATCCCGAGCGGAATACAGCCGAGATGGGTGCAGACGCCCAGCGTGATCAGCCAGTTCTTGTGGCCGGCCTTGGTGCGCTGCTCCAGCGTCTCGGGGTCGCGCAGGCTGGAGGTATCGACCGCGTCGGCCTCGGCGATTTCCTTCGGCGTCAGGTTGCGGACGAACAACGGCTGCTTGCGAAACGACGTGATGACCCCCTGACCCGGCTCGATCTTGCTGAGATCGACCTCGGTGGTCGATTGCGCGAGCACATCGGCCGAGGGATTCATCTGGTTGATCAACGGCAGGACGACGACGCCCGCGCCGACACCGATCCACGCGACCGCGGCGATATTGATGAAATCGCGGCGGCGGGGATCATGGGCTTCTTCGTGATAGGGGGCCGGGTTCTCGCCCGGAGGCACGATCGTATCGACAGTCGACATTCAACAGGACCCTTGCACATTACCGGGCACGATCGAGAGGATGCACCCGCCTGCAGCCATCCGTCCCCACGGCGGCTGGCGGCCTGATAGCCCCGCATTCCAAGCTTTGCCACAGCCTTTTTGCGGCAGTAGCGAAGGAACGATGCGACTTGCTCTTTATCAGCCCGAGATTGCAGGCAACGTCGGCGGTGTGTTGCGGCTCGGCGCGTGCATGGCGACCCCGGTCGATCTGATCGAGCCGATGGGGTTCGCCTGGGACGATCGCCGCGTCGCGCGCGCCGCGATGGACTATATCGACCATGTCGATGTGACGCGACACGCCGACTGGGCCGCGTTCGAGCGCATTATCGAGGGCCGGCTGGTGGTGATGACCACCCACGGCACGACGCGACTCCACGATTTCGCGTTTTCGGATGATGACGTACTGCTGTTCGGTCGCGAGAGTGCGGGCGTGCCCGAGGCGGTGCATACGCGAGCCGATGCGCGGGTCATTATCCCGATGGCGGCGGGGCTGCGTTCGCTCAATCTGGCGATGACCGCCGCAATCACGCTGACCGAGGCGCTGCGCCAGACCGGGGGGCTGCCGTGATGCGCGAGGTACAAGCCGTCGATCTCGACCGCCACGTCCTCCCCGGTTAAGGACGTCGCCTATGCCGCCGCTCGATCCCGAACAATCCGCCGCCCGGAGCTGGTTTGAACAGCTGCGCGACCTGATCTGCGCCGAATTCGAGGCGATCGAGCGCGAGGCGGGGTCGGACGCGGGGTTCGATTACACCGCCTGGGAGCGGACCGATCCATCGGGCGAGCCGGGCGGTGGTGGCGTGCGCGGGGTGATGAAAGGCCGCGTGTTCGAAAAGGTCGGGGTCAACGTCTCGACCGTCGGCGGCGCGTTCGAGGGCGAATTCGCCAAATCGATCCACGGCGCGGGGGAGGATCCGCAGTTTCTCGCGACCGGGATCAGTCTGGTCGCGCATATGGCGAACCCGCATGTTCCGGCGGTCCATATGAACTGCCGCTTCCTCGCAACGACGAAGCGCTGGTTCGGCGGCGGGGCCGATCTCAATCCGCCGTTGCCGATCGACGAGGACACCGACGATTTCCACGCGACACTGAAACGCGCCTGCGACGCGCACGACCCGACCTATCACGAACGGTTCAAGGCGTGGGCGGACGAATATTTCTATATCCCGCACCGCCAGGTCCATCGCGGCGTCGGCGGCATCTTCTACGATCACCTCGAAGGCGATTTCGCGGCGAATCTGGCGTTCACGCAGGATGTCGGGCGGGCGTTTCTCGAGGCGTATCCGCGGATCGTGCGGCGGCGGATGGATATGCCGTTTACCGATGCCGACATGGCGACGCGCGATGCGTGGCGCGGGCGGTATGCCGAGTTCAATCTGGTTTACGATCGCGGAACGCTTTTCGGGCTGAAGACGGGGGGCAATATCGACGCGATCCTGATGAGCCTGCCGCCGGTTGCGAAATGGGATTGATGCCCGTCGCCGACGATCAGGTCGCGACGATCGTCACTATGCTGGAGATGACGACGCGGCCGCCGCTGCGGCCGATGCCCGCATCGCGGCTGCGGCTGATCGCATGGAATCGGCCTTCGCCCGAAAAATACCGCACGCTGTTCTCCCGCGTCGGGGCGCCGTGGCTGTGGTATTCGCGACTCGTGATGACCGACGAGCAGCTGATCGCGATCGTCCACGATCGCGATATCGCGGTGTTCGCGGTGGTCGATCCGGCGGGAATCGAGGTCGGGATGCTCGAACTCGACTTTCGCGCGGCGGGCGCGTGCGAGATTTCGTATTTCGGGGTGATTCCCGAACTGGCCGGGCAAGGCCTCGGACGGTGGCTGATGGCCGAGGCGCTCCAGCGCGCCTGGCGTCCCGATATCCAACGGGTTTGGGTGCATACCTGTACGCTCGATCACCCGTCGGCGCTCAATTTCTACCGCGCGCAGGGTTTCGTAGCGGTATCGCGGACGATCGAGACCTTTGCCGATCCGCGCATCGCCGGGATGCTTCCCGCCGACGCCGCGCCTCAGGTGCCGGTGCTCGCCAGCCGACGATAGGCGACGATGCCGAGCAGCAGGATGGCGACGCGATAGATGACCGCGACCGCCACCATTCCGACATCGACCAGCACCAGCAGGACCGGGTTCAGATGCGCCGGCTGGCGCAGCCACGCATCGACCGGGGCGAACAGGCCGATCGCGAGCCATTGCAGCAGGAACACTGTGAGCACCGCGCCGAGCAGCGCCCAGCCGTGGCCGCGCGTGATCGCAAAGCTGCGGCCGAGCGAGCGCGCGGCGCCGAGGGGTTGCTCGGCGGCCAGCGCGGGCAGGACCGCGATCAGCCGCGCCTGCGCGTAGAGGCCGGGAAGGACCAGCAACCAGAGACCCAGACCGACCGGAAACGCGACGAGGAAACTGGCGAGCGCGAAACGCAGGAACAGACGCGCGGCGCGACTCAAGGCGCCGCGGACGTCGGGGCGGGCGCGATCGGCCAGCAGCACCGCAAGCGTGGCGAGTCCGAACAGCCCGATGGCGTCGGCGAGAACATACCAGCCCGCGTTCGACTGGCCCCAGATGGTGACGGTGTTCAGCCACGCCTCGATCGCCGCCTGATCGCGCGTGGCGGGTAGCGGCGGCAGCGGATCGGCCAACAATTGCACCGCCAGCGCGGGGAAGAAGACGAATGGCGCGCCGACGCTGACGATCAGGTTCGCATCGCGGCGGAAGGTTTTCCAGGCGTCGGCGAGCAGCCGCGAGAGCGTGATCATGCCGGCGGCGACGTGCCGGCCTGAACGTCGCGTGCCGCGACGTAGAGCTGCGCGGTGAAGACGGTTTGCAGAACCGCGAACACCGCGGTCACCGCCGCGGCGACGATAGCGGTCAGAAAGGCGACGAGCGCGGGATGATCGGCGCCTAGCGCGAGCCGGAAGATCAGCCCCGACACCGAAGTCGCCGCACCGAGCGCGACCAAGACGACGATGCCGTAGAGGATGAGGACGCCGACGATCTTCCAGACGAGGCCGCGCGTCAGTTCGAACGATCGCGCGATCGATCGCAGGCCGAGCCCTTCGTTGACCAACACGGGGTAGAGGACCGCCAGTCGTGCGCCGGCCCAGATCAGGAACAGACAATAGACGATCGCGTAGAGCGCGAAGATGCCCAGCGTCCCAGGCACGAGGTCGGGCTGCGCCTGATCGCGCGCGGCGGCGGCGAAATCGAAGCCCGACCGGACGAGCAACAAAAGCCCTGGCACGAAGAGCAGAGCGAATACGAGCATCAGCACGACGACGACAAGGATCGCGGAGGGCAGCGCGGCGCCGCCCGTGCGAAGCGCCGCGTCGCGATCGATCGCCGGATCGCTCGCCACCGCGGTGATGGCGAGCACGCCCCACAGCGTCGTTACGCCGACGAGGAGGCCGAGCGCACCGACCAGCGGCTTGGCGGCGATGCTTCCGGCGACGGCGAAGGCGACCGCGTCGCGAGCGACCGTCGGCAGCAACATGCTCAGCGCCGCGATCGCCGCAAGCATCGCTGTGCGACCATTGATGACCTCGACGGTGCGGTCCCAGACGGTTCCGATCCTGACCATGAGCTTTCCCCCGCTGGCGTTCGCCGCGCGTTAGCCGATCGCCGCGGCGCTTGCCAATCGCTTGCGCCGCGACGCGGTCGATCGCATCTCGGACTCGTGAACGAACGAATCGAATGGCGGGTGACGCCGGGGCTGACCGATTATACCGCAGCGCTGGCGGACATGGAGGCGCGCGCGACGGCGGTGGCGGCGGGCGAGGCGCGCGAGATGATCTGGCTGCTCGAACATCCGCCGGTCTACACCGCGGGGACCAGCGCCGACCCAGCGGAGTTGATCGACGCGCGCTTTCCCGTCGTCGCGGCGGGACGCGGCGGGCGCTATACCTATCACGGGCCGGGGCAGCGGGTGGCGTATCTGATGCTCGACCTGGGGCAGCGCGGACGCGACATTCGCCATTTCGTCCATTCGGTCGAGGGATGGGTGATCGCCGCGCTTGCCAAGATCGGCATCACGTCGTTCCGCGCGCCGGGCCGAATCGGCATCTGGACGATCGACCGCGAGGGCCACGAGGCGAAGATCGGCGCGATCGGGGTGCGGGTGCGGCGCTGGGTGACTTTGCACGGCTTTTCAGTGAACCTGTCGCCCGATCTTGCGCATTTCGGTGGAATCGTGCCTTGCGGTATCGCCGATTATCCCGTCACCAGCGCCGCCGCACTCGGCAAAAGCGCGGACCATGCAACTTTCGACGCCGCATTGGCGTTCACTAGGGACGCTTTCCTTGAAGGCCTTTCTTGGTCTCGTAAAATCGAGGCTTGAGAGGGCGGCGTTCTGCGACTAATGTCTACCCCGGTTTGGGTATTAAAGGCCAGTTCGCCACTTCTTCCAAATCCACTATCTAGGGAGCTTTCCATGCGTGCATTTTCCAAAATCCTGACCGGTTCCGCGATTGCGGCGGCTGCGCTCGCCGTCTCGGCGTGCGGCACGAAGACCGACACTTCGACCGAGAATACCATGATCACCGACATGAACGCCACCGAGGGCATGGACACGATGTCCGACAACATGACCGCCGTCGACGGTGCCATGAATGGCGGCATGATGTCGAACGACGCCATGATGTCGAACGACGCGATGATGTCGAACGATGCCATGATGTCGAACGACGCCATGATGGAATCGAACGAAGCGATGATGGAAAACAAGTAACGTTCCGCCCTCGGGCGATCGTTATGAGGGCCGTCCGGGTGACCGGGCGGCCTTTTTCGTGGCGCCGATGTCTTTTCGATATTTGCGCTTCCCCGGCGCAAGCCGGGGCCCCGTTGTGACCATTGAGGTTATGACGCACAGCGCCCGATCACTTTCGCTCGCCGACTAGGCCCCGGCTTCCGCCGGGGAAGCGGTGAAGGTCTATGTTCGAGCGGGATAATTACCTTTTGTCGTTGCAAGAGATGATTAACGCTTTGTCCTGCCGGAGACTCGGTTCGTCGCCCGGATCGCCCCTGGCGCGGCGAACCGCGCAAAAAGGGGTTGGGCGTCGATTCGAAAAGGTATAGAAATCGAAGCGTTACTGTGGGGAGGCTTCGAAAAATGAGCGTGGTGCGTATCGCCGGAGTTGGGGCGGCGGCAATATTGTTGACGGCGGCAATCCCCGCATCGGCACAATTTTTCCTGAAATCGAAGGACCTTTCGGGGAGTCCGGTGGTCGGCGACGAACCCGGTATCGGCCAGCCGATGCCCGGTGCGACCCCCGCCGAATTGAAGGCGGCGCTGGTCTGGAACATGCGCGCCGCGCTGAACGTCGCCGCGCTGCAATGCCAGTTCGCGCCGACTTTGGTTACGGTATCGAACTACAATGCGATCCTGTCGGACCACCGCGACGAGTTGAAGGCGTCGTTCGACACGCTCACCAAATATTTCCTGCGCATGAACAAGGCCGCGAAGGCGGGGCAGGCGGCGCTCGACTCGTTTGGAACGCGGACCTATTCGGGTTTCGCGACGGTCGCCGCGCAATATAATTTTTGCGAAACCGCGAATTCGATCGGCACCGATGCGGCGTTCGTGCCGCGCGGCAAATTCGTCGAACTGGCGCAACGCCGGATGCGCGAGTTGCGCAACAGCCTGGTGCCGTGGGGCGATCAGGCGATGACCTACACCGTCCAGCCGCGCATATCCTTCCCGCGCGTCGATACGCTGTGCTGGTCGAAGAAGGGCGAGTGGGTCGAGAAGAAGTGCGGCACGCAGGATTGGCCGCCGGCGGGCGTCGGAATCGCGCAGCGTTAACGCAAGCCGAGCGCCTTGTGCGTCTGGAGCGACAGGCGCCATTTCGGGCGATCGAGCACGAACGCGACCGCGGCGTCGCGGTTGGCGTCGGCGTGAGGATCGTCGAGCGGCTGGATCAGGAAGTTCGCGAAATCCCATTGCTCCATCGCGACGTAATCGCTGCCAGGCTGTGGCCAGACCAGTTTCAGTTCGTCGCCCGATCGTTGAACCGTCTCGCTGCCCGCTTTGGGGCTGATGCACACCCAGTCGATATCGGGGTGGACGGGCAAGGTGCCGTTGCTTTCGATCGCGATTTCGAAGCCTGCCGCGTGGAGCGCCTCGACCAGCGCATCGTCCACCTGTAGCATCGGCTCGCCGCCGGTCAGGACGACGAAGCGGCCTTCGCGCGAAGCGCCCCAATGCGTCTCGACCGAGGCGACCAGCGCTGCGGCGTCGGCGAAGCGCGCGCCCCCTGCCCCATCCACACCGACGAAATCGGTATCGCAAAAGCGGCAGACCGCGGTCGCACGGTCGGCTTCGCGGCCCGACCACAAATTGCAGCCGGCGAAGCGGACGAAGACCGCGCGCCGCCCCGCCTGCACGCCCTCGCCCTGGAGCGTCAGGAACATCTCCTTGACCGCGTAACCCATCGTCAGACCGGCTTCGTCGCGTAGACCGTCGGGTCCGCGACGCCTGCCTCCTCGAACCCCTTCGCGCGCAGGCGGCAGCTGTCGCACAGGCCGCAATGCAGCCCGCCCGGCGCGGGATCATAGCACGACCAGCTCATGCCGAGATCCAGCCCGAGGCGCATGCCCTCGGTTACGATCTCCGCCTTGGTCATGTGCTGGAGTGGGGCACGAATACGGAACGGATCGCCCTCGACGCCCGCCTTGGTGGCGAGGTCGGCGAGCGTCTCGAACCCGGCGATGAATTCGGGGCGGCAATCGGGATAGCCCGAATAATCGAGCGCGTTGACGCCGATATAGAGATCGCGCGCGCCCGCCGCCTCCGCCCAGCCGAGCGCAAGGCTGAGGAAGATGGTGTTGCGCGCGGGGACGTAGGTGACGGGAATGCCCTCCCCCACGCCGCCCTTTGGCACGTCGATATCGGCGGTCAGTGCCGATCCGCCGAACGCGGACAGATCGATCGGCAGGACGATATGGCGTTCCGCGCCGAGCGTACTTGCGATCCGGCGCGCCGCAGCGAGTTCGAGATGATGACGCTGATTATAGTCGATCGAGAGCGCGAGCAGGCGATGCCCCGCCTCGCGCGCGCACGCGGCGGCGACCATCGAGTCGAGGCCGCCCGATACGAGCGAGACCGCGGGAGAGCTCGCGGAATGTCATGGTCCCGACGCGCTACCCATTTCGTCGCCTGCGAGCAATGCTGGATGCGGAATCGGCCGGACAAAGAACGGGCCGTCCCTCGCGAGACGGCCCGGGAGTTCGACTAAGCTTCGGGAGAGAAGCATGCCCATGCGAATGGGACATTTGCCTTGTACCCGCCGACGGTTAACAAAAGGATCACGCGCAACGCCCCTGCCAGCGGCCTTCGTAATCGAGATCAAATGGTGCACCGCGGAGGAGGCCCCTGCGTCTGCAACCGGACGACCGTTCCGCTTTCAACGGTGAGCGTCGTCAGTCCGTGCCCGCGTCTGGGGCAGGTGTAACGGATCGTCGCGCTGCGCGGCGTGTCCGCGATGACGAAGTGCGTGCACGCGGCCACCCCGTGCTCCACCCTGCAACAACAGCCGCGGATCGCGCACGCAGATCGATCGACCCGCATCCCGGCTCCCGATTTCGTGGAGACGCCATTCGCCGGGGGTCACTTTATCGATCACCGACATGCCCTGCGCGCCTACGGCAGCGGCAAGAACGAACGAAATTGCGGCAAGCGCCGGGCGAAACGCCCTTGGATCAAGCATCTTCGACACCCCTGTGGCGACCCGACGGCTCGCGATCCCCTTCAAGTCTCACCGGACGACTCGGCACATATCATATCGCGAGAGGTTCGACCTCGATAATTTTGTTACAAGCTTAGATTGGCGGCCGGGATCGGGAAAACCGTCGAACAGAATTTGCAATCGACCGAGATCACGCCGTTCTCGTCGGCCATCGCGCATTGTTCTTCCGCCGGGAATTTGGCGAGGACGCCCGAGGATGTGTTCGGCGTTACAGCGACAGCCTTGCGCGAGCGGGGTGGAGGCGAGGACGCGAACTTCGTCCTGTTCGTTGAACAGCCGCCACAGCAGGCTTTCCAGCGGCAGCGCGGGATCGACGAGTTCGTCGCGTGCGATCGTCTGGCCGAGCGCGGCGACATCCTCCCATTCGGGATGATCGAGGCGGGTGTGGAGGCGTTCGCGACCGTCCTCGCCCTCGGGGAGATGCTGGAGGAACAGGCCGCCCGCGACGGTTCGACCGCCCGCCTTCTCCACGCCGACGCGGACGCGGCTGGGGATTTGTTCGGACTGGACGAAATAGCTTTCGGCGGCTTCGGCGAGCGTATCGCCGTCGAGCGGGACGATGCCTTGATAGCGCTCACCCGACGTCGCCATGTCGAAAGTGATCGCAAGATAGCCCTTGCCGAACAGCGCGAACAACGTCGGGTCGGCGGGGCCGGCGGCGAGGCTGTCGGCGTCGAAATCGACATAACCGCGAAGTTCGCCGCCGCGGTAATCGACGACGAGCAGACGGACGACGCCGTTTTCGGTTTGCGCCTGAAGGGTCAGCTGACCCGCGGCGTCCTTGAGCGTCGATCCGATCAGCGCACCGAGCGTCAGTGCTTCGGCGAGGAGGGATTCGATCGCGGGGGGATAAGCGTGCGCCGACAGGATCGTGTCGAGCACCGGCCCGAGCCGCGCGATGCGGCCGCGCGCATGGCGCGACGGGATCGTAAAACCGAGCGCGCGATCGAGGTCGGTCGTTTTCGCTTCCTCAGTCATTCACCACCCACACAACACCGTCATCCCCGCGAAAGCGGGGACCCATCTCGGACGACCTCGACCTCGCGCGACGTGCGTGGCGAGACTCGGAGATGGGTCCCCGCGTTCGCGGGGATGACGGTTAAGGTGGTGGCGCAAGAACTTCCGATCAACCGATCTGCCCGAAACACCACCTGAGGATCGATTTCTGTGCGTGGAGACGATTCTCCGCCTCCGCCCAGATCAGCGACTGCGGGCCGTCGATCACCTCGGCGGCGACTTCCTCGCCGCGGTGCGCGGGGAGGCAATGGAGGAACGCCGCGTCGGGCTTGGCGCGGGCCATCAGCATCGGTGTGACCTGATACGGCGCGAGCGCCGTCAGCTTGGTCGCGGCATTGTCCTGCCCCATCGAGACCCAGGTATCGGTGACGACGACGTCCGCGCCCGCGATCGCCTCCGCCGGGTCGGCGACGACCCGCGCGCGGCCCGAGCCGGCGATTATCGCTTCCTCTTCGGGTTGAAACCCCTGCGGGCAGGCGGCGACGACGTCGAACTGCATCAGCCCAGCCGCCTCGACGATCGAGGCGAGGACGTTGTTGCCGTCGCCGAGCCACGCGACCTTGAGGCCGGGAAGCGCCTTGCCGCTTTCGAGGATCGTCAGCAGGTCGGCGACGATCTGGCACGGGTGCGACGCGTCGGTGAGACCGTTGATGACGGGGACGCTGGCGTATTCCGCCATTTCCTCGACCTTGGTGTGATCGTCGGTGCGGATCATGATTGCATCGACATAGCCCGAGAGTACGCGCGCGGTATCCGCGACGGTTTCGCCGCGACCGAGTTGCATCTGCCCCGATTCCATCACGATCGCGCTGCCGCCGAGTTGGCGGATCGCCATATCGAAACTGACGCGGGTGCGGGTCGAACTTTTTTCGAAGATCATCGCGAGGACATAGCCCGCGAGCGGCGCGTCGGCGTCGGGTTTGCCCTTCGGCCAGCCGGCGCGCGCCGCCTTGCGATCGAGCGCGTCGGCGAGAATCGCGGCAATGCCGTCGGGTCCGGCGTCGGAAAGGTTGAGAAAGTGGCGCGGCACTATTCCCTCCCCCCTTGTGGGAGAGGGAAATTACTCATCCGCCGCTGGGACATAGACCCGCGCCGCCTCGCTCAACTTCTCGATACACTCGGCGATATGCGCTTCCTCGACCACAAGCGGCGGCAGCATCCGGACGACGTTTTCGCCCGCCGCGACGAGCAGCAGCCCGTGGTTGTCGCGGCAATGCGCGACGAAACGGCGGCTGTCGCTCTTGAGTTTCAGGCCGAGCATCAGGCCGTGGCCACGAACGCTGTCGAACAGATGATCGTGATTGGGAATCATCTGCTCGAGCCCCTGTCGCAACCGTGCGCCCATCTGCGTCACATTGTCGAGGAAGCCGTCCTCGAGGATCACGTCGAGCACCGCCTCGCCCGCCGCCATCGCCAGCGGATTGCCGCCGTAGGTCGAGCCGTGCGTGCCGATGACCATGCCCTTGGCGGCTTCCTCGGTCGCGAGGCACGCGCCGAGCGGGAAGCCGCCGCCGATGCCCTTCGCCACCGCCATGATGTCGGGGGTGATACCGTAGAGTTCGTGCGCGAACAGCTTGCCGGTGCGGCCATAGCCTGCCTGCACTTCGTCGAGGACGAGCAGCAGGCCGTGCTTGTCGCACGCCTTGCGCAGGCCCTTGAGAAATGCGTCCGACGCGGGGCGGATGCCGCCTTCGCCCTGGATCGGTTCGACGAGGAAGCCCGCGGTATGATCGTCGATCAGCGCCAGTGCGCCTTCGAGATCGTCGAACTCGGCATATTTGAATCCGGGCAACAACGGCTCGAAACCATCGCGCATCTTCGCCTGATTGGTCGCCGAGATCGTCCCGATCGTCCGCCCGTGGAACGCCATCGAGAAAGTGATGAGGTCATGCCGCTCGGGATGACCATCTGCGAAATGATAACGCCGCGCGGTCTTGATCGCGCATTCGACCGCCTCCGCGCCCGAATTGGTGAAGAAGACGGTGTCGGCGAAGGTATTGTCGACCAGCCGCTGCGCGAATTTCTCGCCCTGCGGCGACCCGTAAAGGTTCGACACGTGCATCAAGGTCGCGGCCTGATCGGCGATCGCCTTGACCAGCTTGGGATGGCCGTGGCCGAGGCAGTTCACCGCGATGCCGCTGGCGAAATCGAGATATTGCTCGTCCTGCTCGCCGTAGAGATACACCCCCTCGCCTCGCACCGGCCGGACCCCGCAACGGGGATAGACGGGCATCAGCGGGGTAATCGGCACGGAAACGTCTCCTGAAAACGAAAGAGGGCGACCCCGTTCGGATCGCCCGAAGCGTCTGATACCGGCTGCGCGACGACGGGGCAACACTACCAGAGATTTGGGTGACGCGCCCCGCTTGCGATGACGAAGTTCCGCCACCCGGCCACCATATCCGATTTCAGCAATATTCGCGCGCTAACCGCATTGCCGCACTCTTGACGCCCCGATTGGTACGGCACACGCGCGGTCCCGATGCGTTTCGTAAATCCATGTCCATGACCGACCTTGCAATCCTCTACGAGCATCCCGCCTGGTTCGCGCCGCTGTTCGCCGCGCTCGACCGCCGGGGCGTCGATTATGTCGCGCTGAAACCCGATGGCGCGTTCGATCCGGCGGATGGTGCGCCACCCGCCCGCGTCGTGTTCAACCGGATCGCGATGTCGAGCTTTTTGCGCGCGGGCGAACATCCGATCTTTCATGCGATGGCGCTGCTCGATCATTGGCGCCGCGCCGGAGCCAGCGTGATCAACGGACCCGAGGTGCTGGCGATCGATTCGTCCAAGGCGCGGCAATTATCGCTGATCGCATCGCTCGGGCTCGCGACGCCCGCGACCCGCGTGGTGCACCGCGAACAGGATGTCATTGGCGCGGCGGAGACGCTCGCGTTTCCGCTGGTCGTGAAGGCCAATATCGGCGGATCGGGCGCCGGCATCATGCGGTTCGATAACCTGTCCGAGCTGCGCTATATGGTGACCGGAGGCGAATTGCCGACGAGCGTCGATGGCGTGTTGCTGGTGCAAGATTACGTTCCCGCGCGCGACGGCATCGTCACGCGGATCGAGACGCTCGACCGGCGTTATCTGTATGCGCTCGACATCGCGGGGGCGGGCGCGTTCGATCTGTGCCCGGCGGATGCGTGCGCCGATGAGCGCGGCGCGCTGTCGCTCGTGGCGTCCGATCCCGGCCCCGAATTGCGCGACGCCGCCGAGCGGATCGCGCGCGCGATGGACCTCGATATCGGCGGGATCGAGGTGATGATCGACGATCGCGACGGTGTTCCGCGCTTCTACGACATCAATGCGCTGTCGAACTTCGTCGGCAAGCCGATCGACGTGCTTGGGTGGGACCCGCACGACCGGCTGGTCGATTATCTGATCGCTCGAATAGCTGAATGCAAATGGGAAGCCCGCTGATGCGTTATGGATATTGGATGCCGGTGTTCGGCGGCTGGCTGCGCAACGTGCCCGACGAGGGGATGGAAGCGAGCTGGGATTATACCAAGCGGCTGGCGCAGCGATCCGAGGCATTGGGATACGATCTGTCGCTGATCGCCGAACTCAACCTCAACGATATCAAGGGCATCGAGCAGCCCACGCTCGACGCCTGGTCGACCGCGGCGGCGCTGGCGGCGGTGACCGAAAAGCTGGAACTGATGGTCGCGGTTCGGCCGAACTTCCATCAGCCCGCGTTGTTCGCCCGGATGGCGGCGAATATCGACCGGATTTCGAGCGGGCGGCTGGCGCTCAACGTCGTGTCGTCGTGGTGGGCGGACGAGGCGAAGCAATATGGCCTGCAATTCGACCAGCATGACGATCGCTATGCGCGGACCGAGGAATGGCTGAAGGTCGTCGATGGGCTGTGGACCGAGGAGCGCTTCACCTACGAGGGCCAGTTCTACCAGACCGAGGACGCGATCTGCGCGCCCAAGCCCGCCAAGCGACCGACCGTCTATGCGGGCGGCGAGAGCGAAAAGGCCAAGACGCTGATCGCCACGCAATGCGACGCTTATATGATGCACGGCGACCCGGTCGAGGCGATCGCGCCGAAGATCGCCGATATGGCGGAACGGCGGGAGGCGGCGGGCGGTGCGCCGATGCAATATGGCATGGCCGCCTATGCGATCGTCCGCGACAGCGAGGCGGAGGCGCAGCGCGAACTGGAACGGATCACCGCGGTGACCGAGCTTCCCTCGGGCTATGACAATTTCGATCAGTGGCTGTCGGGCACGCAGCTCGAACGCGAGATGAAGATCCAGGAATATTCGGTCTCCAACCGCGGTTTGCGTCCCAATCTGGTCGGTACGCCGGAGCAACTGAAGGAGCGCATTGCCGAATATGAGGCGGCGGGGCTCGACCTGCTGTTGCTCCAGATGAGTCCGCAGGCTGAGGAGATGGAGCGGTTTGCAGCGCAGGTGATGGGGGCGGCGTGAAGGGAACGATCAGGGCGCAATCACTGGCAACGTCGATAGCTTTGCCGCGCATTTCGCCAATGGCTTGTCGAAACTGAAGAAGGTATCGCATCCCCCCGTCCGGCCGAGGTGCAGCGCATCGGCGAAATCCATGCCTTGCTCGGTGCGATCGAGCGCCGTCGCCAGCAAGCCGGCATCCTCCACCGTCACCCCAACGGTTCCTGCGAAATCGCGAAGCCGCGCGACGATACGATCTACCGAAAAACCATAGGTGCTTCGCAACACCCATTCGGCTTCCAGCATCACCGAGGTCGCCACGAAAATATTCCCCTCACCAATTAATCGCTTGGCGCGCAGGAACTGATCGGGATCGTCTTGGGTGAGGAATCGGACGATGATATTGGTATCAATCGCGCGCACGCCGACGCGCCTCCGCCATCACGCCTTCGTCCATTTCCTCGATCGTCTTCGCCGGCCCTTCGTAACGCAGCGATCCGGCGACTTCCTCGACGGTCTTCGGCGGGAACAATTGCTGCTGCTTCAGCAGCAAGCCGTCATTGGTCTCCTCGACGACCAGCCTTGTCCCTGCGCTCCAACGGCGACGCTGGCGCAGCGCTTTCGGCAGGATGACCTGCCCCTTGGTCGAGACCGTCGTGGTGTGAGACTCGGGAGGCATCATCGTTTCTCTTTAAAAGACGAAGTAAGATAACAGTCTTACTTATAGATCACAACCTCAAGCGTCGATCGCTTCCTCGTCCATCCGCGCTGCATTCTCCTGGATGAAGGCGAAGCGGTGGGCGGGGTTGGTACCCATCAGGCGATCGACGAGGTCCTTCACCCCTGCGCGCTCCTCATATTCCTGCGGCAAAGTTATGCGGATCATGCTGCGCGTTTTCGGGTCCATCGTCGTTTCGCGGAGTTGCGACGGGTTCATTTCGCCGAGACCCTTGAAGCGCGCGACGTCGACCTTCTTGCCCTTGAACGCCCCCGCCTCGATCGCGGCGCGGTGGGCGTCGTCCATCGCGTAGAGCGATTTCGCGCCGACGGTCAGCCGGTAGAGCGGCGGCTGCGCGAGATAGAGGTGCCCGCGGCGGACGAGATCGGGCATTTCCTGGAAGAAGAAGGTCATCAGCAAGGTCGCGATGTGTGCGCCGTCGACGTCGGCGTCGGTCATGATGACGATGCGTTCGTAGCGCAGATTGTCGGGCAGGCAATCCTTGCGCGTGCCGCAGCCGAGCGCGAGCGTCAGGTCGGCGATTTCCTGATTGGCGCCGATTTTCGCCATCGTGGCGCTGGCGACGTTCAGGATCTTGCCGCGGATCGGCAGGATCGCCTGCGTCTTGCGATCGCGCGCCTGTTTTGCGCTGCCGCCCGCCGAATCGCCCTCGACGATGAAGAGTTCGGTGCCTTCCGGGCTGTCCGCGGAGCAATCGGTGAGTTTGCCGGGGAGGCGCAGCTTGCGGCCGGAGGTGGCGGTCTTGCGCTTGACTTCGCGTTCCTGCTTGCGGCGCAGGCGATCGTCCATCCGCTCCAGCACATAGCCGAGCAGCGCCTTGCCGCGATCCATGTTGTGGCTGAGAAAATGATCGAAATGGTCGCGCACCGCTTTCTCGACGAGGCCGGCGGCTTCGGGCGAGGTCAGGCGGTCCTTGGTCTGCGACTGGAATTGCGGTTCGCGGACGAAGACCGACAGCATCAATTCGCTGCCGGTCATGACGTCGTCGGCGGTCAGATCCTTCGCCTTCTTGTTGTTCACGAGATCGCCGAACGCGCGAAGCCCACGGACGAGCGCCTGGCGCAGGCCCTGTTCGTGGGTGCCGCCGTCGGGGGTCGGGATGGTGTTGCAATACCAGCTGTAGCTGCCGTCGCTCCACAGCGGCCACGCGACCGCCCATTCGACTTTTCCCCCCTTTTGACCATTGGGCGCGTCGGGAAAGTCCTGCGTTCCCGAAAAGAAATCGGCGGTCGCGGATTCGCGCGTGCCGAGTTGTTCGCGCAGATGATCGGCGAGGCCACCGGGGAACTGAAACACCGCCTCCGCCGGGGTTTCGTCCGAGATCAGGTCTGGCGCGCATTTCCAGCGGATTTCGACGCCCGCGAAGAGATAGGCTTTCGAGCGGGCGAGCTTGTAGAGGCGCGCGGGCTTGAAGTGGAGTTCGGGCCCGAAGATCTCCTCGTCCGGGGTGAACGCGACCGAAGTGCCGCGTCGGTTCGGGGTGCCGCCGAGATGTTCGAGCGGGCCTAGGGTTTGGCCTTTGCCGAACCGCTGACGGTAAAGCTGCCGGTCGCGCGCCACCTCGACCACCGTATCGGACGAAAGCGCGTTGACCACCGACACGCCGACGCCGTGCAGGCCGCCTGATGTGGCATAAGCTTTCCCCGCAAACTTCCCGCCCGAATGCAGCGTCGACATGATAACTTCTAGCGCCGATTTGTCGGGGAACTTCGGGTGCGGATCGACCGGGATGCCGCGGCCGTTGTCGACGACGGTCAGCCGGTCGCCCGGCTCCAGCGTGACCTCGATCCGCGTCGCGAAGCCCGCGACCGCCTCGTCCATCGCATTGTCGAGCACTTCGGCGGCGAGATGGTGCAGCGCGCGTTCGTCGGTGCCGCCGACGTACATGCCGGGGCGGCGGCGGACGGGCTCGAGCCCTTCGAGCACCTCGATCGAGGCGGCATCGTAATCGCCGGTGGGTTTGGGAGCGGACGCGAACAGATCATCGGACATGGCAGGTGATGTAGCGGGCAATCACCACCACGCAAATCTCAGGCGACGAGCACCGGCTGGCCGCAGCGGATGCCGGTCACGCGGACGTCGGCCTCACCGATGCCAACGCCGACCGCGCCGGTAATGAGGCCGAGCAGGTCGTCGATCGCGGGCGCGACGGTGCTGAGCGCGGTGCCGACCGCCCCCCTGAGTAACGGATCGAGCGGAATCGACAGGTTGAGGAGCGGTACGCGCGCGCCAAGCGACGGATGTTGTAGCAGCGACGCCGCAATTCCCGAGACCGGGGTCGTCGACCGCACCGTTTGTGGTGTCTTCGCATCGATCGCGGGTTGATCGAAGCGGAGCGGCTGCCATGGCTCGGCCGCGCCGAGATCGACATACGCGCTGCCGGTGACATCGAGCAGGAGCGTGTGGACGAGGTTGGCGGTCGATGCCGTGATCGGCGAAGAAAAATCCTGGAGACGCGACGTATCGATCGTGCCCAGCGCGGCTTGGCCGGGGCTGGTCCGCGCGTCGATCGTCACGCTGCGGCCGGCGAGGCTGGGGCACGCGATCGCCGAAACCTTTGCCTCGGCGGACGCGAGTTCGAGGAACAGCGGAATCTTGATCGACGCGAGGCTGGCGAGTCCCTGCAACGCCGTTGGCGCGACCGTCGCTTCGAGATAGGCGCGGGTCTGCGCGGTGCGGACGATCGGGGGTGCCCGCATCGCTGATCGCGATCCACGGCGATTGCTGTGCCCGGTCGCCGACCGCCAGAGTCAATTTCGTCGAGGCAAGGCCGGGAATGGTCACGCCCAGATCGAGCGACACCTGCCGGTCGGGACTGGCGAGCTGAAGCAGCGCAGTGGCGAGAGCGAGCGCGTTGACTTGCGCGATACCGGTCCCGCCGCTCGCCTGCCCGCCGAGCGGCCCCGCGTCGATGAGCGCGCTCAGCGCGATGGTCTGCCCGCCGGGCACCGAGGCGGCGAGCGTGCGGATCGCGTTGGCGGAGGCGGTGTCGTGGCTCGCGCCGAGCGCATCGGCGAGCGCGTTCAGTGCCTGCGGGGTCGATACCTGCGAATTCAGCACGTCGTCGAAGGTCACCGCCTGCGCCGCGGCGCGGGTACGCAGCGCCGGGAGATATTCGAACAGATCGACATCGGCACCCGCCAGCGCTTTGTAGTCGAGCAGCGACAGCGAGATATTGCTGCCAGTCAGCGCGCCGAGATACGCGTTCAGGATGCCGCCGTTGAGCGAGGCGAGCCGCGAGCCGATCGAGAACGCCGCGAAACGCTGGCGT
>CBDCNF010000007.1:0-75000 GCA_965219285.1 Sphingomonas sp.
GCACCGGCGGCAGCGCCAGCGACGACAACGCCTCGCGCGTGCCCCATATCTTCCGCACGATCCGCCTCTGGGTTGGCGAGCGCGGCGATGACCGCGTGTCGCCCCAGAAGCGCGGGCGGTTGCCCTGCGTTTGTGAGGGACGATGACCACGGCGCGCCACTATTCGTCCCACCTTCACCTGATACGGATCGCTCGCCGTCGGTTTCGTCGGCAGCGGCGGCCGCGGCAGCGCGTCCTTCGCGTTCGCCGCATTCAGCAGGAACGCCGCGAGGACCGTCGCGCCCTGCCGCATGTCGTCCGCCTTCAGATGATCGAACGTGTCGATCGACGAATGATGGACGCGGCTTTCGTAATCGAGCGGATCCTGGATGAACTGGAACGCGGGGATGCCGACCTGTTGCATGAAGACGTGATCGGTCCCCTCGGTACGCTGGATCACGACCTTCTCCATGCCCATCGCGCGGAACGGCGCCATCCATTCCTCGAAGATCGGCACCACCGCGGGGTTGTTCTCGGCATAGATGCCGCGCAATTTGCCGCTGCCGTTGTCGATGTTGAAATAGGCGGCGAGATCGTCCCAGCCGGGCTGTTTGACGATCGGCCAGCGGTACGGCCAGCTATAATAGATGTCTTCGCCTTTCGGTCGCGCCTCGCCCGGCGCGCGCGTCGCGAGATGCTGTTCGACGTACGCGAGGCTGCCGAGCAACGCCTGTTCCTCGCCCGCCCACAGCGCGAAGCGGATCGTGCGTTTCGGGCGGATGCCGGTCGCGGCCAGGATGCGCGCCGCCTCCATCACCATCGCGGAGCCTGCGCCGTTATCGACGGCACCGTCGCCCGCGACCCAACTGTCGAGATGCGCGCCGGCCATGACGTATCCCGCCTTGGGGTCGGTGCCGGGGATATCGGCGATGATGTTGTAGGCTTGCGTGTCGCTGTCGTCGAAGTGGACGTTGTTCTCGATCTCCAGCGTCGGATTTTCGCCGACGATCGCCAGCCGAACGAGGCGCCGATAATCCTCCGCCGCGATCTGCACCGCGGGCAACGGTGACGTGTCGCCGACCGCATAGCGATACGCTTCGCCCGACACGAGCTTGCCGTCGCGATACGCCTTGGTGGCATAAGCGAGAGCGCCCTCGGCCTTGAGGAACTCCTCGCGCGCCTTCGAGAAATGCGCGCGCTTCAGGTCGTGGTCGAGATCGGCGGGGTCGTAATGATCCTGCTTGTACGTATCGAGTTTCTTCAAATCCTCGTCGGAATAACGCTGGAAAGCGGGTTCGTCGGGCTCGTCGCCGGTGCCGGGTTCGGACACGAGGACGATCTTGCCCGCCAGCTTGCCCCGCCATTTGGCGAAATCGTCGCACCGTCTTCATCGGCGCGACGATGACGGGAGCGGTCAAGGCACCGTCGGTCGCGGGCGTCCACGCGATCGGGATCGCGGTCAGCTGAATCGGGCGCGGCGCGACCATGCGGACGCTCGATCGCTCGATCCACCAGCCGCGGCCGAAATCGAAGCCTTCCTTATGGACGTTCCGCAACCCCCATTCGTTGAACTTGGCCTGCGTCCAGCCTTCCGCCTTCCGCATCCCGGGCGAATTGGTCATGCGCGGGCCGATGACGTCGGCGAGATGCTCGATCGTCGGCATGACCTGCGAATGGTTGAGGCCCTCGTCCATGATCCGCGCGGTGTCGCCGGACACGCTCTGCGACACGGCGGGAACGGCAATGACGGCGGCCGCGGCGGCGGCGAGCAGATAGTGGCGCAAGCGCGCTCCTCTCTTTTGGTGTGTCACCGCTATGCGCCACCGGGGCGCGCCGATGCAACATGGCTGAGCGCCGCCACTCGCGTTGACACTCGTGCGGCAAATCGGCATTGCGCCGCTTCGCTTTTCAAGGGAGCGACCACGCATGTCCGCGACCATCGCGGATCCTGGGGACAGGTGGCCGAGTGGTTAAAGGCAGCAGACTGTAAATCTGCCCGTGCAAGCGTACGCTGGTTCGAATCCAGCCCTGTCCACCAAAACGAGGGTCATTCGCCCCTGCTACAATAACTTACGAAAAGGGCTTTCCCGTCCACCAGCCGTTGGTACACAAGGCTGGTACACGCCCGTGCTGCCGAGGGCTTGTTATCGGCGGGGCCGGCCCGGAGATGGTGGGGCCGTGACCGGGGTACGCTGCCGTGAGCGGAAGCCGCACTCCACACCTTCAACGCCGCAATGGCATCTATCATCTGCGTGTGCGGGTGCCGGATGCAGTTAGGCCGCGCATTTTTATGCGCTGGGCGAAAACAGTTGAGGGTTCGATCGCGACCAACCCGGGCGGAGGATGTGCGAATACTACAGAAGAACTTCAAAGGCTTTTTTCAGCTCCGATTTTAACTGGCTGCAAATCGTTTCATCGTCGATATGGAGCGGGGGAACCTGATTTTTGAAGGCCCTTCTCGCGGACAAGGATCCGGCGGCTCGGCGAGCCCGCCTCGTTCTGGCGGAATATATGCTGCTCCTCACCGGTCCAGATGAGCATGGCGAAAGCGCAGATCTGACACTGGCGGCGAGCATATTCCGCCGCGCCGCTATCGCAGAGGCGGAGCAGCCCGCTGCTTAGCTCAGAGCACAACCGCCCCTCTGATGGATGCCCCCACGCCACACCCGCCCGTAAAACCATCCAACACCCCTGTCCTACACCGCGCGTTTCTGATCCATCATGCCGGATGAGCGAACACCCCAAATCCGCCGAGCGCCAGGCGCTCGTCCCCGCCCCCGACGCCGCGTCCGACCTCACCGAATGGCGCGGCCCCGAAACGGGCGATTTCGACCTCGACGATTTCGACTGGGTCCCCGTCCACCGCAAGCGCCGCGCCGACGGCTGGTCGATCGATCGCCAGCGCCACTTCATCGAGACGCTCGCCGCCACCGGATCGGTCACCGAGGCGGCACAGCAGACAAACATGTCGACGGTCAGCGCCTATCGCCTGCGCAACGCGCCCGACGGCGCACCGTTCGCGACCGCGTGGGAGATTGCGGTGCAGGCCGCCGCACGCCGGCTGACCGACATCGCGATGGACCGCGTCATCCACGGATCGGACGAGCCCGTTTTCGATCGCGACGGCCGCCGCGTCGGCCGTCGCATCAAATACGACGATCGCCTGCTGATGTTCATGCTCGGCGCGCTCCAGCCCGAACGCTACCGCCACGCGCACCGCCAGGATCGCGCGCCCGGCGAAGCACTACCGCCCCCCGCGCCGGCGGTCGCAAAAGCGCTCGCGATGCTCGCCCCGCCGGCGCCTGAGGCCCCGCACGCCCTCATGGCCTCCGATGAGCTGCCCTATGCGCTGCAACTCGCCGAGCTGCTCGACGGCCGCCTGCCCGCCGCGTACCGTGACGAAGAGCCCGAATACGAACCGCTGCCCACCGATGCCGAAGCCGCGATCGAAGCCGCCAAGGAAGCCGCCGCGCCGCCCGACTGGGATCCGGACTGCGACTGCGACACCCTCGATTATGACGGTGACGAAGAAGAACCGTTCTGAGCGTTACTTTCGTTACTTTTGGACGACTGTTCCGGCAATGAAGCGGAATGTGCGGGACGGCGGCGAGCGCGCGCCGCTAGGGGAATGGCATGGACGCAACCGCAATCATCCTCGCCGCCGCCGCCGGCTTGATCGGCGGCGCGATGAACGCGCTGGCGGGGGGCGGCACCTTCGTCACGCTGCCCGCGCTGATCGCGACCGGGATGCCCGCCAACATCGCCAACGCCACCTCCAACGTCGCGCTGCTGCCCGGCGCGGCGACCAGCGCCTGGGGGTTTCGCGACGAGCTCGGCCCCGTCGGCGGGGTCGATTACCGCCTGCTCGCCGCGATCACCTTCGCCAGCGGCCTGATCGGCAGCCTGCTGCTCGTCGCGACGCCGACGCGCGCGTTCGATCTTATCATCCCATGGCTGCTGCTGTTCGCGTTCGTCGTCATGGTGTTCGGCAAGCGCGCCGCGGCGTGGCTTCACGCCCGCGTCACGATCGGCCCGCGCGCGCTGGTCGTGACGCAGGTCGTGCTCGGCATCTACGGCGGCTATTTCGGCGGCGGCGTCGGCTTGATGATGACCGCGACCTACGGCCTGCTCGCGAACGTCAGCCCACGCGCGTTGTTCGCGCCGCGCACCCTGATGCTGGCGGTCGCGAATGCGGCGGCGGCGATCGTGTTCGTTACCGCGGGGCTGGTCCGCTGGGCGGCGTGCCTGCCGATGCTTGCGGGCGCGATCGTCGGCGGCTGGCTCGGCGCGAAGATCGGTAAGCGGCTCCCCGTGGGCGCGGTTCGCGTCTGGACGCTCCTGGTGACCGGGGCGACGACGCTCGTGTTCTTCATCCGGGCCTATGGCTGATCGGGCCGCTTCATCCGGAACAGCGCATCCTCGGTGATCTCGAAATAATCCGCCGGGCCGCCGCCGCGCGTGATCGGGTGCGGGCGGGCGGTCTGATAGACCCCGTCCTCGATCATCGCACGATCGATATGGATTCCAACTGCCTCGCCGATCACCAGCCATTGATCGAGCGGGCGCTTCTCCTTGGTCTCGAGCCGGATCAGTTGCGTCAGCCGGCATTCGAACGCCACCGGGCTTTCCGCGACGCGCGGCGGCGCGACCAGCCGCGACGGCTCGGCCGCGATCCCGGCGAGAACGAACTCATCGACCTCCGCGTCGACCGTCGCCGATGTCGCGTTCATCGCCTCGGCCAGCGACTTGGTCGCGAGGTTCCAGACGAACTCGCCCGTCGCCTCGACATTGGCGACACTGTCCTTCCAGCCCATCGAAGAGAAGGCGATCAGCGGCGGGCGATAGTTGATCAGGTTGAAGAAGCTGTACGGCGCGAGGTTGCGGACGCCACCGGGCGAAACCGTGCTGATCCAGCCGATCGGCCGCGGCGCGACGATCGCGTTGAGTGGATCGTGCTTCAACCCATGGCCGTTCGCGGGTTCGTAGAAATGATGATCTTGCGTCATGCTTATGCCCCTGCGTAACTTCCCCGACGACCGCAACGAAAGACGAGCATGCAAGAGCCACCCGCCGCCGGCACGGTCATCCGTCGCCATGCCCTTTCGACCCGCCTTTGGCATTGGATAAATGCGATCGCGATCTTCATCATGATCGGCTCGGGGCTCGGCATATCGAACGCGCACCCGCATCTTTACTGGGGCAATTACGGCGCGAACGCCGATACGCCGTGGTGGAACCCGCCGCATTTCGCGTCGTGGCTGACGATTCCCGGCAATTACGATCTCGCGCTGTCGCGGCGCTGGCATCTGTTCTTCGCGCTCGTGTTCGCCTTCTCGCTGCTCGCCTTCATGATCGCGAGCCTCGTCAACCGGCATTTCCAGCGAGACCTTAAAGTACGCGGCGGCGAACTCGCGCCGCATACCGTCTGGCACGACATCCGCGAGCATCTCGCCTTCCGCTTCCACGATCCGAAGCGGCCCGGCGCGTACAACATCCTCCAGAAACTGTCTTATGTGTCGGTGATCTTCATCGCGCTGCCGCTCGTCATCCTGACCGGTCTGGCGATTTCGCCGGGGATGGACGCGGCATGGCCGTGGCTGCTCGACGTATTCGGCGGGCGGCAATCCGCGCGATCGATCCATTTCCTGTCGATGGGGGCGATCGCGGCTTTCGCGATCCTGCATCTCGTCCTCGTCATCCTCGCCGGCCCGATCAACGAGGTGAAATCGATGATCACCGGCAAATGGCGCGTTCCGGAGGAACCGGCATGATCCTAACCCGCCGCAACATGATCGTCGGCGCGAGCGCGCTGCTCGCTGGCTGCGACCGGCTAGCGCAGAACGATCAGTTCCGATCGATCCTGTTCAAGGGCAGCGACATGCATCGCGGGCTGCAACGCGCGCTGACCAGCCGGGGTGCGCTCGCCCCGCAATATCGCCCCGATCAGATGTCGCCGGTGTTCCGCTCCAACGGGACGCACAACCCCGACACCCCCGACTACAACGCGTACGCCGCCAAGCATTTCGCCGATTGGCGGCTGGAGGTCGGCGGACTGGTGACGCGTCCGCTGTCGCTGACGCTCGGCGACCTCCGCTCGATGCCCAACCGCGCGCAGATCACCCGCCACGATTGCGTCGAGGGGTGGAGCGCGATCGGCAAATGGCAGGGGCCGCAACTCGGCAATATCCTCAAGATCGCGGGCGTCCGCGATACCGCGCGCTACATCGTCTTCACCTGCGCCGATCTTTATGACGGCAGCAAATATTACGAATCGATCGACATGGTCGACGCCTTCCACCCGCAGACGATCATGGCCTGGGCGATGAACGACAATCTGCTCGAAATCCCGCACGGCGCGCCGATCCGGCTGAGGGTCGAGCGTCAGCTTGGCTACAAGCACGCCAAATACGTGATGCGCGCCGATGCGGTGGCCAGCCTCGCCGGAATCGGCAAGGGCCAGGGCGGATATTGGGAGGATAACGTCGATTACGACTGGTATGCCGGCGTCTAGGCGGTAGTCCCGACTTCATGGCTTTGATCGATCGATTCCTCGCGCTGCGCGTGAAGCGCGGCGTCCTCACCGTGATCCACCCCGACGGCGCCCGCGTCGTGATCGGCGCACCCGACCCGGACCTCGCCGACGTCACGATCCGTTTCACCGACAAGGCGGCGGAACGCGCGATCCTGCGCAATCCCGCGCTGTCCGCGGCGGAATTGTTCATGGACGGCCGGCTGGTGATCGAGGCGGGCGATATCCGCGGACTCGTCCACCTTTTGAAGGGCAACAGCCTATGGGAAGAGGGGCGGATCGCGCTGAACCCGATCCTGCCTGTGCGTCTGGCGAACGGCGTGGTCCGGCGCTTCGACCGCATCAACGGCGCGCGGCGCGCGCGGCGCAACGTCGCGCATCATTACGATCTCTCCGACCGACTCTACGACCTCTTCCTCGATGCCGACCGGCAGTATAGCTGCGCGTATTTCACCGATGCGGCTAACGGCCTCGAACGGGCGCAGGCCGACAAGAAAGCGCATATCGCCGCCAAGCTCGCGCTCAAGCCGGGAATGCGCGTCCTCGACATCGGCTGCGGCTGGGGCGGAATGGCGCTGTACCTCCACGCGAAGACCGGCGCCGAAGTACTCGGCATTACATTGAGTGAGGAACAGCTCGCGGTCGCACGGCGCCGCGCAACGGAAGCGGGCGTCGCCGACAAGGTCCGTTTCGAGCTGATCGATTACCGCCACGTCACCGGCAATTTCGACCGGATCGTATCGGTCGGCATGTTCGAACACGTCGGCCCGCGTTTCTACCGCACCTTCCTGAAGAAGTGCCGCGACCTGATGACCGATGACGGCGTGATGCTGGTCCACACGATCGGACGGATGGGCGCGCCCGGCGTCACCGACGATTTCACCGCGAAATATATCTTCCCCGGCGGCTACAACCCAGCACTCTCCGAGATCGTTCGCGCTAACGAGGGCCTTCGGATGTTCGTCACCGATGTCGAGGTGCTGCGTCTCCACTATGCGCTGACGCTGGACATCTGGTACGACCGCGCGGTTACCGCGAAGGACGCGATCGTCGCGCTCTACGACGAGCGCTTCTATCGGATGTGGACCTTCTACCTCGCCGGCGCGGGCGCGGCGTTCCGTTATGGCGGGCTGGTCAATTATCAGCTGCAATTTGCGCGCAACCGGCACACGCTGCCGATCACACGCGATTACATGATCGCGGAGGAGCATGCTCTTGCTGCGGTTGCGCCCCTGACCGCCGCCGCCTAATCGGCGCGGCCATGACCGATCAGATCAACCGTCCCGCCAGCGACGCTGGCATCGACAAAGTCGTTCTCGCTTACTCGGGCGGCCTCGACACCAGCGTCATCCTGAAATGGCTCCAGCAGACATATGGCTGCGAGGTCGTGACGTTCACCGCCGATCTTGGGCAAGGCGAGGAACTCGAACCCGCGCGGCGCAAGGCGGAGATGGCGGGGGTGAAGCCCGAGCATATCTTCATCGACGATCTGCGCGAGGAATTCGCTCGCGATTACGTCTTTCCAATGATGCGCGCCAACGCGCTGTACGAGGGGCTGTACCTGCTCGGTACCTCGATCGCGCGGCCGTTGATCGCCAAGCGCCAGATCGAGATCGCGCGTCAGGTCAATGCCGACGCGGTCAGCCACGGCGCGACCGGCAAGGGCAACGACCAAGTCCGTTTCGAACTCGGCTATTACGCCCTCGCCCCCGACATCAAGGTGATCGCGCCGTGGCGCGAATGGGATTTGACCAGCCGGACGAAGCTGATCGAATTCGCCGAACGTCATCAAATCTCCGTCGCCAAGGACAAACGCGGCGAGGCGCCCTTCTCGACCGATGCGAACCTGCTCCACACCTCATCCGAAGGTAAGGTTCTCGAAGACCCGTGGGACGAAGTGCCCGACTATGTCTATTCGCGCACCGTCGATCCCGAGGACGCGCCCGACGCGCCCGAGACGATCACGATCGATTTCGAACGCGGCGACGGTATTGCGTTGAACGGAGAGGGCATGTCCCCCGCGACACTGTTGACCGCATTGAACGACCTCGGCCGCAAGCATGGCATCGGCCGCCTGGACCTCGTCGAGAACCGCTTCGTCGGCATGAAAAGCCGCGGTATGTACGAGACGCCCGGGGGCGCGATCTATCACCTTGCGCATCGCGGCATCGAGCAACTGACGCTAGACCGCGGCGCCGCGCACCTGAAGGACGAACTCGCGCCGCGCTATGCCGAACTGGTCTACAACGGCTTCTGGTTCTCGCCCGAGCGCGAGATGCTCCAGGCGGCGATCGACCACAGTCAGGAAAAGGTCGCGGGCACCGTCCGGCTGAAACTCTACAAGGGATCGGTTTTCGTCACCGGCCGCAAATCGCCCAATTCGCTCTATTCGGAAAAGGTCGTCACCTTCGAGGACGATCAAGGTGCCTACGACCAGCGCGACGCCGCGGGCTTCATCAAGCTCAACGCGCTGCGGCTGAGACTGCTCGGACGACGCGATCGCTGAGGCGCATTAACCCTCCCTCAACCATCCTCGTTCATTCCCGCTCCCGACATATTCGGGGGGCCACAAGCATGCGGAATTCAGGCGGCGCGGTCGACGTCGCGATCATCGGGGCGGGGCCCGCCGGGCTGACCGCCGCCTATCTGCTCGGCAAGGCGGGCTATAGCGTCACGGTCATCGAGAAAGACCCGCGCTACGTCGGCGGGATCAGCCGCACCGTCGAGCATGAGGGCTTTCATTTCGATATCGGCGGGCACCGCTTCTTCTCGAAAAGCCAAGAGGTCGTCGACCTCTGGAACGAGATCCTGCCCGACGACTTCATCGAACGGCCACGGATGAGCCGGATTTATTACGAAGGCAAATTCTACAGCTATCCGCTCCGCGCGTTCGAGGCGCTGCTGAACCTTGGAATCTGGCGCTCGACCTTGTGCATGGCGAGCTTCGCCAAGGCCAAGCTGTTCCCCAACAGAACCGTCCGCACTTTCCAAGACTGGACCGTCAACCAGTTCGGCCACAAGCTATTCTCGATCTTCTTCAAGACCTACACCGAGAAAGTATGGGGCATGCCGTGCGACGAAATGTCGGCGGATTGGGCGGCGCAGCGGATCAAGGGGCTGAGCCTTGGCGCCGCGGTGATCGACGGATTGAAGCGCTCGCTCCACCTCAACAAGCGACCCAACGACGGGATGCAGACCAAGACTTTGCTCGAAAGCTTCCGCTATCCGCGGCTCGGCCCGGGGATGATGTGGGATGCAGCGCGCGATCACGTCCTCGCGCACGGAAATCGCGTGCTGATGGGGCATGCGCTCAAGCAACTCCGTCACGACGACGTGACCGGGCGCTGGACCGTCACTGCCACGCACGACGGTGATACCGTCTCGATCAACGCCGCGCACGTCATTTCCTCGGCGCCGATGCGCGAACTTGGCTCGCGGCTCCACCCACTGCCGACCGCGCTTCCGCAAGCGGCGGACCTGAAATACCGCGACTTTCTGACCGTCGCGTTGATGGTCAAATCGCCCGATCTGTTCCCCGACAATTGGATCTACATCCACGATTCGAAAGTGAAGGTCGGCCGCGTCCAGAATTTCCGGTCATGGTCTCCCGAAATGGTGCCCGATCCGGACATCGCCTGCGTCGGCCTCGAATATTTCTGCTTCGAAGGCGACGGATTGTGGTCGTCGAGCGATGCCGATCTGATCGCGCTGGCGACGCGCGAGATGGCGATCCTCGGGCTATGCGATCCTGCGCAGGTCGCTGGCGGCGCGGTGGTGCGACAGGAAAAGGCTTATCCGGTCTACGACGAGACCTATGCCGCCAACGTCGATGCGCTCCGCCGCGAGTTCGAGGCGCGCTGGCCGACGCTCCACTGCGTCGGGCGCAACGGCATGCATCGCTACAACAATCAGGATCACGCGATGATGACCGCGATGCTGACGGTCCGCAACATCGTCGCGGACGAGCGCATCTACGACATCTGGGGCGTCAACGAGGACGCCGAATATCACGAAAGCGGCACCGAGGGCGAACGCGCCGCACTGGCGAGCGTCCGCGATGTCCCCGATCGGCTGAAAGCCGCGGCGTGATCCGCGACGGCGCCGGTACGAGCGGTCGGCCGCTCTGGCCGGCGATCCTGTTGTCGTGGGGCCTCGCGTCGGCGATCCTGCTGGCGGTTACCGCCCACGCAATTCTCGCGTTGCAATTCCCCGATCCCGACGATGCGATGCGCCTGCTCGAAGCCCGTGATCTGCTCGCGGGACAAAGTTGGTGGGACGTCAGTCAGCATCGTCTTGCGAGCGGGCTGATGCACTGGTCGCGGATCGTCGATTTGCCGATCGTCGCGGTGATGGCAATCGTCCGGCCGTTCGCCGGCCCGATCGTCGCGGAGCGAACCGCGATGGTCGTCGTGCCGCTGATGACGCTCGGCGTCGTGATGGCGCTGATCGCGCATCTGACGCGTCGCTTGCTCGACGGCGAGCACGCGCGGATGGCGCTGCTCGTCACGCCGCTGTCGGTGCCGATCCTGAACCAGCTCCGACCGATGCGGATCGATCATCACGGTTGGCAGGTTGCGCTGGCGGTCGGCGCGGTCGTCCCGCTGCTTCGTCCGGGGCGGAACTGGAAGGATGGCGCATTTAGCGGATGCGTGATCGCGGCGTTGCTCACGATATCTCTCGAAGGACTCCCGATAGCCGCTGCTATCCTCGGGGTCGTCGGACTGCGCTGGCTGCTGGATGTGCAACAAGGGGGCCGTTTCCTCGGCGCGATCTGGGCCGCCGCACTCGGCTCGGCGTTGCTCCACCTCGCGACCCGCGGGCCGGACTTCCTCGTTTTGGCTTGCGACGCGCAATCGCCGACCTGGATCGCGATACTGGGCGCCGCTGCAATCGGCGCGACGGTCGCGGTGCGCCTAGGCGCGCATTCGTTCGCGACGCGCACGACATTGTCCGTCGCCACGATTGTCGCCTGCGTCGTCGTGCTGTTCGCAATCGACCCGACATGTATGGCCGGGCCGTTCGGATCGCTAGAGCCGCTCGTTCGCAGTTTGTGGTACGAGCGGATCAACGAAGGGTTGCCGATCTGGCGCCAGTTTCCGGTCTGGATGGCGCTGTGCGTCGGGCTACCGATCGTTGGCGTGGCGGGCAGCATCTTCGCGTTGCGATCGGTACCCGCCGACCAGCGAAGCGGCTGGTGGATCATGCTCGGCCTCCTCGTCGCCGCCTTCGCCCTTTCGTTGCTCGTCAACCGCGCCGCCGCGACCGCCAATGTCTTCGCGGTGCCCGGTGCGGCCTATGTTTTGACCGCGTTGCTCGGTCGCGCGCGGCAGCTTCCCGACGCTCTGTTGCGGACGCTCGCCACCGCCGGCGCGTTACTCGCCGCGGCTCCCGGTTCGGCGGCCATCCTGTTCTTGGGAATGCCCGATGACGCGGGCGTCCGGAACGATCCGACGCCGGGAGCGCGTCCGACCTGCGCGCGCGTCGATGACGTGCAGGGACTCGGCCTTTTGCCGCCGGCCCGGCTCTTCGCACCGCTCGACATGACCCCGGCGATCCTCGCCAAGACCGATTACACCGCGATCACTAGCGGCCACCACCGCAATGCGGCGGCGATGACCGACGTGATGCGAGCGTTCACCGCATCTCCAAAGGCGGCGCATATAATCATCGCCAAATACGCCGCAGACTATGTCGTGGGCTGTCCCGGCATTGCAGAGCCGACGCTCTACGATTCCGTCGCGCCGAACGGTTTCTGGGCGCGCCTCGAACGCGGCGAGCGGTTCGACTGGTTGACACCGGTCGCGATCCCCGGCTCGCCGATCCTGGTCTGGCGAGTCAACGATCCATCGCATCGCACAAAACGGCCCTTGTCGTAATTCCCCGCGCGCCTAGGGTCGGACCGATGGAAGGATTGGGGGCGCAACTGCGCTGGTGGCAGACACGCATGTTCGTCGCTGCGATGGCGCTCGTGGCGATCGTTCCGCTGTTGTGGCCGACGATCCCGCCGCTCGTCGACCTGCCGGGGCATATGGGGCGGTACCGCGTCCAGCTTTCGGCGGGCGATTATCCCTGGCTAAGTGACTGGTATGATTTCCACTGGTCGCTGATCGGCAATCTCGGGATCGATCTGCTCGTCATTCCGCTGTCGCACCTGCTCGGGCTTGAGCTGGCGGTGAAGCTGATCGTGATCGCGATTCCCGCGTTCATCGTGGCAGGCCTGCTGTGGATCGCGCGCGAGGTTCACGGGCGCGTCCCGCCGACGGCACTGTTCGCGCTGCCGCTGGCTTATAGTTTCCCGTTCCAGTTCGGCTTCGTCAATTTCGCGCTGTCGATGGGGATCGCGCTGTGCCTGTTCGCCTGGTGGCTGCGGCTGGCTCGGCAGGGCCGGCTGCGCCTACGCGCCGCGATCTTCGTCCCCGCGTCATGCCTGTTGTGGTTGTGCCATACCTTCGGCTGGGGCGTCCTGGGCGTCCTGGCTTTCTCGGCCGAGATGATCCGCCAGCATGATGTGCGCCGCGACACCCGCGGCGGGCATTGGATCGAAGCGTGGATACGCGCCGGGCTTGGCTGCCTGCCGCTGGCGTTGCCGATGGTGCTGATGGTGTTCTGGCGATCGGGCGACCACGTCACCGGACAGACTGCCGACTGGTTCAACTGGCATGCCAAGATCCAATGGGTGGTGATGATCCTGCGCGATCGCTGGATCGGTTTCGACATCGCCGCGACCGCGGTGCTGGTCGTCGTTCTGTTCAAGGGGTTTCAAAGCAGCGGCGTCGAATATTCGCGTAACCTCGGCCTGTCGGCGCTGTTCCTGCTCGCGGTCTACATCCTCCTGCCGCGGATCGTGTTCGGATCGGCCTATGCCGATATGCGGCTGGCGCCGTTCATGGTCGCGGTGGCGGTGATCGCGATCCGCCCAACAACGACGCTCTCTTCGCGCGAGGCCACGGCATTGGCGGCGCTTGGTCTGGCGTTCTTTTTGGTGCGGCTGGGCGGGACGACGGTGAGCTACGCGGTGTTCGCGCGCGATTACGACACCGAACTCGCCGCGCTCGATCATGTGCCGGTCGGTGCGAAGCTCGTCAGTTTCGTCGGCGAGGGCTGCAGCAATCCGTGGACGATGTCGCGGCTCGAACATCTCCCCGGCCTCGCGCTCGAGCGCCGCGCGGCGTACACCAACGATCAATGGTCGATGCCCGGCGCGCAATTGCTGACGACGCGCCACAATGCGGCCGCCGAGGATTTCGCGCACGATCCGTCGCAGATTGTAACGCTGTTCCAATGCTCGCGCGAATGGTGGATGCCGATCAACCGCGCGCTGCTGATGTTCCCGCGCAAGGCGTACGATTACGTCTGGCTGATCCGCCCGCCAGCTTATGAGGCGCGGCTGACGTCCGATCTCGTGCCGATCTGGCGCGCAGGGACAAGCGTCCTCTACCGCGTCGATCGATCGAAACCGCGTCCGCGTTACGACGCGGCGACGATGAACGCGCCGAAGTACTGAGGGCAGAGCGGCGGGTTGGAAACAAGAACCCCGATTGTCTCGAGCCCTTCGACTGCCTGCCAAGGCAGGCGCTCAGGACAGGCTTAGAGTATCCGTGATGGTGGAGCGAGTGAGGGCGTCCAGAGGCGGTCTGCCTTGAGCAGTGCGTTTGCGGTGACGACGAGCTTTGGCATGACGGCGGTGATGGCGATTTTGGCGGGTTTTCCGGTTGCGATGAGTTGCTGGTATTTGGTTTTGAGGTCTGGATTGAAGCGGGCGGCGACCCGGGCCGGCATGTAGAGGGCCTGGCGGACGTTGGCTCTGCCGCCGCGGATACCAAATAGACCGAGCCCATGCAGCATCTCGATCGCGTCGATCTGTTCGCGCGACTCGTCCTCGGCCGCGAATCCGGTGCCGATGCTGGTCGCTTGCCGGGTCTGGGATATCGCGACCGGGTTGACCCGCTGGTTGATCTCGTGGCGCAGCCACACTCCTGCCAGATACCGGTCCTGGGCGGCGGTCGTCGCCCAGGCCAGCGCCGCGCACCATGCCGAGCAGCGCTCCCGCGCCCGCGATGCGGACCAGCGTCAGGACGGCGCGGGCGCGATGCGCCTCGATGACGCGGCCCCGGCTTGCTTCGAGCGCGCGGCTCATGGCTGCACCACCTTGGCGACGACGGGGACAAGCTGACCGACGAACGTCGTCTGCTGGTCCTGCGGCAGCACCTTTAGCGCGTGAAGACGCGCGGTCGGGTAGGTGGCGAAGGCGTTGATGCTGGCGCTGCGACGGCCTCGCCGCACTCGTCCACCTTCACGTCGAGCCGTGCGAGCGCGTCGAGGATGCGGTTGAGCAGCGGGTCGATCGTGGACGCCGGTGCCGCCTGCGGCGTTGCCAGCGCGGTCGCGAGCAACTCGCGCAGGACATCGGCGCGGGTCATCTTGGTGCTAGTCGCGCGGGCGTCGATGGCCTGGACGAGTCTGTGGTCGAGCATGACCTGGATGGGGACGGTGACGGTCATGGGGCGGTCTCGGTGTTGTGGGTGAATACGGTGCGTTCTCAGTTGCTTAGCGCGCGGCGCATACAGGCCGATATGGCTAAGCTGCTGGCAACGCTGCCGATGTTGGCGGCACGAGGTGCGTGAGGTGTGTTGCTTTCCCCTCGCGCGAGGCGTGAGCCTCGTGCCCCGGCCGAAGGGCCGGGATACGTCGGTTCAACGCTGACGCCCGCGTAGCGATGGAGCGCGTCGATCACGAAGCGTCCGGCAGCAGCACGATGCCAACGCGGGCTGCATAATCGAAGATGGTGAGTTGCACGGGACGGCTGCGCTTGGCGTCAGCGGTCACCTCGTTTGGCGCGCGACGTGGCGGCTTGCGATTGGAAACGTGATTGCCTTCGGAATCAGAGAGCGACTGGATCATAGCATGCCTTCCCGATAGAATGTAAATTCACTATACCCCTAGACACGGCGACTGGCAACCAATAAAGTGAATTCACATTATGGCTCTTGAACTTCCCACCCTCAGTTCACGCGACGTCGACCAGTTTCTACTGGACTTTCACGACGTGTCCGAAGGCGAGCGTGAGGGATATTTGCTGCGGCTCCGCAACATTACGAGATTGGGCTTCCCGGCGGGCGTGAGCGAAGGAAAAGGACACCCGGCCCGCTATGCGGCAGAACCCTTTTTCCAACTTCTCGCCGTCACAGACCTCTACCGTTGCCACGTCCCGCCAAAGATCGCGGTGGACTTGGTGAAGCTGTCGTGGCCGGGCATGCAGGAGTCCATCCTCGCGGTCTGGCAGCGCCGCCATGTTAGTGAGCATGGCAAGCTGCTGGATGATCCTCGCAAGTTCTGGCGAGTGCCCGCTGAAGGAGGCCAGCGGGCCACCCGCGCGGTCGAGACCGACCGGGTTCAGCAATCCGAACGTATCGCGGTGATCAGTCGTGAGGAAATTAACGAGCTGATCGATGAAACCGATCGCTTGACCCATTGTCACATCATTATCGACGTCTCGAAGCTGATCGACGGCGTCCTCGACCTTCTAAAGTGGGGCGGGCTGCTCCTCACGCCGGAAAAGATCGCGCTCTTCATGAGCGGCATGGGTCAGGCGGGGTAGGCTATCGGCGAGCTGCTGGACTATACGATGCGCGGCGACGGCAAGTATGCGGGCCACGCCGACCGGCTTCTTCCCCTGCGGCGATATCTAGTCGCGGCAATCTGCACCCTGGCCCGTCCCGATGCGATATTCAACATGAGCGTCGCGCCCAGTCGGGGACAATGGATGCAAGACGAACGTCGCTTCGCGTTGAACCCCGGAGGACGCCTCCAGACGAAGAAGCATCGCCCCGTCATGCCAGTCGTCGGCACTTTCGACGCCTGGCTGTCGGAAACGGACGAATGGTTCGTGTGCCGCGACGTGAAGTCGTCCGATACGGATCAGCAGATCGACATCATCGAGCAGATCCGCGTGGCCAGCGTCCGGTCGGCTTGGGACAGCGCCCTCGACGCCCTTGGTATCCCCGATGGCTGGGGTCCCAAGCTGGCTCGTCACAGCATGGCAACCATCCTCGCGAACCAGAGGGTCGATCTGGTCGAGCTGGAATTGGCCCTTGGACATCGGGTCCTGACGAAGACGAGTAGCAGGTATGCGATCTTCGATTCGGACTATTTGGCGTCCATCCGCGATGGCATCGAAGACGTCCTCGCGGAACTCTTGCGCCGTTCCAACGGGGCACTTCACCCGAAACTCACCCGAGAGCACGTCAACGTCGTCCAGCTGCGAGCAAAGCCCTGCTAAGCCATTGACCTAGCACAGTTTTTTGTGGTGGGCGTGGCAAGGATTGAACTTGCGACCCCTGCGATGTCAACGAAGGGGTCGATCCTGAAACCCGCAGAAATCCTGGGTTTTTCGAGCTTCGCTGAGCGGAACGGACTAAGAACATAACGTGTTTTAGCATGGTTTTCACGCAAAACACACGCAAGTCGCGTGAGCAACGATCGCTCCGTTGACAGCGTCGAGCATAATCTTCGCGAACCCAATGACCGATCCGCCATACGATCAGCCACGAGACCGGCCAAATTATCGGCCAGATCGTGAACCGGCAGCGTGTGACCTGGCTTTTTAGCGGTAGATTTACGAGATTTTTGTATCACTGGCCATTCCAGAGAACCTAGCATAAGATCGGCCAACATGCCCGTATCCAGCGCCGATAACGAAGCATCGCCCACGCGGATCGAGCCGGCGCGGATCGATCTGCTCGCCGGCGACATGCCCGACCTGCTGGCCGAGGTCGTCGCGAAAGCGGAAGGACTCGGTCGCTCGCTGCACCCGACGACCGCCGCCAATCTCGCCGACCTCGTTCGGCTGATGAATACCTATTACAGCAATCTCATCGAAGGCCATAATACCCGCCCGCGCGATATCGAGCGCGCCTTGGCCGGGGTGAGGGACGACGATCAGCGCGATCTCCAGCAGGAAGCCGTCGCACACTATCGCCTGCAGGAGCGGATCGATCGGCAAGCCGCCGATGGAACGCTGGCAGATCCGGCAGATCCGGATTTTCTGCGCGAACTCCACCGCGATTTCTACGCGGGCGCATCGCCCGAGATCCTCACCATCCGCAGCGGCGATCGCTCCTTCGTCATGGTGCCCGGCGAGTGGCGATCCAAGCCGGAGCAGGATGTCGAGATCGGCCGCCACGTGCCGCCGCCGAGTTCGCAGGTCTCAGCCTTCATGGATTATTTCCGGCTGCGCTTCGCCTTCGAGCCGACGCCGGGTGGCGTCATGCAGGGTGTGGGTCAAGGCAAGGCCAAGCGCATTCTGGCAATGGCGACCGCACACCATCGCTTCAACTGGATCCACCCCTTTCCCGACGGCAACGGTCGCGTCAGCCGGCTGATGAGCCACGCCATGGCCCACGAGGCGGGGATCGGCGCGCACGGCCTGTGGTCGATCTCGCGCGGGCTGGCCCGCGGCCTCCAGCCGGGACCGGAAGGGCGACAGGAATACAAGCAGCATATGGCCGGCGCGGACGAACCCCGGCAGGGCGACCGGGACGGTCGGGGGCATTTGTCGCTCAAACGGCTGGAAATCTTCGCGACGTGGTTCCTCCAGATCTGCCTCGATCAGCTCGGCTATATGTCCGACCTGTTCGAGCTCGGCACGCTATCGAAGCGGCTCGATCGCTACGTCGCATTGCATGATGCGCTCGCGCCGGAAAGCGCACGCCTTCTCCAGGAGACGCTGGTCCGCGGCGAGATCGACCGCGGTGAAGCATCGCGAATCACCCAGCTTCCCGAGCGAACCGCGCGCAGGGTGTTGAAGCAGGTGATCGACGCCGGCCTGCTCGCCTCGAACACGCCGAAGGGGCCGGTATCATTACGCTTCCCGAGCGACACGCTCGAAATCCTGTTCCCGCGCCTTTATGCCTGACGCCCAGGCGCGCGATCCCGACGAATAAGGGGGAATACAGCTGCGCGAGGCGAAGCTGCTCGCTGAAGGAAATTTGACGGCAGCCTGATCCGGACCCGCCTGGGCCGGTGACCCTCAAGGCTGAAGGTTCATTCCCATGTTCTCATCTCCGATCGGGCAGATGCTCGATCCGTCGCTGCGCATACTTACTCTCCCGCTCGACATGCTCGACGCGCCGCCCATCATGCGCGCCGGCAGCGGCCTCCCGGCCGGCACGCTGGACATCGCGCCGGCAAACCTGATCCTCGCCGCGACTCCATGCGATGTTCCGGGGACCGATCCTGACCGCCTGCGTGCAGTCTGGACGCGACGTATTGCTGGTTCATACCGGCCTCTTCCCGGAAACGATGGATCCGGTCTCGGTCGATGCGGTGCTCGCTGGCCCACATGGTCCGGTCATCGTCAACGAACTCGCTTTCATGCGGGGATATGACGGAAGCCTGTGGCTGGTGCCACTGCAGGTCGGTCCGTTCATCGAGATACGTGCCGGGCTGATGCTGGAGACGATGCCGCCGTTCGTCACGTGGGACGAACGCAGCGAGGGCGTCTGTCGTGCGGCGGCCGAGATCGTGCGGATCGTCTCGCGTCGGCGGACGCGCTGAGATGGGCGCGCGCAAGCCACCCCGCCCCAAAGCCGCCGCTGCAGTCGCCAAGCCAGTGATAATCAGCGAGGCTGATCTGCAGAGCTGGCTCTACCTGAATCCCGGCGGCTCGACAGAGAGCGGGCTGGTTTTCGGCGTTCTACGCAAAACCTACGCAGGCCGCACCAACAGTGCGTGGGAGTTCGGCTGGCGCAAAGGTCACGTCGGCGGTGATTATGCTGGTGCCGACCTTCGGACCTGGTCGCCCAACGTCGAGCGCCTGGAGGTGATCCTCCCGACGGGGGCTGACGACATGCTCGCTGATCCCGCAATGCTAATCGAGCAGATGGATGCCGGTGCCGCCGAACGCGAGAAGGCGCTGCTGGTCTATCTGACGCTGCCGCTCGGAGACGTGGGACTCGTCCACGTCGGCTGGGAACGGGCTAGGGCATTTGCTTGCCACATCGCTCGCGAGCGCGAACTCGCGTCGGTTCTGGCATTGCACGCTCCCGGTCGAGTGAACGCCCCTTTCCCGCTTCACGGCACAGAAGGCGAACATGCCGTTACACGCAAAACGCACGCAACAAAGGACGGAGGACCCGCCCGGGCGAGCACGAAAAAGCCCGCCAACTCGTTGAGCTAGCGGGCTTTTTATGGTGGGCGTGGCAAGGATTGAACTTGCGACCCCTGCGATGTCAACACAGTGCTCTACCACTGAGCTACACGCCCACGGGGAAGCGGGCCTCTAGCCGGGCAGGTGGATGGGCGCAAGCGGATTAGAGGTGTTCGGCACCCTCACGGGCGCGTTGCGGCACCAGTCCACTCCCCCACCCCACCTCCTAAGACATTATACTGAATGGGAGGTGGGGTGGGGGAGTGGGCTGGCGCCGCTCTATCGCCGCGAGGCGATCAAACAAAAACCCCCTTCAGTTCAGCCCCGACGCGCTCCCGATCTCGAACATCCGGTCCACTTCCAGTACGAGATCGCGCAGATGAAACGGTTTCGACAGGACGCGCGCCTGCGGCATCGCCTTGCCCGCGCGCAGCGTCACCGCGGCGAAGCCGGTGATGAACATCACGCGCAGGTCGGCGCACAATTCGCCCGCTTTCTGCGCGAGTTCGATGCCGTCCATCTCGGGCATGACGATATCGGTCAGCAGCAGATCGAAATGCTCGGTCTCGAGCAGCGGGATCGCCGCGGTGCCGCGATCGACCGCGGTGACCGCATAGCCCGATCGTTCCAGCGCGCGCGTCAGATATTCGCGCATCACCTGGTCGTCCTCGGCCAGCAGAATCCGGATCATGAACAGCCCCTCTCGCTCGCGCGCCCTTATGCCCGAAGCCCTTAAGATTTTCCAGTATGGCAAGTGGCGATTGCGGCAGAGCGAAGCGTCCCATAGTCTGACAGTTATGGCGTCCTTCGATCTGCTCGGCTCCGATACGCCGGAAAGCCTGCCGGAAAGCCCGGTGGTGCTGTCGGTGCCGCATGCCGGGCGCGACTATCCGCTGGAGTTGCGCGCTGCGCTTCGCGCGCCGCTCCCGGCGTTGATCGCGCTGGAGGACCGCCACGTCGATCAGGTCGCGGTCGCCGCGCGGGGCAGCGAAACGATGGTGGTCCAGCGCGTCGCGCGCGCTTGGATCGATCTCAACCGGTCGGAGGCGGAACGCGATCCCAAGCTCGACGATGGCGCCAGCCTATCCTCGCAACCGCTTCAATCGACCAAGGTCCGCGCGGGTCTTGGGCTGGTTCCACGCCGGACCGCGCTCGCCGGCGATTTGTGGCGGCGGCGGCTGTCGGGCGAGGAAGTCGATCGCCGCATCGTCGCCGATCATCGACCCTATCATGCCGCAGTCGATCGGGCGCTGGCGGCGGCGCGACGGCGGTTCGGGACGGCGGTGCTGCTCGATATTCACTCGATGCCCCCGGTCGCGGGGCGAGGAGCGGCGCAGATTGTACTGGGCGACCGCTTCGGGCGCGCCGCGGCGAGCCGTTTCGTCCACCGGCTGGAAGGCGAGACCGAACGCGCGGGGCTGCGCGTCGCGCTCAACACGCCCTACGCGGGCGGGCATATCCTCGACCGTCACGCGCGACCGGCGGCTGGAATCCACGCGATCCAGCTCGAAATCGATCGCGCGCTCTATCTCGATCGCCGGCTCGATGCGATCGGGCCGGGCTTCGACGCCACGGTCGCGCTTGTGCGGAGCCTTATCGCCGCGCTGGCAGACGAGGCGATGTCGTCGCCGGTGGTGCTGGCGGCGGAGTAGCAGATTCGATTGATGCGCCAATGGTTATGAAGCGGCACCAGCGAGTTTTTTGTTTGGCGCCCTCACGGGCTGATGCCGTCCATCGCCGTGAGGCGATCGAACAAAAAGCGACGAAACGCGCAAGGACTTACGCCCGAGAAAACCTCAAACCCTGCCCCAACAAAAAACCACCCCGGGCTTACGCCCGAGGTGGCCAAGGTTCAGGGAGGAGACACGCCGAAGCGTGCCATACGGCCTCGCGAAAGGGGGGACACGACGCCGTACACCACAAACTTAGGAAACCGTTGTCGGTTCCGCAAGAGATTTCGAAAAACCTGATCGACGCTTCGGCGAAACTCAGCGTTTCGCGAGGACCGGGGCCATTCGCGCAAGCACCGAATCACGCAGGATCAGATGGTGGCGCAACGCCGCAGCGATGTGCAGAACGACAAGTGCCAGCATCACCCAGGCGAGGATGCCGTGGCCGGTGTGGCCGACGCCGCCCGCCGCCTTCGAGACCGGCAGATACGGGATGTCGAACGTGCCGAACCAGTCGAGCGGGCGCCTTTTGTCGGTGCCCGACACCATCAGCCATCCGGTCAGCGGCATCAGCAGCAGAAGTCCGTAAAGCGTCCAGTGCGTCGCATGCGCCAATCCGCGTTCCCATGGCCGAGTCTCGGCGGGCAGCGGGGGCGGGCGGTGCGCCAGACGCCACGCGATCCGCCCGAGCGTCAGCACCAATACGGTGATGCCGATCGATTTGTGCGCCGGCATCAATGCGCCGAGCGCCTTGATCGGCTCGTGAAGAAAGCCGATCGTCAGATTGACGATGACGAAGAACGCGATGACCCAGTGGAACGCGATCGCGACCGCGGAATATTGGTACGAACCGGTCGATGCGCGCATTCGAAGTCCCTCGTCAGTTGACCAATTGCGGCTTGGGCATCTTGCCGCTTTTCACCTGGCGCGCGAACACTTCGCGCATCAGCGACAGCGAGAACAGGTGCGCGTACAGCAATGGCAGCATCCCATTCTTCGAAATCTTGCGGAGCTGATCGCCGCGCAGGTCGGCGAGCTTTTCCTCGTTGATCATCTGGAAGCCGCGGTACACGAAGGGCTGTTCGACGCCATCCTGCTGGATCGAGACCTCGCCTTCCATCAGCAGGTCGAGTTCCTTCAGATCGGTCATGAAGTTGCCGGTCCGGACGCCGGCATTTTCGAACGATTCGTTGAAGGTGAGGATGTTCTTCGTCGTCTCGCTCGGCTGGCCGCCTTCGAACAAGGGATCGCCGTCGGCGAACGCGCCGATCGAATCGGCGGTGGGATCGAAACACAGCGACAATTCGGTTGCCTCGGGGCGCAGCCGCGCGAGCATATAAGGGTAACGCCGGACATACGCCGGAACGTAGAAATTCTCGTCGAGCAGGGCGCCTTCGTCATCGACGAACACGTTCACGCCCTCGTTCAGGCCCATCAGCGCGATCGGGATCGAATTCTCGCCGACGGTGAAGACGATCGGCATGAAGCGCTGGACTATCGGGAATTCTTCGATCGTCAGCGGGATCGCATGCTCGCCGACGAGATACGGCGCCTTGTCCTGCTGGCGGATGCGCCAATTGGCGTGGGTCTCGCTCGAAAGCGGCTCAAGACCTTTGTAGAAAAGCGGAAGCTGCGGCGCGCTGGCCATCGAATATCTCCGAAAATCGATTGGGCGCCGCGCGGCGCCCGGATGGGGTGCGGCCCTATTGGTTTGGCGATGATGGCGCAAGCGTGACGAGCTTGCCGGGGTTGAACAGGCCATGCGGGTCGAACGCCGATTTGATCGCCCGGAGCGATGCGAGGCGTGACGGAGAAGAGAGGCGTTCGAGCTCGCCGATCTTCATCTGGCCGATGCCGTGTTCGGCGGAGATTGAGCCCCCCGCCGCGACGACGAGATCGTCGACGAACCGCGTCACCTCCGGCGCGGTCTCCGCGAACCAGCGCTCGGGTTCGACGCCAGCGGGCGCGCGGACGTGGAAATGGACGTTGCCGTCGCCAAGATGCCCGAAACCGCTCGCGCGTGTGCCGGCGAAGCGCGCCTCGCAGGCGGCGGCGGCGTCGAGCATGAAGCGCGGCATAGTCGCGACGGGCACCGAGATATCGTGCTGCGTCGCCGGCCCTGTAGCGCGCTCGGCGTCCGAGATCGAATCGCGGATCCGCCAGAACGCCTTGGCCTGCGTTTCGCTCGCCGCGATCGTCGCGTCGCGAACGACGCCCGCCGCCAGCGCATTCGCCAGCAATCGTTCGAGCAGCGCGGCGGGCGGCTCGTCGTCCGCGCTACTCGCGACCGCCTCGATCAGGACGTGCCAAGGCTGCGCACTATCGAGCGGCGCGCGCGCACCGGAAACGTGCGCCAACACCGCCGCGAGCGATTCATCGGGCAATATTTCGAAGCTCTCGATCGCCTGCGTCGCCGCCTCGAACCGCCTGAGCAGCGCCAGCGCGGCGACGGGGTCGGCGACCCCGGCCCACGCCACCGCGCGATCGGCGATCGCGGGCACCAGCCGAAGAGTGGCAGCGGTGACGATTCCAAGCGTTCCCTCGGCGCCGATCAGCAACTGATCGATATCGTAGCCGCGATTGTCCTTCTTCAGCGCCGACAGGCCGTCGTGGATCGATCCATCGGGCAACACCGCCTCGACCCCCGCGACCAACCCGCGCATCGTTCCGAAGCGCAGCACCTGCGTGCCCCCGGCATTGGTCGAGACGAGCCCGCCGATCGTCGCAGAGCCCCGCGCGCCGAGTGTCAGCGGGAAGCGCCGGTTCTCGGCCAGCGCGGCGGCATGGAAATCGGCGAGGATCACCCCCGCCTCCGCGACCGCCAGCCCGGCTTCGGCATCGACCGAACGAACCCGGTTCATCCGCCGGAGCGACAGGATCGCGGCGCCGCCGTCCGCGGGCGGCGTGGCGCCTCCGACCATCGAGGTGTTGCCGCCCTGCGGCACCAAAGGCACGCGTTCGCGCGCGGCGGCGCTCACGATCGCCGCGACTTCCGCCGTCGATGTCGGCTGGAACAGGATCGGCGCGCTGCCGTGATACCGCCTGCGCCAGTCGGTCTCCCACGGTGCGATATCGCGCGCGTCGGTGATGATCGCGCGATCGGGCAATGTCCCGGAAAGCGAGGATAGCAGGCGTTTTTGGGCGGGTGTCATCCGTGACGCATAGCGTACGCCGCGCCCGAGTTCATCACATGTTCAAACGCGCCCGCTACGCGCGGACGCTGTCGATGCGTATTTCCATCTCCGTCCTGCTGCTTGCGCTGCTGCCCGCGTCCGTGCCCGGCGTCGTCGCGGCGCAGGAGACGCCCGCGTTCGACGGCGTCGAGTGGGCGCAACTCACCATCCACGAGCGGATCATGATCCGCATCCCGCGGCGCGCGCGACCGCTGGCGAGACGCGGACGCCGTTTCGCACCGCCGCCGCCCGATCTGCCGACCGTCTGGAGCGAGCGCAAGGCGCCGAAATGCATCCCCGTGACGCGGCTGACCGGCGAAGCGGCGGTGCAGGGCGGCGACGTCGATCTGATGCTCGTCGATGGCAGACGCCTGCGCGCCAAGCTGAACGAGGATTGCCCCGCGCTCGATTTCTATTCGGGTTTCTACCTGAAGCCCAATGCCGACGGCCTGATCTGCGGCGGGCGCGACGTGCTGCGCGCCCGATCGGGCGCCGCCTGCCCGATAGCACGATTCCGGCGGCTCGTGGCGCAGCGTTAGTTTGACGCCCTCTCGGGTGTGAGGCGGCACCGGCCCTCTCCCCACCCCGCCTCCCATGCAATTATGATCTCTTGGGAGGCGAGGTGGGGGAGAGGGCCGGTGCCGCGCCATATCAGATCGCCGCGATTTCCCAACTTTCTACAGCCTGACCGAGTCGTTCCCGAAACATTCAGCCCGGGCGCGGCATTTAGGCGTTCGTGACGAAGCACCTGCTCGGTGAATCGTCCCGGAATGGAGAAAAATGTCATGCGTAAGATTATGACCGTCATGCTGATGGCCGCGGCGGCGATGCCGGCGATGGCCAGCGCCCAATCGCAACGCGAGCTGCAGCGCGACCGCCAGGATGTCCGCCAGGAACAGCGCCAACTGCAACGGGCGCGTCAGAACGGCGATCGCCGCGACGTCCGCGAGCAGCGGAGCGACCTGCGCGACGCACGCCAAGAATATCGCGAGGATTACAACGACCGGAACCACCGTTGGGGAAACAACGACTGGCAGCGGTATCGGACCACCAACCGCAATCTTTACCGCCGCGGCAACTGGCGCGCCCCGTTCCGCTATCGCAGCTTCGCGGTCGGCGGACGGATCGCCCCGGCGTATTTCGGGTCGGCCTATGCGATCCGCGATCCGTGGCGTTATCGTCTGCCGCGTGCCCCAGGCTACGCGCGCTGGATCCGGCACTACAACGACGTGATCCTGGTCGATTACCGTCGTGGCCGCGTCCTTCGCGTGCTGCGCAACTTCTACTTCTAAAGAGGTTCGTCACGGGAGCCCCGGTCGGCGCCAGCCGGCCGGGGTTAGGTATCTAGGACAAAGGTCGACGACCGCGCGCGCGGTTTGACTCAAGCCTGTCCATTGGACGAGCGGATCGGGGTTACGGATAATGAATGGGGGTTGATCGGACTGTCGCTGCAGAACAAACGTGGCCGGGGTTGCCGCCAAGCAGGAGGCAACCGTCCGTATTTCGAGGGCATGATGTGGATGGCGCGGACAGGCGCGCAATGGCGTCATTTGCCGGACGAGTACGGCACCTGAACAGCGTGTTCCGGCGGTGCGGCCGTTCGCGCGGCGGCTTCACCACCAAACACCACGCCCGCTGCGACGGGCAGGGCCGCCCTTATGCTTCGTCCTGACACGGGGGCAGACGCACGACACACATGGCTTCGGACCGCTTGTTTCGTGTTTCGCTTTCCGACCGAACGGATCGAGGCACTGCTAGCCGACAGAGGCTATGATGCGGACGCGATCCGCGCGAGAATGTCGGGGTCCAGGTGATCCGCGACCTCCATTCCGCGATGGAGCGCGAAAAGGCGCCGATCGGCGTTTTCGTCACCAAGGCGATGCCGACCAGCGTGATGGAACGCGAAGCCGCCGCCGTCGGTCGTTTCACCGACGGCTATGGCCGAACCTATCCGCGACTTCAGATCATCACCCTCGGCGAATTGTTTCAGGGCAAGAAACCGCAAATCCCCAACGTCGATCCGACCGCGGGCCTGAAACGCGCGGAACGGGAGGAATCGACGAAACAGCAGTCTCTCCTTTAGATTGCGTCCGCACCCGGCACGATCTTGGTTTGGCCGTTGCCTTGCGTCGCGGTAGGCCCGGCGCCCTCTCCCCACACGCGACGCCGCGCGGCCGTGCCGCCGCTCGCTTCCCTTATGTCGCAGCGTCCGCTAAGGGCGCGGCGCAATCGAACCCGAAAGAGACACTGCTTGGCGAAAGAAGAACTCCTCGAAATGCGTGGGCAAGTGGTCGAGCTGCTCCCCAACGCGATGTTCCGCGTGCGTCTCGAGAACGATCACGAGATCCTTGGCCACACTGCCGGCAAGATGCGCAAGAACCGCATCCGCGTGCTCGTCGGCGACGAGGTGCTCGTCGAACTGACCCCGTATGACCTCACCAAAGGCCGCATCACCTATCGGTTCATGCCCGGCCGCGGCGGCCCCGGCCCGCAATAGCCCGGCGCGCTCCGTGGCGCCGGCTCCCACGCTCGTCCTCGCCTCCGCTTCGCCCCGCCGTCGCGATCTCCTCGCGCGGATCGGCGTCGTGCCCGATCGCGTCGTTGCCCCCGATATCGACGAAACACCCCTCAAGGCCGAACAACCTCGCGCCTATGTCGTCCGCATCGCCGCCGCAAAGGCCGCCGCGGTCGCCCATTCGGAAGGCGAGGTCATCCTAGCCGCCGATACGACGATCGCGCTCGGCCGCCGCATCCTCGGCAAGCCCGCCGACGAGGCCGACCTGCGCCGGATGCTCGGCCTTCTCTCGAGCCGCCGCCACCACTGCCTGTCCGCGGTCACCGTCATCGCCGCGGACGGTAAGGTCCGTCACCGCCTCAGCGACACGATCGTCACCTTCAAGCCGCTGACCCCGGCCGAGATCGACGCGTACGTCAAAAGCGGCGAGGGGATGGGCAAGGCGGGCGGCTACGCCATCCAGGGCCGCGCCGAAGCCTTTGTCCGCTACCTCGCGGGCAGCCATTCGGGCGTCGTCGGCCTGCCGTTGTTCGAAACGCGCGCGCTGCTGCTTGCCGCCGGAGTTGCTGTTGGCTGAATGGCTCTACGAAGTCGGTATCGGCGAAGCGCGTGCCGCGCTGGTCGAGGACGGCACGATCGTCGAGGCTGCGATCGTTTTGGACGACGATGCCCTCTGCGTTGGCGCGGTGCTGGAGGCGCGACTCGTCGAACCCGGCCTCGTGCGGGTCGGCGATCTTGAAGCGCAGGTGGCTGGCGTTCCGTCGAGCTTCTCGCTCGGCCGCATGCTCAATGTCGAGATCGTCCGAGAGGCGATCCCCGAACCCGGCCGCACCAAGCCCGCCAAGGCGCGCGCCACCGAGTCGCCGACGGCTCCCGCGCCGACGCTCCTCGACCGGATCACCGCAACGCGCCTGCCGATACGCCACCTCGTTGCGCATGATCCCGACGCGCTCGAAGCCGCGGGCTGGTCCGAACTGCTCGACGAGGCGATGACCGGCGAGATCGGTTTCGCCGGCGGCGCGCTACGGATGACGCCGACTCCCGCGATGACGCTGTTCGACGTCGACGGCAGCGGCGACCTCGAACGACTCGCCGTCTCCGCCGCGACCGCGGTAGCGCGAGCGATTCGCCGGATGCAGATCGGCGGCTCGATCGGTGTGGATTTCCCGACCCTCATTGGTAAGGCGCCGCGCCAGGCGGTTGCGGCGGCGATCGACACGCTGATGCCGCAACCATTCGAGCGCACCGCGGTCAACGGCTTCGGTTTCCTCCAGATCGTCCGCCCGCGCCCGCGCGCATCGCTTCCCGAACTGTTGCGGACCGATTCGGCGGGCGCGGCGGCCCGCGCTGCGCTCCGCATCATCGAACGCACGCCGATCACGAGTCCCAACCGGCACCACTTGCCGACCGCTGTCCGCACAAAAATCGAGGCAAACCCGGCATGGATCGCAGACCTCGTGCGCCGGACGGGCCGAGCCCCTATCTTCGACGCATGACCAAGACCGAATGCCCGATCTGCGGTGCCGCCGTCGTCCCGGCGCATACCCCGTTCTGCAGCCGCGGCTGCCGCGATCGCGATCTTCTGAAATGGCTCGGCGAAGGCTACCGCATCCCCGGCCCGGCCAACGATCAGCCGGAACAGGACGAAGACTAAATTTTGATCGCCTCTCGGCGATAGATCGGCACCAGCCCTCTCCCCACCCCACCTCCCATTCAGTATATTCTAGATAGGAGGTGGGGTGGGGGAGAAGGTTGGTGCCGCCCCGGTTCAGCCTTGCTGAACCGAAATCCTAAACGAAAACGGCCCGCCCGGACAGACCGGACGGGCCGCGATTCGCGTCAGGATCGTGCGGTCAGCTTGCCGCTTGCGTCAGGTTCACCGCCGCATATTTCCCGCGGCGATCGACTTCGAGTTCGAACTCAAGCCGATCGCCTTCGTTGAGCGAAGTCATGCCGGCGCGCTCGACCGCGGAGATGTGGACGAATGCATCGGGCTGTCCGTCGTCGCGCTGAATGAAGCCGAAACCCTTCATCGCATTGAAAAACTTGACCGTGCCGCTCGCTTTCTCGCCGGTCAACTGACGCTGCGGCGCACCGCCGCGATCGCCACCAGGACCGCCGCGCGGCGCCCCGAAGCCGCCCTCGCGCGGTTCGCGCGGCGGGCCACGATCGGTGACCGGCATCGGCTCGCCGTCGATCTTGAGATCGGTCGCCGAAATCCGCCCGCCACGATCGACGAGCGTGAAACCGAGCGGCTGTCCTTCGGCGAGACCGACAAGCCCCGCCTGCTCGACCGCGGAGATATGGACGAACACGTCCTCACCGCCGTCGTCGCGAACGACGAAGCCGAATCCCTTCTGACCATTGAAGAACTTGACCACGCCGGTGCCTTCGCCGACGACCTGCGGGGGCATGCCGCCACCGCCGCCGCCACCGCCACTACGGAAGCCACCACCGCCGCCGCCGCCACGGAAACCACCGCCGCCGCCACCGAAGCCGCCACGGTCACCGCCGAAGCCACCACCGCCGCCGCCAAAACCGCCGCCCCCGCCGCCGAAGCCGCCACGGTCACCACCGAAGCTGCTGCCGCCGCCGAAATCGTCACCGCCACCAAAGCTGTCGCGTTTGTCGCGACCGCGTCCGCCGCGATTGCCGCGACCACCTTTATCGAAACCCATAAGCCCTGTTCGTCTTCCCGCTTCCCGCCCGAAACTCTATCATAAAAACCCGCGCGCAGGACGGCGAACGCAGATTCCCGAGCGCTGAGCCGACCGCGCCACATTTTCGCCATAGCCTATCCGGCGCGGACTCGCGACTAGATTCGCCGGAAAAAGCAAGTCGATTGTGTCGATACTTGCGCGACTGTCGCGCCGAGGGCACAGCCCGTCGCGATGTCGATCGCTCAATTGCTCGCCGATCCCGCCGCCTGGGCCGCGCTGGTCACGCTGATCGTGCTGGAGGTCGTCCTCGGAATCGACAACCTCATCTTCATTTCGATCCTGTCGAACAAGCTACCTGAGGCACAGAGATCGAAGGCGCGCAAGCTCGGCATCGGGCTGGCACTTGGCCTGCGACTCGCCTTGCTGTCGGGGATTTCGTGGCTGACGCGGCTGACCCGGCCGGTTCTCGATCTCGGGCTGACCGGGGCGCCCGGCGATCACGGCGCGCCGACCTTCGAGACCGCGTTTTCCTGGCGCGACCTCATCCTGATCGCGGGCGGGCTGTTCCTCGTCTGGAAAGCGACCAAGGAAATCCATCACACGATGGACGAGGCGCCCGAAGAAGCGGCCGCCACGGGCAAGGCGACGCTCTCGTTCGGCGCCGCGATCGCGCAGATCCTGCTGCTCGACATGGTCTTTTCGATCGATTCGATCCTGACCGCGGTCGGCATGACCGATCATCTGCCGATCATGATCGTCGCGGTGATCGTCGCGGTCGGGGCGATGATGTTCGCGGCCGATCCGCTGGCGAATTTCATCAACCGCAACCCCAGCGTCGTCATGCTGGCGCTCGCGTTCCTGCTGATGATCGGGCTGGTGCTGATCGCCGACGGCTTCGGGGTGCATGTCCCGAAGGGCTATATCTATGCGGCGATGGCGTTTTCGGCGCTGGTCGAGACGCTCAACATCCTAGCGAGGCGCCGCAAGGCAAAGGCGGCTATTTGAAAAACTCGCGGACAGGCGAGTTTTCGAGTCGGCACCGGCCCGCTCCCCACCCCGCCGCCCATTCAGGATACTCTGTGGGAGGCGGGGTGGGGGAGCGGGCCGGTGCCGCCAAAAGCTAAAACCTTCACCCATTGAGGGTTCATCTTCGCCGCGCTACGGCACCGCGATGACCGTTCATTTCCACGAGGAAGACCTGCCCGCAGGCGTCTTCGATCCCGCCGCCGCGATCGCCGTCGATACCGAGACGATGGGGCTCATCACGCCGCGCGACCGGCTTTGCGTCGTCCAGCTTTCGGATGGCGGCCCCGACGAGCATCTCGTCCGCTTCGGCCCGCAATCGGATTACGCCGCACCGAACCTGCGCGCGGTGCTCGGCGATCCCGACCGGCTGAAAATCTACCATTTCGCGCGGTTCGATCTCGCCGCGATCAAACACTATCTCGGCACCGTCGCGGCGCCAGTCTATTGCACCAAGATCGCGTCGCGTCTGGTGCGCACCTACACCGATCGCCACGGTCTGAAGGAACTGGTCCGCGAAATCCTCGCGACCGACGTCTCCAAGCAACAGCAATCGTCGGACTGGGGCGGCGCCGAACTCAGCGACGCGCAAAAGGATTACGCCGCCTCCGACGTTCGCTTCCTGCACAGACTGAAGGACGAACTCGATCGACGGCTGGTCCGCGAAGGCCGCGACGGTCTAGCACAGGCGTGTTTCGAATTCCTGCCGCACCGCGCCGATCTCGATCTCGCGGGCTGGCCAGAGATCGATATCTTCGCGCATGTTTGATCGGCTCACGCCGATCGGCGGCACCGGCCCGCTCCCCCACCCCGCCTCCCATCTAGGATATACTGATTGGGAGGCGGGGTGGGGGAGCGGGCTGGTGCCGCACGTCGCCGGGAGGCGACCGAATAATGTCTGAGATCGCGCAGCGTATCCGTTCGGAACGCCAGGTCTGGGCGGCGCCCGGCGGTAGCCACGACCGGATCGTCGGAATCACCCATTGGCTGTTTCCGGTCCTGATCGGCGTGCTCGCCGCGTTCCTGGTGATGGCGCCGTTGACGATGGGCGGCGAATCGTCGTTTCTGCTCGACAAGAACAAGGTCGAGGTCGCCAAGGAGCGCCTGAAAATCCAGCAGGCGCGCTACCGCGGCGAGGATGCCAAGGGCCAGCCGTTCGTTCTGACCGCCGAATCCGCGATCCAGCGCAGTTCGGCCGAACCGATCGTCAAGCTCGATCGACTTGCCGCCGCGATCCGGCTCGCCGACGGTCCCGCTACGATCCAGGCGAATACCGGCCGCTACGACATGGATGCCGAACAGGTTCACGTCGACGGCGCTATCGCGGTTCGCGCCGCGGGCGGCTATACGCTCGACACGCACGACGCGACGGTCGATCTCAAGACGCGCGAGCTGCGCAGCGACGGTGCGGTGACGGGGACGGTGCCGCAGGGGACGTTCAGCGCAAACAGCCTGCGCGCCGATCTCGAGGCGCGCACCGTTTCGCTCGACGGCAACGCCCGCTTGCACATCAAGCCCAGAGGCACGAGATAACCGCGATGCGATATGCCGCGCTTGCCCTGATCCTGGTTGCCGGCGCCGCGGTCGCGCAGACGCGCCACGATTCGACCGCACCGATCGATTTCGGGGCGGACCATATCGAATTGCAGGACAAGGCGAACCGCGCGGTCTTGTCGGGCAGCGTCGCGGTCAAGCAAGCGGAGATGACACTGAACGCGGCGCGGATGACGGTGGCCTATACCGGGCAGGTGATCGGCGGGAATCCGCAGGTCTCACGGCTCGACGCGTCGGGCGGCGTGGTCGTCAAGCGCCCCGACCAGACCGCACGCAGCCAATATGCGGTCTACGACCTCAACCGCCGCGTCATCACGATGCTCGGCGGAGTGTCGCTCAATCAGGCGGGAAACGTCGTCAACGGCGGGCGGCTGACGATCAACCTCGACAATGGCCGCGCGGTGATCGACGGATCGGGCGTGGCGAGTGGCGGATCGAACGTCCCGGGCGGCGTGACGAGCGGGCCGTCGGGCCGCGTCACCGGCACATTCTCGGTGCCAAAGCGCAATTAGGCCGGTCGCGGACGGCATTTCATCGTTTAGGGGGTTTCGCCTTCTGTCGCTCTCATGCATGAATCCTGCCAGTCGGGTTTCGGTAAGGATCCGGTAACCGAAAGCTGCGAGGCGAACGGGCGACTTATGGACGACATCACCACCCTCGACATCGCGGAACCGATCCGCGAGGCGCCGATCATGGACGGGCTGTCGGTCGTCTCGATCGCCAAATCCTACGACAAGCGCGTGGTGCTGAGCGACGTCTCGGTCTCGGTCGGGCGCGGCGAGGTGGTCGGGCTGCTCGGGCCGAACGGCGCGGGCAAGACGACGTGCTTCTATTCGGTGATGGGGCTGGTGAAGCCCGATTCGGGCCGGATCATGCTCGACGGCGACGATATCACCGGCCTGCCGATGTATCGCCGTGCGATTCTCGGGCTCGGCTATCTGCCGCAGGAAACCTCGATCTTCCGCGGTCTCACGATCGAGAAGAACATCCTGACGGTCCTCGAACTCGCCGAGCCAGACGCGGCGGCGCGGGCTGCGCGGCTCGAGACGCTGCTCGACGAATTCGGCCTGACCCGGCTGCGCGATGCGCCCGCGATGGCGCTGTCGGGCGGCGAACGCCGTCGCGCCGAAATCGCCCGCGCGCTCGCCGCCGACCCGTCGATCATGCTGCTCGACGAGCCGTTCGCGGGGATCGACCCGATCTCGATCGCCGACATCCGCGATCTCGTCTGCCAGTTGAAGGAACGCGGCATCGGCGTGCTGATCACCGATCATAACGTCCGCGAGACGCTCGAGATCGTCGATCGGGCGTACATCATCTATGATGGACGGGTTCTGTTCACCGGATCGCCGCAAGAGCTGGTGGAGGACGCCAACGTGCGGCGGCTGTATCTCGGCGAGGGCTTCTCGCTGTAGCGCCATGAGCTTGGCTCCCCGCCTCGACCTCCGCCAATCGCAATCGCTGGTGATGACGCCGCAGCTGCAGCAGGCGATCAAGCTGCTGGCGCTGTCGAACCTCGAGATCGAAGGCGTCATCGCCGAGGAGATCGAGAAGAACCCGTTGCTTGAAGCCACCGCCGCGCCCGAGGATGCGCCGACGCTCGACCGTGAAGCGCCTGCCGAGGCGCTCGACGAGCCCGCGGGTGCCGACGAACTGGTGATGAGCGGCGAAGCGGCGGGCGAGTCGCTCGACGTCGATATCGTTGCCGAACGCTTCGACGACGGGCCGAGCGATTCCGCTGGTGATCGTCCCGAGTCGATGGGCGGGATGGACGGCGGGCTCGGGCTGAACGGCGCGACCGGCGGATCGGGTGAGGACCTCGATCTCGATGCGTTCGCTAGCGGTGCGCTCAGCCTCGCCGATCATCTGCTCGCGCAGGCTGGCGTGATGCTGTCGGGCGCCGACGCGCTGATCGCGCAGCATCTGATCGATCAGCTCGACGAGGCGGGGTATCTCACCGTCTCTTGTATCGAGATCGCGAACCGTCTCGGTGTACCGCTAGCGCGGGTTGAGGCAGTGCTGGCCGCAATCCAGACGCTCGATCCAACGGGGGTCGGCGCGCGCGACCTTGCCGAATGCCTCGCGCTCCAAGCGAAGGAGGCGGACCGCTACGATCCGTGCATGGCGAAGCTGATCGACAATCTCGATCTGCTCGCGCGCGGCGAACTCCAGCGCCTGAAGCGGATGTGCCAGGTCGACGACGAAGACATGGCGGACATGATCCGCGAACTGCGCGCCTATGATCCCAAGCCCGGTTGCCGCTTCGGGGGGGAGCCGCCGCAGGCGGTGGTGCCCGATCTCTATGTTGCACGCACGAAGGCGGGTTGGGCGATCGAGATCAACTCGGCGACCTTGCCCCGTGTGCTCGTCAACCGAAGTTATTATGCCGAACTGTCGGCGGGACCGCAGGACAAAGCGGCGAAGGCGTGGCTCGGCGATATGCTCGCCAGCGCCAACTGGCTGGTGAAGTCGCTCGACCAGCGCCAGCGCACGATCATCAAGGTTGCGACCGAGATCGTGAAGCAGCAGGAGGCGTTCTTCCTCCACGGCGTCGCGCATCTGAAACCGCTGACGCTTCGCCAAGTCGCGGAGGCGATCGAGATGCACGAATCGACCGTCAGCCGCGTCACCAGCAACAAATATCTCAGTTGCGCACGCGGGCTGTACGAGCTGAAATATTTCTTCACGAGCGCGATCCAGTCCGCCGACGGCGGCGACGCGGTGTCGGCCGAAGCGGTGAAAGTCGCGATCCGCGCGCTGATCGCAAACGAGGGTGCGAAAATCCTGTCGGACGACACGCTTGTTGATCTGCTCAACGCCAAGGGCTTCGACATCGCGCGCCGGACGGTGGCGAAATACCGCGAGGCGCTCGGGATCGGGAGTTCGGTGCAGCGACGGAGGGCGCGGGCGCTGGAGGGAGCGGTTTAGTCTGAAGCAACCTTGGCTGGAATCGCTTCCCCGGCGAAAGCCGGGGTCCAGTTGGCAAACAGCCCACTTAGGCTTTGCGCTTCGTCACTTCTACCTTTCCAACTGCACCCCGGCTTTCGCCGCGGAAGCGATTTTTACAAAGATTGAAGGCACTCTAGTTCGGACCCTCCCCGCCGCCGGACGTCGCCGACGACAAGCTCGCGGGCTGCGGCGGCGTCGCGCGTTTCGCATCGCTCACCGCTTCGTCGTACCACGCCGACAGATCGCGCTTCATCGTGTCGAGCGCCTCGGGGTTGAGATAGACCATGTGACCGGCGGGGTAATATTTGAACTCCAGATTCCCGAGCTGCGACGGCTCGAGCAGCATGTGGCCGAGATCGTTCTCGGTCCCGAAGAACGGCGTCGCCATGTCGAACCAGCCGTTCAGCGACAGGACGTGGAGATACGGATTGGTGCGCATCGCCGCACCGAGATCGACCGCGGTGTTGGGATTGTTCTGCTGCGTCCCGAAGCCGTAGCCCGGCGCCTTGTGCTTCCAGTTCCAGTCCCACCCCGGTGCGTCGCGCGCCGACAGGCGGTACGGCATCTCGGTCTTGTAGCCGAGCGTATGCGTCACGTAATCGTGGAAGCTGGCGATAAACGCGCCCGCGATCGCGTCCGACGTGGCGTCGCTTTCGGGGCGTTCGCCCGCGGCGTCGGCGTCGATCCCGGTGTAGCGCGAATCGAACCGGCCGATCGTCTGGCGGGTGCCGCGGAGCAACTCCTTCTGGAAGCGGGGGAGGGTGATCCGCAAATTGGCGCGCTCGATGAATTCCGGCGAGATGCCGATCAATTCGCTCATCCGCTTCGCCACCGCATCGCGCGCGGCGGGCGAAATGTTCTGCCCTTTGGCGAGCGCGATCATATACGGACCCGCGGCGAACTCACGTGCCTGCTGGACGATCGTCGCGACGTCCGCCGGGCGATTTGCTATGCGGTTGTGATACCAGGCGGTCGCGGCGTAGCTCGGCAGGTAATTGAGATAGACCTCGTCGAGCCCGGGCTGGCGATACCCGTAGTTCATGATGCTCGATAGCAAAACGACGCCGTTCAGCGCCATGCCGCGATCCTGCAACTGATAGGCGAGCGCGCCCGACCGCAGTGTGCCGTAACTTTCGCCGAACAGGAATTTTGGCGAATTCCACCGGCCGTATTTGTTGGCGTAACGGATGATCCCCTTGGCGAAGGCGTCGGCATCCTCGTCGACGCCGTAAAAGGCGCCGGGCTTGGTGTCGCCGAGCGGTCGCGAATACCCCGTGCCGATCGCGTCGAGGAACACCATGTCGGTCTTGTCGAGCAATGTGTCCGGGTTCGGCCCGAAATCGTAGGGCGCGGGGCGGATCGATTCGGGATTGCCCGTCTTCAGCCGCATCGGCGCGAACGAACCCATGTGGAGCCAGAACGTCGGGCTGCCGGGGCCGCCGTTGTAGAAGAAGGTGACCGGGCGTTTGGTCCCCGGCTTGGTCCCGTCGAGCGTGTAAGCGGTGTAGAACATCGACGCGGTCGGTTTTCCTTCGGTATCGCGCAACGTCAGCGTGCCCGCGGTCGCGGTATAGCCGAGGCGATGGCCCGCGACGGTGACGCTGCCCTTCGACCGTTCCTCGCGCTCGGCGACGGGCGGGTTGGCGTAACCCGCCTCGGCCTCGTCCTTCAGCGTATCCGCGTTCGCCTTGGCGACAGACTTGGTCGGTTTCAAATCGTCCTTGCTCGGCTCGGTCTGGGCGATCAGCGTGGCGGGCATCGTGATCAGCGACAAAAGTAGCAGCGAGGCGCGACGGGTCATGTTCTATCCTCTCATTGGGGAAGCGATCCTGTCTCTCTTTGGCGGCGGTTTCGCAAGCCCCGCAGACCACACGCCTATTTCTGCATATGGCCGAGCAGCCGCACCGTCCGGCCGTATCGCGGCGACTGGCGGACGGTGTAGACCATCCGGCCGAACACGTCGTCGATCGGGCGAAGATGCCAGCGCCTGAGCGCCATGCGGATCTGGACGATGCGCACGTACAGCCTGACCGAGCCGGTCTGTCCGCGGATCGCATCGCGCAGCGTCTGTGCGGCCTCCGCAATGCGGCCGGTGGCCTCGAGATGGCGCGCGTAGTTGATCCGCGCGCGGACGTTGCCTGGAACCCGCTCGATCGCCGCGAGGTGGAGTGGCCCCGCCTCGTCGTGATCGCCCTGCCGGTCGAGCGCGGCGGCGAGTTCGCTGGCGATGTGCGATTCGGGTTCGATCGCGGCGGCGCGACGGAGGAATGCGATCGCGAGTTTCGGCCGGCGCTCCTCTGCGCGGCGCGAAAGCATGAAGAAATGATGCTGCGACAAACGTCGCCGGTCGCGCACCTGCCGCTGGAGTTCGTGGGGCACGAAACTACCGTCGATCACCGCGCGAACCGCCTGCTTCAACACCCCCGTCTCGAGAAGGATGGGCCCGACCGGGTGCCCGGCATAGGGAATCGCCACACCGACCGGGTCACCGCCCGCCTCGGCGAACTTCTCGAAATGCTGACGATCGGTCGCCATCCGCGAATCGTAGAAGATGAACTGGTGCGGCATCGGCACATAGGAATGTTCGTTGAAGGCGATCCGCGCGACATCGGCCTGCCAGCGGTTCTCGAACGGCACGACGCGTGGGTCGAGCGAATATTGCGGCGAAATCGCGATGCCGGTGTCGGCGCGGCAGACATGGCCGAAACGCAGTGCGGCATAGCCACCCATGCTCGACCCGTACGTGATGACGCGGTCATAGTCGGCGGTGGCGCCGCGAACCACGCGCAAAACATCCTCGATCTCGGGGTATTGGTACCAGAGGTTGTCGTGGTTGATGACGTGGATCGCATCGATCCCTTCGTCGCGCAGGAATTCCTCGGCGAAGCCGGCGCGGTCGAGCGAGGCGTCGTTGGTGTAGGACCCGAAGGTCACGAAGCAGAGCCCGCCGCGCGCGCCGACCTTGCGGACGACGAGGTCCGCCGATCGAAACAATTCGCTGGTGTCGCTCAATATCCCGCCTCTCCGCGTCGCCTTGCACCCCAGCGCGCGCGCGAACGCAAGAGGCTTTGGCCACCCGCTTCGGGACTCGCGTTCGAGAGGAGTACGCGCAGCTCAGCCTTGAGGAGCGGGCAAATCTCCGGGATCGATCGGCGTGCTGTCGAAGGCGTCGGGTTCGACGGGGGTCTGGTCGCTTGCATCGGGCGGCGCGGGTTTTGTGCTTTCCACCGGCGCTTCGGGATCGACCGGCGTGCTGTCGAACGCATCCGCGGGTGTCCCTGTCTCGACCGATGCCCCGGGATTGGGCAGTGTTCCATCGAACGGCGCCAGACCATCGCCATGACGGATCGTGCGAATTTCCGCGACTCGGCTCTGGAGATAGACCGACCGTAAAGTCGCATAGGGATCGGCGGCGCCGCCCAGCAGCACCTTCAAATCCGCGTCCGCCTCGGTGCGTGCGTCGAGTCCGGCGAGAACCGCATGCGGAATGATATATTCGCTGCTGTCGAACGGATAGCCGACCGCGACCGGCAGCACCAATCCGTCGGCCTGCCCGCCGATCAGGTCGCGCAGGTCGCTCGGCCCGATCAGCGGGATGAACAGATACGGCCCCGGCCCGACGCCGTAGCGGCCGAGCGTGTCGCCGAAACCGTTCGGGCGATGCGGCAGATAGCCCGCCTTGGCGACGTCGAGCACGCCGCCGATGCCGAGCGACGAATTGACCGCGAACCGCGTGAAGGTCCGAACCGCGCGCTTCGGTTTCAGTTGCAGCACGTCGTTGACGAACACCACGGGCTCGGTGAGGTTCGAGATGACATGGCGGACGCCGCGTCGCACGATCTTCGGGATGACCGCCTTGTACGCCAGCGCGACGGGGCGAAACAGATAGCGGTCGAGCACCTGATGCACCGAAAAGAACGCGCGGTTCACCCCCTCCGCCGGGTCACCGGGCGCATGGCGATGCCGCTGACCGCGCATGGTCGTTTCAGGCGCGGGTTCGGCCGAAGCGGCAGGCACCGTTGCGACCACCGGCGGCGGCGTCAGCCCTTGCGCGACGAGCGGCGCGGGGCTCGCCAGCAATGCCGCGACGATCGCGCCACGGCGCGCGGCCCGCGTCCCGCCGGCCAAGGTCAGTGCGCGGCCTTGGCGGACAATTGGTCGAGGTGTGCGACCAACGCCTTCGCCCCGCCCGTCGCGACGATCCGCGCGAAATCGGATCGCCGCGTGGCGAGCTGGCTGATCGAATTCTGGTAGAATATATCGACGACGCGCCAGCCCGATCCGCTCTGACGCAGGCGATAGGCCAGATTCACCGGGCTACCCTTGGGCGGTTTCAGCACGGTCTTGACCAGCCGGTCGCCGCCGCGGATCTGCGCCTTGGGATCGATCGTAAAGGTCTCGCCCGACCAGCCGTCGAAATTGTCGGCATATTGCGCGATCGTCGTCCGGCGGAACGCGGCGATCAGCGCGGTCTTGTCGGCCGCCGTCATCCCGGTCCACGCCGGGCCGACCGCGAGCCGCGTCATGACGGGCAAATCGAACACCTTGTCGACGACCGGCCCGATCCGCGACGAGCGGCCGGCAAAGCCCATCGACTTGCCGCCCTTCATGATCGCGAGCAGCCCGTCGTCGAGTGTCCGGATCGTCGCGAGACTGGCGTCCTGCGCCTGGGCGGTCGCGGGAATCGCGACGCAGGTGAGGACGGCAAGGGCGAACGGCGGCGACAAGCGGATCATTGCAAAGCTCCGAAAAATGGGGCGGCCACGCTATAGAGATCGACGATGAACGGTTCCAGTCCGGGCTACGGCGCGCGCTTGGCATATTCGTGCTGTTATATGGGCAATTCCATTGCTCCGACGCGATCCCTCACGGCGGATCGTCACCGGTAAGTGCCAGGTCGCGCTTGGCCGATGGCAGGTGCCATGCCTAAGGCAGGCGGCGAGGAGCCCCGCGATGTCCGATCACGCCGAACGATCTTTCCCCGAAATTCGCGAGGCTGTGCAGCGGCTGTGCGCTGACTTTCCGGGCGAATATTGGCAAAAACTCGATCGCGAACGCGCCTATCCCACCGAATTCGTGACCGCGTTGACGCAAGCCGGGTTCCTGTCGGTGCTGATACCCGAGACTTACGGCGGCTCCGGGCTGGGGCTGGCGGCGGCGACGGCGGTCCTGGAAGAAATCCACCGCTCGGGCTGCAACGGTGGGGCGTGTCACGCGCAGATGTACACGATGGGTACGATCCTGAAGCATGGGTCGGATGCGCAGAAGCGGGCCTGTCTTCCGATGATCGCGAGCGGCGAATTGCGGCTGCAGGCGTTCGCGGTCACGGAGCCGGGTGCGGGCACCGACACCACGCGCATCCGCACCTTCGCCCGGCGCGAGCCTGCCCTAGCGGGGGCGGGGGGCGACGATTATGTCGTCTCGGGCCAGAAGATCTGGATCAGCCGCGCCGAACATTCTGACTTGATGGTCCTGCTCTGCCGCACCACCCCGCGCGAGCAATGCGCCAAATCGTCGGACGGGATGAGCGTGCTACTGGTCGACATGCGCGACGCGGTCGGCAACGGGCTGACGATCCGCCCGATCCGCACGATGCTCAACCATGCGACGACCGAACTCTTCTTCGACGATCTGCGAGTCCCCGCCGCGAACCTGATCGGTGAGGAAGGCAAGGGATTCCGCTACATCCTGTCGGGGATGAACGCCGAACGCATCCTGATCGCGGCGGAATGTATCGGCGACGGACGCTTCTTCATCGATCGCGCCGCCGCTTATGCCAAAGATCGCAACGTCTTCGGTCGGGCGATCGGCGAGAACCAAGGCGTCCAATTCCCGATCGCGCGCGCTTACGTCCAGCTATCCGCGGCTGCAGAGATGGTCGAGAAAGCGGCGCGGCTGTTCGACGAAGGCCATACCGGCGGCACCGAGGCAAACATGGCGAAGATGCTGGCGTCGGAGGCCAGTTGGTACGCCGCCGACATGTGCATCCAGACCCACGGCGGGTTCGGCTTCGCCGAGGAATATGACATCGAGCGCAAATTCCGCGAGACCCGGCTCTACCAGGTCGCGCCGATCTCGACCAATCTGATCCTAAGCCATGTCGCCACGCACGTCCTGGGGCTGCCGAAGTCGTTCTAGCCGCGCCATAATCTTGATATGTCCGGTCTTTTAGCCCAAGTGGGGCCGTGTCTCGGCTGGTAACTCTGCATCAAACGGCTGATTGATAGCTATCAAGACCAGACGTTTCGAACGCGCTAGTGTGCACCACCGCAAAGATTAGCGGTCCATCAATTTCGGCGGATATTTCAATGCGCTCGGTAATGCTTTTCCTCTTCTTGGGCTCCGCAGTCATGGCCATCCCCGCGGTCGCTGAGGACGCGCCGTTTTGCTCGGATCGTCCCGGCAAGGCGACACCGAGTTGCGTGGTCGCGCCGGGCACGGTGCAGATCGAGACGAGCGCGATCGACTGGACGCACGACAATGTCGGGGGCACCCGCACCGACACGTTCCTGTTCGCCGACACGCTCGTCAAATACGGGATCGGTGGCAACACCGAGGCGCGGGTGAACGTCTCGCCTTACGTCCGGTCGCGCACGCGCGGTCCGGGCGGCGCGGTCTCGGTCGTCGATGGCTTCGGCGACATCGCCCTGTCGCTGCGGCACCGTTTCGTCGATGGTGGCGAGAGCGGGATATCTGTGGCGGCACTGCCTTTCGTGATCTTGCCGCTCGGCAGCGATGCGGTGAGTTCGGGCATTGTGTCGGGCGGACTGACCGTCCCGGTCGATATCCCCTTGCCCGGCGGCTGGGCGCTCAACACCACCCCGACCGTCGCGGCGGCGGCCGATGCGGACGGCGACGGACGGCATCTGGCGTATTCGGGAGTGGTCGCGGTGACGCACGCCTTGACCGGCAATCTGGGCGCGACGGTGGAGTTGTTCGGCCAGCGCGATCGCGACCCGCTCGGCCACAGCACGCAGGCGACCGCGGATTTCCTGCTCGCCTGGCAGCCGATCCGGAACTGGCAGTTCGACGTCTCGACTTATGTCGGGCTGACCCGGAACACCCCCGACGTCGAATTGCTCGGCGGTTTCACGCGGCGATTCTGATGCGCATATTGCTGCTCGCCGCTTCGCTGCTGGCGCCGTCGATCGCGACCGCGCAGACCAACGACAATCCGCTCCACCAGGCGCTCGGCGCGCCCGACGACCTGACGATCACCGCCAGCATCCGCCCGCGGATCGAGGCGTTCGACGGCCAGTTCCGCCCGACCGCGGCGCGTGACGATATTTTGCTGTCGATCCGCACGGCGCTGGTGGTGGATTACCATCCCGGACCGTTTTTTATCGGCGGCGAGGTGTGGGACGTGCGCGGCTATCTCGAGAGCGATCGATCGTCGGCGCGAACTGGCGAGGTCAATGCGCTCGAACCGATCCAGGCGTATGTCGGGTATCGGCTCGGCGACGTGCTGGGCGGCGGGAGCAATACCCGCATCACCGCGGGGCGGTTCACCCAGGATCTCGGCGCACGCCGTCTCGTGGCGCGGCAACGGTTCCGCAACACCACCAACAGCTTCACCGGCGTAAAACTCGACTGGTCGAACCCGCACGGCGACACCGCGCTCGCCTTCTGGTCGATGCCGCAGCACCGGCTGCCCGAGACCGCCGATCGCGTCCGCGACAATGCGATCGTGCTCGATCACGAGGGCATTGACCTGCAATTCTTCGGCGGATCGTACGCGCGCGCGGCGATTCTCGGTGGGACGTTGCAGGTTTACGGCTTTGGTTTGATCGAGCGGGACACACCGCGTTTCGCCACGACGAACCGGCATCTGTTCACCCCCGGCTTCCGCCTAGCTCGCGGCGCGAAATCGGGTGCGGTCGATTTCGATGTCGAGGCGACGTATCAGACCGGCCACGCGCGCCGAACGAGTGTCGCGATCGACCGCACCGATGTCGCGGTGTCGGCGTATTTCCTCCACGCTGGAATGGGCTACACGTTTGGCGGCGGCTGGAAGCCGCGATTGGTGGTGCAATATGACCTCGCCAGCGGCGACGATCCGCGCACCGACAGGATCGAGCGCTTCGACACGTTGTTCGGGGCGCGCCGCGAATATGGCCCGACCAACCTTTACGGCCTGTTCCAGCGGTCCAACATGAGTTCACCCGCGATCCGCGCGGAGGCCAAACCGGACGCGCGAACCGACGGCTTCGTCGAATATCGCGCCGGGTTCCTGCCGCGCGCGAACGACAGCTTCGCGGCGAGCGGCGTGCGCGACGCGAGCGGCGCATCGGGTCATTTCGCGGGACATCAGATCGAAGTGGGATTGAACCATGTGCTCGTCCTCGATCGCGTCAAACTGTCCGCTGGCGCGGTGTATCTCGCCAAGGGCCGGTTCCTGACCGATGCGCCCAACGCGCCGACGACCGGCGATACGCTCTATGGTTTCGGCGATGTCACCTTCTCGTTCTGATCGATAGGCATGACCGGGAGGAACGCGCGGAGCGACCCGTTTCAGGGCATTGTCGTTGCGAGCGGAGCGAAACAATCCAGAGCCACGAGCGCCGGACTGGATTGCTTCGTCGCTAGGCTCTTCGCAACGACGATGCTCCGGATTTAACGCTCGCAACTCTAAAGCCAGCGCAGTTTGCGGAAGATCACGATCTGAACCGCCAGCACGCCGACGAGCAGCGTGACCGTGATCCAGAACCCGTCGTTCGAATGCGTCCCCGGTATCCCGCCGACGTTGATCCCGAGCAGGCCGGTGAAGAAGCTCAGGGGCAGGAAGATCGCAGCGATGATCGACAGCATGTAGATCGTCTTGTTCGACTGCGCCGTCGCGCGGTTGTTGATGTCGTCCTGGATGACCAGCGCGCTTTCCTTCGACACGTCGAGATCCTCGATATAGCGGCTCAGCCGGTCGATCGTTTCGCGGATGTCGCGGCGATTGGTCTCGCTGAGCCACGGCGGCGCATCGCGCGTGATCTGGAGCAAAGCCTCGTGCTGCGGCGACATGTAACGTTTGAGCGCGAGGCAATTGCGGCGAATGTCCGCGATCGTATCGAGGATTTCGTCGACGGGGTAATCATCGTCGAACTCCTCGAGCACGTCGATCCGGTCGTTCATGTCGACGATCGAGCGGTTCATCTTGGCGACGGTCTGCTCGACGAGTTCGGTGAAAAGGTCGCCCGCAGTATGCGGGCCGCGACCGCTTTCCATCGTCGCGAGCACGTCAAACGGCGTCTGTAGGCGCTGGCGCCGCAACGTGATGACGCGGGTGCCGTCGCACCACAATTGCATCGCCACCATATCCTCTGGCTGGGCATCGGGATTGAAATTGATGCCGCGCAGGATCGTGACCAAAGTATCGCCCTCGCGAAAGGCGCGCGGGCGATTTTCGTTCGAGGTCAGCGCCTCTACGGTTGCCTCCGACAGGCCGAGGCCGCCGCTCGAACCGTCGCCGAGCCAATCGACCACGTCCGGAACGGTGCGGTCGAGATGGAGCCACAAGGTGTCGCCTTCGGTGCGCGGCGACCATGTCCGCCCCTCGTCCCAGCCGATCGGGGTCGGCGTACCGGTCACGTCGATCACGCGGGCGAAGATCAGCCCACCCTCGCGCGCGACGCGTTCCTCGTCTTCGCTCAAGCGCGGAATGACGTCCTTACGGCCCAATATCGATCGCCTCCGCTTTGGCGCGTTTCGTATCGCCGCCGCCGAAACCGAGCTTCGTCGCGACCGCTTCGTTCCAGCCATACGGGTCGGTGCGGAACGTGACCTTGCCGCCGTCATCGACGAATACATCGTGGTAGAGCAGCCGCACCGGAATCTCGCGCGGCAGATCGACGATCGTATAATCGCCCGAATCGTGCGCCGTGCGCCACGCGTCGCCGACGCCTTCCTGGTCCGCAAGCATTTCGGCAAAACCCGTCGCGTCCTCGACCCGCACGCAACCGTGGCTCAAATGGCGCTGGCTGCGATCGAACAAAGACGGCGCCGACGTGTCGTGGAGATAGATCGCCTGATCGTTGCGCATATCGAACTTGACGAGTCCCAGCGCATTGTCGGGGCCGGGCTGCTGGACGATCCAGCCGTCGCGCATCTGCATGTTGTGCGCGCGCAAATAGCCGGAACCAACATGCGCCAGTTCGGTGGTCTGGATCGATTTGGGTATCGTCCATGTCGGGTTGGCGACGAGGCGGTAGATCGGGGAGCCGAGCGCGGGCGTCTCTCGGCCGGGCTCGCCGACGATGACCTTGCGCGTGTCGATCAACTGGCCGTCGCGAAAATAGCGAAGCTCGGCGGCGGCGGTGTTCACGTCGATGCGGGTGGCGGGCGGCGTGCGCGACAGCCAGCGCCGCCGTTCGAGCGCGACGGCAAGCGCACGCGTGCGATCTTGCGGGCGCAGGTTCAGCACCGCCAGCGTGTCCGGGCCGAGGATACCGTCCTGGCTGATCCCGTAATCGCCTTGCAGCGCCTTCACCGCATCCACGATCGGCTGGGAATAGGTGCCCTTGGCGGCGCTGGCGGGCGCGGAATCGAGATAGCCGTCGTCGATCAACTGCTTGGCGATATCGGCGACGCGCGGATCGGTGTCGCCGAGTTGCAGCGTCTTGCTCGACGCGATCGCGGTCTGCTGTTCCGCGGTCACGCGGCTCGCGGCGACATAGGCGTTAGACAGCGCCGCATACGCGGAATCGGACGGCGCCAGCCCATCGAGCCATCGCGCCAGCGTGCCCCCGCGAACCGCTGCGACCAGACCCTTGCCGAGGTCGATGTGCGGCCGCGCGACCGTATACACCTCATGGAGCGAGGACGGATCGACATGCCCGCGTGCCAGCGCAGCGGCATAGTCGAGCGCGGCATGGGTATAAGCGATGTCCGCCGCCTCGGGCGATCCGTTCGCCGCGTCGAGTTGCAGGAAATTTATGTGATCCAGGCCGTGCCGGTTCCGATGCGCCAGCGCATCGTCCAGCTCGGTGCGGCTCGCGGCATTCCAGATGCGGTGCCAGTCCGCGGCTTCATACGCACGGCGAACCGCCGTCTCGGTCGCCGCCGCCTTCAACGCGCTCGCCTGTACCACGCCGGCCGGCGCCTGTGCCGACGCCGCGCAGGGAATGGCAGCAAGGGCAATGGCCGTGAGCAGCCCGTATTTTCTGGAAATCATGTCACCTCAACGGTCGTGCGAATGGAATGGTCCGTCGCTCGAAGTCTTGGACGCTGCGGCTCTTTACAGCGCCGCGCCGCCGGCCGCGCAGGGTCGCCGGATACGGATTTCAGACAAGAAAAGGCCGGGCGACGAAACGCCGCCCGGCCCCTCTGTTCGATCATGCGCGACGCCTCAGATATCGTCGCCGAGCGCGCCCTTGACGCTGCCCTTCACATTCTGCGCCGAGCCCTTGAGCTGTTGCGCCTTGCCTTCGGCCTCCAGCTTCTGGTTGTCAGTCATGTCGCCGATCTCTTCCTTGACCTTGCCCGCGGCCTTGTTTCCGGCGGCTTTCATCTTGTCGGTAAATTCACCCATGGTACTTCTCCTTGGTTGACTGGTTTTAGCGGACGGCGGCGGCCTGATTGGCCACGATCGCATCGCGCTGCTGCTGGCTCATATCCGCGACGTTCCGGTCCGCGGCCTGGATCGCGTCGGCACGCGATTCGGCGGTATCGCGGACTTGGTCGGCACGATTGTCGAGCATGCCGGCCTGGTCGCGAAGCGCGTCCGCATTGTTCTCCATCGTATCGGCGCGCATGTCCGCGGCATTCTCGACGCGGCCCGCCAGCTTGTCCGACGGGCTGTTGTTGCACCCCGCCAGCACAACCGTGGTTGCGACGAGTGAGAGCATAATCATCTTCTTCATATAGAAATTCCCCTGCTGGTTGAGAATACGCGCGAGATTAGCGCGCGGATCCGCGCCGGATAAGATTTACGACTGCAAGCAGGATGATCGCGCCGAGCAGCGACACACCGAAGCTCACGAGATTGAGCGGCGCGTTATTGATGCTGCCGCCGTTGGTGATCAGGCCGCCGATGAAGGCGCCGACGATCCCGACGACGATGTTGACGACGATGCCGTTGTTGTCGCGCATGATGATGCCCGCGAGCCAGCCGACGACACCGCCGATGACGAGCCAGATGAGAATACCGATCATGATGGTCCCTTCGATCAGGGGCGAACCCTCGCCCGAGTTCGGAGCACATCGCTCCATGCAGACCGAGTTAAGAAAGCCGGGACGTGCCACAAAGGTACGGTTGCATCAGATCACCTGATGCGAAAAATTCAAATTCATCGAATTTCTGGCCATCGCCCCCGCTAATATGCGCACCCGACGTCAGGACCGACCGTTCGGTCCCTGCGACAAGCCGCGTTCGCGCGCCCATACGATTGCCGCACCACGCTTGTTTACGCCGATCTTGCCGTAGATCCGGGCGACGTGGTTGCGCACGGTCGCTCGCGACAGGCCGAGCCGCGCCGCGATCGTGCCGTCTTCCTCGCCCTGACAGACGAGAGCCAGCACTTCGCGTTCACGCGGCGTGAGCGGGACGGTTTCCTTGACGGGCGCCCCCGACTGCTGCGCGCGCAAATTGGCGAGCTTCTCGACGACGTTGCGGCTGAACCAAGTCGCGTCGCTCATCACCGCCTCGATCGCGGTCACCAGTTCTAGTTCGGAATGGCGCCGTTCGGTGATATCCTGGATGACCCACAGCACGCACGGATCGCCCGCCATGTCGACGGTGGCGGCGGACACCAGGCAATCGAGCAGACCCCCGCTCTTCGTCTTCACGCGCGCGTCGGCATTGACGAGACCGCCGGTCTTCTCGACCTCTTCCTCCAGCCGCCGCCGCGTCACCGATGTATCCCAGAGCGTGATCTCGCCCGCGCTGCGCCCGGCAAGATCACCGTCGGCATAGCCCGTCATCGCCTGGAAGGCGCGGTTGGCGTTGAACAGCCGGTGGCCCTTCAGCGAAGCGACGACCATCGCGACGGGGGCGAGTTGAAACGTCTGCTGGAAGCGTTGCTCGCTGTGCTGCAGCGCCGTCTCGGCCTTTCGTCGCGGTTCGAGATCGGCGAAGGTGAACAGCATGTGCGGCGTGTCGGCCAGCTCGATCGGCTGCCCCGCCAGGATCACGAGCTTGTCGGTGCCGTCCGGCAGCGCCAGTTCCGCCTCCATCTGCGGAACCGCGCGTCCGTCGGCGAGGCGTTCGTGCGCCAGTTCGCGACGCTCGGCACGCGCGAAGAGATCGAGTTCGTAGACCGTCCGACCGACGATTTGATCGCGCGCATATCCGGTCATGTCGAGGAACCCCTGATTGACCTTCACCAGCCGGAGGTCCGCCAGCCGAGCGATCATCGCCGGGGCGGGATTGGCGTTGAACGCCTGATCGAACCGCTCCTCCGCCTCGGTGCGCAGCGTGATGTCGAGAAGGATCAGCACCAGGCAATCCGGCTCGCCATGCTGATCGACGAGGACGATGCTGCGGATTTGGTGGACCCAATCAGGTTCCTGCTCGCCCGCCGGAACCACTTCGACGATCACCTCGCTGAACGTCTCGCCCGAGACGACTCGTTCGGTCGGGTATTCGCCAAGCCCAAGCCGGTGGTTGTTGCGGTACCGCAATTCGAAGCGTGATCGGTAATCGTCGACGGTCTGTCCAAGCGCCGCGACGGTCGAGACGCCATGCATCGTCAACGCGGCGTCGTTCGCCCACAGGATCGTCCGATCGGGATGGATCAGGATGACCCCTTCGCTCAGCCCCGCGACGATCGACCGGAGATTGCCGAGATCGCCGGCGCTCCCGACGCCGATCAGACCGGATCGTTCGGGTGTTTTGCTCAAGCCGCCACGTCGAACTGCAGCCGCGCCAGCCGCGCGTACAGGCCGCCCCGCGCATTCAACGATGCGTGCGTGCCCTCCTCGACGATCCGCCCGTCGTCCATCACCACGATCCGCGCCGCCGCGCGGACCGTTGCGAGACGGTGCGCGATGACGAGCGTTGTGCGCTGCGTCATCAGCCGTTCGAGCGCCTCCTGCACCAGCCGCTCGCTCTCGGCGTCGAGCGCGCTGGTCGCTTCGTCGAGCAGCAGGATCGGTGAGTCGCGGAGCAGCGCGCGCGCGATCGCGATGCGCTGCCGCTGCCCGCCCGAAAGCCGCGCACCGCCCTCGCCGAGGAAGGTGCCAAGACCTTCGGGCAGCTTGCGCAGAAACTCCGCCGCGTTCGCCGCCTCCGCCGCCGCCCAAATCGCATCGTCGCCCGCGTCCCAGCGGCCGTAGCGAAGGTTGTCACGCGCCGACGCGCCGAAGATCACCGTCTCCTGCGGCACCATCGCGATCCGGCTGCGGACCTCTGCCGGATCGGCATCGCGCAGATCGACGCCGTCGATCGTCACGCGGCCCTTGTCGGGATCGTAGAATCGCTGGAGCAACTGGAACAAGGTCGATTTGCCCGCGCCCGATGGCCCGACCACCGCTATTGTCTCGCCGGGCGAAATCGTCAGCGAGAAATCGTGGAGCGCAGCGGTGTCGCGACGGGTCGGATAGCGGAACTCGACGCCCTCGAACGCCAACCCGCCCCGGGCAGGAACCGGCAGCGCGACCGGATTGGCGGGCGCGGCGATCTCGGTGCGCTCGGCGAGCAATTCCGCCAGACGTCCTGCCGCGCCCGCGCCGCGCAGTAGATCGCCGTACACTTCTGTCAGCGATCCCATCGCACCCGCGACGATGCCGCCGGTCAGCACGAACGCCGCGATCGATCCTCCGCTGATCCGGCCCGCCGCGACATCGATTGCGCCCTCCCATAGCACCATCGTGATCGATCCGAAGACCAATGCGATGACGATCGCGGTCATGATCGAGCGCAGCAGGATTCGCCGCCGCGCCGCCGCCATCGTCGCCTCGACCGCGCCCGCAAACCGCGCGGTTTCGCGGCGTTCCTGCCCGAACGCCTGGACGATCTTCATCGCGCCGAGCGCCTCGGTGACGATCGATCCGACATCGGCGAGCCGGTCCTGCGACGTGCGGCTGAGGTTGCGGATGCGGCGGCCGAGCAACGTGATCGGCAGGATGATTGCGGGAATGCCGAGCATCAGGAGGCCGGCGAGTTTGGGCGAGATCGCGAACAGATAGATGATGCCGCCGATGCTGGTGAACGCGTTCCTCAGCGCGACCGAAACGGTCGACCCGACGACGCTTTCGATCTGCGCGGTGTCCGAGGTCATTCGCGACGCGATCTCGGACGGGCGGTTCTCCTCGAAGAAGCGCGGTGTCAGCGTCATCAGATGCGCCTGCACCGACAGGCGGATATCGGCGACGACACGCTCGCCGAGCCACGACACGAAATAGAAACGGATTGCGGTGGCGATCGCCAGCACCGCGACGATCATCAGCAGATAATGAAACGAAGACGCCACCGCGCCTTCGCCGCCGCCCGCGAAGCCGCGATCGATCACGCGCTTGAAGCTGTAGGGAATCGCGATCGTCGCCGCCGATGTCGTGGCGAGCGCCGCCCAGGCCGCGGCGATCTGCGCGGGATATTTCTTGGCGGCGTGCCAGACGAGTGCGAGGTCGCCGATCCGGCGTTTGCGCTTGCTTTCGGGATCGGGAGTTTCGGCGGGGTCGTGACGAGCCATCGGCGCGGCCTAGCAGCCGGGCGGGTGTGGCTCAACGGCAACTCTGAGGCGTCTCATCCTGCCGGAGCGCATTGTGCTCTGCACAATTTACGTTACGACTGCGGCAACCTATCCGCGGTACAGGATACCCGATGCTCTACGACGCGTACGAATTTCAGCGCTCGATGCTGGCAAGCGCCAGCGCCATGGCCAGTTTTGGCGCGGGCATGTGGTCCAGTCCGGCAAACCCGTTTTCCTATTTCGGCGGCGGCCAGGTCATGGCCTCGGCGCTCGAGGTCTTCGCACACGCCTCCGCCCCGCGCGGCAAGCCCGCGTTCGGGATCGATCACGTTCAGGTCGATGGCAAGACGGTCGCGGTCCACGAGGAGATCGTCGCCAAGAAGCCGTTCGGCCAGTTGAAGCATTTTGTCCGCGAGGGCGTGAAGGATTCGCCCAAGCTGCTGATCGTCGCGCCGATGTCGGGCCATTACGCGACGCTGTTGCGCGGTACGGTCGAGCGAATGCTCGAGTCCACCGATGTCTACGTCACCGACTGGCGCGATGCGAAGCTGGTGCCTCTGTCGGCAGGCCGTTTCGATCTCGACGATTACGTCGATTATCTGACAGAATTCCTCGAAGAAATCGGCCCCAATGAAAACGGCGGGGGCACGCATATGCTAGCGGTCTGCCAGCCGTCGGTGCCGTGCTACGCGACCGCCGCGCTGATGAGCGCGGACAAGCATCCCTGCCGCCCGAAGACGCTCACCATGATGGGTGGCCCGATCGACACCCGCGAAGCTCCGACTGCGGTCAACACGATGGCGACCGCGCGACCGCATTCGTGGTTCTCGCAGAACGTGATCGCGACGGTGCCCGCGACGTATCCAGGCGCCGGGCGTCAGGTCTATCCGGGGTTTCTGCAACTCTCCGGCTTCATGACGATGAATCTCGGCAACCACATGCAGAGCCATTTCGAGATGTTCAAACATCTCGTGAAAGGCGATGGCGAAAGCGCGGGCGCGACCAAGGATTTCTACGACGAATATCGCTCGGTCTGCGACATGACCGCCGAATTCTACCTCCAGACGGTCGATCTCGTGTTCCAGACGCACGCGCTGCCCAACGGCACGATGCTGCACCGCGGCCGCCCCGTCGATCCGTCGGCGATCACCGATATCGCGATCCTCGCGATAGAGGGCGAACGCGACGACATTTCGGGCATCGGCCAGACCAAGGCGGCGCTGACTTTGGCGAACAAGCTGCCCAAGGCGAAGAAATGCTATCTGATGGCCGAGAGTGTCGGCCATTACGGTATCTTCAACGGCTCGAAATGGCGCGACCGAATTGCGCCGGTCGTCGAGGAATGGATCGCCGCGAACGGGTGAAGGTCGATCCCCGCTTTCCCGGCGAAGGCCGGGGTCCAGGGGATAAACATCAGAAACCTGCGCGTTCCGCTACGTTACTGTGACCTTACTGACTGGACCCCGGCTTTCGCCGGGGAAGCGGACGAATATCTCGGTTACTCGACCCCACCCTTCGCAAACTTGGCCAACAGCCCCCGATACTCCTCCATCGGCGGAAACTGCGGATAGCTATGCTTCGCCGGCGTCTTCACCCAAGCCAGTGCCTCGGCGGTAAACGTCTCGACGAACGGCACGAACCACGACGCATCGTCGAGCATCGTCGCCCGCACATTGACGAACGCACCGTATTCCAGCGGAACCTGCGTGAACAGCCAGCTCTTGCACCAGTCGCAATGGTGATGCCGCGAGTCGTCGCCGTGCATCCCGCCGATCACAGTTTCGCCCGCGGTGACCGTGAAGCCGTCGCTCGGCGTCATCACCGTCGTGGAATAGGCGCTCGCGGTCATCCGCTGGCAGCCGGTGCAATGGCACACCATCGTCAGCATCGGCGCCGCGTCGATCCGGAATCGCACCTTGCCGCACCGGCAGCCGCCATCCATCGGCAACACCCAGTCAACCATCTCTTCCCTCCTTCGGATAAACCGGCCATGTTCGCTCAAACGCGCGAACGGGGGCACAAGCGCCGATGATCCTGCTCGACATCCTCTGGCCGACGTTCGCGCTGGTCGCACTGATCTTCATCGTCTGGTTTACGCTGTTCTTCCAGCGCGCCGCCTACATGAAGCGCAATCCGCCGACCGCGGAGACTTTCGCCGACGGCGATTCGTCGTTGCGGTATTTCCGCCCGGTCGAGATGCCCGCGAACAATCTCGCGAATCTGTTCGAGATGCCAGTGCTCTATTTCGCGCTGGTGCCGCTGCTTATCGGGACGAACCATGCGAATTTGACGCAGGTCACGCTCGCCTGGATTTTCGTGATCCTGCGCGTGCTTCACAGCTACATCCATATCGCCCGCATGAAGGTGGCGGTGCGCTTTCTGGCTTATGCGGCCTCAACGGCGGTGCTCATGGCGATGTGGATCGGTTTCTTTATCGACATGGTTGCCGCGGCGCACGCGTACAGTCAGGCGATGGCACGGATGGGAGGACTTTGATGCGTCATATTCTGGCTGCGGCCGCGCTGCTCGCCGCGACTCCGGCGGCCGCGGAGACCGTCGTCGTCACCGCCGCGCACATGCTCGACGTCGGCAGCGGCAAGACGCTCGACGAGCCGGTCGTCGTCATCACCGATGGGCGCATCGCCTCGGTCGTGACGCGCGGCGGGGCGCGGCCTAACATTCCGGCGGATGCGAAGCGGATCGATCTCGGCAATGCGACGATCCTGCCCGGGCTGATCGACATGCACGTCCACCTGACCTCGCTCGCCGAGGTCGGCGGCTATCAGGGCTACAAATATACCGACAGTTTCTGGGAAGCGGTCGGCGTCGCCAACGCCAAGAAGACGTTGGATGCTGGCTTCACGTCTGTGCGCAACGTCGGTTCCGACGATTTCCAGGACGTGGGGTTGCGCGAAGCGATCGACGGCGGGTTTATTAAAGGACCGCGGATCACCACCGCGACCTATGCGCTCGGTGCGACCGGCGGGCATTGCGACGACAACCGCCTGCCACCGTCGCTCGACAAGACCGGGCCCTCGGTGATCAATTCGCCCGAGGAAGCGCGCGCCAAGGTCCGTTGGGTCCACAAATACGGCGCCGAGGTGATCAAGATCTGCGCGACCGGCGGCGTCTTTTCGTCGGGCGACAGCGTCGGCGCACAGCAATTGAGTCTGGAGGAAATGAAAGCGATCGCCGACGAGGCGCATATGCTCGGCCTCAAGGTTGCGGCGCACGCGCATGGCGACGAGGGCATCAAGGCAGCGATCCTTGCCGGCATCGACACCATCGAACACTGCAGCCTGGCGTCGGACGAGGGGATCAAGCTCGCGATCCAGCACGGCACCTGGTTCGACATGGATATCTACAACGACGATTATATTCTGGCGACGGGCACCAAGAACGGCACCGAGCAGGAAAGCCTCGACAAGGAAAAGGTGATCGGCCTGAAACAGCGCCAGACCTTTCAGCGCGCGGTGCGCGCGGGCGTGAAGATGCTGTTCGGCACCGACGCCGGGGTCTATCCGCACGGCGACAACGCCCGGCAATTCGCCAAGATGGTCGAATGGGGCATGACCCCAATCCAGGCGATCCGCGCCGCGACCACTAGCGCCGCCGAAGCGCTCGGTAGCAGCGACGTCGGATCGATCGCGGTCGGTCGCTATGGCGATATAGTGGCGGTGAAGGGCGATCCGCTCGCCGATGTCCGTGTGCTCGAACATCCGGTGGCGGTGATCAAGGGCGGCGAGCGTGTCACGCTGTAGCCGTCCGATCGCGCGATCCGCGGCAACGATCGCGATCGTCGTCTCGCTGGCGGCGGCGGATGCGCCGACGGTGCCCGAATTCGGCGCGCGGTTAGAAGGCTTCACCTACCCCTGGCCGGTCCAGACGATGATAGTCTCGATCGCGGGTGAGCAGGCGCAGATCGCGTTCATGGATATCGCCGCGCCGAAACCCAACGGCCGCAGCGTCATCCTTCTTCACGGCAAGAATTTCTGCGGCGCGACGTGGGAATCGACCGCGCGGGCACTGCTGAACGCGGGCTACCGCGTGTTGATCCCCGACCAGATCGGCTTCTGCAAATCCTCGAAGCCGCGGGCCGCGCAATATAGTTTCGAGATGCTCGCGAACCAGACGCGTCGGCTCGCGCAATCGCGCGGCATCACGCGCGCTACGATCGTCGGGCATTCGATGGGCGGGATGCTCGCGATGCGGTACGCGATCATGTTTCCCGACGCGGTCGATCGCTTGGTGCTGGTTGATCCGCTCGGGCTCAAGGATCGGTCCGAAGAGGGCCTGCCGTACATGGACGTCGATTCGCTCTGGGAGGGCGAGAAGAAGACGTCGTTTGCCTCGATCAAGGCGTATCAACAGGCGAATTACTACCACGGCACCTGGAAACCCGCGTACGAACGCTGGGTCTGGATGCTGGCCGGAATGTACGAAGGCAAGGGCCGCGATACCGTCGCGCTGGCGCAGGCCAAGACCAGCGAGATGATCAAGACCCAGCCGGTCGCGCACGAATTCTACCGCATCAAGGCGCCGACCACGCTGATTATCGGCACGCTCGACAAGACCGCCTTCGGACGCTCGCAGACACCGCCGTCGCTTCAGCGCTTTCTGGAGGCAATCCCGCTGATCGCGCCTGAAGCTGCGCGCAAAATCCCGAACGCGCGGCTCGTGCGGCTCGATGGCCTCGGCCATTCGCCGCAGGTCGAGGATCCGGCGCGGTTCGAAAAGACTTTGCTCGCGGCGATCATCGCTCCCGCGCATTAGGCGGCGGCGCGGACCGGAACGGCAACGGTGCGTCGTTCGCCGCCAACAACAGCGTCTCCGCACGCGCCGCATTCGCGGCGAGCCAAGCGGCAGTTCCAACGATCGTAACCGTCGTAAGCGACCATAATTCGGCCCCCGCGAGTCCCATCGGCCCGGCCAGTGTCATCCACGTAGCGGCAGCTGCATGATCGGCGGCGATACGGAACGCGAGCGTTGTCGCGGCAAGCGCCGCGCAACCGGTCGCGATCCGCATGCCTGTTGGGGGAAGGGCAGGGATCATACTTCAAGCCAATAGCCCCGTCTGGGTTACCGCCCGGTGAAGCTCCCACCATTGACCACCGCGCTCATGCTGCGTATAGGCGCGCCCGTTCACTCGGGCCGAACGCTCGCGTGGACACGCTTGAACATTGCTGGATGCATCAAGGGCCCGGGAGGTCGGATAGACCGCCCATCGGTCCTTTTCGTATTCCGTAAGCTTGTTAAGGCTCCAGCAAAGTAACCCGAAAGGTGAAGGGCTTCATGCCGACGATCAACCAGCTGGTCCGCAAGGGCCGCGACCCGCAGAAGGCCAAGAACAAGGTCCCTGCAATGGAGGCGAACCCGCAGAAGCGCGGCGTTTGCACCCGCGTCTATACGACGACTCCGAAGAAGCCGAACTCGGCGCTGCGCAAGGTGGCCAAGGTCCGACTGACCAATCAGCGCGAAGTCATCAGCTATATCCCCGGCGAGGGGCATAATCTGCAGGAGCACTCGGTGGTGCTGATCCGCGGCGGCCGCGTACGCGACCTTCCCGGCGTCCGCTATCACGTGCTGCGCGGCGTGCTCGATACGCAGGGTGTGAAGGATCGCCGCCAGTCGCGTTCCAAATACGGCGCCAAGCGTCCCAAGTGATCATGCCGGGGGCATGATCATCCCGGAAAGATCGCTTCGGGCGATCTTGTCCGGGATCCAGGCCCCGAGTGAGCAAGCTCAGTAAGCCCCGGACGTGTTCCGGAACCGGCTGAAGAATAAAAGGAATTTCAAATGGCACGTCGCCGTCGTCCAGAAAAGCGTATCATCCTCCCCGATCCCAAATACGGTGATGAGGTTCTGTCGAAGTTCATGAATTCGGTCATGTACGACGGCAAGAAGTCGGTCGCCGAAGGCATCGTCTATTCCGCGATGGAAACCGTCGAGACGCGTGCCAAGCGCGATCCGATCGGCGTGTTCCACGACGCGCTGAACAACATCAAGCCGGGCATCGAGGTCCGCAGCCGCCGCGTCGGCGGTGCGACCTATCAGGTTCCCGTCGAGGTGCGTCCCGAGCGGGCGCAGGCGCTGGCGATCCGCTGGCTGATCACCGCGGCACGCGCGCGCAGCGAGAACACGATGGACGCGCGTCTGTCGGGCGAATTGCTCGACGCGTCGAACAACCGCGGCAACGCGGTGAAGAAGCGGGAGGACACGCACCGCATGGCCGAAGCGAACCGCGCCTTCTCGCATTATCGCTGGTAGGCGACTATATAGACGCTGGAGGCGGATGAGATGGCCACGCAGATTGATCCAAAAGAGTTCGACCTGCAGGAACAGCTCGCTCGCATTCGGAAGATCCAGGAAGAGAGCGACAAGTTTTCCGCCGAGACAAGGAAGCTCCTTGCCGAGTCGAAGACGATATCGCTCGCTACGGTTTTCCAGGGCGGCATCGCCATAGCCGCGCTGCTGGGCGCGGGGGCAGCGATCGCCAAACTGTTCTTTCCCTGAGCGTTCCGACGCTCGTCACATCGTAAGACTAAGCAAGGACTAACGTCATGGCCCGCAGCCATCCGCTCGACATGTACCGCAACATCGGCATCATGGCGCACATCGACGCCGGCAAGACGACGACGACCGAGCGCATTCTCTATTACACCGGCAAATCCTACAAGATCGGCGAGGTCCATGAGGGCACCGCGACGATGGACTGGATGGAGCAGGAGCAGGAGCGCGGGATCACGATCACTAGCGCCGCGACGACGTGTTTCTGGAACGATCACCGCATCAACATCATCGACACCCCCGGCCACGTCGACTTCACCATCGAGGTCGAGCGGTCGCTGCGCGTGCTCGACGGCGCGGTCGCGTGTTTCGACGGCGTTGCGGGTGTCGAGCCGCAGTCGGAGACGGTGTGGCGTCAGGCGGAAAAGTACAAGGTTCCGCGGATGTGCTTCGTCAACAAGCTCGATCGCACGGGCGCGAATTTCGAGATGTGCGTCGGCATGATCAAGGATCGCCTCGGCGCGCGTCCGGCGGTGCTGTATCTCCCGATCGGCATCGAGGGCGGCTTCAAGGGCCTGGTCGATCTCGTCGAGAATCGCGCGATCATCTGGCTCGAGGAATCGCTTGGCGCGAAGTTCGAATATCAGGACATCCCCGACGACCTGAAGGACGCCGCCGCCACCGCCCGCTCGGAACTGATCGAGATGGCGGTCGAGCAGGACGACGACCTGATGGAGGCGTATCTCGAAGGCACCGAGCCGACCGCGGACCAGCTCAAGAAGCTGATCCGCAAGGGCACGCTGAACTTTTCGTTCGTGCCGGTGCTGTGCGGCTCCGCGTTCAAGAACAAGGGCGTCCAGCCCCTGCTCGACGCGGTCGTGGATTATCTGCCGAGCCCGCTCGACGTTCCCGCGATCCAGGGCCTCAAGCTCGATGGCGAGACGCCCGATACGCGTCCCGCCGACGACAATGCGCCGTTCTCGGCGCTGGCGTTCAAGATCATGAACGATCCCTTCGTCGGCACGCTCACTTTCGCGCGCATCTATTCGGGCAAGCTCGAAACCGCGTCGATGGTGAGCAATTCGGTCAAGGACAAGAAGGAGAAGGTCGGCCGCATGCTGCTGATGCATGCGAACGATCGCGAGGACATCCAGGTCGCGTACGCGGGCGACATCGTCGCGCTGGCGGGCCTGAAGGACACCACCACCGGGGATACGCTCTGCGCCCAGAACGCGCCGATCATCCTCGAGCGGATGGAATTCCCCGATCCCGTCATCGAACTGTCGGTCGAACCCAAGACCAAGGCCGATCAGGAAAAGATGGGCGTCGCGCTCAATCGTCTCGCCCGCGAGGACCCGTCGTTCCGCGTGACGACCGATCACGAGAGCGGCCAGACCATCATCAAGGGAATGGGCGAGCTCCACCTCGAAATCCTGGTCGATCGCATGCGTCGCGAGTTCAAGGTCGAGGCGAACGTCGGCGCGCCGCAGGTGGCGTATCGCGAATATCTCAAGAAGCCGGTGGAACTGACCTACACCCACAAGAAGCAGTCGGGCGGCTCGGGTCAGTTCGGCGAGGTGAAGGTGCAGCTAAAACCCGGCGAGCGCGGTTCGGGCTTTCAGTTCTTCGACGAGATCAAGGGCGGCAACATCCCGCGCGAATATATCCCGTCGGTGGAAAAGGGCTTCAAGGAGACCGCGGAAACCGGTTCGCTGATCGGCTTCCCGATTATCGACTTCGAGGTTCATCTGATCGACGGCAAGTATCACGACGTCGATTCGTCGGCGCTCGCGTTCGAGATCTGCGCGCGCGGTGCGATGCGCGAAGGCGCGCAGAAGGCCGGGATCACGTTGCTCGAGCCGATCATGAAGGTCGAGGTCGTGACGCCGGAGGATTATCTTGGCGACGTCATCGGCGACATGAACAGCCGTCGTGGCCAGATCCAGGGCACCGACAGCCGCGGCAATGCGCAGACCGTCGAGGCGATGGTCCCGCTGGCCAACATGTTCGGCTACGTGAACTCGCTTCGTTCGTTCACGCAGGGCCGTGCGAGCTATTCGATGCAATTCTCGCATTACGACGAAGTGCCCGCCAACGTCGCCGACGAAGTGAAGGCGAAGCTGGCATAACCCAAAATGAGTCGTTAAGGGGCCGCGTTCGCGTGGCGCCCTTATCGGCCGCGAAATTGATCCAGAAGGTAGGAAACAATGGCGAAGGCAAAATTCGAGCGGAACAAGCCGCACCTCAACATCGGCACCATCGGTCACGTCGATCATGGCAAGACGTCGCTGACCGCGGCGATCACGAAGGTGCTGGCGGAAACCGGCGGCGCCACGTTCACCAGCTACGACAATATCGACAAGGCTCCCGAAGAGCGCGAGCGTGGCATCACGATCTCGACCGCGCACGTCGAGTATGAGACGCAGGCGCGTCACTATGCGCACGTCGATTGCCCGGGCCATGCCGATTATGTGAAGAACATGATCACCGGCGCCGCGCAGATGGACGGCGCGATCCTGGTCGTATCGGCGACCGACGGCCCGATGCCGCAGACCCGCGAGCACATACTGCTCGCGCGTCAGGTCGGCGTGCCCGCCATGGTCGTGTTCATGAACAAGGTCGATCTGGTCGACGACGCCGAGATCCTCGAACTCGTCGAGCTTGAAATCCGTGAGCTTCTGTCGAGCTACGAATTCCCGGGCGACGACATTCCGATCATCCAGGGTTCGGCGGTTGCCGCACTTCAGGACAAGACTCCCGAGATCGGCCATGACGCCGTCCTCAAGCTGATGGCTGCGGTCGACGAGTACATTCCGCAGCCCGAGCGTCCGCTCGACAAGCCGTTCATGATGCCGATCGAGGACGTGTTCTCGATCTCGGGTCGCGGCACCGTCGTTACCGGCCGCGTCGAGACCGGCATCATCAAGGTCGGCGAGGAAGTCGAGATCGTCGGCATCCACGACACCCGCAAGACCACGGTCACGGGCGTCGAGATGTTCCGCAAACTGCTCGATCAGGGCCAGGCCGGCGATAACGTCGGTGCACTGATCCGCGGTGTTGGCCGTGAAGAGGTCGAGCGTGGTCAGGTTCTCTGCAAGCCCGGCTCGATCAAGCCGCACACCGACTTCAACTCGGAAGTGTACGTGCTGTCGAAGGAAGAGGGTGGCCGTCACACGCCGTTCTTCGCCAACTACCGCCCGCAATTCTATTTCCGCACCACCGACGTAACCGGCACCGTCGAACTGCCCGAGGGCACCGAGATGGTGATGCCGGGCGACAATGTCGCTCTCGGCATCAAGCTGATCGCACCGATCGCGATGGATGTCGGGCAGCGCTTCACGATCCGCGAGGGTGGCCGCACCGTCGGCGCCGGCGTCGTCAGCGCGATCTCGAAGTAAGCGGTTCGCCGCAAATCAGCCGCCCGGTCCCCGAAATTGAGGGCCGGGCAGTTGCTTTTTGATGGAGACACCCGTAAGGGCCCGCCTCCAGTTTGAACTTGAACAGCAAGAGCCGTCACAAGGCGGCCCGCTCTTTCGCATCGGTAGGGACTATGGACAGCAATATCCGCATTCGCCTGAAGGCGTTCGACCATCGCGTGCTCGATCAGGCGACCGGCGACATCGCCGACACCGCCCGCCGCACCGGCGCGCTGATCCGTGGCCCCATCCCGCTTCCGACGCGAATCGAGAAGTTCACGGTCAATCGCGGTCCGCACATCGACAAGAAATCGCGCGAGCAGTTCGAGGTCCGCACCTACAAGCGCATGCTCGATATCGTGCAGCCGACGCCGCAGACGGTCGATGCTTTGATGAAGCTCGATCTTGCCGCGGGCGTTGACGTCGAGATCAAGCTGGCTTAAGGGCCCGGCCTCGCAGTCGACTAAACGGTCCTGCGTTTTTTGTACCCCCGCGAAGGCGGGGGTCCAGACTGGGCTCCCGCATTCGCGGGAGCACAAGCTGAGACAATAGAGATACCGCCGGTGGCTTGCCGCCGGGACAGCGTCTCCCGTCACGTCCGCAAGGACACCAGCCCGGGACGGGGGCTCGCTTCGCATTTCCGGGCTGACACGCACGTCGCAATTCAGTTGCGTGCCTCTGTGAGGGAGTTTGGTCATGCGCACCGGCGTGATCGCGAAGAAGATGGGAATGACCCGCCTGTTTCAGGACGACGGTCGGCATGTGCCGGTCACCGTTCTGCAACTCGAAGGCTTGCAGGTCGTCTCCCGCCGCGAAATGGATATCGATGGCTACACCGCCGTCCAGCTTGGTGCGGGCGTCGCCAAGGCCAAGAACGTCGCCAAGCCGCAGCGCGGCCATTTCGGCAAGGCTTCGGTCGAGCCCAAGGCGATCGTCCACGAATTCCGCGTCACCGAGGATAACCTCCTCGACGTCGGCGCAGAGCTTTCCGCCGACCATTATGTCGCGGGCCAGATCGTCGATATCCAGGGCAAGACGCAGGGCAAGGGTTTTGCCGGCGGCATGAAGCGCTGGAACTTCGGTGGTCTGCGCGCGACGCACGGCGTCTCGCTTTCGCATCGTTCGCTCGGTTCGACCGGTCAGCGTCAGGATCCCGGCAAGGTCTTCAAGAACAAGAAGATGGCCGGTCACATGGGTGACAAGTTCCGCACTCAGCAAAATCTCGAGATCGTCGGCACCGACGCCGCGCGCGGCCTCATCTTCGTCAAGGGCTCGGTGCCTGGCTCGAAGGGGGGCTGGCTGTTCGTCAAGGACGCGGTCAAGCAAGATCGCCACGCCGATGCGCCGTACCCGGCGGGCCTGCGCAGCGCCGATCACGACGAAGAGCAAACGGTGATGGCGGTCGAAGAGGGCGCCGTCCACGAAATCCCGGCGCTGCCCGGTGACGACGAAGTCGCCGCCGGTGTCGCCGCTGCCGACGCGGCGGGCGCGGGCGAAGTCGATCCGGATGCGGCGGGCGAAGAGGTCGCGACCGACGCCAAAGCCGACGATGGCACTAATACCGAGCAGGAGGGCTGAACGTGAAGGTCAAGCTTCAATCCTTCGACGCCAAGGCCAAGGCCAGCGACGTCGAGCTCGCCGACGAGGTCTTCGGCCTCGATCCGCGCGCCGACATCCTCCACCGCGTCGTCACCTGGCAGCTCGAAAAGCGCCGCGCCACCGCGCGCGGTACGCGTGAGCGCGCCGATGTTGCGCGCACCGGCAAGAAATTCGGTCGCCAGAAGGGCGGCGGTACCGCGCGTCACGGCGATCGTCGCGCGCCCGTCTTCGTCGGCGGCGGCAAGGCGCACGGCGCTCGTGTTCGTGACTTCAACCCGTCGCTCAACAAGAAAATTCGCATGCTCGGCCTGAAGATGGCGCTCAGCAGCCACGCCAAGGCGGGCACGCTGATCGTCATGGACAGCCTGGGCGTCGCCGAGAGCAAGACCAAGACGCTGATCGCGGATTGGGCGAAGCTCGGTACCGGCAAGACGGCGCTGGTCATCGACGGCGACACCGTCGAGACGACGTTCGCGCTCGCCGCGGGCAACCTCTCGACGATCAACGTGCTCCCGGCTGCGGGCGCCAACGTCTACGACATCCTGAAGCACGACACGCTGGTTCTGACCCGCGCCGCCGTCGAAAAGCTGGAGGCCCGGTTCCATGGCTAAGAAGCCAACGAAGGCTGTCGACAACCGTCATTATGACGTGATCGTCGCGCCGCACATCACCGAAAAGTCGACCCTTCTATCCGAGCAGAACGCCGTGGTGTTCCGCGTGGCGCGTGATGCGTCCAAGCCGGAGATCAAGGCGGCCGTGGAAGCGCTCTTCGACGTCAGCGTCATGAACGTGAACACGATCGTCCAGAAGGGCAAGACGAAGAAGTGGAAGGGCACGCCCTACACGAAATCGGACATCAAGAAGGCGATCGTCACGCTGAAGAGCGGCCAGTCGATCGACGTAACCGAGGGGGCCAAGGCGTAATGGCACTCAAGCATTACAATCCGACGAGCCCGGCCCGCCGTGGTCTCATTCTCGTCGATAAGTCGGGGCTCTTCAAAGGCAGGCCGGTCAAGGCGCTCGTCGAAGGCAAGCGCAAGACCGGTGGCCGCAACAACAAGGGTCATGTGACGTCGCGCGGCATCGCCGGCGGTCACAAGCAGAAGTATCGCATCATCGACTTCAAGCGTCGCAATTGGGACGTCGAAGGCACGGTCGAGCGGCTGGAATACGACCCGAACCGCACCGCGTTCATCGCGCTGATCAACTATGGCAAAAACGATGCTGGTCACGACGATGTCGCGTACATCATCGCGCCGCAGCGCCTCGCCGTCGGCGACAAGGTGATCGCGGGCAAGAAGACTGACGTGAAGCCGGGCAACGCTATGGAACTCGCGCAGATGCCGGTCGGCACGATCGTCCACAACGTCGAGATGAAGCCCAACAAGGGCGGTCAGATCGCGCGCTCGGCGGGCACCTATGTGCAGGTCGTCGGTCGCGATCGCGGGATGGTGATCGTTCGCCTCAATTCGGGCGAGCAGCGGTACATCCACGGTGATTGCATGGCGACGGTCGGCGCGGTGTCGAACCCCGACAACCAGAACCAGAATTTCGGCAAGGCCGGGCGGTCGCGCTGGAAGGGCATTCGTCCGCTGACCCGCGGCGTCGCGAAGAACCCGGTCGACCATCCGCACGGCGGTGGTGAAGGCCGGACCTCGGGCGGTCGTCATCCGGTCACGCCTTGGGGCAAGCCGACCAAGGGTGCGCGCACCCGTTCCAACAAGTCTACGGATAAGATGATCATCCGCAGCCGCCATGCGAGGAAGAAGAAGTAATGGCTCGTTCCGTCTGGAAAGGCCCGTTCGTCGAACTGAGCCTGTTGAAGAAGGCCGAGACCGCGCAGGACGCGAACAGCCGCGCGCCCATCAAGACGTGGTCGCGCCGCTCGACGATCCTGCCGCAGTTCGTCGGCCTGACGTTCAGCGTCTATAACGGCCGCAAGTTCGTGCCTGTCTCGGTCAACGAGGACATGGTCGGCATGAAGCTGGGTGAGTTCGCGCCGACGCGTTACTTCCCTGGCCACGCTGCCGACAAGAAGGGCAAGCGCTGATGTCCAAGCCTAAATCCCCCCGCAAGGTCGCCGATAACGAGGCGCTCTCGGTCGGCACGCAGATTCGTGGGTCCGCGCAGAAGCTGGGTCTCGTCGCCGCGCTCATCCGCGGCAAGAAGGCCGGCGACGCGATGAACATCCTGCAATTCTCCACCAAGGGAATGGCGGTCGATGCACGCAAGGTTCTCGCCTCGGCGATCGCCAATGCGGAAAACAACCACAACCTCGACGTCGACGCGCTCGTCGTCGCCGAGGCGAGCGTCGGCAAGGGTATCGTCATGAAGCGGTTCGCGACGCGCGGCCGCGGCAAGTCGACCCGCATCCTCAAGCCGTTCAGCAAGCTGCGCATCGTCGTGCGCGAGCAGGAAGAAGCGTAATGGGTCACAAGAGCAACCCCATCGGTCTGCGCCTGCAGATCAACCGGACGTGGGACAGCCGCTGGTTCGCCGAAGGCGCGGACTATGGCCGCCTGCTGATGGAAGACATCAACATCCGCAAATACATCATGAAGACGCTGCCCCAGGCCGCGATCTCCAAGGTGGTGATCGAGCGTCCGGCCAAGCTGTGCCGCATCTCGATCTACGCGGCGCGCCCCGGTGTTATCATCGGCAAGAAGGGCACCGATATCGAACGTCTGCGCAAGACGATCGGTGCGATGACCACGTCGGACGTCAGCCTGAACATCGTCGAAATCCGCAAGCCCGAAGTCGATGCCAAGCTCGTCGCACAGGGTATCGCCGATCAGCTCGAGCGTCGTATCGCGTTCCGTCGCGCGATGAAGCGCGCGGTGCAGTCGGCGATGCGTCTCGGCGCCGACGGCATCCGTGTCGCCTGCGGTGGTCGTCTCGGCGGCGCCGAGATCGCGCGGTCTGAGAGTTATCGCGAAGGTCGCGTGCCGCTCCACACGCTGCGCGCCAACATGGATTATGCCGAAGCCGAGGCGCACACCGCGTACGGCGTGTGCGGCGTCAAGGTCTGGATCTTCAAGGGCGAGATTCTCGGCCACGATCCGATGGCGCAGGACCGGCTGATGATGGAAGCGCAGACTTCCGGCGTGCGCCCCGCGCGCGATGATCGCCGATAGGAACGGATCATGCTTCAACCGAAAAAGACCAAGTTCCGCAAGGCGTTCAAGGGCCGCATCCACGGCGACGCGAAGGGCGGCACCGCGCTCAACTTCGGCTCGTACGGGCTGAAGGCGATGGAGCCCGATCGGCTGACCGCGCGTCAGATCGAGGCGGCTCGCCGCGCGATCACGCGTCACATCAAGCGTCAGGGGCGGTTGTGGATCCGCATCTTCCCGGACGTGCCGGTGTCGTCGAAGCCTGCCGAAGTCCGCATGGGCAAGGGCAAGGGTTCGCCGGAATATTGGGCCGCACGCGTCAAGCCTGGCCGCATCCTGTTCGAACTCGACGGCGTCGAGGGCAAGATCGCCGCGGAAGCATTCGAGCGCGCAGCGATGAAGCTGCCGATCAAGACCAAGGTTGTTGCCCGTCTCGGCGACACCAGCCACCTCGGAGGCGAGTGAGATGGCCAAGGCCAGCACCAAGACCAAGAGCAAGAGCGATTTCGTCGGCAAATCCGACGATCAGCTGTCGGAGAACCTCGGCCAGCTGAAGCGCGAGCAGTTCAACCTCCGCTTCCAGGCGGCAACGAACCAGCTCGAGAAGCCGAGCCGCGTGCGCGAGGTCCGCAAGGATATCGCCCGAATCAAAACCATGCAGGCGCAGCGTTCCGCTGCCGCCGCGAAGTAAGGAAGAGCACATGCCAAAGCGCGTGCTGACCGGGCTGATCGTCTCGGACAAAGGCGACAAGACGGTGGTCGTGAACGTGGAGCGCAAGGTTCGCCATGCGGTCTATGGCAAGATCATCCGTCGCTCGAAGAAATATCATGCTCACGATGAGAGCAACGAATTCAAGCAGGGCGAGACGGTGCGGATCGAAGAGACCGCGCCGATCAGCAAGCTGAAGACTTGGAAGGTCGTCGATCGGGTCAACACCCATGCGACGCCCGAACGGGTCGACCTCGCGGGCGAAGAGGCTGCGGCCTCGCCGGCCGCGATGACGGCGTAACCATCAACGAAGGCGGGTGCCGGTCAGCAATCGGCCCCATGTGAGAAGGAACCGGATCGATGATCCAGATGCAGTCCAATCTCGACGTCGCTGACAACAGCGGCGCGAAGCGGGTGCAGTGCATCAAGGTGCTGGGCGGCTCGAAGCGTCGCGTGGCCGGTGTCGGCGACATCATCGTCGTCAGCATCAAGGAAGCACAGCCGCGCGGCAAGGTGAAGAAGGGTGACGTGCATCGCGCGGTCATCGTTCGCACGCGCAAGGACATCCACCGCGCCGACGGGTCCACCATCCGGTTCGACACCAACGCCGCGGTGCTGGTCAACAAGAACGAGGAGCCGATCGGCACGCGTATCTTTGGACCCGTCGTTCGCGAACTGCGCGGCAAGAAGCACATGAAGATCATCAGCCTCGCGCCGGAGGTGCTGTGATGGCTGCCGCTGCCAAGCTGAAGATGAAGATCAAGAAGGGTGACCGCGTCATCGTCCTGTCCGGCAAGGACAAGGGCAAGACCGGCGACGTGACGTTGGCGATGCCGAAGGACGGCAAGGTCCTCGTCTCGGGCGTCAACATGATCACGCGTCACACCAAGCCGAGCCAGGGCGATCCCGAAGGCGGCAAGGTCCGCCGCGAGGCACCGATGCACGTGTCCAAGGTCGCGCACGTGACCGCGGACGGCAAGCCGACCCGTGTCCGTTTCGAGACCCAAGATGGCAAAAAGGTCCGCGTGGCCGTGAAAACGGGGAGCAAGATCGATGGCTGATGCAGCTTACACCCCGCGCATGCGGAAGATGTACGACGACACCATTGCCAAGGCGATGACCGAGAAGTTCGGGTACAAGAACACGCTCGAAGTGCCGCGTCTCGACAAGATCGTGATCAACATGGGCGTCGGCGAGGCGACCCAGGATAAGAAGAAGGTCGATCAGGCCGCGTCCGAGATGGAGCTGATCGCGGGCCAGAAGCCGGTGATCACCAAGGCGAAGAAGTCGATCGCGCAGTTCAAGCTGCGCGAAGGCATGCCGATCGGGGTGAAGGTCACGCTTCGCCGCGAGCGGATGTACGAATTCCTCGACCGTTTCATCACGATCGCGCTGCCCCGCGTTCGCGATTTTCGCGGGCTGAACCCGAAGAGCTTCGACGGTCGCGGCAATTACGCCTGCGGCCTGAAGGAGCAGATCGTGTTCCCCGAGATCAACTATGACCGGATCGACAAGGTCCGCGGCATGGACGTGATCGTGACGACGACCGCGAAGACCGACGACGAAGCGCGCGAGCTGCTCCGCCTGTTCGGTTTTCCCTTCCCGATCGAGGAAGCCACCGAAGAGAAGAAGGCGGCGTGAGCCACCTCATGATGAATTTGCAGAAGAGAGCTTAAGTCCATGGCGAAACTGAGTTCCGTGAACAAGAATGAGCGTCGCAAGAAGCTGGTGAAGCAATATGCTCCGAAGCTGGCGAAGCTGAAGGCGACGGCGAACGACAAGTCGCTCGACGATGGCGAGCGGCTGATCGCGCGCCTGAAAATGGCGGAATTGCCGCGCAATGCGAACCCCACCCGCATCCGTAACCGGTGCGAAGTGACGGGCCGTCCGCGCGCCTATTACCGCAAGTTCCGGCTGTGCCGTATTCAGCTTCGGGAATTGGCCAATAAGGGCCTGATCCCGGGCGTCACGAAGTCGAGCTGGTAAGGATCATAAGATGGCAGTGACCGATCCCCTGGGTGACCTGCTCACCCGCATCCGCAACGGCCAGCGCGCGAAGAAGGACAGCGTCCTTTCGCCGTCGTCGAAGTTGCGCGTTCGCGTGCTCGACGTGCTTCAGCGCGAGGGCTATATCCGTGGCTACAGCGACGAAGAGATGGGGCCCGCCAAGGGCGTCCGCATCGAGTTGAAATATTTCGAGGGCCAGCCCGCGATCAAGCATGTCGCACGCGTCTCGAAGCCTGGCCGCCGCGTCTATTCGGGCTCGCAGGATCTTCCGCGCGTCATGAACGGCCTCGGCATCACGATCGTCTCGACGCCGCGTGGCGTTCTGTCCGACGCCGAAGCGCGCGAACAGAATGTCGGTGGTGAAGTGCTGGCGGAGGTATTCTGATGAGCCGCATCGGCAAGAAATCGGTCTCGGTTCCGGCGGGCGTCACGCCCACGATCGAGGGCAAGACGCTGAGCGTGAAGGGGCCGAAGGGCACCCTGAGCCTCGCGATGCGCGACGAGATCAGCTACACGCTGGAGGACGGCAGCATCTCGGTGATGCCGGCCAACGAGACCAAGCAGGCGCGCGCCTTCTGGGGCATGCAGCGGACGTTGGTGCAGAACCTCGTCACCGGCGTGACCGATGGCTTCAGCAAGAAGCTGCTGATCACTGGCGTCGGCTATCGCGCCGCTGCGCAGGGCCGCAATCTCAAGTTGCAGCTCGGCTACAGCCACGACGTCAACATCGCCGTGCCGGAAGACCTCGAGGTCAAGACTCCGGACAATACGACGGTCGAGATCAGCGGCGCCGACAAGCAGAAGGTGGGGCAACTCGCCGCCGAAATCCGCCGCTGGCGCAAGCCCGAGCCGTACAAGGGCAAGGGCATCAAATACGACGGCGAGTTCATCTTCCGCAAGGAAGGGAAGAAGAAGTAATGACCAAAGGTCTCTCTCTTTTCGAGAAGCGGCGTCGCCGCAACCGCACCGCGCTCAAGGCGCGTGGCGGCACCCGTGCGCGCCTGTCGGTGCATCGCTCGGGCAAGCACATCTATGCGCAGGTGATCGATGATGCCGACGGCAAGACCGTCGCATCGGCTTCCTCGCTGGAAAAGGATGTGCGTGGCACGTCGGGCGCGAACGTCGAGGCCGCCGGCGCGGTCGGCAAGCGTGTCGCCGAAAAAGCGAAGGCGGCGGGTGTCACGCAGGTCGTGTTCGATCGCGGCGGTTTCCTGTTTCACGGCCGGGTGAAGGCGCTGGCGGAAGCCGCGCGCGAAGCCGGACTGGAGTTCTAAGATATGGCTGACGAAAATACGACGGGTCAAAACACTACGGGTCAGGGCAACCAGCCCGAAAAAGTGCTGGCGAACGATACGACCCAGCAAAGCGTTTCCCCCGGTCCCAACACCGGTGGTCCCGGTAGCGGCGGTCCCGGTGGCGGTTATCAGGGCGGTGGCGGCGGTCGCGGTCGTGGCGGCCCCGGCGGCGGCAACCGTGGTCGCGGCGGCCCCGGCGGCAATCGCGGCGGACGTGACGGTCGCGGGCGCGACAATCGCAGTCGTGGCGGCTCGGACGACGGTGGTGAAGAGCTGATCGAAAAGCTCGTCCACATCAACCGCGTTTCGAAGACGGTGAAGGGCGGCAAGCGCTTCGGCTTCGCCGCGCTCGTCGTCGTCGGTGACGGCAAGGGCCGCGCGGGCTTCGGCCACGGCAAGGCGCGCGAAGTGCCGGAAGCCATCTCCAAGGCCACCGCGGCTGCGAAGAAGGCGATGGTCCGCGTTCCGCTGAAGGAAGGCCGCACGCTGCATCACGACGGCAACGGTCACTTCGGCGCGGGCCGCGTGACGCTGCGGTCGGCGCCGCAGGGAACCGGCATCATCGCCGGCGGCCCGATGCGCGCGATCTTCGAATCGCTCGGCGTCGCCGACGTGGTGACGAAGTCGGTCGGCACGTCGAACCCGTACAACATGATCCGCGCGACCTTCGAGGCGCTGGGCGAGCAGACCTCGCCCAAGGCTGTCGCGCAGCGTCGCGGCAAGAAGATCGCCGATCTGCTCGGTCGTGGCGGCGCCGACAAGGACGTCGCCGAGGCCGAAGCCGCGGCGGTCACGGAGTAAGCATGATGGCGAAGAAAGACACCAAGACCATCAAGGTCACGCAGACCGGCTCGCCGATCCGCCGCAAGGAAGACCAGCGCGCGACGCTGATCGGCCTGGGGCTCAACAAGATGAACCGCACCCGCGAACTCGAGGACACTCCAGAGGTCCGCGGCATGATCCGCAAGGTGCAGCATATGGTGACGGTCGAGGGCTAACCTCACCGTCACTGCGCGACAAAAGCGAAAGCGAGTGCAAGACATGAAACTGAACGACATCCGCGACAATGACGGTGCGCGGAAATCCCGGATGCGGGTCGGACGCGGTATCGGCTCCGGCAAGGGCAAGACCGGCGGGCGCGGCGTCAAGGGCCAGAAGAGCCGCGAAGGCGTCTCGATCGCGGGCTTCGAGGGCGGCCAGATGCCGCTCCACATGCGCCTGCCGAAGCGCGGCTTCAACAACGTCTTCGCCAAGGATTATGCCGAGGTAAACCTCGGCGCGATCCAGAAGGCGGTCGATGCCGGGAAGCTCGATGCCAAGGGCGCGATCGATCACGCCGCGCTGAAGGCCGCTGGCCTCGCGCGTGGTGGCAAGCATGGCGTCCGTCTGCTCGGCAAGGGCGATTTCTCGGCCAAGCTCAGCTTAACCGTCGCCGGCGCATCGAAGGGTGCGATCGAGGCGGTCGAGAAAGCGGGCGGCAAGGTCGATGTGATTCACGTCGTTCCCGCCGCCGAAAAGGCCGCCGCCAAGAAGGGCGTGAAGTACAAGGAGCGCCAGGCGCACAAGGCGTCGTTCAAGGCGTGATTCACCGCGCTACCCCGGCGAAGGCCGGGGCCCAGTATCGGGCCGCCCGTAGCTGGGCCCCGGCCTTCGCCGGGGTAGCAATTGCTTTCCGAGGTTAGACAACCTCACTAGCATGACTATATCGGTGGCGGCGGGCGGATGTGGCTCGCCGCCGCTTTCGTTTTCAGGACACGTAAACCGCATGGCATCCGCAGCCGACCAGATGGCGCAAAGCATCAGTCTTTCGAAATTCGCAAAGGCCACCGATCTCAAGAAGCGCCTGTGGTTTACCATTGGCGCGCTGATCGTGTTCCGCCTGCTCAGCTACGTGCCGCTGCCGGGCATCGACCCCACCGCACTAAACCTGCTGAGCCAGCAGACGCAGGGCGGCGTCCTCGATTTCTTCAACACCTTCTCGGGTGGCTCATTGAGCCGGATGTCGCTGATCGCGCTGGGCGTGATGCCCTACATCACCGCCTCGATCGTCGTGCAGCTCGCGACCTCGCTGTCGCCCCAGCTCGCCGCGATCAAGAAGGAAGGCGAGAGCGGGCGCAAGAAGCTCAACCAGTACACCCGTTACGGCACCGTCGCGCTGACCGCGGTGCAGGGCTATTTCATCGCGGTCGGGCTGGAGGCGTTGGGCGCCAATCAGGGCGTCCAGGCGGTGATCGAACCGGGGATGTTGTTCCGTGTCGGCGCGGTCATCAGCCTCGTCGGCGGCACGATGTTCCTGATGTGGCTCGGTGAACAGATCACCAGCCGCGGCATCGGCAACGGCGTTTCGCTGATCATCATGGCGGGCATCGTCGCGCATTTGCCGACGACCTTGAAAAACCTGCTTGAAGGCGGGCGTTCGGGTTCGATCGACGCTGTCCGGCTGATCGGCATCGTCGTCGCTATCGCGTTCCTGGTGCTGCTGATCTGTTTCATGGAGCGCGCACAGCGCCGCATCCTGATCCAATATCCCAAACGCCAGACCCAGCGAGGCATGCAGGCCGATCGCAGCCATCTGCCGCTGAAACTCAACACCGCCGGCGTCATCCCGCCGATCTTCGCGTCGTCGCTGCTGCTGATGCCGCTGACGATCACGCAATTCGCGGGCAACAAGGTCCAGGGCGAGAGCACGTTCGGCGACATCATCATCTCGCTGAACCAATATCTCCAGCACGGCAGCCTGGTGTACATGCTGCTATATGGCGGCGGGATCATATTCTTCTCGTTCTTCTACACCGCAGTCGTGTTCAATCCCGAGGAGACCGCCGAGAACCTGAAGCGCTACGGCGGCTTCGTCCCCGGCATCCGTCCCGGCAAGAATACCGAGACGTATTTTGATTATGTGCTGACGCGCATCACCGTTGTCGGCGCGGCGTATCTGACCTTGATCTGCCTGCTGCCCGAATATCTGGTGTCGGCGCTGTCGATCCCGTTCTACTTGGGCGGCACCAGCCTTCTGATCGTTGTCAACGTGACGATGGACACCGTGACGCAAATCCAGTCTCACCTGCTGGCGCATCAATACGGCGATCTCATCAAGAAGGCGAAACTGAAGGGCGGACGCCTCCGCTGATTTCCACCAACACGAACGCATGGGAGTACGTTCGCGCGTGAACATCATTCTTCTCGGACCGCCAGGGGCGGGCAAGGGCACCCAGGCCGAACGGCTGGTGGCCAATCGCGGCATGGTCCAGCTGTCGACCGGCGACATGCTGCGCGCGGCGGTCAAGGCGGCAACGCCGGTCGGCCTGCAGGTAAAGCCGATCATGGAATCGGGCGGGCTCGTGCCCGACAAGGTCGTCTCCGCGCTGATCGACGAGAAGCTCGGCACGCTGGACGCGTCGCAAGGCGTGATCTTCGACGGCTATCCGCGCACCGCCACGCAGGCGACCGAGCTCGACGCGATCCTCGCGGGTCGCGACAGGACGCTCGATTTCGTGATCGAACTCGAGGTCGATGAGGACAAGCTCGTCGAGCGAATCGTCGGGCGTTTCACCTGCGCCAAATGCGGCGCCAACTATCACGATACATTCAAGCAACCCAAGGTCGCGGGCACCTGCGACGTCTGCGGCAGCCACGACTTCAAACGGCGCCCCGACGACAATGAGGAAACCGTGCGCACCCGCATGGCCGAATATCGCGCCAAGACCGAACCGATCCTGCCGCTTTACGGCGATCGCGGCCTCGTCCGCCGCATCGACGGCATGGCCGACATCGCGCATGTCTCGGCAGCGATCGAGGCGGTGCTCGACGCCTGATCAGCGGCGCAGGCGTAGCGCGAGCGGGAGCCCGGTTGTGCGCTGGCGCGGATCGGGTCCCAGCCGCGCGCGTGAATCCCTGGTTCGACGCGCTGGCCGTGCCGCATTCGCTCCACCGCTAATTGCTGACCCAGGCGATCGCGAACCTGCTCGACAATGCGCTGAAGCACGGCGCTGAGGAACGTTACCTCGGTAGCCGGCTCCGTGACGCGCCGCGCTCGGCCGCTTCGGCCGCCTCGATTCGGCGCGCTTGTCGCCCGGCCCCGGCCTGGGCATGGCGCTCGTCGAGGCGGTAGCGCGATTCCACGGCGGCCGTTTCGAGCTGCTCGACGCTGCGCCCGGCCTGATCGCGCGGATCGTTCTGCCGCGCGGGATGGCGTGATCGCGCGCCGACGGGCAGGGTGGGGTATGAATGCGCTCACCGCTTTCGGCCTGTTCGCGGTCACCTTCATGCTGGTTTGCTATGTGCTGGAGGACCGCGCGCCGTTCTGGACCCTGCTCTTCGCGCTGGGTTGCCTGATGGGCTCGGCCTATGGTTTCTTCCAGGGTGCATGGCCGTTCGGCGCGGTTGAGCTGATCTGGTTCGTCGTCGCGCTGCGTCGATGGCAGCGGCTGTCTGCGCCGGCATGACGCCGCGGTGGCACGTCAGTTTTCGGTCCTAACCGCCATCCGTTTACACCGCGATCGAACGCCTTCGTACGAGTGCGATCAGTTCGCGAACGACGGGTCGCGCGAAGATGAACAGCCACGCGCCATAGCTTGCTGCGCCAACGGCGACGAGAATTGTCAGTCTCGGCAGCGGCGGGAGGGGGGGTAGGGTGCGCTCGACCAGCAACACCAGCGTCGCCATCGCTACCGCCGCCATCGCGGAGGGGGCGATTGCGGCGGCGACATCGCGGAGGGGCGCGCCAATCACCGGCAAGGACCGCCAGCAACTGATCGCGAGATAGATCGGATAGCCCGCGATCCACGCGGTCGCGAGGCCGGTCGCGCCCCATTGCACGCCGATCAGGAAGCCGATCGCCAGTACGACCGCTCCCGTCGCGCCGTTGCGGACGCCGATGCCGGGCCGGCCCATCGCATCGCAAGCGGGGGAAAACAGCACTTGCAGGGTCATGAACGGCATCGCCAGCGCGAGCAGGCGGACGACGGGGATCGCCTCGGCCCATTTCGTGCCTAGCATCGTCAGCACCAAAGGCTCGGCGGTGACCGCGAGGCCGAAATAGAAGGGGAGGGCGGCGACCATGATGATGCGCACCGATTTGACGAACGCCGCCGCGGTCGCACCGGATTCGTTTTGCAGGCGGGAGTAGGCGGAGAATGCGACCTCGTTGAGCGGGGGAACGAATTTCGACACGAAGATCTGCGTGAGGAACAAGGCGGTCGTATAGATGCCGAGCTCGTGCGCGGTGAAATGGCGGCCCGCGATGAAGACGTCGGCCTGGCTTTGCGCGAACCAGAACAATTGCCCCGCCGCCATCACGCCGCCGTAGCGCGCGAGATGACCCGCGCCGCGGAAGTCGAAGATCGGCCAGACAAAGGAGCGCGCCGCGATCGTCATGCCGATCGCGCGGACCGCGAACAGGACGAACGGCGCCAGCACCAGCGTCCAGACGCCGAGCCCGGCGAGCGCGCCGCCGAGCGCGGCGCTTGCGCTTGCCAGCGAGGCGATGATGTTGACCTTGGCTTGGCCGCGGAAGTCCATCGTTCGGCTGAGCAGCGC
>CBDCNF010000007.1:80000-130472 GCA_965219285.1 Sphingomonas sp.
ACACAGGGCTCTGCTAAGTCGGCTTCAAGACGACGTATAGGGCCTGACGCCTGCCCGGTGCCTGAAGGTTAAGTGGAGGGGTGCAAGCTCTGAAATGAAGCCCAGGTAAACGGCGGCCGTAACTATAACGGTCCTAAGGTAGCGAAATTCCTTGTCGGGTAAGTTCCGACCTGCACGAATGGCGTAACGACTTCCCCACTGTCTCCAGGACATGCTCAGCGAAATTGAATTCTCCGTGAAGATGCGGAGTACCCGCGGTTAGACGGAAAGACCCCGTGCACCTTTACTGCAGCTTCAGAGTGGCATTAGGAAAGAACTGTGTAGCATAGGTGGGAGGCTTTGAAGCCAGGTCGCCAGATCTGGTGGAGCCATAGGTGAAATACCACCCTGTTGTTTTCTGATGTCTAACCTCGATCCATGAAACTGGATCAGGGACCCTCTGTGGCGGGTAGTTTGACTGGGGCGGTCGCCTCCTAAAGAGTAACGGAGGCGCGCGATGGTGGGCTCAGGTCGGTTGGAAACCGACTGTTAGAGTGCAATGGCATAAGCCCGCCTGACTGCGAGACTGACAAGTCGAGCAGAGACGAAAGTCGGTCATAGTGATCCGGTGGTCCCTCGTGGAAGGGCCATCGCTCAACGGATAAAAGGTACGCCGGGGATAACAGGCTGATAACCCCCAAGAGCTCATATCGACGGGGTTGTTTGGCACCTCGATGTCGGCTCATCACATCCTGGGGCTGGAGCAGGTCCCAAGGGTTTGGCTGTTCGCCAATTAAAGTGGTACGTGAGCTGGGTTCAGAACGTCGCGAGACAGTTTGGTCCCTATCTGCCGTGGGCGTCGAAATTTGAGAGGAGTTGACCCTAGTACGAGAGGACCGGGTTGAACGTACCTCTGGTGTACCTGTCGTGGCGCCAGCCGCGCAGCAGGGTAGCTATGTACGGACGGGATAACCGCTGAAAGCATCTAAGCGGGAAGCCTCCCTCGAGATAAGATTTCTTAGGACGGTCGGAGACCACGACCTTGATAGATCGGATGTAGAAGTGCGGTAACGCATGGAGCTAACCGATACTAATTGTCCTATTCGCGCTTGAGAGTCCCGCCATCAATGACAACTCTGGGTCAAACCAGCGTTGGCTAGGGATGTCGGATGATCATGCTCGACGCCAGAATTGCCATATAACGATATGCAAAGGTGCATCGATTTTAAGGAACCCATCAAAGTAGTACTTTGATGGAACCCTTTTAAGAACGAACTGACCGTCCGCCGGCTTCATTGCCTGGTGGCCATAGCGTCGGTGTCCCACCCGATCCCATCCCGAACTCGGCCGTGAAACCCGACTGCGCCGATGGTACTATCGCTCAAGCGATGGAAGAGTAGGTCGTCGCCAGGCATTGTAGCCGGCGGTCAGTTGGAACGTTCTTTCTGAACCCATTCGCATGTCATCCCTTTTGCATCCCCGTTCGCGGGGTTTGCTGGCGCGGGATGGAGCAGCCCGGTAGCTCGTCAGGCTCATAACCTGAAGGTCGCTGGTTCAAATCCAGCTCCCGCAACCAGCCAAACGAAAAGCCCTGCCGCGAAAGCGGTGGGGCTTTTCGTGTTTTGGGCGACGTCCGGAAAGTGCTTTGCACGGGGATTCCGTCACTGGGGGTGTCGCAACGAGCAACAGGCGATACAGACACGGGCATGCCCGACGACGCCACGATTCCCGCACCTCCAAAACTGTCCACGCGCGAAATAAGTCTGTTCCTCGATTTCGATGGCACGCTCGTCGATCTCGCGGAACGGCCCCACGACGTAATTGTTAATCGTGCGTTGAAGGCACTTTTGGCGGACCTCGAAGAGCGGCTGTCCGGGCGCTTGGCAATAGTCAGCGGAAGGTCGATCGCGCAACTCGACACGTTTCTTGGCGACACGACTATTGCGTTCGTTGGTAGCCACGGTGCGGAGAGCCGTCTTGCCGGATCGGTGATCGCCTCAAGCAAGCGTCCGGAATCACTGCGCCGCGCAGAGGCGCTTTTCACCTCGGTGCTCGGTGGCCATGAGGGTATGATCATCGAAGCGAAGTCGCTCGGGGTTGCGATCCACTACCGGCTCGATCCTTCTTTGGAAGCGCGCGCCAACGCGATGGCTGCGGAATTCGCTGCGGTGAACGAGCTCGACGTGCAAAAAGGGAAGATGATGGTGGAAGTCCGCGTCTCGGGTCACGACAAGGGCAGCGGTATCGCGGCGCTGATGCAGCGCGCTCCTTTTGCCGGGCACATGCCGATTTTCCTCGGCGACGACGTGACCGACGAGGCCGGTTTCGAGACCTGCTCCACGTTGGGCGGGGTCGGAATCCTTATTGGCCCGCCTCGCCCGACTACCGCACAGTACCGGCTGGACGGCGTGGCAGCCGTCCGGAAATGGTTGGCGGCTCTGTGACTGCCGCACTCGATCTCTGGCCGATCGGCAATTGCCAGGTTTCCGCGCTCGTGGATCGGGCGGGCCAGTTCGTTTGGGCATGCCTGCCGCGGATCGACGGCGATCCGACGTTTTCATCGCTGCTCGACGCGGCGCCGGCGCACGCGGACGATGCGCACGGTTTCTGGGAAATCGATCTCGAAGGCGTGGTCGAGACGACGCAAACCTATCTCCGCAATACGCCGGTTTTGGTCACGACATGCGTCGATGCCGCCGGTAATGGCATCGAGATCACCGATTTCGCGCCGCGTTTCCATCGTAACGGGCGGATGTACCGGCCGACCGCGTTCGTACGGATCGTGCGGCCGATCTCGGGCTCGCCACGTATCCGCGTTCGGTTGCGACCGGCGCGGGACTGGGGCGCGGCGCGGGCCGATCGAACGCGTGGGTCGAACCACATCCGCTATCTCGTCGAAAATGGGGTCATCCGGCTGTCGACCGATGCGCCGGTCGGCTGGATCGAGGACGAGCAGGCGTTTCGCGTCGAGCGGCCGCTCCATTTCTTCCTCGGCCCCGACGAGAGCTTCGGCGACGATATCGCGGTCGCGCTGGAGACTATGCAGACCAGCACGATCGCGGAATGGCGGCATTGGGTGCGCGGCTTGGCGACGCCGCATGAATGGCAGGAGGCGGTGATCCGGGCGGCGATCACGCTCAAGCTGTGCCAGCACGAGGAAACCGGCGCGATCGTCGCGGCGATGACGACATCGATCCCCGAACATGCCGATTCGGGTCGCAATTGGGACTATCGCTTCTGCTGGGTTCGCGACGCTTATTACACGATCCAGGCGCTCAACCGGCTTGGCGCGCTCGATGTGCTCGAAGGATATCTCGAATATCTGCGCAATATCGTCGCCAATGCCGCAGGCGGCCATATCCAGCCGCTCTACGGCGTCGGCGCGGAGGCGACTTTGGTCGAGCGCGTCGTGCCGGGGCTCAGCGGGTATCGCGGCATGGGGCCGGTCCGGGTCGGCAATCAGGCTTACGAGCAGATCCAGCACGACGCTTACGGCCAGATCGTCTTGTCGAACGCGCAGGCGTTCTTCGATCATCGCCTGCTCCGGATCGCCGGGGTCGAGGATTTCGAGGCGCTCGAGCCGATCGGCGAGCGCGCCTGGGAGAAATACGACCAGCCCGATGCCGGGCTGTGGGAATTGCGGACCAAGTCGCATGTCCACACCTATTCGGCGGCGATGTGCTGGGCGGCATGCGACCGGTTGGGCAATGCCGCGGCCGCGCTGGGTCTGGCCGACCGCGCCACATTCTGGGCCGAACGCGCCGATACGATGCGCGCGCGGATCGAGGTGGCGGCGTGGCGCCCCGACACCGATCGCATGTCGGCGACGTTCGCCGGAGACGATCTCGACGCCAGCCTGTTACAATTGCTCGAACTCAGGTTCCTCGCGCCCGACGACCCGCGTTTTCTCGGTACGCTCAAGGCGGTGGAGGAGGGCCTCAGGCGCGGATCGAACATGCTGCGCTACGCGACGGAGGACGATTTCGGCATTCCCAGCACAGCCTTCAACGTCTGCACCTTCTGGCTGATCGAGGCGCTGCACTTCACCGGCCGCGACGCCGAAGCACGCGTCTTGTTCGAAGAAATGCTCTCGCGTCGTAGCCGGGCCGGATTGCTGTCCGAAGATATCGATCCGGTTACTGGGGAGCTTTGGGGGAATTATCCGCAGACTTACTCGCTGGTCGGCATGATCAATTGCGCGGTCCTGCTGAGCAAACCGTGGAGCGCGATCCGCTGAGCCGCCTGATCGTTATATCCAACCGCGTGCAGGCGCCGACCGCGGAGGCCGATGGCGCGATGGGCGGGCTTGCCGTCGGGCTCTCCGCCGCACTGCGGCAGGCCGAGGGGATCTGGTTCGGCTGGTCGGGCGAGACGGGCAAGACGGGGCCGCTGCGGTTCGCCACATACGACGGCGTCACCTCGGCGACGATCGACCTGCCCGAACAGGACGTCGAGGAATATTACGACGGTTATGCCAATCGGACCTTGTGGCCGCTGTTTCACTACCGGCTCGACCTGACCGAGTTCGAGCGCGAGTTCCAGGGCGGGTACGAACGCGTCAATCGCGTCTTCGGCGAGACGATCGGGCCGCATATCGAGCCCGACGATATCGTCTGGGTCCACGATTACCACATGATCCCGTTTGGCTGGGTGTTGCGCCAGCAGGGGCTGACCAACCGGCTCGGATTCTTCCTCCATATCCCCTGGCCGCCGACGCGTTTGCTCACCGCGCTGCCCGAGCATCGCCGCCTGGTCGAGGCGCTGTTCGCGTATGACGTGATCGGTTTTCAGACGCGGGAATGGCTCGAAACCTTCCACGATTATGTCGTCAACCAGATGGGCGGATCGATCGGGGCCGACGACACGATCACCGTCGGCGGGCGCACGATCACCGCGATCGCCTGTCCGATCGGGATCGACGCGAACGAATTCATCGCCAGCGCGAACAGCGCGGCGGCCGCGGCGATGCATCGCCGAATGGTGGAAAGCTCTGTCGGTCGCAGCCTGATCGTCGGGGTCGACCGGCTCGATTATTCGAAGGGGCTGGAAGAGCGGTTCAACGGCTATCAACGCTATCTCGAAACCCGGCTCAACGCGCATACGAATGTCTATCTATTGCAAATCGCGCCACCGTCGCGCGCGACGGTCCAGAGCTATCGCGACATCCGCGCGCAGCTCGACGCCTTGTCGGGGCGGATCAATGGCGCCTTTGCCGATATCGACTGGGTGCCGTTGCGATATGTCAACCAGGGCTTTCCACGCGACACGCTCGCCGGGGTGTATCGCGCCGCCCGCGTCGGGCTGGTCACGCCGCTACGCGACGGCATGAACCTGGTAGCCAAGGAATATGTCGCGGCGCAGGATCCCGACGACCCCGGTGTCCTGATCCTGTCGAAATTTGCCGGCGCGGCGGAACAACTCGAAGAGGCGCTGCTGGTCAATCCCTACAGCGCCGACGATATCGCCGACGCGATCGCGCGCGCGCTCGCGATGCCGCGCACGGAACGGATCGCACGCTGGCAGCCGATGTACGACAACGTCCGGTCCGAAGACGTGTTGTGGTGGCGAGACCGGTTCACTGCGGCGCTGCGACGGCGATGATGTCTGGCAGACCGGCGAAACATGATTGAATTTCGCAGGCGGGCAGCGCCCGGGGCTGCCTACCCACCCGTCGCGTTGACCTCAATCGATGGCGTTGCGATCGATCCCGATGTTTTGTGCGCGAGGCGACGCCGTCGGGCGGATGCAGGTGTATCGATCGCGTAGGCCTTTATCGCGCGACCGCGATTGGCGGGCGACGCGGTTTTGTGAAACTGTCGTTACGACAATCGTGAAGGAAATGCCGATGGCGGGGTTATGGTTCGACGATCTACAGGTCGGGCAGATGTTCAAACACGCGATCCGGCGCACGGTGACCGAGACCGACAATCTGCTGTTTTCGACGTTAACGCACAATCCGGCGCAGCTTCATCTCGATGCCGAATATATGAAGGAGACGGATTACGGCCGCGTTTTGGTCAATTCGACCTTCACTCTGGGGCTGATGGTCGGGGTGTCGGTCGGCGACACGACGCTCGGCACCGCGATCGCGAATCTCGGTTGGGATGAGGTGCGGTTCCCCGCGCCGGTGTTCATCGGCGATACGCTGCGGATCGAGACCGAGGTCGCCGATCTGCGTGAGTCGAAGTCGCGGCCGAATGCCGGTATCGTCACGTTCGTTCACCGCGCCTATAACCAGCGCGACGAGCTGGTGGCGTCGTGCAAGCGATCTGGCTTGCAGCACAAGAAGCCGGCTTAAGCGACCTACGCCGGGTCGATATCGGCTGGGGCGTCGGTCCCGAACAAGGGTAGCGCGGCGTCGGCGGCGTCCTCGAAATTCGACACGGTCACGCCGACCAGCCGGATGCCGGTCTCGGTCGGTAGCACCGAGCGGATGAGTGTGAGGCTCGCATCGCGCAACTCGTCGTGCCGCGACACGGAGGCAGGGTGGCTGCGGCTACGCGTGATCTGGCGGAAATCGGCGAACTTCACCTTCACCGTCACCGTTCGCCCGAACATTCCGGCCTTCTCGCACCAGCGCCAGACGTCGTCCACCATCCTGACAACGCCCGCCTCGATTTCCACGTTTTCGATGAGATCGCGATCGAATGTGGTTTCGGAACCCGAGGATTTGCGCGTCCGATCTGGGTCGACCGGGCGGTCATCTTCGCCGCGCGCGATGTCGTGATACCAGGTCGCCGAACTGCCGAAATGCTCTTGCAGAAACGCCAGCGATTTCGCGCGCAGATCGGCGCCGGTCTCGATCCCGAGCCGTTTCATTTTCGCGGCGGTCACCGGGCCGACGCCGTGGAAGCGCGCAACGGGGAGCGTTTCGATCCACGCCGCGCCCATATCGGGTGTCACCGCGAACTGACCGTTGGGCTTGCGATGATCCGAGGCGAGCTTGGCGAGGAATTTGTTGTACGAAATGCCCGCCGACGCCGTCAGGTCGGTTTCGGCGAAGATGCGCGCGCGGATTTCCTTCGCGGTGATCCATGCGGTCGGCAGGCCGCGGCGGTTCTCGGTGACGTCGAGGTACGCTTCGTCGAGGGAGAGCGGTTGGATGCGTGCGCTATAGTCGGCGAAGATCGCGTGGATTTGTTGCGAGACCGCGCGATAGACGTCGAAGCGCGGTTTGACGAAGACCAGTTCGGGGCATCGCCGGAGCGCGGTGACCGAGGGCAGCGCCGAACGCACGCCGAATTGTCGCGCCTCATAGCTGGCCGCGGCGACGACGCCGCGTGCGGCGGGATAGCCGACCGCGACCGGACGCCCGCGCAAGGCGGGATCGTCACGCTGCTCAACCGATGCGAAGAACGCGTCCATGTCGATATGGATGATCTTGCGAGGCGCATTGCGATCCATCGCGTGTGGCATAGCCGATGCGGAACGGAGAGGGAACGGCTATTGCCCCGGTGTGTACCGTCGAACGGTGTGCGTCGCGAGGTCGGCCGGCGTGAAATAGACCGGACGGAGCTTGCCGCCGGCGTAGCGCTCGATCTGATCGGCGAAATGCGGCGACGCGATGTCGCCGCTTTCCCCGCCCGCCATGACCGCGCGTGCCCGCGGGGTCGCGCCGAATTCGACGACCGCCACGAAGCTGTTGCCGCTCGTGCCGTAATAGCGCTTCGTGTTCGGATAGGGCCGCGCGCCGAACGACGCGAGCGAGCCCCATTGCGCCGAAGTGAACGGCACCGGGAAGCTCGGCTTCGCATCGTCGAAATGCGGATCGATCGCATCGTCGAGGCGCTGGTACCGATTGATCCGGCCCCATGGCACGCGCCAGTTTCCGAAATCGCGCGACAGGCGCTGTGATGCGGCGGTGAGCGCCGCGAGTTTCGTTTCGGGCTTCACCCGCGTCGCGATGTAATCGGGGACGTTGACGCGCTCGGCCCGCGCGAACGATCCGACGTCGCGCCACAGGGTGTCGCCCCAGAATATTGCGAGCGACGTCGCCGCGGAATCGGCCGACCAGCGATAATCCCATTTGCGCAGCACTTCGATCGGTCCGGCGAGGTCGCGGCGTCGCGTGTCGCCTTGCGGCAGCGCGTCATATGCCGAAACGAGTTGCGGGATCAGCGTCGCGAACGCGGGCAGGTAGCTGTCGAACGCCTTTGCGATCAGGCTTTCGGAAGTCACATCCTTCGCATCCTTGAGCAACAGGTTCGCGTGGAGGCCGCGCGCGTTTTGTCCGGCGGTGTCCATATAACGCGGGAAATCCTTCGCCTTGGGGCTGTCGGCGCCGGCGGCGGTCCACGGCCAGTTGTTGGTGTTCATCACCCAGCCGGTGCGGGGGCGGAGCACGCTCGGCAGACCGTCGAGCGGATGCAAACCTTTCCAGTCGGTCGCGGGATCGCTGCCGTCGACCGCGCGGGTATAGTCGAACCGATCGTCGCGAATGGGCACGAATTGCGGATGGAGATAGGCGATCTCGCCCTTGGCATCGGCGAAGATCGTGTCGTTCGACGAATTGGCCTTGCGCTCGGCGACCCGCAGATAGGAGGCGAGGTCGGTCGCTTTGGTCCGTAGCCAGCTCTGCTCGAGCGCGGGGATTGGTTTCCACATCAGCGCCTCGGCGATCCACTTGCCTTCGCGCGACGCGACGATGGGGCCATGGTGCGCGTGCCATGTCGTGAAGGTCCGGGTTGCGAGCGTACCGTTGGATTTGCGGAAGCGGATCGTGACCGGCTTGGCGACGAACGGTCTTAGTGCTTTGCCGTAACGGTAGAAGTGTTTGCCGCCTTGCTTAACGACGGTCTCGGCGAACTCATCGACATTATCGACACCCGATGAGGTGTGCATCCAGCCGGCGTTGCGGTTGAAGCCCTGGTAGATGAAGAACTGGCCCCAGGTCGATGCGCCGTACGTGTCGAGGCCAGCGTCGCTCGTCATCTGCAATTCGGCGCGGAAATAGAAACTGGTGTGCGGGTTGATGAGCAGCAGCGCGTGGCCGTCGCGCGTCTTGGCAGGGGCTATCGCGATGCCGTTCGATCCGCGCGGTTCTCGTGGGGCGGCGCCGGTTTCGTCGGCGGTCATTGCGACGCGCGTGTCGCCGTAGAAGCTCGCGAGCTCGGATAGCGAAATGCGCTCGATATCGCCGCCGATGCTGCCTTCGGTGAACGACAGCGCCATCCACGGCTCGAAACGGGTAAGGACCTTCGGTTTCACCGCAGGATGCGTCGCGAGATAATAGTTCAACCCGTCCGCCCAAGCGTCCATCAACTGCCGGAGCCAGGCGGGACTCGCGCGATACTGCGCCTTGAGTTCGACGGGATCGACGTAAAGCCGCTGGCGCAAATCCTGCCAGATCGCCTTTTCGCCGTCCGCCTCGGCGGTGCGGCCTAGCGCGGTGAGGTAATTCGCCTCGACGCGCGAGAAATCATCCTCCGCCTGCGCATAGATCGCGCCGAACACCGCGTCGGCATCGCTGCGCCCGTGGACGTGCGCGATGCCCCAATCGTCGCGCGTGATGGTGACGCGCGCCGCCTCCTGCCGCAGACGCGCCATATCGCTTGGCGGAGCGGCCATGGCGATCGTCGGGCTGAGGATCAGCGCGAATGCGAGGAGCGGGTTGCGAAGCAAACGCGGGTGTCTATCCATGCGACGGAGGCTATCGGCGGACGGTGCAGGCGACAAGGAGGCACGGATGAAAGCGATATTGGCGCTGCTGCTCGCGATCATCGCGTCGGCAAGCGTGGCGGCGCCTTCCCAAGAGTCCGCGCCGATCCTGCTGCGGCCGGCGCGCGTCTTCGACGGGGTCGATCCGGTGCCGCATCCAGGCTGGGAAGTGCTGACAGAGGGCGACCGGATCGTCGCGGTCGGCCCGGGACTGAGCGTGCCGGCGGGCACGCGGACGATCGATCTTCCCGACGACACGCTGATCCCCGGCATGATCGAGGGTCACGGCCATCTGTTCCTCCACCCGTATAACGAAGCGAAGTGGGACGATCAGGTGCTCCACGAGCCGCTGGCGCTGCGCACCGCGCGGGCTGTGGTGGCGGCGCGCGCGACCTTGCTGGCGGGCTTCACCACCGAACGCGATCTCGGCACCGAAGGCGCGGGCTATGCCGATGTCGGGCTGAAGCAGGCGATCGAGCAGGGGATCGTGCCGGGGCCGCGACTGATCGTCGCGACCCGCGCGATCGTCGCGCGCGGCGCTTATGGTCCCAAGGGTTTCGAGCCGGGGGTCGTCGTACCGCAGGGCGCGGAGGAGGCGAGCGGCGTCGACGAGATCGTCCGCGCGGTGCGGAGTCAGATCGCGGCGGGGGCCGATGTCGTGAAACTCTATGGCGATTACCGCTGGCGCCCCGGCGAGGACAGCCGCCCGACCTTTTCGCTCGCCGAGATGCGCGCCGCAGTCGAGGCGGCGCACGATGCCGGGCGGATCGTGGCGGTCCACACTTCGACTGCGGTAGGGATGCGACGGGCGATCGCGGCGGGCGCGGATACGATCGAGCACGGTTATGGCGGAACGCCCGAGATTTTCGCGGACATGCGCAAGCATGGCATGACATTGTGCCCGACGCTCGCCGCTGCCGACGCGGTCGCGCGTTATGCTGGCTGGAACGGCGCCGAACCTGCGCCGGCGGGCGTGTTGGCGAGCCGGCATGGCTTCGCGCTCGCCCGCGCCGGCGGGGTTGCGATCTGCGCCGGGGGCGATGTCGGCGTCTTCCCGCACGGCGACAATGCGCGCGAACTCGAACTGATGGTGGCGGCGGGAATGTCGCCTGCCGAGGCGATGATCGCGGTTACCTCGACCAACGCCCGAGCGTTCCACCTCGCCGATCGGATCGGCGCGATCAAACCGGGGCTGGCCGCCGATCTCGTCGCGGTCGCGGGCGATCCGACGCGCGATATCGCCGCCGCCCGCGCGGTACGGCTGGTGATGAGCCGCGGCAAGATCGTAAGCACGCGCTGACCGCGGTTGCGCGCCCGCGCGTTGCCGCCTATGGAGCGGGTCTCAGCCCCAAGCCCAATTCCGATTTTTGGTGGTTCGTCATCGCTCCTTTCGAATTGGTGAAATGACAGCATGGCTGACGTCGATACCGGGCTGCTGACACCGCCGGAAACGGCTGATCCGCAATCGAGCGGTGGTGCGTCCGACGAAATCGGTCGGAGCAAAAACCGAGCCGCGACTTTCCTGACGCTGTCGACGGTGACCACACCTGGCCCGTTGATCGCCTTCTCGCGATCGTTGCTGAGCGTTGGGGTCGTCGTTCCGCTGATTCCGCTTGCGCGCGAAATGCTGGCGCGCTGGCCGAAAAACGAACGCGTCTTGTCGCTTCACGATGATCTCGCTGCACGCGCGACCAAAATGGAGAATGACGGCACTGCGGCCTCGGACAAAACCCGCAGTATCCTGAAAATCCGCAAGGCTATCGGCGATGTGCGGAAGTCGGAGGATCCGCTCCGCCTCATGCTTGCCTCCGAGCTCGCCATTCGGACATATCCTGACGAATCCTGGGCCCTGGAGAACCTGTTGCGCGTCCTGAACCGGGCCGATCAATTCGGCTGGGCTTTGCAGGAATTCCAGGGCGCCAGGCCCTCTGCCAAATCGACATGCGACGTTTTGTATCAAGTCTATATCGCTGCGCTTCGTCTCGACAGCCCAAAGATTGCAGCAACCCGGGCGGCGATATTCGAACGGATCGCGGTGTCGGATCAGTCTGACCTTTGGGAAGCGCGGGTTCACCGGCTGGAGAACGACCCGGATCGCGCGATGGCGGCGTTCGCGCGTGCCGCTGAAGCCCACCCCGACGATCTCGTCGCGGCACGCGAAGCGGCTTCGTTCAGCCTGGCTATGGGCCAAGCCGGGAAATATGCGGCCCACATCCTGAAGGCGGAGGCGACCGCCTCACCGGCGTTGCGGGCGGCAATCAAGGGCGCGCGTGAGCTCTTCGAAGCGGCGGGCGGCTCGATTGAGAAAGCGGCGGCGGGCGAGGAGCCATCGGTTTCGGTCTCTTCGCCGGCGACTGCGTTCGATCTGCTGTGCAGCGATACCAGCATTAACCGGTACGAGCCCAGATCGTCGCTGATGATGGTCGGAGGGTCGCTGGCCGCGGGGGGCGCGGAGCGAATCCTCTCCACCCTTTTTGCGGAATACCGGCAGGCGCGGGGCATTGATACGGTCAAGCTCGTCCTCTTTGAATTTTCGGAAAATACGCCGAGCGCTTTCTATTTGCCGCAGGCGGGGATCGACCCTTCCGAAATTCTGATTGGTCGCGTCGCCCGCGCCACCGAGCCGAAGCTCCTTTGGCTCCCCAAGCCGATGGCGATTCGGGCGCAAGGTATCTACGACCATATCGTCGCCGCGAAACCGGCTGTCCTCCACGCCACGCTCGACATGGCGAACGTCTGTGCGGCCTATGCCGCGATCCGGGCGGGTGTGCCGCGTATCGTCATGCACGTCCACAATATGCGGCCGACCGATCTGGCGGTGGCGGGGGCGTATAATCCCGATTTCGATCATTGCTATCGGGCTCTGCTGAGTCGGCCCGACGTCCATCTCGTCGCGGTTTCGCAGGCTACGCTCGACGATTATCTCGACTGGCTCGGCATCGAACCCAACGAGCGGACGCACGTGATCCACAATGGCTTCGATTTCGCCGACTTCGACCAGGGGCGATCGCACGAAGCCGCCATCCAATTACGGCAAGACCTCGGGATCGGCGCCGATGCGCCACTGATCGGCACCGCGTTCCGGTTCGCCGAGTTGAAGCGCCCCGACTGGTGGGTGGAGATTGCGGCGAAGGTGGCGGCGCGACATCCGGACGCCCATTTCATCATGTTCGGCGATGGCGACCTGCTGGATGATACGCGGGCGCTCGCCGCCAAGCTTGGGATGGACAAGCGGATCCATTTTCCGGGGCGCGTCACCAACCTGTCCGAATTGATCGGTGCGCTCGATCTCTTCATGCTCACGTCGCGAACCGAAGGGTTGCCCAACGTGTTGATCGAAGCGCAGGCGGCCGGGGTTCCCGTCACGAGTTTCGATGTCGGGGGCGCGCGCGATACGTTCGCCGACGGGGTCACCGGGCGGCTCGTGGCCGAACAATCGGTCGATGCGATGGCCGCGGCTGTCTGCGACCTTCTGCAATCACCCGACCGGCTCAAGGCTGCGGGTGAAGCGGCTGCGGGGTACGTTCGCGAACGCTTTCCGGTCGCGCGGATGGTCGACGATCTCGCCGCCGTGCTCGACGCAACGACATCGATCCCGAGCGAATAGCCTGCGGTTCACATGGTACTTGACGATCGAGCAAGCGTCCTGTGTATCGGTCGCCAGGGTCGGATCGAACGCGTGGTGTCCAGCCGGATTTTTGGACGAATATCGTCTGTGCCGGCGACCGCAACGAGTCGTCAAGTTCCATGCGACGCGAAGGCGCGTGGTGAAAGCGATAAAATTTGCTAATCATAGACCTAAAAGAGCCCAGATAGGGAAATATCCATAATGAATCAGCTGACAGAGTATTTCAGATTTAATCCTCGAATCTTGAATAATACCGTGTTCAAGTATCTGACGCACGACTCTCGCGTTAATGGCATTCCGACCGACGGCCAAAAGGCTATGATCGCGTGCACTGCGCGTAGCGGAAGTTCTTATCTGTCCGTCGCATTACGCCGTTATGGTTTTTCTTTTAACGAATACCTGAATACCGAAGGGTACGTTAAGCGGTTCGCTGACGAGTTCGATCCATCGCTAGAGAAATTTGCGGGTCACCTCGCTCGGGAAGCGGAACAGGGCGTTCTGGGTCTTAAAATCCCGTATGCATCACTGGCGTATCTAATCGCGATGCGGGAAATACCCGATCGAATCGATGAATGGAGTATCGTCTATCTGATACGACGAAATGTAATTCAGCAGGCGATATCGCGACGTATCGCGTCGATTACACAAAAATGGACAGCAAATATGGCTGGCGAGCGGGCGATTGCCAGCGCGGATTATGACTTTGCCGCAATATTGAAGCACGCTGAAGGAATAATCAACGAAAACTCAAATTGGGAACGCTTTTTTCTCAGGCTTGGCTTGAATCCAATGCGGGTTGTTTATGAAGATATCATAGTCAACGAACAGGAATCTTTGGCCGAGATTGGATCGCATCTTAGTCGGAAATGGCAACCCTCGATCAATAGAGAGGTAGAGCTAAAAAAACAGGGAACTGCGTTGAATGACCGCTGGGAAGAGAGATTTAAGTCTGACCTTCGGCGTAGTTTGAACGATCTCCCCAAAGAATTGGAGACCGCGATGCGGCAGGAATAGCTTCCTGCAAGCGAGAAAAAATACTCAGGCACCGACAACTGTGTCTTGGCGAGTAAAGTCCGATCGATCGGTCGATGCTCCAGTTATTGGCGGCTTAAAAGCGTCATCCGTTTTTTTCATAAAACTCGTTCAGCTTCTGGCGCAACATACCAGCGCGACCCTTTATAAAGAATGACGGGCCATTCGCCAGGAATACCTCCGTTTCCAGGCCATCGGTCGCTGTGATCATGGCGACGACCGCATCCGGCCGATACATTACAATTCTGTCGTCACTTGTTTTAACTGACTGAATAAAACCTTTGTTTTTATCGGATTCGGCCGACATTTACGTATCCCTATTGTCTTTTTTCACCTGCCGGTACGACGAGTGCATGGAATGAATAGGCTGCTTTTCCGGTCAATGCTACCCGAGTTTCGCTCTACGGCGATGACCGGCGGTGCCGGATGCCGAGCCGCTCTTCCCGCCCGGGCGGCGATATCAGGCCCCCCAATCTTGGCTTGTCATGGTTCGGTCGCTACGACATAGCCCTCGCGAGCCGGAAAACTGCATTTAGGGAACAGATGACGCAGATCAGGATCGTGCCGTTCGGAGGGTGCTCGCTCGTCAATCCCCTGGGCGACCTTTCGAGGCGTGGCGTCGCGCCCAGCCTGTTCCACGAGATGGGTTTTCGATGGATGCCCTATGCCCATTCGTGCGGCGCTGCGATTCAGCTGATCGAATTCTGCCGGGGGAACAAGACGATTCCGCACGAGGTGCGAACGTTGTGCTACGCTGACCCGGACATCGTTCCCACCGGCGAAAAATCGAAGGTGATCGACACGGGGGATGTCATTCTAATCGAATTGAGCACGCCGATCGAAATGGTATACGGCGACTATATTCTCAATAACAACCGTGTGAGCGATGGGGTGGTCGCGTCTTTGAAGAACCGCGGCGACGATCTCGGAAGGCTTGCTGCCAGGTGGCGCAACCAAGGCATGCAGCGGATGAACGAAACGGTTCGGGCGGACACGGTCGCGCGAATTCTCGAACTATTGTCCGACGATGAAGAGGACGACGCGCCGTTTCTACGCGATATCATCGCCAAGACCGTTTCCAGGGAAACCAAAACCGACACGATGATCGCCGATCTTGCGACTATTCGCGACGATCTCAAGTTACCGATGGGTATGATTCTTCACAATTTCAATTATATGCCCGACGGGCGACCTGTCAGTTGGCCGGTCGATTTTCGCGACAATTCGATTGCGGCGGCGAAACACCTTGGCATTCCGTTTTACGATCCGGCGGTGCTCGTCGAAAAATACGGCGCCGCGGTCGCGATGATGAACGACATGCGGCATTATTCTCCGGAATTGACGCCTGTCGTCGCCGATCTTTATTATGAGTTCGTCGAGCAGGTCATGGAGCGGCCAGCGGTTTCGGCATAGGTGGATTGTCGCCCGCCGCATGCGCGAGCGCGGCTCTAAAGCCTCGCGACGACAACCATGTTCGACGGATGATGAGCGGCTTCACCGATCAGGTGCCATGTCTTGAACGTCTCATCTCTTGACGAAGGCGGCGAGTGGAATGGAAATAATCGCGCAACGCAGCTTCGCGCTGACTGATCAGCAAGCGTTCGCCGATTGGTCGGGCGACTATAACCCGATGCATCTCGATCCGGTGCAGGCGCGGCGCACGATGGCGGGTGCCCCTGTCGTCCATGGCGTACACGCCTTGCTTTGGGCCTATGATACCGCACTTCATGCCAGGCCGGGGCTGGCTTCCTTCAAGGCGGCGCAAATCACGTTCAAGCGGTTCATCCATCTGGACCAGACGGTCGAACTCGCGGTTAGTGAAGATGCGAGGGGCTATCGGCTGGAGGTCCGCGTCGACGGCGAGGCCGCGGTCATCGGGAAATTTCGGCCGGCATCCGAATTGGCCCGAACGACGCTTGAGGGGTCAGCCGATCTGGAGACGATCCCGCTTCGGTCGCGACCGGCAGAGCCCGACTATGATCAAATGCGATCGTCGCGCGGATGGCTGGAACCCGGCAAAGACGCGGTTTGTGCGATGTCGGATGCCTTTCCCGTCGCTGCGGCGGAGCTTTCGCCCGACACGGTCGCGGCGTGCGCACAATTGTCTCGGCTGGTGGGAATGGTCATACCGGGTCTACATTCCATTTTCACGACGCTGTCACTTGAATTTGCATCGACCGGCGGCGAACGGCCTGGCGTCGGTTTTGCGGCAAGGCAGGTCGAAGAACGGTACCGCCTCGTCAAGATCGATTTCGCGGGCGCCGGATTGTCCGGGTCTTTGGACGCCTTCGTACGGCCGCCGCCAACACAAGTCGCGGCGCCGGTCTATTTCGATTCTCTGGCTTTAAAGGACACATTCGCGGATTGGCGAGCCTTGGTCGTCGGCGGCTCGCGCGGCCTCGGTGAGGTGACCGCCAAATTGATCGCGGCCGGCGGCGGCGACGTGCTGCTGACCTATGCCGCGGGGGCGGCGGATGCGGATCGGGTGAGGCGCGATATCAACGACCATTATGGTAGATCCGCTTGCCGAACCGCGAGAATGGACGTCACCGATGATTTGTCCGGGCAACTCTCGTCTCTCGAAATCGCGCCGACTCATCTTTTCTATTTCGCCACGCCGCAGATTTTTCCGCAAAAATCAGCGAAATTTTCGGCGGAAATGTTCCATAAATTCAGTCATTTCTATGTTATCGCGTTCGAACAAATTTGCGCTCACGTCGCCGAGAAATCCAGCCAGCGATTGACGGTTTTCTACCCCTCCTCGATCGCGGTCACCGATCGGCCCAAGGGCATGACCGAATACGCCATGGCCAAGATGGCGGGTGAAATCCTCTGCGCCGACCTGGAAATCCTGTACCCTCATATGGGCATCCGAACGGAACGTCTGCCACGCATCACGACGGATCAGACCGCAACCGTCGCGGCGGCGGAAGCGGCCGATCCGATCGCGGTGATGCATCCGCTGCTCATGGACATCGCGTGATTATGCGCCGGGCGGGCGCCGCGCCATGAAAGCGCAGGTGATGGTCAGCTTCTTTCTCACCGCCGCTTCGAGCGGCGCATCGTTCATGGGAAAATACCCGGCGTCGACGATCTCGAACCCGGCAGCGGTGATCAGGTCGCGGGCCTCTTCCGGACTGCCCAGCAGGTAGATATGATCCGGCGCCGGGCTGTTGGCGGGAACGTTGATCCAAACAAGTCCGCCGGGTTTGCACAGGCCGTACAAAGTTTTCAGTGCGGCGACCGGATCTTCCAGATGCTCGAGCACCTCACTCAGCACAATTCCGTCGAAAGGCTTCATTTCTTCCGACACTTGCAAGGTCGGATCGAAGATATCCTGACGCCGCAATGTCACGTCCTGCGTCACGTTGAGGGCGCGCAAGGCGTCGCGAGATGCGTCGAGACTGGCTTCGGATACGTCCCACGCGTTCAGATCGGCCACTTTGCCACTCTCACCGGCAAGGGACAGGAGCAAGCCATGCCCCGGCCCGATTTCAACCATGCGTGATTGTCGTGGCAGATTCTGTAGAAATACATCGCTGTAATGCTTTAGACCGCGCGCGTGATTTACCCAGAACACGTCGGACAACAACAGGCCATTCATGTAACGTGCCATGAATGGAGAATTGTCATATACTTCCCTTACCGCCTCCTCGAATGTTGACAGTCGGTATTTTCCCGATCGGCGAAAGTGCATTTCCTCGGGAAGAATTATCTGCTCGCAGAGGAACCGATAGTCGTCGATGAAATCGTTCAACCCACCGGAATGATCGGCCGCGAGCGTCAAGATCATCGAGGCGAGCGTATCGTCGTGGTGCAGCGTCGCGGCATCCCGGTTTGCGAAACTCTTCTCCACTGCACGTTGGTGGGCGGGCCAGCGGGCGATGGTTGCCTCGACGAGTTCTGCCAGATGGGGGGTGATCGTACGATCCATGGATATCATGGCAGCAAACCTCTAGAATGCGATGGGTGGAAACGCGTTTATCGTCGTATAAACTGCGGCCGCGATACCGCAAGGCGAGGGCCATGTTCGCCCGGTAGAATCGCTTGAAACGCCAGAGGGCTCCCGCTAAACGGCCGCATCTTGTTTACCCCAAGGAGAGTGTTTTGGATCGCGAGCAGATTTTGTCCAAGATTACCGAAAACTTGGCCGATATAATCGATCGCGAAGATCTGGTGCTTACCGAAGAATCGACGGCGGATGAAGTCGATGATTGGGATAGCCTGAATCACGTGAAGCTGATGGTCGCGATCGAGGGGGAATTCGGCATCCGGTTCGAATCCGACGAGATTTCGGCGCCCGAGACCATCGGCGAACTGATCGATATGATCCAGTCCAAGCTCGACGCCTGAGCGCTTGCGGGGGCGATCCCGATGTTGAACATTGTCGATTTGCCGTGGCTCGTCCCTGCGCCGGGCGACTTCGCGTCGCGTTGCCGCAAGCTCGGGCGCGAGCAGCCGGCGACGGGCGCGGACCTGCAATTCCTCGCGAGTCACCGGCTGACCCCGGTTCAGGCGACGGGATTTCGGCGGGCGGTTGCGCGGGCGATCGCTGCCGATACCGACCTCGCGCCGCTGGCGCCGGTCCGGCTTGCGATCGTGTCCAACGCGACGATGGATTTCGTCGCCGACGAGATCCCAGCGGCGGCGGCGCGGCATGGCGTGCTCGTCGATCCGATCGTCTCGCCGTACGATCAGGTGATGCAGGAGGCGCTCGATCCGGCGTCGGCGACCAACGCGCATAAGCCCGACGCGATCCTGCTCGCGATCGATCACCGCTGGCTCGGCATCGACCGTTACCGGGCCTCCGATGCCGCGGTGCGTGTTGCCGACGCGATCGAGCGGATCGGCAATGTGATCGATCTGTTCACCGCCAATTCGGGCGCGACGATCATCCTGCCGCTGCTGCCCGCGCCGCCCGCCGCGTTGTTCGGCAGCCTCGAACGGCGTGTCGCGGGTAGTGGCGCGGCGATGATCGATGCGGTCAATCGCGCGATCGTCGACCTTGCGACGGATAAGGGGTGCATGCTGCTCGACGTCGCCGCGCTCGCCGCGCGCGGCGGGGCGGATCGCTGGTTCGATCCGGTGCAATATGCCGCGTACAAGCTGCCCTTCGCCGCCGAATTCAACGGCGCCTACGCCGATATGGTCGGGCGCCTGCTGGGCGCGATGCGCGGCAAGGCGCGCAAATGCCTGGTGCTGGATCTCGACAATACGTTATGGGGCGGCGCGATCGGCGACGAAGGCATCGACGGGATCAAGCTCGGCGCGGGCAGCGCGGTCGGCGAAGTGTTCCTGACGGTGCAGGACGCCGCGCTCGACCTGAAGAACCGCGGCGTCATTCTCGCGGTCGCCTCGAAGAACGACGATGCGGTCGCGCGTTCGGCCTTCCGCGACCATCCCGAAATGCGGCTGCGCGAGGCGGACATCGTCGTGTTCCAGGCGAATTGGACCGACAAGGCGAGCAACCTCGAGGCGATCGCCGAACGGTTGTCGATCGGCGTGGACGCGCTCGTCCTGCTCGACGACAATCCCGCCGAGCGCGCGCAACTGCGCGCCGCTCTGCCGCAGGTCGCCGTCCCCGAACTCCCGAACGACCCGGCGTGGTTCGCGTGGACTTTGCTGTCGGCGGGGTATTTCGAGGCGATCGCGCACAGCGAGGAGGATTCCGCGCGCACCGCGACCTACCAGGCGAATGCGGAGCGCGCCGCGGTGCAGGCCAAATCGCGCGACCTCGGCGATTATCTGTCGTCGCTCGAGATGAAGATCGAGATGCGGCCGTTCGACGCCGCCGGGCGCGCGCGGATCGCGCAGCTCATCAACAAGACCAACCAGTTCAACCTGACGACGCGCCGGCTGACCGAGGCACAGGTCGCCGCCGCCGAAGCGGACGAGAGCGTCGTGACGATACAGGCGCGTTTGCAGGACCGCTTCGGCGACATGGGGATGATCGGCGTGATCGCCTGCCGCGTCGAAGGCGCGACCGCAACGATCGAGGATTGGCTGATGAGTTGCCGCGTGCTCGGTCGCCGCGTCGAGGAGGCGATGCTGACGGGGCTGCTTGCGCGGTTGCGCGAGCAGGGCGTGTCCGAATTGCGCGCGTCCTACGTGCCGACCGCCAAGAACGGCATGGTGCGCGAGCATTTCGACAAGCTCGGCTTCACGCTCGACCGCGAAGGCGACGATGGAAGACGATGGTATTGCGCCGAACAAAGCGATTTCGCGGCTGCCGATCTGCCGATGACGCTAGTCTAGGCAGGGCTGCCGCCGAGATTAGCTCCACTTGATTATATAAGCATAGTCATTATATGCGCAACCATGAGCGACAATATCGGATTCTTGATCAGCGACGTCTCGCGTCTGATGCGGCGGCGTTTCGACGAGCGCGCGCGGCTGATCGGCGTGACGCGGGCGCAGTGGCGCGCGCTGACGACCCTCAACCGTAACGAGGGGATCAATCAGGGCGGGCTCGCCGAATTGCTCGAGGTCGAGCCGATCACGCTTTGCCGGATGATCGATCGGCTCGAAGAGGCGGGCCATGTCGAGCGGCGGCGCGACCCCAACGATCGCCGTGCGTGGCAAATCTATCTCACCGAAACCTCGCGGCCGTTGCTCGACCAACTTCGGGTGATCGCCGACGATCTGTTCGCGCGGACGCTCGACGGGATCGGCGCCGACGATCGCGCGCATTTCATCGCGACGCTCGATACGATTCGCGAAAATCTCGGCGATGACCATATGGCGGTGGTGAATCATGGCTGACGCCGATCCCCAGCGCGACCTGACCATGGATGCGGTCGAGATCGCGCCGCCCGTTGACGCCCCTGTCGAAAAGAAGCGGCGCGGCTGGCTCCGGCCGGTCCTGATGATCAGCGTGCCGTTGCTGGTCGCGCTGGTGGGTGGGTATCTGTGGTTGACGTCAGGGCGGTTCGTCTCGACCGACAACGCCTATTTGCAACAGGACAAGGTCTCGGTCTCGTCCGACGTCGCGGGACGCATCGTCCAGGTCTCGGTACGCGAAAACCAGACCGTCAAGGCGGGCGACCTGCTGTTTCGCGTCGATCCCGATCCGTATCGGATCGCGGTCGATCAGGCGAATGCCGCGATCGCCAATGCGCAGGTCGAGGTGACATCGCTGCAAGCGGATTATAAGGGCACGAGCGCCGACATCCAGGCGGCGCGCGACCAGATCGTGTCGGCACAGGAAGATTACGGTCGTCAGGCCGAGTTGATGAAGCGCGGTTTCACGACGCGCGCGCGGCTCCAGCAATCCGAACATGCGCTCGAACAGGCGCGCGCCGCTTTAGGTAATGCACAGTCTAGTGCAGCCGAGGCCAAGGCCAAGCTTGCGACCGGTAGCGCGGTCCCCGGTGTCGCGCCCGCGATCGCGGCGGCGCAGGTGCAGCGTGCCAAGGCCGCGCTCGATCTCGGGCGAACCGCGATCGTCGCGCCGGTCGGCGGGACGATCAGCCAGTCTGACCGGCTTCAGGTCGGGCAGATGATGATTACCGGGCTGCCCGCGGTCAGCATCGTCGTGAACGGGAAATCCTGGGTCGAGGCGAATTTCAAGGAAACCGATCTCAATCACATGCGCGTCGGCCAGCCGGCCGAGGTGACCTTTGACGCATATAAGGGGCTGAAGCTGAAGGGCCACGTCCAGTCGATCGGCGCGGGCACCGGCTCCGAATTCTCGGTGCTGCCGGCGCAGAACGCGACGGGCAACTGGGTGAAGGTTACGCAGCGCGTGCCCGTCCGCATCGCGATCGACGAGGCGAGTCCGCGCGCGTTGATCGCCGGGCTAAGCGCCGACGTGACGGTCGATGTCCGCGATCATGGCACGCGGTAGGATGATTGCGTGCGCGGCGACTTCAGCCCCTCTCCCGCTTTCGCGGGATAGGGAGGGGCCCGCGAAGCGGGAGGGTGAGGATCTTCTTCTTCGCGAGCGTCAGGAAGAAGAAGACCCTCACCCAACCCTCTCCCGCGAAGGCGGGAGAGGGCTAAGAAGCGCACATGGCGACCGCTAGCCCCGGCAGGCGCGTCGATCCGCTCGCGAAGTTTCCCGCGACCGCCGCGGCCGAACCGCTCGAGGATCGCGCCGCGCTCCACACCAGTAACCGCGCGCTGCTGACCATCGGGGTGATGGCGGCGACGATCATGCAGATCCTCGATTCGACGATCGCGAACGTCGCGCTGCCGCACATGCAGGCGACGCTCGGCGCGACTGCCGACACGATCACTTGGGTGCTGACGAGCTATATCGTTGCGTCCGCAGTGGCGATTCCGGTTACCGGCTGGCTCGCCGACCGGATCGGCTCGCGCAACCTGTTCCTGTGCGCCACCGTCGGCTTCGTCGCGGCGTCGATGCTGTGCGGCCTCGCGACCAGCCTGCCCGAAATGGTGCTGTTTCGCGTTCTTCAGGGGATCGCCGCGGCGTTCATGAATCCGCTCAGCCAGACGGTGATGATGGACATCAACCGCCCGTCGAAACAGGCGAGCGCGATGTCGATCTGGGGGATGGGTGTGATGGTCGGCCCGGTCCTCGGCCCGGTGATCGGCGGGTGGCTGACCGATAATTACAACTGGCGTTGGGTGTTCTACGTCAACGTGCCGATCGGCGTCGCGTGTTTCGCGATCCTGTGGGCGTTGTTGCCGTCGCGGCCGATCAGCCACCGGCGTTTCGACACCTTCGGGTTCTCGATGCTGGCGCTCGCCATCGCGTCGTTCCAGATCATGCTCGATCGCGGCCAATCGAACGACTGGTTCCAGTCGTGGGAGGTCTGGATCGAGGGGATGATATCGCTTTGCGCGCTGTGGATGTTCCTGGTGAACCAGTTCACCGCGAAGAACCCGATGTTCGACCGCGAATTGCTCAGGAACCGCAATCTGTTGACCGGAATGTGCTTCATGTTGGTGACCGGCGTGCTGATGATGGCGACGATGGCGCTGTTGCCGCCGATGTTGCAGACCCTGTTCGGCTATCCCGTGCTCGACACCGGATTGCTCCTGGTGCCGCGCGGCGTCGGCATCATGGCGAGCATGTATCTCGCCGGACAGGCGATTCAACGCGGCTTCGATCCCCGCATCCTGGTCGGGGTCGGACTCGTTATCGCGGCGGGATCGCTTTGGGAGATGACCCGGTGGACGCTGGTGATGAGTTCGACACCGTTCGTCGTCAGTGGGCTTATCCAGGGCCTGGGCCTCGGCCTAATCTTCATCCCGCTCAACATCACCGCGTTCGGCACGCTGCCGTCGCATCAGCGGACCGAAGGCGCGAGCCTGATGAACCTGTTCCGCAACGTCGGCGCGTCGGTCGGAATTTCGGTCGTCACCGCGCTGCTCGCGCGCAACATCCAGACGAGCCACATGGAAATCGGCGGGCACGTCACCGGCTACAGCCTCGATTCGGTCGATCCGGGGATCGCCTCGGTGCTGGGCGCGAGTGGCGAGACCGTGACCGCGATGATCAATGCGGAGGTCAATCGGCAAGCGGGGATGATCGCCTATCTCGACGATTTCAAGCTGATGATGATCCTGACGGTGTTGGCGATCCCGTTGGTGCTCGTGCTGAAGCGTCCGCCGCGCCGCAAGCCCGGCGACGAGCCGATGCATGTGGCGATGGACTGAGCGCGACGTTCACAGGCTCGGCAGGTCGAGTCCCTTTTCGCGCGCGCAATCGATCGCGATGTCGTAGCCTGCATCGGCGTGGCGCATCACGCCTGTGGCCGGGTCGTTCCACAAAACCCGTTCGAGCCGCCGCGCCGCTTCGGCCGTGCCGTCGGCGACGATCACCATCCCGGCGTGCTGCGAATAGCCCATACCGACGCCGCCGCCGTGGTGTAGCGAAACCCATGTCGCGCCGCTCGCGGTGTTGAGGAGGGCGTTGAGCAGCGGCCAGTCGCTGACCGCGTCGCTGCCGTCGCGCATCGCCTCGGTCTCGCGATTGGGGGACGCGACCGAGCCGCTGTCGAGATGGTCGCGGCCGATCACCACCGGCGCTTTCAGTTCGCCGCTCGCGACCATCTCGTTGAAGGCGAGGCCGAGGCGATGGCGGTCGCCGAGGCCGACCCAGCAGATGCGCGCGGGCAGGCCCTGAAACTTGATCCGCTCGCGCGCCATGTCGAGCCAGCGGTGGAGCGCCGCATTGTCGGGCAGCAGTTCCTTTACCTTGGCGTCGGTCTTGTAGATGTCCTCGGGGTCACCCGACAGCGCGACCCAACGGAAGGGGCCGATACCGCGGCAGAACAACGGGCGGATATAGGCGGGGACGAAGCCGGAGAAGGCGAAGGCGTTCTCGACGCCTTCGTCCTTGGCGACCTGGCGGATGTTGTTGCCGTAATCGACCGTCGGCACCCCCGCCGCCTGGAAATCGAGCATCGCTTGGACGTGGACTGCCATCGACGCACTGGCGGCGGCGGCGACGGTCGCCGGATCCTGTTCGCGGGTGGCGATCCAGCGTTCGACGGTCCAGCCGGCGGGGAGATACCCATTCACTGGATCATGTGCGCTGGTCTGGTCGGTCAGCAGATCGGGGCGGACGCCGCGCGCGAACATTTCCGGGAGCAGTTCGGCGGCGTTGCCGAGGAGGCCGACCGAGATCGGCTCCTTCGCGATCGTCACGATCTCCAGCGCCTCGTCGAGGCTGTCGGTCGCGCGATCGAGATAGCCGGTACGCAGCCGCATCTCGATCCGGCTTTGCTGGCATTCGATCGCGAGGCACGAGGCGCCGGCCATCACCGCCGCCAATGGCTGCGCCCCACCCATCCCGCCGAGGCCCGCGGTCAGGAGCCATTTCCCCGACAGGTCGCCGCCATGATGCTGGCGCCCCATCTCGACGAAGGTCTCGTAGGTGCCCTGCACGATGCCCTGCGTGCCGATGTAGATCCACGATCCCGCGGTCATCTGGCCGTACATCGCCAGCCCCTTGCGATCGAGTTCGTCGAAATGCTCCCAATTCGCCCATTTGGGGACGAGGTTGCTGTTGGCGATCAGGACGCGCGGCGCATCGGCGTGGGTGCGGAACACGCCGACGGGCTTCCCCGACTGGACCAGCAGGGTTTCGTCGTCCTCAAGGCGGCGCAGCGTCTCGACGATCCGGTCGTAGCTTTCCCAATCGCGCGCGGCGCGGCCGATGCCGCCATAGACGACGAGTTCCTCGGGGCGCTCGGCGACGTCGGGGTGCAGATTGTTCATCAGCATCCGCAAGGGCGCTTCGGTCAGCCAGCTTTTCGCGCTGAGCGTGGTGCCGGTAGCGGGCTTGACGATGCGGCTGGGGTCGAGACGGGTCATCGGGCGAATTCCAGGCAGGCGGTGAGGACGTTGCGCAGCGTGGCTGCGAGCGGGGCGGCGTAATCGGCGTCCCAAGCGGGAGGCCAGTTGGTCTCGTCGGGCGTATCGGGTTCGGGCGCATAGCCGCGGATCGCTAGTTCCATCTGGATCGCGTGGACGCCGGTTTTGGGGCGGCCATAATGACGTGTCGTCCAGCCGCCTTTGAAGCGACCGTTAACGACTTGGCTCTCACCGCACGCGGCCGAGACCGCTTCGGTCAGCCCGGCATCGCAGGTTGCGCCGCCGTTGGTGCCGATGTTGAACTGCGGCAATTCGCCATCGAATAGGCGGCGGATACGGCTGCGGATCGAATGTGCGTCGTAGAGGACGATACGGTCGTGGGTGTCGCGGAGGCGTTCGATCTCGGCGGCGAGCGCGGCGTGATAGGGATCGAAATACGCCGCGCGGCGGCGCGCGATCTCGGCGGTGTTTGGCCCGCCATCCGCATAGAGCGGCTCGCCATCGAAGGTTGTCGTCGGGCACAGTTCGGTCGTCGCCTGCCCCGGATAGAGCGACGCGCCGGACGGATCGCGGTTCACGTCGATGACGCTGCGCGAGATGGGGGTGCGGACGGTGGTCGCGCCGAGATCGCGTGCGAAGGCGTAGAGGTGCTGGATATGCCAATCGGCGTCGCGGCGCGCAAGCCAGGGGGATACGAAGGCATCGTCGAGCCCGGCGAGGTCGGTGCCGGTATGCGGGAAGGCGACGATCAGCGGGGCGGTGCCGCGTTGGGTTCGGATGTCGCTCATCCCATTCTCTCGCCGTCACCCCGGACTTGTTCCGGGGTTGACCGTGCGATTTCTCCCGAGGGCGATTGCGGGGCGGTGGATGCCGGAACAAGTCCGGCATGACGGATGCAATTTCGGACGCGCCTCATAACACTCCGGGCAGCGCTACGCCGACCGCATCCGCCAGCGCGCCGCACCGAACAAGCGCGATTGCCGCCTCCATGTCCGGCGCGAAATGGCGGTCCTCGCCGAGCGTTGGCACCTCCGCCCGGATCGCCGCGCGCGCCGCCTCGAGCGTATCGCTCGACCGGAGCGGCGCGTGAAAGTCGCAGCCCTGCGACGCCGCGAGCGCCTCGATACCGATCACCGCCTGCGCATTCGCCGCCATCTCCAGCAGCCGCCGCGCGCCGTGCGCCGCCATCGAGACGTGATCCTCCTGATTCGCCGATGTCGGGATCGAATCGACCGATGCCGGATACGCGCGCTGCTTGTTCTCGCTGACCAGCGCCGCGGCGGTCACCTGCGGGATCATGAAACCCGAATTGAGCCCGGGTCGCGGCGTCAGAAACGCGGGGAGGCCGGACAGCGCCGGATCGACCAGCATTGCAATGCGGCGCTCGGCGATGCTGCCGATCTCGCAGATCGCCAGCGCGATCATATCGGCGGCGAAGGCGACCGGCTCGGCGTGGAAATTGCCGCCCGAGAGCGCTTCGTCCCCCTCCGGACCATTGGCGCCGGGGAAAATCAAGGGATTGTCGGTGACGCCGTTCGCCTCGGTTTCCAGCGTCGTCGCGGCCTGCCGCAGCAGATCGAGGCAGGCACCCATCACCTGCGGCTGGCAGCGTAGGCAATACGGATCTTGTACGCGCGGATCGTCCACCTTGTGACTGGCGCGGATCGCCGATCCCGCCATCAGATTGCGCAAAGCGTCGCCGACCGCGATCTGTCCGGCGTGGCGGCGCAGCGCGTGGATGCGCGGATCGAACGGCGCGTCGGAGCCCTTCGCCGCCTCGGTCGAGAGCGCCCCGGTGACGAGCGCGGCCTGGAACAACACCTCGGTCTCGAACAATCCGGCGAGCGCGTTGGCGCAGGAGAATTGCGTGCCGTTCAGCAGCGCCAGCCCCTCTTTCGGACCGAGTTCCAGCGTGGCCAGCCCCGCCTTCGCAAGAGCATCGGCGGCGGGCATTGCGACGCCATCGACGGTGATCTCACCGACGCCGATCATCGCCGCCGCCATGTGCGATAGGGGCGCGAGATCGCCGCTCGCGCCGACCGAACCTTGCGACGGAATAACCGGGGTCAGCCCGCGCGTCAGCATCGCCTCGATCAGCGCGACCGTCGCGGGCTGCACCCCCGATGCGCCTTGCGCGAGGCTGGCGAGCTTCAGCGCCATCATCAGCCGGACGACCGGAGCGGGCGAGGGCGCGCCGACGCCGGCGGCGTGGCTCAGCACGATATTGCGTTGGAGCGTCGCGAGATCGGCGTCGCCGATGCGGACGCTGGCGAGTTTGCCGAAGCCGGTGTTGATCCCGTAGACCGGCTCGTGCCGCGCGAGGATGCGCGCCACCGCCGCCGCGCTTTCCGCGATCAATGGCGCGGAGGCCGAATCGAGCACGGGCGTCGCGCCGCGATAGATCGCGCGCCAGTCGGCGAGCGGGACGGCACCGGGGGTGAGGGTGATCGCCCCCGTCATCGTCACCGCCCGTTCCGGACGCGGGCGTGGATTGGGTTGAAGCCCATGCGATAAACGAGCTCGGCGGGGCGATCGATGTCCCAGATCGCGAGATCGCAAGCCTTGCCTGGCTCCAGCGTACCGATCTCATCGTGCAGGCCGAGCGCACGAGCGGCGTTCACGGTCACGCCGCGCAGGGCCTCATCGACGGTCATCCGGAACAACGTCGCCGCCATATTCAGCACCAGCAGGATCGATGTCAGCGGCGACGTGCCGGGGTTGCAATCGGTCGCCAGCGCGATCGGTACCCCGGCAGCGCGCAGCGCGTCGACCGGCGGTAATTTGGTCTCGCGGGTGAAATAATACGCGCCCGGCAGCAGCGTCGCGACCGTGCCCGCTGCCGCCATCGCCGCGATGCCCGCATCGTCGAGATATTCGAGATGATCCGCCGACAGCGCGCCATGATGCGCGGCTAGCGCGGCGCCGTGGAGGTTGGAAAGCTGTTCGGCGTGTAGCTTGACCGGCAGGCTCGCGCGCGCCGCCGCTTCGAACACGCGCTCGGTCTGCGCTGCGGAGAAGCCGATGCCCTCGCAGAACGCATCGACCGCATCGGCGAGGCCCTCGGCGGCGATCGCCGGGATCATATTAGCGCAGACGTGTGCGATATAACCATCGGCGTCATCGGCGAATTCGGGCGGCAATGCGTGCGCGCCGAGGAATGTGGTGGCGATCCGCACATCGCGCTCGCTGTCGAGCCGCCGCGCCGCGCGTAGCATCCGCGCTTCGGTCTCCAGATCGAGGCCGTAGCCGGACTTGACCTCCACCGTCGTCACGCCTTCGGCGATCAGCGCGTCGAGCCGGGGCAGGGCGCTCGCGACCAACGCGTCCTCGTCGGCGGCGCGCGTCGCGGTCATCGTCGAGACGATGCCGCCGCCCGCGCGCGCGATCTCCTCGTATGAGGCGCCCGCGAGCCGCAGCTCGAACTCATGCGCGCGGTCGCCAGCATAGACCAAATGGGTGTGGCAGTCGATCAGCCCCGGCGTGATCCAGCGGCCCGCGCAATCGATCGTCTCGGCGGCATCGGGCGCGCCATCGGCGGTTCCGGCATAGACGATCCGGCCGGCCTTGGCCGCGACCGCGCCATTCTCGACGATGCCGAGGGCGTCGCCCGCCATCGTCGCGAGTCGCGCGTTGATCCATCTCTTATCGTTCACCGCGCGACTGATTGCACGGCTGCGGCGATAATGTATAGACATTATCTCATGCCCGAGATGTTCCATTTCGCCGAAGCGATGCTTTCCGAGGGTTGGGCGAAGGACGTGCGCGTCATCGTCGCGGAAGGACTGATCGCGGGAGTCGAGAGCGAGGTCGCATCGGTTTCGGGCGATCATTCTCACGCGATCGCGCTTCCCGGTATCCCGAACCTCCACAGCCACTCTTTCCAGCGCGGGATGGCGGGGCTCGCCGAGGTCGTGGGGCCGGAGGGCGACAGTTTCTGGACGTGGCGCGAGACGATGTACCGCTTCGCCGGGGCGATCACGCCCGATCAGCTTCAGGCGATCGCTGCGCTCGCTTATATCGAAATGCTCGAAGCCGGCTTCACCCGTGTCGGCGAGTTCCATTATCTCCATGGCATCGGCGATGCGGGCGCGGCGGCGATGACGCAGGCGATCGTCGCGGCGGCGGCGGAGACCGGGATCGCGCTGACGCACCTGCCGGTCTTCTATGCGCATGGCGGGTTCGGGGGCGCGCCGCCCGGCGAGCGGCAACGGCGCTTCGTCCATGATCTCGACGGATTCGCGGCGCTGCTGGAATCGGCGCGCGAAGCTTGTGCGGCACTGCCCGATGCGGTCGTCGGCGTCGCGCCGCACTCGTTGCGCGCTGTGACGCCCGACGAGCTATCCGCCCTCGCGGCGATGGCGCCCGATGCTCCGATCCATATCCACATCGCCGAACAGGTGAAGGAGGTCGAGGATTGCGTCGCCTGGAGCGGGGTGCGGCCGGTCGAATGGCTGCTCGACCACGCCGATGTCGATGCGCGCTGGTGCCTGATCCATGCGACGCACATGATCGATGCGGAGACGCTCGCTCTTGCGGAGAGTGGCGCGATCGCGGGGTTGTGCCCGATTACCGAGGCGAACCTTGGCGACGGCATCTTTCCTGGGGAGACGTTCGTCGCGGCGGGTGGGCGGTACGGCATCGGGTCCGATTCGAACGTGCTGATCGATGCCACCGAGGAACTGCGGCTACTCGAATACGGCCAGCGCCTCGCGTCGCGCGGACGCAACCGGATGCGCGGCGCGAGTCGGTCGACCGGGGATTCTTTGTGGCGCGCGGCGGTCGATGGCGGCGGGCGGGCGCTCGGCGCACTGGCGGGGCTGGCGGTCGGGAATGCGGCGGATCTCGTGACACTCGACGCGTCGCATCCCTCGCTCGCCGGGCGAAGCGGCGCGGCGCTGGCGGATGCGCTCGTCTTCGCGGGCGGTCGTGCGATGATCGACGGCGTCTGGCGGCGCGGCAGGCAAGTGGTGCGGGGAGGCCGACATGAGGCGCGCGACGCGATCGCCGCGCGCTATTGCACGACGCTCGCCGCGCTGCTGGCGTGACGCAACCGCTCCACGAGCGGATTCGGCGCGATATGGAATCGCGCATCCTCTCAGGGACGCTGGCGCCGGGGGACAGACTGCCGGTCGAGCACGCCTTGATGCGGGATTACGGTTGTTCGCGGATGACGGTCAGCAAGGCGCTGTCGGCGCTGGCGGCGGCGGGGCTGATCGAGCGTCGCAAGAAAGCGGGTTCCTTCGTCGCGCGGCCGCGCGTCCATGCGATGGTCCTCGACGTGCCCGATCTCGCGGTGGAGGTCGCGGCGCGTGGGCAGACCTATGACTGGCGGCTGTTGCGGCGATCTATCCGCGGCGCGCGCTCGACCGACGAGCACGCGCTGGCGGGCGGGGGGCGGCTCCTCGTGGTCGAAGGGCTGCATTGTGCGGGCGGGGTTCCGCTCGCGGTCGAGCACCGCCTTGTCAGTTTGGCCGCGGTGCCCGAGATCGCAGACGTCGATCTCGCGGTCGAGCCGCCCGGCGGCTGGCTGCTTCATCATGTGCCGTGGACAGAAGCGGAAACGCGGATCGCCGCGTCGGGTGCGGATGCCGAGACGGCGATGTTGCTCGAGGTTCCGGCCGGGACCGCCTGCCTGTCGGTCGAGCGTGCCACCTGGCGCGGGAGCGAGCGCGTGACCTGGGTGCGGCAGGTGTTCGTTGGCAGCGGATACGATCTTGTAGCGCGGTTCGGCCCGACCGGGCGCTAAAGTCGGGAGGTGGGAATTATTGGTCCGCCTTGTCGTGTTCGGACTTGGAGTTGAGCTGGATGTAATTGTGAATGCCCATCCGTTCGATCATTTCGAACTGGGTTTCCAGCGTATCGACATGTTCTTCCTCGTTGACGAGGATCTTCGCGAACAGCTCGCGGCTGACGTAATCCTTCACCTCTTCGCAATAGGCGATCGCGCCCTTCAACTGCGCGACGGCCTCGATCTCGAGCGCGAGGTCGGCCTTGAGGATTTCCTCGACGGTCTCGCCGATCCTGAGCCGTCCGAGCAGTTGGAAATTGGGTAGCCCGTCGAGGAAAAGGATACGCTCCGACAGGATGTCGGCGTGCTTCATCTCGTCGATCGATTCGTGACGTTCGAACGCGGCGAGTTTGTAGACGCCCCAGTGATCGAGCGTGCGGTAATGCAGCCAATATTGGTTGACCGCGGTCAGCTCGTTCTTGAGCGACTCGTTCAGATATTCGATGACGCGCGCATCGCCTTGCATGGCAGCCTCCGTTGAACGGACCGTTCTATATCAGTGGGCGGGTCGCAGCGGCAACCCGGAAAATGGCGGATTTCTGCGGTTTCTGGCGCTTGCGAACGCTACGCAGCCGCACGTTCCTCATCGATGATCGCGCGCGCGAACGACACGCATTGGCCGCATTTCGGCTGGCGTCCGAGCGTTCGATAGGCCTGGCACGCGGTCATGCAGCCATTGCGCGCCGCTTCGCGGACCTGTCCCTCGCGGATGGCATTGCAGACGCAGACGACCATGGGTGCTCCCTCTCGCTGTCGTACAGCTAGGGCTATTGCGACTAACTCGCAAGCACTTTTGCGCCTGATTCGCAATTTCTTCGCATCGGCTGGAGCGAGAGCCGCGCGGCGCTGCGCCAGACCCATTCGAACGGGCCGTAGCGGAAACGGTCGAGCCAAGGCTTCGACCACAGCAGCATCAGCGCCCAGACGCCAAGCACGATCGGATAGAGCTGCCACCGCGCGAGATAGCCGAACCAGCCGAGACCGTAGCCGTTGAAGATCAACGTGCACAGAATGCTGGTGCCGAGATAGTTGGAGAACGCCATCCGCCCCGCCGCGGCGAGCCGATCCGCCAGCCAGCGCGCCGCACCCGATTGGACGAACAGGATCACCAGCGACGCATGCGCCAGCGACAGCCACGGCCGGAGCAGGGTGAGTTGGATCGCTTCGGTCAGGATCAGCGTGATGCCGGAGAAATGCGTCCGTTCGATCAGCGCGACCACCAGCAGATAGAGCGGGATGCAGACCGCATAGCCGATCAGCGCGAACTGCCAATAGCGCCGCCGCGACCATGCTCCGGAGAAGAAGCCCGTCCGGAACAGCGCCATGCCGATCAGCATCAGCGCCAGCGTATCGGTCAGCATCGACGGTATCACGGCGGTCTGGATGAACCATGTGAACGGCGCCCGCGCCGCGAGCGCCCGCGCGTAGTCGCCGCGATGCGCCGTCAGATCGTCCTGCGCCGTCTCGATAGGGGGCGAGACGGCATCGCGATACGCGCGCCACATCCGCCGCGTTTCGGGCGAAGCGTCGGGGGCGGTCGCCACCGCCTCGAAGCGGCGGGCGTCGGTGTAATCGACGATCCCGTTAGCAAGTTTGAGCGCCATCAGCGCGATGCCGATCGCGAGCAACACCCGCGTCCGCCACTGCCAGGCGAGGAACGCGATCGCGCCGCATAGCGAATAGAGCACCAAAATGTCGCCCGACCAGATCAGATAGCCGTGGATCATGCCGATCACGAACAACGTCGCCATCCGCGCGTAGTGGACGCGAGCCGCGCTTTCCCCCGACGCTGTCGCGCGCTCGGCGATCAGCAGCGTCGACGCGCCGAACATCATTGTGAACAGCCCGCGCATCTTGCCGTCGGCGAGCACATAGACGCTCGCCCAGGTCCACCAGTTCGCTCCGCTCGCGCCGCCATAATAATTGGGATCGACATAGGCGTAAGCGGGCAGGCCGAAATCGACGATGTTGAGCAGCAATATGCCCATCACCGCAAAGCCGCGCACTGCGTCGAGCGTCTTGAGCCGCCAGGGCGGCGTCACCGCAGACAGCGTCGGGTGATCAGCGCGGTCGGGATGCCGACGAGCACGATGTGGCAGAACAATTGCGAGACGATCGACAGCGTCGATGGCGGCAGCGGCGTGCCGAAACGCAGATGCACGACGATCAGGTTCATCGCAACGTAGGTGATGAGGCCGTAGACCACGCCTGACAGGATCGGCGCCGTCCTGAGTGCCACGAATCGGGCGGCAGCGACGACGTAAACGGTGACCATGATCGCCATCAGGACGTAGTGGACGATCAGCCCGAGGACCGCGCCACCCGCACCCCAATCGACCGCGCCCGGAAACGGACCCGAGGCGACGTAGCGTAACATCCCCGGCACCGCCCGGCCGAAATACAGCGTCAGCAGTGTGGCTGCGAGAATATCGAGCGTGCCCGCGACGGCGGTGGCGCGGACGATGGCTTGCCCGGTCTTGGATCGTTTCGGCATGACGGTCTCCCCAGCGGCGCAGATTAGCGCCGACGGGGCGGTTGTCACGAAGTGCTCGAACGAAGGATCAGGCGAAGCTGGCGATCTGGTCCAGCGGTTTCTTCTTCAGCGCATGAAGCGGGACCGTCGCATCCTTCGCGGCATGACCCGCCACCACCACCATCACCGGCTTTTCGGTCTCGGGCCGCGCGCAGATGCGGTTGAGGAAGCGCATCGGATTGGGCGTATGCGTCAGCGTCGCGACATTCGCGCTGTGCAGCGCGGCGAGCAGGAAGCCGGTGGCGATTCCGACGCTCTCGTTCACGTAGTAATTCTGCTTGTCGTCGCCAGGTTCGATCCCGCCGCGGCGCTGGCCGAAGACGACGATCAGCCACGGCGCGACCTCGAGATACGCCTTGTCGGCATCGGTGCCGAGCGGGGCGAGCGCGTCGAGCCATTCTTCGCTGGCCTTGCCCGCGTAAAAGGCGCGCTCCTCTTCCTCTGCGGCGGCGCGAATTTGCGCCTTCAAGTCCGGCGATCCAATGACCGCGAAATGCCACGGCTGGTGGTTGGCGCCGCTCGGCGCGGTGCCCGCGGCTTCGATCGCGGCTTCGATCACCGCGCGCGGGACGGGCAACTCGCTGAAATAGCGACAGGTGCGCCGCGTCCGCAGCAGATCGCGAAACGCGCGCGTTCGATCGACGCGTTCTGCGTCGTCGAGCGGCGGTAGACCGGGCCAGGGTCGGGCGGGATGATCGAACATATGCGGCAAGCTGCCACGCCGAAGCGGCGCGCGCTAGCGGTACCTACGCCTTGTCGAGCATCGCGATCAGATCGGCCTGCGTCGGGCGGACCTTGTAGTCGGTCTCGACGACCTTGCCCTTCACCACGCCGTTCGCGCCGATCAGCATCGTCGTCGGATAAGGCACCCCGTACGCGAAGCTGTCCGCGGGATATTGCGGGTCGCGCAGCTTCAGCGCGTCGATCATCTTGCTGCCGGTGTCGCTGTAAAGCGGGTAGGTAAGGTGCTGGTTGCTACCGAAAGCCGCCAGCGTCGCGGGCGCATCGTAACTGACCGCGACGAAGCGCACGCCCTTCGCCTTGGCGGCGGCGGCTACCGGGCCGAGACCTTTCAACTGCGCCTGGCAATAGGGGCACCATTTCGCCGAGCGGAACATCACCACCATCGTCGGCTTGCCGCCTGAGATGGCAGCGAGCGTCGTCGGCTTGCCCGCGCTGTCGACGAGGCGCGCGTTCATCGCGATGCGGCTGCCGACGGCGGGGCCGATCGCGGACGGGTTGGCGGCGGTAGCGGGTGCGGCCACAAGCGCAACTCCGGCGGCTCCGGTCGCTGCGAGTGTCAGCGCGATGGCGATGGTACGAACGATCATGATGTCTGGCCCTGTAAAGTTCGGTGATCCTGCCAGACTGTCCGGGCGAAAGCGCCGTGGGGTTACACCGCGTCGGCGGAATCGCCCATCAGCGCGGGGAAGAAGCCCTCGTGTGCGGCGCGCAGCGCGTCGAGCGTCACGGTGAAATCGCCGTGCGCGAGTTCGAACACGATCCGGCTTGCGATCGTTCGGCCGAGCGGCTCTACCGCGACATCGGCGTCGAGCGCGGCGTGGAGAAATTCGAGCAAAGCATGGTCGTGGACGGTGACGAGATAGACACCCTGATCCTCGCCGAACAGAGCGGCGGCGGTTTCGTAGGGGAGGGGCTTATCGAGGATCGCACCGTATCCGCCCGACAGCGCCATTTCCGCCAGCGCGACCGCGATGCCGCCGTCCGAGACGTCGTGGACCGCAGTGAGTTGCGCCGCGCCGATCGCCTTGCGGACGAAATCGCCGGTGCGGCGTTCGGCGGCGAGATCGACCGGCGGCGGTGGGCCTTCTTCGCGCGCGTGGCATTCGCGCAGCCAGATCGACTGGCCGAGATGCCCCGTCCGTTTGCCGACGACGAGGATGATGTCGCCGGTCCCCTTGAACGCGATCGTCGCGGATTTGGACCAGTCGGCGAGCAGGCCGACGCCGCCGATCGCGGGTGTCGGCAGGATCGCGGTTCCGGTCCCGTCCTCGCCCTTGGTTTCGTTGTATAGGCTGACGTTGCCGCTCACGATCGGATAATCGAGCGCGCGGCACGCCTCCGCCATGCCTTCGATGCAGCCGACGAACTGCCCCATGATCTCGGGCCGTTGCGGATTGCCGAAGTTCATGCAATCGGTCGCGGCGAGCGGGGTCGCGCCGACCGCGGTCAGGTTGCGCCAGGTCTCGGCGATCGCCTGTTTCCCGCCCTCGTAGGGGGCGGCGAAGCAATAGCGCGGGGTGCAATCGGTGGTGACGGCGAGGCCCTTTTGCGTGCCGTGAATGCGCACCACACCGGCATCGCCGCCGGGGCGCTGCGCGGTATCGGCGCCGACCATGTGGTCATATTGTTCCCAGATCCACCGCCGCGAAGCGATGTCGGGTGACGCCATCAGTTTCAGCAGATCGGCGGCAGGGTCCTTGCACTCGGGGACATCGACGAGCGCCTTGGCGGGCGGTGTCGGCACGTGCGGGCGATCGCACGCCGGGGCTTCGTCGGCAAGCGGGCCGAGCGGAATGTCACACACCGTCTCGCCATGGAATTTCAACACCATCCGCCCGGTATCGGTGACGCGGCCGATCACCGCGAAATCCAGTTCCCATTTCCGGAAGATCGCTTCGGCGAAATCCTCGCGCCCCGGCTTCAGCACCATGAGCATCCGCTCCTGGCTCTCGCTGAGCATCATCTCATAGGGCGTCATGCCGGTTTCACGCTGCGGCACGTCGTCCATGATCAGTTCGATGCCGACGCCACCCTTCGACGCCATTTCGACGCTCGACGAGGTTAGCCCCGCCGCCCCCATATCCTGAATCGCGACGATCGCATCCGACGCCATCAACTCGAGACACGCCTCGATCAGCAATTTCTCGGTGAACGGATCGCCCACCTGCACCGTCGGGCGCTTCGCATCCGAATCCTCCGCAAAATCCGCCGAGGCCATCGTCGCGCCGTGGATGCCGTCGCGCCCGGTCTTCGACCCGACATAGACGATCGGATTGCCGATCCCGCTCGCCGCCGAGTAGAAGATCTTGTCGGTATCCGCGACGCCGACGGTCATTGCGTTGACCAGGATGTTGCCGTCATACGCGGCGTGGAAATTCACCTCGCCGCCGACCGTCGGCACGCCGACGCAATTGCCGTAGCCGCCGATCCCGCGCACCACCCCCGAGATCAGGTGGCGCGTCCTGGGATGATCCGGCCGCCCGAAGCGCAGCGCGTTGAGGTTCGCGACCGGCCGCGCGCCCATCGTGAACACGTCGCGCAGGATGCCGCCGACCCCGGTCGCCGCGCCCTGATACGGCTCGATATACGACGGGTGGTTATGGCTCTCCATCTTGAAGATCACCGCCTGTCCATCGCCGATATCGACGACGCCCGCATTCTCGCCGGGGCCGCAGATCACCTGTGGCCCGGTCGTCGGCAGCTTCTTCAGGTGGATGCGCGAGGATTTGTAAGAGCAATGCTCCGACCACATCACCGAAAAGATGCCGAGTTCGACGAGGTTCGGCTCGCGCCCGAGCGCGTGGAGGACTTGGCCATATTCCTCGGGCGAAAAGCCGTGCTCGGCGACGACTTGCGGCGTGATCTCGGTCATGCGCCGGGCGCATAGCCGGGACGGTGGCCGGCGTCACCCCGCCGACCACCGCCGCGCGTGCTTACAGGTCGAACGCGACGATCGAAGGATCGACCGGGCCGGCGAGGACGATCGAGAAGTCGGCGTTGCCGTCGCCGTCGATGTCGCCCGATACCAGGGTCGAGGCATGACCCTCGACGACGCGCAACTCGCCAGCGGTTCCCGAGAATGCGGCATCGCCGATCAGCGTGAAGGCTTGGTCGCCATCGGTGGCGGTATCCGCGTCGATTGCCGAAAGATCGATCCGGTCACCCGCGGCGAAACCGTGGATCCGGTCTGCGGACCCCACGCCGCTATCCGTCACTTCGGCATAGGCGAATATCTCGTCGGATGACCCCGCGAAGAATTTATCGACGCCGCCGCCACCGTAGATTTCGCCATCGACCGTGCCGGTGTTGCGGAAGACGTCGGCACCGTTGCCGAGATCGACGTCGCCGGTGATCGCGCCGCTGTTCGTCACGCGGTCCGCGCCGCCGCCCGCCTCGATCGCATAGCGTCCGCCACCCTCGATCGTGCCGTCATTGGTGATCCGGTCGTCGAAGTCGCCGATCAGCCGTATTGCGGTGCCGAGATCGGAGGAGATCGAGCCCTCGTTGAGCAAGCGCGTTTCGGCATAGGCGCCGTTGCGATCGCCGTCGTGGATCAGGACGCCGTGCGTCTCGCCGAAGATCGTTCCGCCGACAAGATTGACGATGAACCCGCCGCCTGCCGCGACGCCGTCGCCGAAATTGTCGACATTGTCCGCACCCGCGCCTTCGATCCGTCCGTCGTTGCGGATGTTGACGAGGTAATCGACATCGACTCCGTCGCCGTCACCATCGCCGAACCCGTCGTAACGGCCGCTGATCAGGCCGTGGTTTCGCACGATCACCGCGGTGTCGCCGTCCTCCGCGGTGGTGTCGAAGTTCAATCCCGATCCGTTGCGCCCGATGATCTCGCCGCCCTCGGCATTGATGATGACCGCCTCGTTCTTGCCGGTGACGCCGTGCCTGCCGCCTTCGATCAGTGCATCGGCGAAGTTCAGGATCGTCGCGGAAACGCCGCCGTCGTTCGACTGCAGATCGACGCCGTCGCCGCCCGAGGTCTCGCCCTCGAGCGTACCCGCGACGATGCGTCCGCGGTTCACGACCGTGATATCGGACAGCGTGTCGTTGCCGGGGCGCAGGACGTCGCTGTCACCGCTGTTGGTGATCAGCCCGCCGGCCGCGTTGATGATCGTGATATTGGTTGCCGACAAGCCGCTGAGGTCGATGCCCTTGCCGTCATGCCCGTCGATCCTGCCCCGGTTTGCCAGGGTGAAGCGGCCAGTGGTGTCGTCGTCGGAGTCGATCTCGATCGCGGTGTCGTCGGCCTCGATCACGCCTGTCGCGCCATTGTGCAGCCGGATGTCGATCGCACCGCTCAGGTCGCCGCCGATCGCGGGACCATCGCCGTCGGCCGAGACGATGCGGCCGAGGTTTACGGCTCGAATGTCCGCTCCCGCGAGGGTGACGGCGGGCGATACGCTGGTGCGCAGCGTTCCGCCGAATTCGACGAACAGGCTATCGCGATCGCCGAGGGTGATTTGGTCGGTCGCCGTCTCGCCGTTTTTGATACGATTACGTGTCATGCCGTTTCTCCCGTTGCGATGTCTGATGTCAGCGACGGGTAGGGTGCGGGTGTGACTCTCAGGCGTCGGTTCTGTTGCGCTTGTGTGGCAGTTTCCTCGCAAGCCGCCGCAGCAGGCCGCGCCGCGCGGCTACTGGCTCGAACATTTCGTCGGGCCCTTCTGGATCGAGCACCTCGTTGTCGGCCAGCCAGGTTTCCACTGCGGTGAGTTCGGGGACTTCGTACGCGATCAGCGTCTTGCCCGAACCGCGCCGTGCCTCGATCGCGGCGATCATCGATCCGCTCGCGAGCCGCTGTGCGATGTCCGCCAGCTCGCAGCCGAGATGTTCCGCGATCAGCCCGTCGCGGATTGCGGCGATGGCCGGGCCGTCATGCTCGATCGTCACGTCGCATTCGGTGTCGAGCCGCAGCGACCGGTTGTTGAAATTCGACGAGCCGACGCGGACGACCTCTTCGTCGATGACCAGAATCTTGGCGTGGACGTAGATTTGCGCGCCTGCCGCGGTGACCGGATGGTACATCCGCAACCGATCGTGCGGATCGCGCCGCTTCAGCGCTTGGAACAGCCGTGCCCGCGCGGTATCCATCGCCAGCGGTTCGAGCCAGCCTTGCGCGATCGTCGGGTTGATCAGGACGATCTCGGGGCCGTCGGGTTCGGCGAGCCGCCGCGCGATCGCCTCGGCGATGCGGCGCGACGCGAAATACTGGCTCTCGGCATAGATGCGGCGTTTCGCCCGCGCGATCAGCGACAGGTATAGCGTCTCGATCTCATGGCATTCCGCGACCTCCTCCCACGCGGGCTGGGTCCGCGAGATGGCGACGTCGGTGTCGGCAAAGTCGGCGGCGAGGCTGGGTGGCCAGCAATCGTCGACGCGGGGAGGGGGCAGAAGCGTATGCCCACCGGCGAGGTGCCAGCGCGTCCGGCACAGATCGCCGAGCGCCGCCGCGACCGGCCCCTGCAACGCGGTCGTCGCGTCGTGCCACGCCTTGTATCCCGCGCGGCGCGGAGTCGTTCGATGCGGATCGTCGTCGCTGTGCGCGCGCGTGTCCCAGCGGCGGTCGGTCATGTCGATGCCGCCGCAAAAGGCGATGCAATCGTCGATCACCACGATCTTCTGGTGCTGCGACGCGCCGGTCGGGTGCGCGCCGTCGAGCTTCAGATGGATGCGCCGCCACGCGAAGCGCCATTTGGTTAGAGTCCACAGCGTCTTGCCGCGAAACAACGTCTTCAGCGCGCCCTTGTCCCAGCGCAGGATATAGACCTGTAGCCCCGGCGTGCGTTTGACCAGCCAGCCGATCAGGTCGCCCACCGTCGTCGGCGCTTCGGGATGATCGTCGTCCCAGGCGAGCTTGATCCGCGCGTCGAAATCCCAGCCGATCAGCAATATCTGGTGCTTCGCATTCAGCATCGCCTCGCGCGCGGCGCGGAAATAGATGTCGGCATCGATGACGACCGCGGCGCGCGTCGCGCGTTCGATCCGCCAGAAGCTCCCCCTCGGGAGTGTCACAGGATTTCGCGTATCCGTTCGGGCGGTCGGCCGAGGCGGACGCCCTTTTCGGTCTCGACCAGCGGGCGTTCGATCAGTGCCGGGTTCGCCGCCATCGCGTCGAGCGCGGCGGCATCGTCGGCGACCGGGGTTGCGTCCTTGCGCATCGCATCGCGCGGCGAGATTCCGGCACGCGCATAGAGCCGCGCCAGTTCGGCACGCGGCGGCGGGTCTTTCAGATATTCGACGATCGAAACGTCGGCGCCCGCCGCGTTCAACAGCGCAAGCGCCTCGCGCGATTTCGAGCAGCGCGGATTGTGCCAGATCGTCGCCTTCATGATGACGACCTTAGGATCGGGATTTGATCGCGTCGAGCAGCGCCTTCACCTCCTGCGAACGCCCGCGCGGCAGGATCAATATGTCGTCGCCGCTCGCCACGACGATCAGGTCGCTGACCCCGACCATCGCGACCCGCGCGCCGTCGGTGCGGACGAGGCAGTTGGTGGTGTCGAGCGCGATCACCTCGCCGCGATGCGCGTTGCCCGCTTGGTCGCGGTCGCTGATCGCGTGCAAGGCGTCCCAGCTGCCGACATCGCTCCAGCCCATCGCCACCGGCACGACCGCAACGCGCCCATTCTCGTCCTTGGCGGCCTTTTCCATCACCGCATAATCGACCGACTCGGCGGGCGAGGCGGCGAAGGCGGCGGCGTCGGGGACGATACGCGCACCGTCCCGCTCGGCCTTCGCCATGGCCTCCTGCGCTGCCGCGAGCATCGCCGGCTCGTGCACCGCCAGCGCGTCGAGGAAGGCATCGGCGCGAAACAGGAAGATGCCGCTGTTCCACGCATGCCCGCCCGCCGCGAGCATCGCCTCGGCATCGGCAAGCGGTGGCTTCTCGATGAAACGCTCGACGCGGTGGACGCCGTCCGCGATCGCCTCCCCGATCGCGATATAGCCGTAGGACGTCTCGGGCGCGTCCGGCGTGATCCCGAAAGTGACCAGCCAGCCCTGCTCGACCATCGGCAATGCGGCGCGCGCGGCGGCGTGGAACGCGGCGACGTTGGCGATGGAATGATCCGACGACATCACCAGCAGCGGTGCCGCCGGATCGCGTGCGGCCAGCGCCGCCAGCGCGATCGCCGGCCCCGAATTGCGCCCGACGGGTTCGAGGATCAGCGCGCCGACCGACGCACCGATCGCCGCCATCTGTTCTTCGATCATGTCGGCATGGCGCAGGTTGGCGACGATGATCTGGTCCGCGAAACCCTCGCCGATCGCACGGCGCGCGGTCAGTTGCAACATCGTCTCCTCCGCGGTCAGCGCCAGCAATTGCTTGGGCTTCTCCGGCCGCGACATCGGCCACAGGCGCGTTCCCGATCCGCCCGATAGGATGACGGGGACGATCGGGGAGGCGGACATGCGAGGATTCTCCGGGTGTTGACTGACACCTCCCTAGGGTCCGCGCCGTCACGCGGCAACGTCGCCTCCGCCCGCCGTTCAGGCTTTATTTGCCATTTCCTGCGAGAGCCGGTGAAGCGTCGGATAATCTTACACCAAGGGATGCGCGCAGGACCGCAACATGATCAGGGTGTTCAGACATTACGTCCCCAATGCGGTGCTGCTGCTCGGCGTGCTCGACGTGTTGCTGCTGCTGTTCGCGGCAGAGGCGGGTTGGCAGATTCGCGCGCACCAGATCGGCATGGCGGTCGACTCCGTCGTGACGCGCCTGCCGCAACTCCTCGCCTTTGCGGCCTCGCTCGAAATCGCGATGGTCGCGGTGGGGGCGTATGGCGCGGGGTCGCTGCAATCTTTGCGTTTCGCGGTCGCGCGGGTGCTGGTCGCGGTGTCGCTCGGCGTCATCTTCCAGTCGATCATCTTCTTCCTGGTGCCCGCGCTCACCTTCTGGCGCTCCAACCTCTTCCTCGCGATGGTCTTTGCGGTGGTCGGCCTGATCGCGGTGCGTGCCTTGTTCGGTCGCGCGATCGGCGGCGAAGCATTCAAGCGCCGGATCGTCGTGCTCGGCGCGGGCAGCCGTGCGGCGCGGCTCGCGACGCTTTCGGAACGCGCGGGGGCGAGTTTCGTCGTCGCGGGCTACGTCTCGATGAGTGAGCCCAGTCGCGGCGTTGCGGGCGCGGTGTCGCGCGACGAGATCGCCAATCTCGCCGCCTTCGTCGTCGATCGCAACGCGACCGAAGTGGTCTTGGCGATCGAGGAGCGCCGCAACGCGCTGCCGCTCCAGGATCTGCTCCGCGTCAAGACGACCGGCGTCCAGGTGTCCGATTTCTCCGCCTTCATCGAACGCGAAACCGGGCGGATCGACCTTCAGACGGTCAATCCATCATGGCTGATCCTGTCCGAGGGATTCTCTTCCGGACGCATGATTTCGAGCATTATCAAACGCGCCTTCGATGTCGGCGCCAGCTTCCTGCTGCTGATCCTGACGGTGCCCGTGGTCATGCTCTTCGCGCTGGCGATCAAGATCGAGAGCCGCGGCCCCGCTTTCTACCGCCAACGCCGCGTCGGCCTCTACAATCAGCCGTTCGACATCCTGAAACTACGCTCGATGCGCCAGGACGCCGAAGTCGGCGGCAAGGCGGTCTGGGCCGAAAAGGACGATCCCCGCATCACCCGCATCGGCCGCTTCATCCGCAAGGTCCGGATCGACGAACTGCCGCAATGCTGGAGCGTGCTGAAGGGCGAGATGAGCTTCGTCGGCCCGCGCCCCGAACGCCCGCAATTCGTCGACGATCTTGAACAGGCGCTGCCGTTCTATGCCGAGCGTCACATGGTGAAGCCGGGCATCACCGGCTGGGCACAGATCAATTATCCGTACGGCGCATCGGTCGAGGATTCGCGCAACAAGCTGGAATACGACCTCTATTACGCCAAGAATTATTCGCCGTTCCTCGACGTCCTGATCCTGCTTCAGACGCTGCGGGTCGTGCTCTGGCCGGAGGGCGCGCGCTGACATGCAACCGCTGATCCTCTGGACCCACGCACTTGCCGCGTTGCTGTTCGGCGTGTTGGCGCTGGCCCAGGCGCGCAAGCCCGGTGGCGGGGTGCCCGCACGGCCGTTCGTCGCGGCGCTGATCCTGACCGCGATCTGGTGTCTGTCGGTCGCGGGGATCGACTCGCAGGATGTCGTCGCGCGCATCGCGGAGGGGCTGAAGCATCTCGGCTGGCTCGGTTTCATGTTCGCGCTCGCCTGGCGCGACGCGGACGCGCGAACCTCACGACCGATCGCCGCAGTCTATCTGGTCGTCGCGCTCGTCGTCGTCGGCGGGATGGTCCTCGCCATCGTCGCGGCGAATCACGGCTTCCCTGCCGATGCCGCCGCGATCGCCGGAACGCGGCTCGCACTTCGGATGATGGCCGCCGCCGCCGCGTTGGTGCTGGTCCGCCATCTCCATGTCGTCGCGGCGCCGCGATCGCGCGGCGGCCTGCGGCTGGCGGTGCTCGCGCTGGCGGCGATGTGGAGCGTCGATTTCACGCTCTACGTCGCCACCTGGATCGCGGGTCGCTGGCCGGCGGCGCTCGTCGTCGCGCGCGGCGTTGCCCTGATCGCGCTGGTGCCGGTTTTCGCGGTCGCCGCACAGCGTGGCGCCGGGTCGCTGCAAGTGTCGCGAACGGTGGCGTTCCAGTCGCTCTCGGTGGTCGCGATCGCGCTCTACGTCGCGCTGACCGGCTTTGTCACCGGCATGATCGCCGAATTCGGTGGCGATCACGCGCGCGTCGCGCAAACCGCGTTCGTCTTCGGATCGGCGGCGGCGCTGCTGACGATCGGCTCGACACCGTGGCTGCGCGCCTGGTCGAAGGTCGTGGTCGCCAAGCATCTCTTCGCGCACCGCTACGATTATCGCGCCGAATGGCAGCGTTTTACCGAAACGCTGGGCACCCCCGGCAGAGACGCCGCGCCGCTCGATCGCCGGGTGGTGAAGGCGGTTGCCGATCTCACCGATTCCCCGGCGGGCCTGTTGCTCGTCGTCGACGGCGAAGGCCTCGGTGTCGGCACCGGCTGGAACTGGCCGGATCAGGCGAATCGCCGCATCGAAACCGCGCTCGCGCGATATCTGCGGACGACGCGCCGCATCGTCGAACTCGACGCGGTCCGCGCCGCGCGCGCCCAACCGGCGGAAACCAGTGCGATCCCGGCGTGGATCGCCGAGGACATGGACGCCTGGGCGATCGTCCCGTTGATCCGTTCCGGCCACCTTGCCGGCGCGATCGTTCTCGCCCGCCCGCCGGTCGACCGCGCGCTCGACTGGGAGGATTTCGATCTGCTCGGTGTCGCCGGACGTCAGGTCGCCAGTTACCTCGCCGAAGACCGCGCGCACGCCGCGCTAGCCGACGCCGAGCGGTTCGACGAATTCAACCGCCGCTTCGCCTTCATCCTCCACGATTTGAAGAACCTGGTCAGCCAGTTGACCCTCGTCGCGCGCAACGCCGAACGCCACGCAGACAACCCCGAATTCCGCGCCGACATGGTCGCGACGTTGAAGGACTCGTCGGACCGAATGAACGCGCTCCTCGCGCGCCTGTCGCAACACGGCCCGCGCGCTGGCGAGCCGGTTCGCGCGCTCGCCCTTCTGCCGGTTTTGGAGCGCCTCGCGTCGGCGCGCCGCGCACAACATCAGGTCCGTGCGTCGGGTGATCCGTCGATCCACGCGCTGGCCGAGCCAAACGCGCTCGAAACCCTGCTCGGCCATCTCGTCCAGAACGCGATCGAGGCCAGCCCCGTCGACGAACCCGTCACCCTCATGGTGTCGGCGCACGGCGATCATGTCGCGATCGATGTGATCGACCGCGGCTCCGGCATGGCGCCCGCGTTCGTGCGCGACCGCCTGTTCAAGCCGTTCGATTCGTCCAAGCCCGGCGGCTTCGGCATCGGCGCGTTCGAAGCGCGGCAACTCGCCGAGGCGATGAACGGCGCGCTGACCGTCGCTAGCCGCGAAGGCGAGGGCACGCGCTTCCGCGTCACGCTTCCCGCGGCGGTGGCCGATACGCTGGAACAGGCGGCATGACCGAAATTGGCGACGCAATCCCGTTTGTCTTGCGGGAAGCCTTGTGTCCCCGCGAAGGCGGGGAAACAGTCTGGGCTTCCGCCTTCGCGGGAGCACAATGCCTCGCTCGACACGAACGCGTCGGGAAGTGACCGTGGAAGGAAAGAAACTCCTGATCGTCGAGGACGATCTCGGACTTCAGCGTCAACTCCGCTGGGCCTATGATGGTTATGAGGTGATCGTCGCGGGCGATCGCACCACCGCGATCGATGCGGTCCGCGCCGAAGAGCCGGCAGTCGTCACACTCGACCTCGGATTGCCGCCCGATCCCGACGGCGTCAGCGAGGGTTTCGCCACCCTACGCGAAATCCTCGCGCTACGCCCGGATACCAAGGTCATCGTCGCCTCGGGCCACGGCGCACGCGAGAGCGCCTTGACTGCGATCGCCGATGGCGCCTGGGATTTCTACGCCAAGCCGATCGACATCGACGCGCTAGGGCTGATCGTCGCGCGCGCGTTCCACGTTTATGCGCTCGAAGCGGAGAACCGCCGCCTCGCCACCCGTGCCTCCGGACCGGGGCTTGGCGGCCTGATCACCGCCGCGCCCGAGATGCTCAAGGTCACCCGCACGATCGAACGCGTTGCCGCCGCCGACGTCTCGGTGATGCTGCTCGGCGCGAGCGGCACCGGCAAGGAACTGCTCGCGCGCGGCCTCCACGACACCAGCCCGCGCCGCCGCGGCGCCTTCGTCGCGATCAATTGCGCTGCGATTCCCGAAACGCTCCTCGAAAGCGAACTCTTCGGCCACGAAAAAGGCGCCTTCACCGGAGCGGTCAAGACGACCGAAGGCAAGATCGAACAGGCGCACGGCGGCACGCTCTTCCTCGACGAGATCGGCGATGTACCACTGCCACTCCAGGTCAAGCTGCTGCGTTTCCTGCAGGAACGCGTGATCGAGCGGATCGGCGGCCGCCGCACCATCCCGGTCGACACCCGCATCGTCTGCGCCACGCACCGCGACATCGACGCGATGGTCGCGAGCGGCGAATTCCGCGAAGACCTTTATTACCGCCTCGCCGAGATCGTCGTCCGCATCCCCTCGCTCGCCGAGCGCCCCGGCGACGCGGGGCTGCTCGCGCGGCACTTCGTCGCGCACCACGCCCGCGCGATGAAGCGCGGCGTCACCGGCCTGTCCGCCGACGCGCGCGCCGCGATCGACACATGGGGCTGGCCGGGCAACGTCCGAGAGCTGGAAAATCGCGTCAAGCGCGCGGTCATCATGGCCGATGGCAAGCAGGTCACCGCCGCCGATCTCGACCTCGCCGAGCGCGACGACACGCCGATCAACCTGCGCGCCGCGCGCGAAGACACGGATCGCCGGATGATCCGCCATGCGCTCGCCCGCGCCGACGGCAATATCTCGAACACCGCAAAGCTGCTCGGGGTCAGCCGCCCGACGCTCTACGATCTGCTCAAGAGCTACGATCTTCATGCTTGATACGCCCGCGACCTATCCGCTGCTGCGCGGACGCCGACGGCGCGAGCGCAGGCGGACACGCTGGTCTCGTCAACTTACGAGCCGCGTCTCGATGCGCGGCCTGCGGTTCGCGCTGATCGCGATCGTCAGCGTCGGCCTCGTCACGGCGATCGTCATGGTCGCCCGCCGCGCATCGGCGCCGAACCCCGACACCGAACTCGCCGCCAGCCTGACGTCGCTGCGCCAGGGTAATTACAGCGCCGCGCGCAATCACGCGCAGGCGGCGGTCGCCGGTCGCGCCGATTGGGCGCTGGCGCACGCCGTCCTGGCCCGCGCTTATCTCGCGCTCGGCGACGGCGGGCCCGCGGAGGGCGAACTGCAACGCGCGTTGAACGACGGCTTCGACGCGAAGCGTGCGCACCAGTTGCTCGCGCATGCTTATTGGCTCGAAGGCGACACCGACCGCGCCATCACCGAGGCCGATCGCGCGACCCCGCGCTACGCCGGTTATGCCGCGCGCATCCGCGCCCGCGCGCTTGCCGACCAGGGCGATTTCGCCGCCGCCGGGCAACGCGTTCAGGCTGTCGTCGCGGACCATCCGAACGACAGCGCCGCCTGGTCCGATCTCGGCCGAATCCGCTATCAGGCGGGCGACCTCGCGGGCGCGAGTGAAGCCGCCGGCCGCGCCACCGCGCTCGATCCCGCCAATCTCGACGGCATGACGCTTGCCGGCGAAGTCGTCCGCAGCCGCTACGGCCTCGTCGCCGCGCTGCCGTGGTTCGAGGCGGCGCTGAAGCGCGACGCGTATTTTCATCCCGCGCTGATCGAATATGCCGCTACGCTCGGCGATCTCGGCCGCTATGAAGAGATGCTCGACGCGACCCGCCGCGCGCTCGCCGCGCGTCCCGGCAGCCCGCAGGCGCTGTATCTGCAAGCGGTGCTCGCCGCGCGCGCGGGCAAATATGATCTCGCACGGTCGATGCTGTCGAAAACGCAAGGCGCGGTCGACGGCATGCCCGGCGCACTGCTCCTCGGCGGCGCGCTCGACTATATCGCCGACAAGCCGCAACAGGCGATCGGTCGCTGGCGCGAACTCCTCGGTCGCCAGCCGTTCAACCTCGCCGCACGTCGCCTCCTCGGTGCCGCGCAAGTCCGCGCCGGCCAGCCCCGCGACGCGATCGCGACGCTGCGCCCGCTCGCGCAGCGCAGCGACGCCGACAGCTACACGCTTCGCCTCATCGCCCGCGCCTTCGAGGCGACCGGCGACCGCGACACCGCCGCGCGCTTCCTCGATCGCGCCGCGCAACCCGGCGGGGCGTCTGCGCCCTACGGCACCGACGACACACTCCCCGTTCTCGCGGCGGCGATGGCGGAGGAACCCGCCAACCCATCCGCCGCGGTCGAATACGTCCGCGGCCTGATCGCGTCGGGCGACGCCGACGCCGCGCTGGCCCGCGCCCGCGCCATCGCGCAGGGATCGCCCGGTGCGCCCGGCGCCCACATCCTCGTCGGCGACACGCTGATGACGATGGGCCGCGCCGACGAAGCGCTCGCCGCTTACCGCCGCGCCGCCGACCTGGATTTCGGCACACCCGCGCTGCTCCGCCTGATCGACGCCGCCGCGCGAACCGGGCGCCCCGGCGCGGGGGCCGAGGCGCTGGCGCTCTACCTCGCGCAGAACCCGCAGAACCTCGTCGCGCGCCGGCTGGCCGCGAACCTGCAACTCCAGGCGCGCGACTGGGACGCCGCGATCGACACGCTGGAGAGCATCCGCACCGCGATCGGCAACCGCGACGCGGTGCTGCTGGCGCAACTCTCGCAAGCCTATGCCGGTGCCGAAGACGCTACGACCGCGCGCCGCTACGGTCGCGCCGCTTATGCTTTGGCGCCGATGAACGCGGGTGTGACTGACGCTTATGGCTGGGCGCTGTACCAGGTGGGCGATGTCGGCGCGGGGCTGCAACTCGTGACCAAGGCCGCAACGATCGCCCCTGCCAATTCAGCCGTCCGCTGGCACCTGGCGCAGCTGCTCGCCGAGGCTAAGCGAAACGCCGAGGCAAAGGTGGCGATCACCGTCGCGCTGAGCGATCCCGCTTTAGTCGATCGCGACGCGGCACAAGCGTTGCTCAAGGCGCTTTAGTCTAAGGCGAAGCCCTCTTGGGCTGGAATCGCTTCCCCGGCGAAGGCCGGGGCCCAGTTGGCAAACGATGCTGACCACGCCTCGCGTTTCGCTACCGCCGCCTTTCCGACTGGGCCCCGGCCTCCGCCGGGGAAGCGTTTCAACATGGTTCCACCCGCCGCAATCGCGCGGTATCGCCGGGCCATGACCGACCCTCTCGATCGCATCGCCGCCGCGCTGGAACGCCTCGCGCCGTCACCGCCCGACCCTGCCGATCCGTTGACCCACCCGGCGTACGTCTGGCGCGGCGATGTGCTCGTGGCGGCGCGCGCCTTCGTGCCGCTACCGCTCGAGTTGCTCCACGGCGTCGATGCGCAAAAGGCCGCGCTCGTCGCAAACCTCGAACGCCTTGCGGCGACCCATGCCGCGCAGGACGTGTTGCTCTGGGGCGCACGCGGCAGCGGTAAGTCGGCGCTGGTCAAGGCCGCGGTCGGTGACCTTCAGGCGAGTGGCGCGAACCTCGCACTGATCGAGGTCGCGGCGGACCGCCTCGATACCCTGCCCGCGCTGTTCGCGGTGATCGCGAGCGTCGCCCGCGCCTTCGTGCTGTTCCTCGACGACCTCGGTTTCGATGCCGCAGCAGACGCGCTTACCCTGCGTTCGCTCCTCGAAGGCGGCGCCGAGGCCCGGCCGGCCAACGCTCGGCTGATCGTCACCTCGAACCGCCGCCATTTGATCCCGCGTGACATCGCCGAACAGGAAAGCGCCATCAACCCGCGCGACGCGGTCGACGACAGCCTTGCGCTCGCCGACCGCTTCGGCCTCAGCCTCGGCTTCCACGTCGTCGATCAGGACGGCTATCTCGCGATCGTCCGCGCCTATGCCGAACGCTACGACCTGCCGTTCGACCCGGCGGACGCGGTGCAATGGGCGACACGCCGCGGCAGCCGATCCGGCCGCGTTGCATGGCAATATGTCGTCGATCTCGCGGGGAGAGCGGGAAAGGCAATATAGTCTCGCGCCGGGACTGCTTTACGGTTCTTCACGAGGTCCTGTTTGCCGCCGACAACACCGCGCGGACGCTGGCGGTGGCTATATCGGTGTCGAGACCCACGCCGAACACCGTCCGTCCGTCCGCCGTCCGGCACTCGACATAGGCGGCGGCCTGCGCATCGGCGCCGTGCCCGATCGCGTGTTCGTTATAGTCGATGACGTCGAGCGCC